>JAYYEI010000060.1:0-200530 GCA_036159995.1 Bacteroidota bacterium
CAACCGAAATGGCGTCGAAGGGCTCTTCCCCATGTCCGACGCCGTCCTGCGCGAAGTGGACCGCAAGGCCCGAACCATCAGCCTCGAGTTGCCTGAGGGCATGTTCGACCTGTATTTCGGACAGGACGATGGGTAAGCGGAATCCGGGTTGCCTGTCGGTCAATCTGGACTGGTCAAAATTCGAGGGTGAATCCTCTGTCGATCAGAGGATTGAACCGGATGGTTTTTCTCTCCCGGCTTGAACGTGAAGAAGTCCAAGCGTAGGGGTGCCGCACGCTCGTATGCTCGGAATAGCTTGGGGATGTCGCAAACGTGACAGCGCATCGTGAACCCGGAGCCTCTTCCCGACCATGGGAATGCCCCACAACCGATCGAACTTGACGACCAAGACTCCTTATCTGGAACCTGACTCCGGGAACACTCCGGCCGAGACCAAGACCGAGCCGACCAAGACATCGGCGAGCAAGAAGGGCAAGTCCAAAAAGGCAGCCTCCGAGACCAAAGTCAAGGTCTTCGTCATCGACACCTCCGTCCTCCTTCACGACCACAACGCGATCAAGAGCTTTGAGGACAACCGCGTGGCCATTCCGATCACGGTCCTCGAGGAGCTGGACACGTTCAAAGTGGGCAATGACACCAAGAATTTCGAGGCCCGCGAGTGCATCCGCATCATCGACCGGCTGAGCAAGGAGTACACCCTGCAAGAGTGGATTCCCCTAGAGAACGGACAGGATGGCCTCATGCGCATTGTGATGAGCGACGACGGTCACCCGAGTGGGCTTGACGCCTCGCGTGTCTTCGACAAGAAGACCAACGACCACAAGATCCTGAGTGCCGCATTGCAGTTGCAGCACGATGAGCCTTCCATGAAAGTGGTCCTGGTCTCGAAGGACATCAACCTCCGGCTCAAGGCCAAGGCGCTCAACCTGCCCGCTGAGGACTTCAAGACCGGCAAGGTCAAGGACAACAAGCACCTCTATAGCGGCAAGACGCTCATCGAAGGCATCGATGGCGAGGTGGTCCGGAAGATGTACGTTTCTGGCCAGACCCGGAAGATTTCCGTGCTGGGCAAGGAGCGCCGCAACAACCACTTCTACATCCTTCGCAATTGCTCCTCCTCCGCCCTCGGGTTCTTCAGCGAAGAGAAGAAGCTCATCGAGCGGGTCGATAAGAGTTACGCTTACGGAATCAAGCCCAAGAATGCCGAACAGGCGTTTGCCTTGCACGCCATCATGAACCCGGACGTCCATCTCGTCACGGTCAGTGGCGTGGCGGGAACCGGCAAGACGCTCCTCGCCCTCGCCGGTGCCCTGGAGCAGAAGAACAAGTTCGACCAGATCATCTTGGCTCGGCCCATCGTCCCGCTGAGCAACAACGACATCGGGTACCTGCCCGGCGATGCTGAGGAAAAGGTCAATCCCTACATGCAGCCGCTCTGGGACAACCTGAACTTCATCAAGAGCCAGTTCGGCCAGAACGAGCGGAAGTATCGGGCCATCGAGGAGATGAGGGCCCAAGGCAAGATCACCATCTGTCCCCTCGCCTACATCCGGGGCCGGAGTCTGTCCAACGTCATCTTCATCGTAGACGAGGCCCAGAACCTGACCCCGCACGAGGTCAAGACCATCATCACCCGGGCTGGCGAGAATTCCAAGATCATCCTCACGGGCGATGTCCGGCAGATTGACACGCCCTACCTCGACGAGCAGTCCAACGGCATGAGCTATGTGATTGACCGGCTCAAGGGCCGCGACCTCTTCTGCCACGTCACCCTCGACAAGGGGGAGCGGAGCGAGCTGGCCAACCTGGCCAACGAGCACCTCTGAACAGCCCACAACGACATCAGCAAACCCGGCGTGCCCATCGGTGAACGCCGGGTTTTTCATGGCCAGCCTTGCCCGTGCTTCGGCAACGAATGCAATCTCTGGTTTCCATGTTTCGCCCCTTCCTTCTGTCCTTCTCCTTGTTCCTTTCCTCCGTTGCAATCGCTTGGCCGCCGGTTGACGATTCCTGCCGCAGTGACTTCGATGGCGATGGCGTGGTCGGCATGGCCGATCTGCTGTTGATGCTCGCCGATTTCGGCGCCCATTGCGAAGTCGACCCTCCCGAGTCCCTGTCCTGGCCGGACGTGCGCTTCACCGAGCTTCACTACAACCCCGGCTCCCAACAGGGAAGTGACTCCAACTATGAGTTCCTTGAACTGACCAATGCGGACTCCGTTGCAGTCAACCTCGCCGGGTGGTCCTTGAGTGAAGGCCTCGACTTCACCTTTCCTGAGGACAGCTGGCTGCAACCCGGGGATTTCGTGGTGGTCACCACCGCCTCCACCACCTACGCTGGATTGGGCTATCCGGTCTTCGATTGGGGAACTGGCGGGCTGAACAATTCCGGGGAACTGCTGGCCCTTCGAGCGCCTGACAGCACCGTAGTCGAGTATGTGGAATACAGCGACACAGGCGACTGGGATGCCGCTCCGGATGGCCAGGGCCCCTCGTTGGAGCGCCTGTTCCTCTTTGGGCCCGCTTCGGATGCGGCGACGTGGTCGGCATCAATCAATGTGGGCGGAACGCCAGGGGCCATCAACAGCTTGTGGGTCGACTGACGATGCTCAGCCCAACCGCCGCGGCTCGCCGTCGACCACGATGTCGAGCGGATCCCCAGACGTCAAGGTCACGTCGCAGCCCTCGGGCTTGACGGCCACTTGGAGCTGTCGACCCCGGAAGTGGAGGTTGAACGCATAGCCCTTCCAGACTGAGGGCAAAATGGGCTTGAAGTGGGGCACACCGTCCACAACGCGGTACCCGCCGAAGCCCTCCACGACGCTCATCCACGTGCCGGCCATGGACGTGATGTGCAATCCCTGGTAGGCTTCGCGGTTGTAGTCGTCCAGGTCGAGGCGGGCGGTCCGGAGGTACATTTCCACCGCCTTCTCCTCCATGCCGAGCTTGGCCGCTAGGACCACGTGGACGCAAGGGCTCAGGCTGCTCTCGTGCACCGTCCTCGGCTCGTAGAACTCGAAGTTCTCGCGGTGCGTCTCTTCGTCGAATTCGTCTTCGAAGAAGTAGAAGCCCTGCAGGGTGTCGGCCTGCTTGATGTAGACCGAACGCAGGATGCGGTCCCAACTCCAGTGTTGGTTGATGGGGCGCTCGGCATCGTCGAGGTCGGCCGCCATCCGCTGCTCCTTGTCCATGTAGCCGTCCTGCTGAAGGAACACGCGGGTGCCCTCCAAAGACGGGTAGAACATGCCGTTCGAAACGGACTCCCAATGTGGGCGCTCTGCGGACTCATCGAAGGACCACCGGGCGTTCTGCTCGGCAAGGGCATCAGGCGCATGGGCCTTCATCCAGTCCAGTGCTTCACCAGCGTACTGGAGGCACCACGCCGCGAGGCGGTTGGTGTACCAGTTGTTGTTGACGTTGTTCTCGTATTCGTTCGGGCCGGTCACGCCGAGCATAACCCAAGCCTGCTTGGCTTCAGACCAATTGACGCGCTGGGCCCAGAACCGGGCCACACCGAGCACG
The DNA here is from genome assembly GCA_036159995.1 of Bacteroidota bacterium. Taxonomy (GTDB): domain Bacteria; phylum Bacteroidota; class Bacteroidia; order Flavobacteriales_D; family Sanyastnellaceae; genus UBA8752. The sequence continues at coordinate 3,522 of JAYYEI010000060.1, forward strand.
ACTTCCCATCCACCGTCGGCCATGTAGGCCGCGTCTCCGCTCTGACGGATGTAGTTGTGGATGGCGTAGACCATGGCGCCGTTGCGGTGGATTTCCTCGAAGGTGATCTCCCACTCGTTGTGGCACTCCTCCCCGTTCATGGTGACCATCGGGTAGAGTGCCGCGCCTCCGGTGAACCCGAGCTTTTCGGCGTTCTCGATGGCGCGCTCGAGGTGGTTGCGTCGGTAAACGAGCAACTGGCGGGAAACCGAGGCAGGATGGGTGCCGAGGAAGAACGGCAGGCAATAGGCCTCCGTGTCCCAATAGCTTGCCCCGCCGTACTTCTCCCCCGTGAACCCCTTGGGACCCACGTTGAGCCGGGGGTCGTCCCCGGTGTAGGTCTGGTTCAGGTGGAAGATGTTGAATCGGATGGCCTGCTGGGCTGCGTCGTCGCCTTCAATGACGATGTCCGCCCCTTCCCAAATGGCCGCCCAGGCCATGGCGTGATCCTGCCGTGCTGCGTTCCAACCGTTGGCCTCGGCCTCGGCCGCCTTTTGCTGGGCCACAGCGATGAGGGCGTCCGGAGCGTGGTCGAAATCACGGACGAGGCCCACCTGCTTGTCGAGGAGGACCGAGGCCCCAGCCGATGCCGTGCAAGAGAACGCGAGGGCGTGCCCCATCTCGAGCGGAGAAGCCTGGGCCTCGACGGGTTGGCCGTCCACGGCGCACGAGGCCCGGAAGGCATGGCCCACCTGGAAGCCGGTCTTGCGGGTTTTGACGAGCAGGTGGCCACCTTCGGCGTCTCCCCCCTTTTCGACCACTTCCCAAAAGCGCTCTTCCCAATTGGCGTCCTCATTCTGGACATCCCCGTTCAGCAGAGCCACCAGCTCGAGATTGGCCTCACCGGATAGCACATCGATTGCGTAGCGCACATGGGCCGTTTCGACGTCTGCCATGCTGCAGAAGCGCTGGGCCTTCACCGACAGGATGCACCCGGCGATGTCCACCTCAAAGGACCGCGTGAGCAGGCCGATGTGCATGTCGAGGGTCCGCCGGAAGTGGCGGGGCGCCTGCTTGGCCAGGTCGAGCTCCACGCCATTGATCCGGACGCGGATGGACGTCCAATCCGGAGCATTGAGCACCTTGGCGAAATACTCGGGGTAGCCGTTCTTCCACCAGCCGACCTTGGTCTTGTCCGGGTAATAGACACCACCGACATAGCTGCCGCGCAGGTGGTCGCCGGAGTAGACCTCCTCGTGGTTGGCACGCTGGCCGAAACGGCCGTTGCCAATGCTGAAGATGGATTCGGAACTGCGCTGGCGATCGGGGTGGAATCCCGTCTCCACCACTTTCCAGGGGTCGATGTCGAGATAGCGTTCCATGGAGAACGAAAGTAGAATCAGGAGAGGCGGTCGACCAAGCTTCTCATCGTGAAGCCGTCGAAGCCATCGAGGATGAAGTCCGCTTTGCTGAGGGTCTTGGCGTCGCCGATGCCGACCACACGGAAACCGCCATTCAAGGCGGCCTGCACACCGGACACGGCGTCCTCGAACACCACGGTGCGGGCCGGTTCCGAGCCGAGGGCATCCGCCCCCTTCAGGAAGACTTCGGGGTCGGGCTTGGAGAAGGTGATGCTGTTGCCGTCGATGATGACATCGAACCGGTCCGCGATGCGGCAACGGTCCAGGATGAGCGGCGCATTCTTGCTGCTCGACCCGAGCGCGACGCCGACCCCGGCCGCCCGGAGTTCATCGATGAAGGCCACGATCCCGGGGAACAGCTCGTCGGGCTGCATGGCCTCGACTTGGGCGAGGTACCACTCGTTCTTGCGGTCCATCAGACGGACCTTGGTGTCGTTGTCCAGCTCGAGATTGCCCTTCCGCAGGATGTACTCGAGGGAATCCACACGGCTCACGCCCTTCAATTGATCGTTGTCCGCATGGTCAAACGGCACGCCAAGCTCATCGGCGAGCCGCTGCCACGCCGTGAAGTGGTACTTGGCGGTGTCCACGATGACACCGTCCAGATCGAAGAGGCAGGCTTGGAGTTCGAACGCCATGGTTCAGGACTGCAAGGCCGGCAGAATGTGCTTCAGGTGGTAGGAGGCCAAGCCGTCGATCGGCTTCTTGATGATCGCCCCCACCGTGATGCCCTCCGCCTCACAGACGGCGCGGAGCTCGTCCTGGAAGTGGTAGGCCACGCTGCCGATGAAGTGCACCGGTTCGGACGCCCAATTGGCAAAGCACTTGACATGCACATCCAAGAAGGTCCCGAATCCCTCCTTCAGCCAGGCCTGGAACAGGGGCTGCTCCTTGTGCTTTCCGATGAAGGTCATGAAACTGGCCAGAAAGACGTTGGGGTCCGGCTCTCGGTAGACCTTGTCGATGATGTCCGACTTGGAGAACCCGTAGGTCGCATCGAAGTCGGCCGCTACCTCGGCTGGCAGGCGGTGGTAGAGTCGCGCAGCAAGGAGCTTCTTGCCATGCCAGCTTCCGCTCGCCTCATCCCCGAGGATGTAGGCCAGGGCCGGCACTTCCTCGTGGACCTCATTGCCATCGAAATGACAGCTGTTGGAACCTGTTCCGATGATGCACGTGATGCCCGGACGACCATCGTAGGTGCTGAAGGCGGCGCCGACGAGGTCGTGGTCGACGACCACGCTGGCCCCGGCGAAGACACGTTGCAGGCCATCCTGAATGATGCCGCAAAGTTCCTCACTGCTGCTTCCCGCTCCGTAAAAGAAGACATGCGTGATGTCGGAGGCGATTTTCTGGACGTCCGCATTGGCCCCCATCACCTCCTCCACCAGATCAGCGGTATGGAAATAGGGGTTGAATCCCATCGTGTGGAATTCCGCGATTTCCTTGCCCGATTCATCGAGCAATTGCCAGTCGCACTTCGTCGATCCGCTGTCCGCAATCAGGATGCGCATGGTCTCAGCCGATGCGCTTCACGAGATCCGCGACGCGGGCGGAATAGCCCATTTCGTTGTCGTACCAACCGAAGACCTTGACCATGTTGCCCTGAGCGGAGGTCATGCCGGCGTCGAAGATGTTGCTGTGCGGGTTGCCCACGATGTCGGCGCTGACGATGGGGTCCTCGGTGTATTCGAGGATGCCCTTCATCGGGCCATCGGCTGCGGCCTTCATGGCGGCATTGACCTCCTCGGCCGTCACCTCGCGGCTGAGCGTGGCAACGAGATCGGTCACGGAACCCGTCGGGGTCGGAACCCGGACGGCTACACCGTCCAGCTTGCCCTTCAACTCAGGCAGGACGAGGCCAACGGCCACAGCGGCACCCGTTGTCGTGGGAATCATGCTCATCGCGGCGGCGCGGGCACGGCGAAGATCGCTGTGCGGGGCGTCCTGGATCCGCTGGTCGGACGTGTAGGCGTGGATGGTCGTGATGTAACCCTGCTCCAACCCGAAGCTGTCGTTGAGCACCTTGGCCATCGGGGCCAGACAGTTGGTGGTGCAGCTGGCGTTGGACAGGATGGTGTCTTCCGCGGTCAGCACACCATCGTTGACACCGAGGACAACGGTCTTGACCCCACCTTTGGCCGGGGCGGAGATGACCACCTTTCGGGCACCGGCAGTCAGGTGCTTACCGGCCCCCTCGGGATCCCGAAAGACGCCCGTGCTCTCCACGACAACATCGCAGCCGAGGTCGCCCCACGGCAGGGCGGCCGGGTCGCGTTCGGCGGTGACATGGATGGTCTTGCCATTGACCACGAGATGACCTCCTTCAACGCGAACCTCACCCGGGAAGCGGCCGTGGATGCTGTCGTACTTGAGCAGGTGGGCCAGCGTATCGACGCTGGTCAGGTCATTGATGGCACAGATTTCAACGCCGTCCTTGGTCAGGAGCTGGCGGAAGGAGAGCCGGCCGATGCGGCCGAATCCATTGATGGCAACCTTGGTCATGGTGTAGGGTTTGCGTTCAGATGCTGAGGATTTGGGCCACGCGAAGTTCTTCGTCCAGCCCTTTTGATTTGCGGTTGATGGCTTCCGCGAACGGGGTGTAGACCACCTCATCGTTCACGATGCCGGCCATCACGGCGGTTTGTCCGGCGAGCAACGCCTCTACGGCGCCCACGCCCATCCGGCTGGCCAACACCCGGTCGAAACAGCTGGGGTCACCTCCACGCTGGATGTGGCCGAGCACGGTCACCCGCGTGTCGTATTTGTCGTATCGGGAATGAACCTTCGCGGCGATTTCCATCGCGCCTCCATTCGCATCCCCTTCGGCGACGATGACAATGGAACTGGTCTTATTGGACTCTTCCCCCCGCTCGAGGATGCCGATGAGATCGTCAATGTCCATGCCGGCCTCGGGCGTCATCACGGCGATGGCTCCGGTGGCGATGCCCGTCTTGAGGGCGATGTAGCCGCTGTCCCGGCCCATCACCTCCACGAAGAACAACCGGTTGTGGCTGCTGGCCGTATCCCGGATCTTGTCCACGGCCTCCACGACCGTATTTGTGGCGGTGTCGTACCCGATGGTGTAGTCCGTGCCCGCCAGATCGTTGTCGATGGTCCCGGGAATGCCCACGACCCGGACGCCGTGCTCTTCCGCGAGCTTCATGGCCCCTGTAAATGTGCCGTTGCCCCCGATGACCACAAGAGCGTCGATGTTGCCGTTGCGGAGCACTTCGGCCCCCTTCGCACGGCCCCCGGGCTCGTAGAAATCCTGGCAACGGGCACTCTTGAGGATGGTGCCGCCCCGACCGAGGATCTTGGCCACGGAGCGGGCGTGCAGGCGCTTGAGATCACCCGTGATCAGGCCTTGGTAGCCCTGAAAAACACCCGTCACTTCGATGCCGTGAAAGACAGCGGCGCGGACCACGGCGCGGATGGCGGCGTTCATGCCAGGGGCATCTCCACCGCTCGTCAGCACTCCAATGCGTTGAATCTTGCTCATCGTAATCAGGGCCGCGAATGTACGGCGGCGAGCGCCTTGTGGAAATTGGTGTACTTTTGACACCAAGGCAATGATCCTTCGAGAAACACACCAACCGGTCACGGGTGTCGAATCCGCGGCTTTCGACGTCAGCGTCGACAACGTGGTCTTCGGATTTGATGGTGACCAACTTCAGGTCCTTCTCATCCGGCAGGGACTGCCCGGAGAAGACATGGGAACCGACCGATTCCACATGGCCATACCCGGCGACTTGGTGTATCCGAAGGAAGACCTCGATGAGGCCGCGGCCCGCATTCTCTCTACCCTCACCTCGTTGGAAGGCATCTTTTTGAAGCAATTCCGAGCCTTCGGTGACCCGGAGCGGGTAGCGGACGAGAAAGACCAGGATTGGCTTCGCCGGATGCGCCCCTACCCTGACCGCCGTGTGGTGACCATTGGCTACTACAGCCTGGTGGCCATGGAGTATTACCGGCCAAAGCCTAGCAGCTTCGCCAGCCGGGCCGAATGGTGTCCTCTCCAGGATTTGCCCCGCCTGGCCTTCGACCACAACCAGATTGTCGACGCCGCCCTGCTCACGATCAGGGAGGATGCTGCTCACCATCAACTCGTCTACGAACTGCTCCCCGAGAAATTCACCCTCGGTCAGCTTCAGAGGCTGTACGAGATCATCCTAAACAAGACGCTGGACAAGCGGAACTTTAGGAAGAACGTGAAGAAGATGCCGTGCATCGTGCCCCTCGATGAGAAACAGGAGGGCGTGTTGCACAAGCCTGCGCAGTTGTACACCTTTCGGAGGTCGGACTGAGGTGTATTTTTGACACCTACGACACCGTCTTACACCCTGATTCTGCCGCCATGCGTCCAGCATTGCTTCTTCTTTCATTTTGTTTGCCCCTTCTTATACAGGCTCAAGTCGTCTGGACAGACCCCCCCTTCCCCTCCGTCGACGACCAGGTGACCCTGTATTATGACGCGACAGAAGGCAACGGTGAATTGCAGGGCACCATTCCCGTCTACATCCACACCGGACTGATCACGTCTCAAAGCTCCACGCCCACGGATTGGCAGTACGTGAACATGCCGTGGGCCAGTACTGACCCGCAGTGGGTTATGGATTATGAGGGCACCGACCTGTGGAGCTACGATTTCGGAGGCCAGACCTTGGCCGATTTCTACGGCATCGGAGCCGGGGTCGAGGCGGAACAACTCGCCATGGTCTTCCGCAATGGAACGGGATCCCTCGTCGGGCGGGACACCGACGGAAGCGACATCTTCCTCCCCTTGAGTGCCGGCGGATTTGAAGCCGTGTTCCTGCAGCCGCAGGAATCGAGTGCGCTGGTGGTCGCCGGCAATGTCGTGCCCCTCTCCGCCACCGCCACTGAACCGGCCCATCTGACCTTCAACCTGAACGGAGAGGTCTTGGCCGAAGCGTTGGACGCCACCCAGCTCGACTTCGACTTCACCCCGACCGAGGCCGGCACCTCCACCATCGTCTTCTCCGCCGACAACGGCGCGGAAACGGCGACCGCCGAAGTGGATTTGATCGTCCTGCCGGACAGCCCCACAGTGGCCGAGGCTCCCGCCGGCACGGTGGACGGACTCAACCCGTCCGCCGACGGTACGTCCATCGTCATGCAGCTCTTTGCTCCGGACAAAAGCCACGTGTTCTTCATCGGGGACCTGACCGACTGGGCCATCCAGGAGGACTTCATGATGAATGTGACGCCCGATGGCCAGCGGTTCTGGATCGAGCTCACCGGCATCAACCCCAACCAGGAGTACCGCTACCAGTACCACGTCATGCCGAATGACGACCGCTTCCCCGATCCGTATGCCGAGAAGCAACTCGATTACTGGAACGACAATTGGATTCCCGAATCGACCTATCCGTTCCTGATTGATTACCCTGTGGGATTGACCAACCAGGCTCCGGTCAGCGTCTTCAAGACAGGCGGCCCACAATTCGAGTGGACCGATGGCGACTTCGAGCGCCCGGCGCAGGAGAATCTCGTGATTTATGAGTTGCTCGTCCGGGACTTCAGCGAGGAACGCACCTTCCAATTCATTCTCGATACGCTCGATTACCTGAGCTCGCTCAACATCACCGCCCTCGAGCTCATGCCCATCAACGAGTTCAACGGCAACGACAGCTGGGGCTACAACCCCTCCTTCTATTTCGCCGTCGACAAGGCGTACGGTCCCAAGGACAAGTTCAAGGAACTCGTCGACGCCTGCCATGAGCGCGGCATCGCCGTCATCCTCGACATGGTGCTCAACCACAGTGACTGGCCGAATCCCCAGATCCTGATGTGGTGGCAGGGCAATGCCCCCTCCCCGACCAACCCGTTCTTCAACGTCCAGCCCCCGGCCAACAGCTTCAGCTTCTTCTTCGATTACGACCACCAGGCCCAGGCCACTCAGGACTTCACGAAGCGCGTGATGGATTTCTGGCGGGAGGAATTCCACGTGGACGGCTACCGCTGGGACCTGTCCCAGGGCTTCACATGGAATGCGACAGGTGGCGGATACGACCAGGACCGCATTGACCTCTGGGAGGAGTACGGCAACCACGTCTGGAACCAGGATCCCAGCTTCTACATGATCCTGGAGCACTGGACCGACAACAACGAGGAAAAGGCCCTCAGCGACATGGGCTTCATGACATGGGCCAACGTGACTCACGACTACCAGGAGGCCGCCATGGGCTACAGCTCAAACCTCGCTTGGGCCAGCTGGCAGGAGCGCGGTTGGAACCACCCCCGCTCGGTGAGCTATGCGGAAAGCCACGATGAGGAGCGGCTGATGTACAAGAATGTCCAATACGGCAACAACAATGGCGGCTATGACGCCTCCGAGCTCGAAACGGCGCTAGCCCGAATGGAGCTGGCCGCCTGCTTCAACCTGCCCCTGCCCGGCCCCAAGATGATCTGGCAATTCGGCGAGCTCGGCTACGACTACAGCATCAACACCTGCAGTGACGGGGTGACGGTGTCCGAGGACTGCCGCGTGGACGCCAAGCCCGTCCGCTGGGATTACCGGGATGCGGCCGCTCGGTATCGGGTCTACCAGGTCATGGCAGCCCTGTCCGGCCTCAAGCGCGACCATGCCGTCTTCCAGACGACCGACTTCAACTGGGACGTCTGGGGCTACGGGAAGCGCCTCCACCTCAACGGCAGCGACATGAATGTGGTCGTGGCCGGCAACTTCCAGGTGACCGACCTGTCCATGGCTCCGGGATTCCAGCACCTCGGCACATGGTATGACTACTTCACGGGAGAATCCTTCGAGGTGACCGACCTCGAAGCGTCCGTCGATTTCGCCCCCGGCGAATACCACCTGTGGACCGATGTGGCATTGGAAACGCCCGAGAACATCCTCGCCATTGCCGAGGCCCAAAAAGGAGCCGGATTCCGCATCGCGCCCAACCCCGGGGTGAACGCAGCCCTCGTCTTCCACGAGTCCCTAGCCAGTGCCGCCGAGCTTCGGGTGTTCGATCTCACGGGACGCATCTGCCATCGGGAAGCCATCGCCCCGGGCACCCAATCCCTGCGACTTCCGACCGATTTGCCCTTCGGCCCCCTCGTCCTTCGGGTCGTATCTGAAAACAACAGTCAGGCGGCCCATTGGCTCCATGCGGAGTGACCCCGGCCACACCTTCGTGTCCATTCTACACTTCGCGTTTATTTTCGGGGCCGCCTTCGGGCGAACCGCCAATCGAACCGATTCATGCACCTCTTCAGATTGATCCTTCCGGTCCTGGCCGGATTGTTCCTGACCACCTCCCTGTCGGCCCAGACCGTCTCGGGTGTGGTGAACGATGAAAATGGCCAACCCCTGCCCGGGGCCACCGTTCTCGCCAATGGCGGGGCCCGCGGAGCCTCCACGGACATGGATGGCCGCTACATCCTCTCCCTCGGCGCGGGCACCCACAGCATCAACTACAGCTTCGTCGGCTACCTCAAGGCGAACCGCTCGGTCACCCTGGCCGCGGGCGAAACCAAGGTGGTCAACGTCCAGCTTGAGACCGATGCGGTCATGATGGACGACGTGGTGGTCGTCGGCTACGGCGTGCAGCGCAAGAAGGAGGTGACGGGCTCCATCGCCCAGATTGACAGCAAGCAGATCACGGCCGTCCGCACGCCGAGCTTCGAAGCGGCTCTGCAGGGTCAAGCCGCCGGCGTCCAGGTGTCGCAAAGCTCCGGCGTGGCCGGTGCAGGCAGCCTGATTCGTGTCCGGGGTGTGGCCTCCGTGTCTGCCGCCGGCGACCCGCTCTACGTGGTGGACGGCATTCCGATCACGCAGAACTATTTCCTGCGCGGCAACAGCGGGGCCATGAACAACAACCCGCTCGCCACAATCAACCCCAATGACATCGAATCGGTGGAGATCCTCAAGGACGCGGCGGCCACCGGCATCTACGGCTCCCGTGGTGCCAACGGGGTCATCCTCATCACCACCAAGCGGGGTAAGACCGGCACGAGCTACGAGTTCAGCTCGTCCATGGGCCTGTCCACTCCCGCCTCCTTGCCCAACATGCTCAACACGGAGCAATACCTGACCCTGCGCCAGGAGGCGTGGGAGAACGACGGGGGCACCGGCTACGTCTGGCTCCCCGGATTCACCTCCGCCGGCGACAGCCCGGAAGCCCGCAAGGCCGCATTCGAGCAGGCCATGATGACCAACACCGACTGGGTCAACGAAACCGTCGGCATGGGCGTCAAGCACAACTACAGCTTCGGTGCCCGCAGCGGCGGCGACAAGCACAGCCTGTACGCCGGTGTCAGCTATGACGACAACGGCAGCTATCTCATCGGCAACAGTTACGAGCGCGTGAGCGGTCGTCTCAACGGCGATTATGCTCCGAACGACTGGCTTAAGGTCATGTTGTCTTCCAGCCTGAGTCGGGGCATCAACAACCGCATCGATGCCGCCTGGTCCGGTGGTCTCGGCGACGCGATGTCCAATGCCCTGCCCTATTACCCGGTCTACCGCACCGACACCCTGTTCAATGCCGACGGCACCATCCAGTCGCTGCCCGGGGATTACTACCTCTATCAGGACGAGTGGGGTGGCACGAAGAACCCGGTTGCCGTGCGCGAGAGCAAGACCTGGGTCACCACCGAGGACCGCTCCATCAACAACGCGAGCATCATCCTGACCCCCACCGACAAGCTCTTCATCAAGGGCTCCGGTGGATTCGACTACATGCACGTCCGGGAGGACATCTACAACCCGCCGAGCATCTTCATCACGAGTGAACTGGGCAACGCCAACCGATACGCCAACTACGTGCTCAACTGGAACTACAGCCTGACAGCCGATTACAAGATGGACTTGACGGAATTCAGCCAACTGAGCCTGCTGGCTGGATCGGAATTCCAACGGACGGACAGCTACGGCTACGGCATCGGCTTCGGCGATGTGACCGGTCCGATTTTTGAGAACGACAGCCTGCTGGAGGTGGCCAATGGCCAGACCACGGTCAACAACCCCTCCCAACACAGCTTTCTCTCTTACTTCGGCCGCGCCAACTACACGCTGAAGGACCGCTACTTCTTCCAGGGCACGGCCCGGGTGGACGGTTCCAGCCGCTTCGGACGGAACTACCGCTACGGCTTCTTCCCCTCCCTCAGCGCCGGCTGGGTCATCAGCGACGAGCCGTGGTTTGAAAGTGGCCAGCTCAGCTTCCTGAAGGCCCGTACGAGCTGGGGCCGCACCGGAAACGCCGCCCTGCCCGATTACGCCCGTTTCGGCACGTACAGCGCCGCCGACAACGGCATCCTCTACAATGGGCAGCCCATCCTCTTCCCGCTCCAGCCGGCCAACCCCAACCTCCGCTGGGAGACCAGCCGTACGGTGGACGCCAGCATCGAGATTGGCCTCTGGAACGACCGTGTGACGACCGAGATTGCCTACTACAACAAGCGGTCCAAGGACGTCATCATGAACGTCTCCACCCCGCCAAGCACGGGCTTCACGAACCGGTGGGACAACGTGGCCACCATCCTCAACCGCGGGGTTGAGTTCTCCGTGAAGAGCCGCAACCTCATTGGCGAGTTCCAGTGGACCACCGAGCTCAACTTCGCCCGGAACTACAACGAGCTGGAGGACATCGGCAACTACACGCCGGACGCTGTCAGCGGCGGCACCAACGACAGCCGCGTCATCCCGGGCAGCCCGGTCGGCAGCTTCTACCTGATGGAGTTCAGCCACGTGGACAGCGAAACCGGCCTGCCGGTCTACCTCGACCGCGCTGGCAACGAGACGTTCGACTACGACAACAACGAGCGGAAATACGTCGGAGACGGCCTGCCCGACTTCGTGGGCGGCATGACCAACACCTTCCGCTACAAGCGGTGGGACTTGCGTGCCCTCGCCACCTTCAGCTACGGCGCCAAAATCTTCGACAGCTCCTCCAAGCGCCAACTCGGTGTGGTGACCAGCTGGAACATGCGGACCGAAATCCTCGACCGTTGGCGCCAGCCGGGCGATGATGCCACCTTCCCGCGCCTCACCCTGGACGAGACCACCTACGGATTGCCCAGCGGATTCCCCTGGTGGAACACGAGCCTGTTTGTCTTTGACGCCAGCTACCTGCGCCTCCGCAACCTGACCCTCGGCTACACCATTCCGGTCATCGGCGAGGGGCCGCACGCCGTTCGCAACCTGCGCATCAATGCCAGTGTGACCAACCTGTTCACCATCACCAACTTCCCGGGCCTCGATCCGGAAGTCGTCCGCGACTTCGAGAACGCCCAAGACCGCAACATGAGCCCCAACGTGACCTACCTCACGCCTCCGCAGGAGCGGGCCTTCACCCTCGGTGTCAACCTCCAATTCTGATCCACGATGAAGCGTTTCAACACCCCTTCCCTGCGGATCGCCGCATTGGCCCTCTCCCTCGGTCTGCTCGTCACAGGCTGTGACAAGCAGTTGGAGTTCGAACCCGGTGACGTGATCCTCGCCGAGGACGCCATCAACACCGCGGATGACCTCCAGCGGATGCTGAACTCCAACTACGACGTACTCGCCAACGTCCTCAACGGACGCCAGCAGAGCATCGCGGAGCTCCTCACCAACAACATGGCCCGTCCGTACTCCAGCCTGGACTACACGGCAGTGTGGAACCGAGAGACCAACTTCTTTACCCCCACAACCGGCGGGCTCTACACGGACTTCTACTACGCCATCTACCGCGCCAATGTGGTGGTCGAGAGCTTCGACCTCGTCGAAGGGCTGGATGACGCCACCGCGCTCCGGCTGGAGGCCGAGTCCCGGTTCGTTCGGGCCGTCTGCCACTGGTACCTCGTGAAGATGTGGGGCTACCCCTACGGCTACACGGCGGACAACAGCCACCTCGGTGTTCCGCTCCGCCTCGATGCCGTCGAGCCCCCCACTCCGCGTGCCACAGTCGGTGAGGTCTACGCTCAGGTCATCGCCGACCTCGAATTCGCCCGGGACAATCTGCCCCAGGAGAACGGTCCCTATGCCTCCAGCATGGCCGCGAGCGGATTCCTCGCCCACATCCACTTCCTGCGCCAGGATTGGACGGCGTCCCAAACCGAGGCCGAGCGCGTCATCAACAGCGGACTCTTCCAGCTTGACGACGACCTCGACCGCTTCGAGGCCGGCAGCGACAGTGTGCTCGCCGGAGACCTGATCAACCCCGAGACCGTGTTCGGCATCATCGGCGGCTACTTCGCCGTGGACGGCGACAGCCTGCTCAACGACCGGAGCTATGCCTTCCGGGACAACTTCCGCCAGGACAACAACATCAACCCGCAACTCACCTTCAGTGAAGACATCGTCAACCTGTTTTCCTTGAATGCCGCCGATGACCGCGGCAACTGGGTCAACAGCGACGGCGTGACGCACAAGGTGACCCGCTTTGACGACAAGCAGTTCTTCAACGTGCCCATCGTCCACCTCACCGGGCTCCACCTCCTGCGCGCCATGTGCGTGGCCCAGAACGCAGGCGACCTGTCCACGGCCATAGCCGACATCAACGCCATCCGCGACCGGGCCTTCGGTGAAGACCTCAACGATCTCGACCCCGCCTCCGATGCTGCTGCCGTGCTGGCCGCGGCTCGGGAGGAATACCGCAAGGAGACCCTCTGCGAGGGCTGGGAACTCGACCAGGCCAAGCTCCGCGGCGTGATGGGCGAAGACGAGACGGTCCGCGACGCCCCGTGGGACTGCCCGGGCTCGCTCCTGCAATTCCCGAATTCCTCCACCACCGCGGCGGGATTCATCCTCAATGACGAAGGCGGATGCCTCTGACCCCCACAGCATTGACCACCATGAAACTTCAACACCTCCTCCTCCCCGTCCTGGCACTGACCCTCGCGGACACCGGGTGCAAGCGTGATATCTCCGGTGAACTCGGAGACCCCATCGACAAGCGGGCCGGCTTCCTTGGCAAGTGGGAGCTCGCCTCCTTCACCCAGCAGGACCTCAACAATCCGCTGAAGCAGACCCGAGATCTGAGCCACCTCTACATCCAAGACGGCGCGGCGCCCATGAGCCTCACCTTCAACGACGACGACTCCTACGAAATCGTTCAGGAAATCGGCCGCGAGTACTTCGGCCAAGGCGGCATGTGGTCCTTCGACGACCCCGCCTTCCCGACCTTCCTTCAGTTGATGGGCGAAGGCGATACGCTCCAGTACAACCTCGGCACCACCGTGCGCCCCTACGATGACCAGATGGCCATCGAATACCGCCGGAGCTGCGGAGAGGGCGGCGCCTACCTCGAGACGGTCATCTACACCTTCACCTTCAACCGCATCCCGCAATGAACCGCTTGACTTCCCTTCTGCTGTTCCTCTGCGCCGGCCTTCCCCTCGGTCTCCTCGGCCAGGCGGCCTATGTCCTTCCCTCGCCCACCGCGGCCGAAGCCGAGTGCACCCTGTACATCGACCTGACCCAATGTCAGGATCAGCGCCTGAGCGACATGCTCGACGCCTACCCTGACGAGGACGTTTACCTGTGGATCTGGAACCCGTCCGCCCCCGTGGCGGGAAACGGGGACTGGGGCGACAGCGACGACCACCAAGTCATGACCAAGGTGAGCGAGAAGCTGTACAGCTACACGTTTGTTCCGACCGAGTACTTCGGCGTAGACGGTCCGACCTTTTTCTCCCGCGGCATTTCCTGCCTGGCCAAACTCGACAACGGCTACTCCTACCAAGAGGAGTTCGGTGGCGAAGCCAAGACGGAGGACCTCTCCGTGGGCATCGTGCCCCAACTCTGCAACGGACGCATGTGCATCTTCCCTGAAATCCGGGAAGGCGACGACTTCGTGACGTTCACCTATGACAACAATCAGGAGACCAACCCGGACCTGCAGAACCTCTCCGAGGTCTACCTGCACCTGACGGCCCGGACCGATGCCTTCACCCTTTACACCTATGGTGACGACGGCGTGGCTTCTACCCCGTTTGATGCCGGCACCATTCCGGAACTGCGGATGAACCCCGTCGAAGGCGAGCCGGGCATGTTCACCTTCACCTTCGTGCCCGAGGACTTCTTCCTCGGAACGTCGAGCAACATCGACCAGACCCCCTACACCGGGGAACCGCTGGAGAATGGCGTCCGGTGGTACATCACCAAGCCCGGATACACCTTCGTGGGCCCACCGCCGGCCAACAGCCTCGGCATCCTCATTTGCGAGTGAGACGCACCCCACCCTGACTGAAAAGAACTCGTGAAAGCGCCCGGTGGACAGCCAGGCGTTTTCCATCTTGAGCCCCCCATGAGACTCCCGCTTTTCCTTCTGCTCTTCACCGCGGTCCTCGCCACCGGATGTGCCACAGAAGTCGGCTCCGGCCCCACGACCAACGCCGTGATTCCGGGCACCGCCATGACTGTGCGCCTCGCACCGGACTCCACGTGGATCCCCTTGACCGATTTCTGCCCGGAATCCACCGGGCATCAGGTCTTTTGGATTCCGTCGTGGGGCAACGGGGTTGAATTGGCCATTCAGGAGCGGGACGGAGGTCCCGGCGTCTGGATTCCAGGGCAGCCGAAGGACGGATTCGGTGCTTTGGAGATCCGCGGCGTTGAGCGCGGTGAGCATGTGCCCATCCTCGCGTCCACCCAACAGCGCATTACGTACACGATGCCCATGGACTACCAGGAGCATCAGGACGTCCGCATCATGGGCGCTTTCAACGGATGGTCCCGAACCAGCCACCCCTTGACCCGGAACCAGAATGGGACGTGGTCCATTGATCTGATTCTCGGGGCCGGGAAGCACGCGTACCAGCTCATCGTGGACAGCGAGGAAATGCCCGACCCGGTCAATCCAGACCGGGTAGACAATGGATTCGGCGGATTCAATTCCCTCATGACCGTCCGGGGACAAGAGGGACAAGTGGAACTGGCGGCCATCGGATTCGGGGGCAACCAGGTGCACGACGTTCGGCTGACCGGCACCCCGGGAGCCCGGGTCTGGGCCTGGTGGGAAAATCAACTTTACACCTCCAGCCTGCTGGGTGAGAACGGTTCTGGTCTCGTGCGCATTCCTGCGGCAGCCTATGGGGCCGGACGGACGGACTTGCGCCTCTGGGCGACGGGCGACGGGGCTCCCAGCGCAGAAGTTCGCATCCCCCTGATGAACGGCCTCCCGGTCATGGATCCCGTCCAGTTGGTTCGGGAGGACTGGGAATCCCAAATTCTTTACTTCATGATGGTCGACCGGTTCCGGAACGGAAATCCGGACAATGACCGCCCCGTGGACGACCCCGCCATCCACCCCCGGGCCAATGACCACGGAGGAGATCTGGCCGGCATTCATGACGCCCTGAAAGAGGGCTACTTCGAGGACCTCGGCGTGACGGCGCTCTGGGTGTCCCCCCTGACGCGCAATCCCGATGGAGCCTATGGATACTGGCAGGACCCCAGCACCGAGGTGACGAGCCGATTCAGCGGATACCACGGTTATTGGCCCATCTCCAACACCGAACTGGACCCGCGCTTCGGCACCCGGGAGGAATTCGACGGACTGGTGGACGCCGCCCATGAGGCGGACATGAACTTCATCCTCGACTACGTGGCCAACCACGTCCACGAAGAGCACCCTCTCTACGCGGAACACCCTGATTGGGCGACCTCCCTGTACTTGCCTGACGGACGGGAAAACACCCAGTTGTGGGACGACGAGCGCCTCACCACCTGGTTCGACACCTTCATGCCGACCTTGGACCTCCGGATTCCCGAGGTCTACGAGGCCATGACGGACAGTGCCGCCTGGTGGGTGGCGAACTCCGGCATCGACGGGTTCCGTCATGATGCCACCAAGCACATCCCCCTGGTGTTCTGGCGGCGGCTCACCGAGAAGGTTAAGAAATTGACTGCGGATTCCGGTCGGCGCATCTTCCAGATTGGGGAAACCTATGGCAGTGCGGACCTAATCTCGAGCTACCTCGGCACAGGCATGCTCGATGCCCAGTTTGATTTCAATCTGTACGACAAGGCCATCGTCGCCTTCGGCAAGGATGACGCCGGCGTGGAGGACCTCGTTCGGGTGGCCCAGGAAGGCCTGGATACTTATGGTGCCCATCACCTTATGGGCACGATCACGGGCAACCAGGACCGGCCGCGGTTCGCTTCACTCGCCGAAGGCACCGTGCGGTGGGAAGAAGACCACAAGCTCGCCGGGTGGACGCGTCAAATTGACCGGAATGGACTGCGGGGACACCACGCCATGCGGATGCTGACGGCGTTCAACCTGTCCATGCCTGGCGTGCCCTGCCTCTACCAGGGCGATGAGTACGCCGATGTGGGCGGCAATGACCCGGACAACCGCCGGATGGTCCGCTTCAATGCACTCGACGCGGATGAAGCGGACACGCGGGACCATGTGGCCGAGTGGAACCGATTGCGCCGCTCCCGCATGAGCCTGCTCTATGGCCAAACCACCATCGAAGCTCTGCCCACCGGGCTCCTGCGTATCGAACGCCAATACCTCGACGAGACCACCACGGTCTACATCAACCCCACCCCGTCTCCGGTGGCGATCGACGTGATGTCGGAGGTCGTGGCCGGAGCGGTCCAAGACGGTGAACTGCCCGCCTACGGCTGCGCAGCCATAGCTGGCGCCTCCTGAGGCAACCCTTTGTGCCGGTGCGGGTTATCCTTGCACTATGAAACCATTGCACCTTCTTCCCCTCCTGCTCCTTGGATTCACCCTCCAGGCCCAGGACACCTTCACAGTCGGCAACACCACCCTCTACGCCACCGACCTCGTCGACGACAGTCAAATCCCCTGGGAAATCACCTGGGGCGGTGACGACATGCTGTGGTGCAGCGAACGCAAAGGGCGCGTCATCCGCATCGATCCGTTGACCGGTGAGTACACCACCGTCCTCGACCTCAACGTCACCTTCAACGGTTCGGGTGAGCCCGGTCTGCTCGGCATGGTGCTCCACCCGGATTTTCCCGAGGATCCCCGCGTGTGGGTCGTGTATTGCAATGGACAATTCAACGTGTCCGAACACTTGAGCGTGTTTGAATGGAACGGCACCGAGCTCGTCAATGAGGAAGAACTGCTCACCCTGCCGGGCGCCCAGATCCACAACGGAAGCCGGCTCCTCTGGCTTCCGGACAACACCCTCCTGATGACCACCGGAGATGCCGCCGAGCCGGACAACAGCCAGGACCTCGGCAGCCTCAACGGCAAGATTCTCCGTCTCAACCCGGACGGTACGATACCCGAGGACAACCCCTTTGGCGAAAGCTACGTCTACACTTGGGGCAACCGGAACGCCCAGGGCCTCTGCATCGGTCCGAACGGGCGTGTCTACGCTTCCGAGCATGGCCAGAATCAGGACGATGAGTTCAACCTCGTCGAGCCCGGACGCAACTACGGGTGGCCCGATGTCCAGGGTGCGTGCAACGCCCCGTCTGAGCAGGCTTTCTGCGACGAATGGGACGTCATGGAGCCGCTCAAAGCATGGACCCCCTGCATCGCCCTCAACGGGCTCGAATACTACACCCACGAGGCCATTCCCGAGTTCCAGGGCAAGATCATGATGGGCGTGATGAGCGGGTTCAACGACCCCCTCCCCGGCCGCGTCATCGTGATGGAGATGTCAGAGGACGGGACCGCCGTGGTGGACGATGAGGCCTACTTCGGTTCGTTCGGTCAGCGCATCCGGGACATTGCCGTGAATCCCTACACCGGGGCCTTCTACCTCGCCTTCAACGGCACATCCTACCCGGGGTCCCCGCCCAACATCATCAAGGAGTTCAGCACTTCGGACCCTGCCAGCGTGCCGAGCCCTGTGGTTGAGCCCGTCCTGATCCGCCCGATCCCCGCCCGGGGACAGGTGGACATCAGCGTCACCGATGGCGCCCTCGGCGGGCCGCTCGTCGTCCGTGATCTGGCGGGCCGCGTCGTGCACGAAGGCCAGGTGGAGACCCTGCGCTTCCAGATGGACATCGAAGGATGGGCGCCCGGTCGCTACACGATCTGGACCGCCACGGGCGCGAGCCCGATGATGGTGCACTGATTCTCAGTCCACGGACACCACGCGGAGAGAGGTCCGGCGATTCTGTCGTCGGGCCTCTTCCGTTTGGCCCTGGACCGCCGGGCGATCCTGTCCGTGGCCAACGGCGTCCAGTTGGACTGGATCCGCTCCAGAGGCGGTCAGAAACGACACAACCGATTGGGCGCGGGCAAGGGACAGGGCACGGTTGTCCGAGGCGGTCCCCACATCGTCGGTGTGGCCTCCCACTTCGAGGTGGACCTCGGGATTCCGAACGAGCCAACCCGCCACCTGGCGGAGCTCGGGATGGGAGGACGGCTTGAGCTGGGCACTGCCGGATTCGAAGAAGACGTTGCGCAGCACCACCTCTGCTTCCGCATACAGCGGCTGCAGTTCCATGTCCAGGCGCGTGCGGCCCTCCAAGGTTCCGCCCTCAATCCTCTCGGAACGCAGAAGATGGCCCGGCGCCTCGGCCTGAACGACAAACGTGCGGTCGAGGGGGACCGGAACGTGATACGCGCCAGTGGCATCACATTGACCCGTGGCGAAGGCGGTCCCCGTCACGGCGTCGATAAGGGACACCCGCCCAAGCGGAATGGCCCTCCCATCGGTGGACAGGAGCTGGCCTTCCATCGAGCCGGTCGGGTCTGCCGCCGCCGCCGCCGGCAGCCGAAAGACATGGAGGTCCAACTGCCCCTCGACTTCGCGGCTCAGATATCCCGTCCGCCCGTCGGAGGACACGACCAACCCGCTCTCGTCATCCGGCGTATTCAGCGGCCAGCCGAGGTTGCGGGGCTCGCCCCAGGTCCCGTCTTCCTGCAGGATGCAGACGAACAGATCCAACCCGCCCATGCCGGGATGGCCGTCCGAGGCGAAATAGAGGTGACGCCCATCCGGGTGAAGGAAAGGCCGCATTTCCTGACCCGGTGTGTTGATGGTTTCCGGCAGTCGGACGGCCCGCCCCCAGCGACCGGTTTCGTCCAGTTCCGCCACGAAGAGGTCGTGCTGCCGGTTGCCGGGTCGGCCGCGTCCTCGGGTGAAATGGATGGTTCGGCCATCGGGGCTCAGGCAGGGTTGGCTCTCCCACCCCGATGTATTGAGTCCTTCGAGGTTGACCGGGCGGCCCCAGCTGCCGTCGGCGGTCTTGCGGGCCGCATACAGATCGCAGCTGCCCTTGTGCGCGCCCTGTCCTGGGCGATCCGCTTCCCGGCACATCGTGAAGCAGAGGCTCGCCCCTTGTCCAGACAGGGACGCCGCGCCTTCGTTGTCGAGCGTATTTAGCCCGTAAAGCGGTTGCGGAATGGACCAACCTCCTGTCTCCTTGCGGGCAACAAACAAATCTTCTTGACCCTGCTGCCAGCGGGCATCGACCACTCTTCGGGTGAAGATCAGCCCGTCTCCGGCCAGCCAGAGGCCCGGGAAGTACTCGTCTTCCCTGGTGGACACAGGAGGCGGCAATCGATCCACGTTGCATTCCTGTGGATGAGCGAGGGCCTCACGCATGAAGGCTGCATCGGCCAACGTCTGCCGAATGCGGGTGGTGTCCGGTCCTTCCAGTACACCGGGGACAGCGCGCATGGCGTTCATGGCCTCCGTCATCCCCTCTGGGTCCAGCGCATGGCGCGCGGCTTCGGACCATCCGAAATGGTCGCGAATCCACCGAGCACCGTGGCGCTCGAGAACGTGGGCATGGCGGTCCCGGGCTTCCTCGAATGCGCCCTGCTGGAGCCGGAGCGCGGCGAGCATCCGCTCGGCCTCGGCAAACTCCGGGTCAAGATCGAGCGCCTTCATCAATTCAGATTCGAATTCCGCTTCGAGCGCAGTGCGGTCCGCTCCCGGGGCCAGCGACGCCTTGGCCGACTCCATCGCCTTCCGGTACGCCTTGGCGGCCTTTTTGCTCTCCGTGTGGAGCCCGACCGGTTGGGCCCACACCATGATGGAGGTCATGCCAAAGAGGAGCGTGAGCCCCCAGTACAGCGTGGTTAGTCTCATCGGTCTGTCCATCTCTCCCATTCGAAACGCCAAGATGGGGCCAATCGCACATCCGTGGCCAACTTGCGCCCGTGCGGATTGGACTGCTCAGCGACACCCACGGACACATGGACGACCGCATCCTCCATCATCTGGAGGCATGCGACGAAATCTGGCATGCCGGTGACATCGGCAGTCTCGCCGTGACCGACGCCCTGGCGGACGTTGCCCCCCTCCTTGCCGTCCACGGCAACATTGACGACCAACTCATCCGGCGGGAATTCCCAGAGCACCATCACGTCCAGCGCGAAGGCCTCTCCATTTGGATGACCCACATCGGAGGGCGTCCGGGGCGCTATGCGAGTGGCATCCGCCGCGGACTCGATGAGCGCAGGCCCGGGCTCTTCGTCTGTGGTCACAGTCATCTGCTGCTGGTCAAGAAGGATCCGAGCTGGGGCGGGCTCTACCTCAATCCTGGAGCCGCCGGAAAGCAAGGATTCCACCGCGTTCGGACCCTCTTACGCTTCGACATTGAGCAAGGACGAATCCTCCATCCGGAAGTCGTGGAACTCGGTGCACGCTGATGGACTGGACTCCGGAAAAGATGTCGTAAACTTGTCGCGCACCTCAGGTGCATCGGACCTTTGACGGGTCCTTCCTCCGGGATACTGAATTGAAACTTCGCCCACTTCGGTGGGAACCCCACATGTACGACATCATTGACCTGAACAGCCGAAAGGTTGCCGAGCTCCGGGACATTGCTAAGGAGCTGAACATCGCCCGTGTCGACAAGCTCAAGAAACAGGAGCTCGTTTACGCCATTCTCGACGAACAGGCCGTCAACACCTCCGCATCCGGGGGCAAGAAAGCGGACGCCAAGCCCGAGGGTGCGGCGGATGCTGGCTCCGAGGGCGGAGGCGACAAGCCCAAGGGCCGGGGCCGCCAGCGTGCCGCCGCCAAGAAAGATGCCCGTTCCAATGAGGACGGTTCCGGAGAAGGCAAGGGCCGAGACGACCGCAACAACCGCCGCGACCGGGATGGTCAAAAGGACAAGGATCAGAAGGACGGCGACCGCAAGGATGGCGACCGCAAGAACCGTGACGACCGCGGAGACCGGGGAGACCGGAACGACCGCAAGGGCCGGGATGGAGATCGCCGTGACCGCAACGACCGGAATGACCGTGGAGACCGCAACAACCGTCGGGACCGCAACGACCGCAACAACCGCCGCGACCGCGATCGAGATCGTCTGGGTGAGCCCGAGGAGCATGGCTTCAACTTTGACGGCATTGCCCAGGCCGAAGGTGTCCTCGAAGTAATGCCGGAGGGCTTTGGCTACCTGCGCAGCGCCGACTACAACTACCTGAACAGCCCGGACGACGTCTACGTCAGCAACCGCCAAATCAAGGCCGCCGGTCTCCAGACTGGCGACAATGTGGTCTGCTCCATCCGTCCGCCCCGCAAGGGAGACAAGTATTACCCGATGGTGGAGGTACTCAAGGTCAATGGCCGCGACCCCTCCTGGGTGCGCGACCGCGTGCCGTTCAAGTACCTGACCGCCCTGTTCCCTCAAGAGGCCTTCAACCTGGCCGGCAAAGGCAACAACCTGTCGACCCGTGTCATCGACCTCTTCTCCCCCATCGGAAAGGGGCAGCGCGGCATGATTGTCTCCCCACCGAAGGCCGGTAAGACCACCTTGCTCAAGGATGTCGCCAACGCCATTGCGGAGAACCACCCGGAGACCTACCTGATCATCCTGCTCATTGACGAGCGCCCTGAAGAGGTGACGGACATGAAGCGGAGCGTCAATGCAGAAGTCATCGCCTCCACGTTTGACGAGCCCGCCGACCGTCATGTGAAGATTGCCGAGATCGTGCTCGAGAAGGCCCGCCGCATGGTCGAGTGCGGACACGATGTCTGCATCCTGCTCGACTCCATCACCCGTCTGGCCCGCGCGTACAATACCGTGGCCCCAGGCTCCGGCAAGGTGCTCTCTGGCGGTGTCGAATCGAACGCCCTGCAGAAGCCCAAGCGCTTCTTCGGTGCGGCCCGGAACATCGAGAATGGCGGGTCGCTCAGCATCATCGCCACGGCCCTCGTGGAGACCGGCTCCAAAATGGACGAGGTCATCTTCGAGGAGTTCAAGGGAACCGGCAACATGGAGCTTCAGCTCGACCGCCGGATTGCCAATCGCGGCATCTACCCGGCCATCGACATCCTCGGTTCCAGCACGCGCCGGGACGATGAGCTCATCCACCCGCAGATGCTTCAGCGCATCCGGGTCCTGCGCCGTCACCTCGCCGACATGAACCCCATCGAGGCGATGGAATTCCTCAAGGACCGCTTGAGCCGGACCGATTCCAACGAGGAGTTCCTGATCACGATGAATGGCTGACGTGAAGGGCCTCGCCCGGACCGTCTGGTTCCTGCCCGCATGGGGCGTCGCCCTATGGTGGACGGTCCGCCTGGGCATCACGGGGCGGGTGGCGTTTGAAACCGCCATCGCCGTGGGCTCCCTGCTGAATTTCGGCATCCTGTTGGCCCTCACCTTCCTGTCGGACTTCCGGTCCGAGCGCGGAGCGGATTTCGGGATTCGGTTCAAGCAGAACCTCCAAAGTGCCGTCCTCTATGCCGTGATCGCTGCATTGGGAGTCGGGGCCTTCCATCATGGTGTGGCCGCTGAACAGACGGCCTTGAGGAAACTCGAGCGGGAGCGGTTCATCGAGCAATCCCTCGGTGATGATGTGGCCTATGCCGCGCTACAGGAACAAGATCCGCAATTGGCCGCACTCGATCGGGACGCAGCACTGGAACGGGCCAAGGAGAGCCTTCGGTTCCAGTTCGACCCCCGCTGGCATGTGACGGCGAGCCTGATTCTGCTCATCGCAACGGCCGCCTCCTGCGCCTTGTTTGCAACCCTCATGGGCGGGTTCTTGCGCTCATGACAGGGCTGCTGCAATTTCGCTTTCCGAGACCCGTTGGATTTTGGACTCCATGAAAACCCCACTCCTCTCTTTCCTCCGGAAGGCATCCGTGCTGGGCATCGTCCTGCTCTGCGGGTGGGGAGTCCAGGCCCAGACGGCCAAGCAGAATCTCGCCAAATTCGACTACAGCGCGTACCACTTCGGGTTCCTGCTGAGTGGAAACTCCAGCAGTTTCAATTTCCAGCTCCGTCCGGATTTCACCTTCGCGGACAGCCTGCTGAGCGTGGAGAACAACAGCCTATCCGGCTTCAATCTCGCCCTGCTCGCTTCGGTCAACGTGAACCCGATGGTGCACATTCGCTTCATCCCAGGACTCAGCTTCCAGGACCGCGGCTTGCTCTTCCGGTTCCGCGGGGAGGACGGCACCATTGAACCGGTCAATGTCCGCACTGAGAGCGTCTACCTCGACTTCCCCCTGCTGCTCAAGCTTCGTACGGAGCGCATCGGCAACTTTGCGCCCTACGCCCTGATTGGCGGCAAACTCAGTCGGGACATGCAGAGCCAAGAGGATGTGAACCAAAGTCTGCAGGACGGCTACATTCTCAAGCTGGCCAAAGGCAATTCTAGTCTGGACGTCGGTGCCGGCGCCGATTTCTTCCTTCCCTTCTTCAAGTTCTCGGTGGAAATGAAAACGGAATTCGGCCTGCGCAACGTCCTCATCCAGGATGACACGCCCTTCAGTGCCGCCTTCGATCAGCTGCGGACCCGCAGCTTCATCATCAGCTTCACTTTCGAAGGCTGAGGACCCGCCACTCGCCCTCCTGCATCAGGCCGGAGCGCTTCATACCCAGTGCCCGTCCAGCGTCCACCAACGGCTCCACATCCGGGGCCATAAACCCGCTGAGCATGAGCGTCGCGCTGTCCTTCATCGTGGCCACATAGGCCGCCATGTCCTCCAGGAGGATGTTGCGGTTGATGTTCGCGATGACCACATCGAAACGGCCGGCATCCCGGTCCGTCAGCACCTGGGCGCCTCCTTCCCGGACCTCGATGGCCTCGCCTTCCCCGAGTCCATTGAGACCGAGATTCTCCCGGGTGTTGCGTACGCTCCACGGGTCGATATCGACCAGCAGCACGTCGGTCGCCCCCCGCATGGCGGCATAGATGCCGAGCACCCCGGAACCGCAGCCCATGTCCTGGACGGCCAAGCCATCCCACTCCATGTCGGCCATCGTGGCCAACAGGCCTCGGGTGGTCTCGTGGTGGCCCGTTCCAAAGGCCATGCGCGGCTGGATCGTGATCTGGTGGGCGAATCCATCGGGGCCAATTCGGTGGTGGAAGGGCGCGCTCACGCGCACGGCACGGCCCACTTCCACTTCGGGGTAATCGGACTCCCATCGGGCGTTCCAATTCTCCTCCTCGACTTCGCTGATGCGCCATGTGATGAGGCCAAGAGCCCGCATCCGGGTTTGGATCTGCTCTCCTTCCGCCCGGTCGAATTCCGCTTCCTGAACGAAGGCATGCAGGGCCTCCCCTTCATGCTCGAACATGCTACACCCAGCCTCAGCCAGCCACGCCGTGGCGATGTCGCGACCGGGTTCGGCCGGATCGCATTGGACCTCGATGCGGAGCCAAGCCACGATCAGACGTTGGCTTCCTCGCGGTTACCGACGGCCCGGCCCGCCGCTTCGACGAGGGCGTGGAAGGTCGTCGGCTCGAGGGAGGCGCCCCCGATGAGTCCGCCATCCACATCGGGACAGGCAAAGAGTTCATCCGCATTGGCCGGCTTGCAGCTTCCACCATACAGCAAGCGAATGGCTCGGGCCACTTCCGCATCATACGCTTCGGTCAGCCATCCCCGGATGGCCGCGTGCATTTCCTGGGCCTGTTCGGCGGTGGCAGTCAATCCGGTGCCAATGGCCCAGATCGGCTCATAGGCTACCACCACGTTGGCCATGGCTTCGGCCGGCAGATGGAGGATGCCGGACTCGAGCTGGCGCAAGACCTTGTCGAAATGGACGTCGCCTTGGCGGTCCTGCAGGCTCTCACCACAACAGAAGACCACACGAAGGCCGGATTCGAGGACGCGGTTGACCTTGTCGGCGACCCGGGCGTCATCGTCCCCATGGCCGTCCCGCCGTTCGCTGTGGCCGACGATCACATCCTGCACACCGCATCCCGCCAGCATCTCCGCCGTGAATTCTCCGGTCTGGGCCCCCGGACCGGTGGCCGAGACATTCTGTGACCCCAAGCGGAAGGGCAGCGGATCGGCTCCCATCGCCGCCAGATAGGGCGCCGGTGGGGCGATCATCACCTCTACGCCCTCCGGGGCGCCGGGGAGCTGGGAGAAAGCGTGTGCAAATTCCCGGGCTTCGTTGAATGACTTGTTGCTCTTCCAATTGCCTGCTACGAGCATGTTTCGGTGGTTTGTAGGGTGTGGACCGCGTGATTCGGCCGGCAAGGTAGTCCGTCCCCTTCGCGCATCCACGATGATCGCTCCCGCAATGCCACCAAGCGCCGCTTCGCGTCCCTCCCTGCCCGATCTCGAGGCGCTGCTTCATGCGCATTGGGGACATGCGGCCTTTCGGCCGGCCCAAGAACCGGTGGTGATGGAGGCGGCCGCCGGGCGAGATGTCCTGGCCATCCTCCCCACCGGCGGTGGCAAGTCCATCTGTTATCAAGTCCCGGGACTCTACCGGGGTGGGGTCTGTCTCGTCATCAGCCCCCTCGTCGCCCTGATGGCCGATCAGGTGGAAGGCTTGAAACAAGTCGGCATTGCAGCGGTGGCCATCACCGCGGGCCTTCACCCCCAGGAGGTCGAGCGCGCCTTGTCCCGCTTCCAACACGGCCCGGGCGGGTTTCTCTTCATTGCCCCCGAGCGACTCGGACAACCCGCTTTCGAGGCGGCTTGCCGATCCATGCCCGTTCGGACCATTGCTGTGGACGAGGCCCATTGCATCAGCCAATGGGGCCATGCCTTCCGCAAGGACTATCTCGGCCTGTCCACCCTTCGTGCCTGGCACCCAGACGCCAGCTGGATTGCCCTGACCGCCACCGCCACCCCCCGTGTGGCCGACCACATCGTCACCCAGCTCGGACTTCGGGACCCGGCGCGGTTCCGGATGCCGATGCGCCGGTCCAACCTGGGATTTCACGTGATGCAGGTCCCGGAGCGGCATGACGCCGTGGTCGACTGGGCCCGCAACACATACGGCAGTGCCATCCTCTACGTTCGCACGCGACGGGATGCGGAGACCATGGCGGCCCTCCTCCTTCGAGCCGGCATCGCCTCAGCGCCTTACCACGCTGGATTGGCCAGGGCGGACCGGGACGATCATCAGCAACGCTGGATTTCCGGTGAACTTCGCATCCTGGCCTGCACCACAGCTTTTGGGATGGGCATCGACAAGCCCGATGTTCGGGACATTGCCCACGCCCACGTTCCCGAAACTCCGGAATCCTACATCCAGGAAGCCGGTCGGGCCGGTCGGGATGGGCTGCCCGCCAAGGCGGTCCTGCTCCTCGACGGCCGGGCCCTGTCCGAGGCCGAGGCCAGGGTCGACCATCAGTGGCCGATCCTGGACGATGTCCGCGCTGTGTTGCAGTCCCTCGCCAACCTTCTCGAAGTGGCCGTTGGAGACCGGACGGAAGACCCGGCCGGATTCGACCTGAGCGACCTCGCTGTCCGGTCCGGTCTGCCTCTCGCCAAGACGGAAAAGGCCCTTGACCTGCTGGACCGCAATGGGACGCTCGCCTTTCATTACACCCCTTCCCGCTGGGCCATCCGATGGCAGAACAAGGCGACGGAGCATCCTGTACCAGTGTCGGGATCTTCTGCCGACCGTTGTCTCGACGTGTTGGCCAAACGATGCCCCCGACACCGAACGGAATGGCAGCCAATGGACTTGGGCGCGGTCGGTGCCGAGATCGGAATGGACACCACCGCCCTCCCCCCGATTCTGAAGCAGCTGGAGGACATGGGGCACTTCCGCGTCTCAAGGCCGGGCATGAGGAAATCGGTCACCTTTCCTGTGGGCCGACCGGATTCGTCATCCTTCACCCTGCCCCGAGACATTCTGTCCGACCGTGTGGCGGAAAGCCGCGAGCGTTGGGACGCGATGAAACAATACGTCCAAGGGACCACCTGCCGGGCCCTTCTGCTTGAATCCGGATTCGATTCCGAACCAGCGGCCCCCTGCGGCCGCTGCGATGTCTGCGTCCCCCCTGCGCCCCCCACTTCTCAGGACATCTTGCATCTCGTTGGCGATGGACTTCTGGCCTCGGAGTTGAAACGGCTCGTTCCGGCGCCCCATCACCCCCACGTGCGTCAACTGCTCGAGGACCTGCGTGCACAGGGGCAGCTTCGCTGGGATGGTGAACGGTTCCTTCCAACGGATCGGATATCCCACTAAGCGGGTCAAGGCCACGCTACCTTCGCGCCATGTCGATGGCAACCTCCACTCCCGGCCTCGCCGATGTCCACCTGCTTCCCGGCAAGGACAAAAGCGTGAAGCGCGGTCACCCCTGGGTCTTCTCCGGCGCCATTGCCCGCCTCGTCATCGACGAGGCCGAGCCCCAACCGGGCGACTGGGTCAAGGTCCATGGCCACGGGGGCGACTTCATCGGATGGGGGCACTGGGGCTCCGGGTCGATTGCGGTCCGCATTGTGGCCCGCGAAGGGGACGCCCCACCGGATGTCACGTGGTGGACCCGGCAACTCAAAGCCTGTCTTGCGGTCCGTGAAGCCTCCGGCCTTTGGGATCCGAAGGCGACCAACCGAGGCGGTTTCCGATGGGTGCACGGTGAAGGCGATGGATTGTCCGGGCTGGTGGTCGATTGTTATGCGGATGTCGCCGTATTGCAAACGCATTCCATGGGCATGCACAAAGCCCGCACTGACATCGTCGACGCCATGCGCCTGGCCATGGGAGATGGCCTCCGGGGCATCGTGGACAAGAGCGCTGCTCTGCTCGCCAAGCTCGGTGGGGATGGGCCGGACCCTTCCGAGGATGGATGGCTGTTTGGGGCGCCGGAGGACGGCGGTACGACCTTTGAGGAGCACGGAATCCTCTACACGGTGGATCCGATTGCCGGGCAGAAGACGGGCTTCTTCCTCGACCAGCGCGACAACCGGTGCCTGCTCATGGCGATGGTCAGAGACCGCCCGGTGCTCAATGCCTTCAGCTATACCGGTGGATTCAGCCTGGCAGCGCTCCGAGGGGGCAGCCCGAAGGTCATCAGTCTCGATGCTTCCCAGCCTGCCGTGGACGCCGCCCACCAACACGCGGAACTGAACGGGTTGGCCGAACGGCATGAGTCCGTCTGCTCGGATGTCATGGCCTACATCGCCGGGGTGGATGTGCTTCCTCCGGTGGTCATCCTGGACCCGCCTGCCTACGCGAAGAGTCGCGCCAACCGGCACAAGGCCGTCAAAGGCTACCAGCGTCTCAATGAGGCCGCTCTGAAGAAAATGCCCGCCGGAGGCCTGCTCTGGACCTTTAGCTGTTCCCAGGTTGTGGATGCCCAGTTGTTTGAGGATACGCTGGTTTCAGCAGCCATCCGTTCCGGGCGTGTGGTCCGCATCCTGAGGCGCCTCGGACAACCAGCCGATCACCCCACTCTGGCGGGCCATTCGGAAGCCCGGTACCTCAAGGGGTTGGTCCTCCACGTCGAGTGAGGACCGTCGGAACAGTCAGGGCTGAAGCCGCTCTTGGATCCACGATTCGCCTTGTCGCGTGCAGCGGATCCGGTCGTGGAGCCGTCCGGGGCGGCCCTGCCAGAACTCGATTGCATCGGCGACCAAGCGGTATCCTCCCCAATGGGGTGGCCGGGGAACGTCGCCAGGAAAACGCGCTTCCACTTCCGCCCGGGCGGCCTCGAGGGCCTTCCGGTCCGCTATGGACTCGCTCTGTTGCGAGGCCCAAGCGCCGATGCGGCTCGGTCTAGGGCGGCTGTTGAAGTAGCGGTCCGACTCCTCTGCAGACAGCCGCTCGACTGTGCCCCGAATTCGAAGCTGACGTTCAAGAGCCGGCCAGAAAAAGGTCAATGCCGCTGACGGATGGCCGGCGAGCTGCTTACCCTTGGCACTCGCATAGTTGGTGTAGAAGAGAAAGCCCGAGCCCTCACGGTCGACATCGCGGAGCAACACGATGCGGGCATCGGGATGGCCCCCGGCGTCCACGGTGGACAGCGTCATGGCATTGTAGTCCTCGGGGTCAGCCGCCCGGGCCGCCTCCAACCAGGCGGTGAGCCGTTCGGCCATGGACTCCTCTGCACCCTGCAGGGATCCGGTGGAATAATCCTTTCTGTCCTCGTAGTCTCCCATGTGCGAAGAAGCCCGGCCAGGCCAAGGTTGTTCAGTTCAACGGCTTTTCCGCCACAAGCAACAGGTTTCCACTCTGCTCCTCCTGGCTCAATTCCATGCCCGAATGCTCCACGTATCCGATGCGGTGCACCGCATGGACGTCAAACCCGCAGGACTTTACGAGATCCATGATGCCGCTCTGGGAGCAGTAATGCAGAAAGGCCACGGTATCCCCGCCATGCCGTTTGTAGAATAGGTCTCCTTTTTCATAGCCTTCGTTGGCGAGTTCGAGTTCTTCGAAGAGGTGAAGGGCCTCAGGCCCCCATTCGTTGGGATTCTCGACGTTGAAGACATCAAAATAGAACCGGCCACCAGGACGCAAGGCGTCAAGCACCTTGCGGAGGCTTCGCTTTCGTTCCTCGAGAGAAGGGATGTGGCCGAAGGCATAGAGGAAAGTGATGGCATCATACACCCCGGACTCAATTTCCACCTCATTCCAGTGGCCGATGCGCGCATCAAGACCCCTGCCCTTCGCCGTCTCCACCATGCCGGCGCTGATGTCAATGCCTTCCATGCGGTAGGCCAGACCGGACCGTTCCCGGATGTCCGTCGCACGCCGTCCCGTGCCACATGCGATGTGCAGGACGCGAGTCGCACCGTGCTCGGAGAAGTCCTTGGCGATGATGCCGTTGATGCTTTCCGTATATGCCCGTCGTTTCTCACTGCCCTGGTCGAGGTGGTCATAGGTATCGGCCTGTTCGGAGTAATAGGCGCTGATCGAATGCAAGATCTCGAAACTGCCTGGCTTGGGGATGAGCGGGTAGAGTCGGTGGGTTCGGTTGCCCTTCACTTCGTTGATGGGAATGAAGGTGAAGGCGTCCTTCTCGAGCCTTCGGAAACCGGACTCATCCTGCTGAAAGGAGGCTGTGGTGGCGGTCTCATTTAATTCGCCCATCCAACCCTTCTCGGCGTCAAACAGGACCATGCCATCCAGTGTGTCCAGCGCCGGAGCATAGAAATGAACGGTCACGAGCGGCTTGTCCGGACTGGGGTTGACAATCTTGTGGATGGTGCCGTCAGGCTCGGGTAGAACCCCTCCGGCCCGGACGCGCAATGCGGTCCCCTCGCGGAGCTCCTTGCGTTCAGCATCGTAGGCGTACTCCACGTTTTCCACTTCCCCTTCAATGCACAGGACATAGCCCCAAAAGCCCTCGTGGTGGTGGATGGCGCTTTCTACCCCAGGAGGCCAATGCAACACGACCACCTCGAAGGGGTCGAGCAAAAGAATGTTCCGGGCGTAGTTGTCGGTCATGCCCTCGATGGAGGGGATGCACCCCGTCAGGTCAAGTTCGGCCGGATCGATGGACCGGACGAGATCGCCCAACCACTCGAAGTCAAAGCCTTCGGGCGTCGTGGTGCGGATGGTCTCGATGAGGGCGTGCATGTCCGGTCAAGGTTCTGTTCGAAGATAAGTGGCGACAAGGGTCCCCTGCAACGGAACAGGGGGAATGCACCGGGTATGAAACCTTCCGCGAACCCGGGGAGTATAGGACGGCGATTCCAACTTGTTTGCCCATGTCCAACCGACGCATTGTGAGCTATGAAAAGCTCGACCAGTCCATCCGAAAGATGATCAAGTCCAATTACCCCGATGGGTTTGACGGACAGACCTTCAACCTCCGTCTCCCGACGAGCAAAGAGGTGTTCAAGATGATCCGATTCGAGACGGACAACATCCAATACATGGTCAAGGTCGGCCCCGCCATCGAGGGCGTCGACTACGCCGTGGACTGAAAAATCCGCAATTCCACCTTGGGAAAAGGGGTTGGTTCCGAACTTGGGACCTGCCCCTTTTTCACATGCCCCGCCTGCTGCTCCCCCTGTTCCTTCAGATCGCCCCGGCCTCCCTCCTCGCCCAGCTCGCCTGCCAGCCCATGGTCGGCCATGTGGGCCTGCGCGATGTGCGCATCTGGATCCAAACTGAGGTCGCCGGGACCGCCCACATCGAATGCCGGCCGGCCGCCTCCGACGCCAAGGATGGATCCGATATCCTCCGCAGCCTGCCCCGTGACCTTGTCCCCACCTCAGCGCACACCGCCACGTTCGACCTCGGCGGCCTCGAACCCGGGACCGCCTACACCTACGAAGTCATCTTGAACGGTCAGGCCACCTCTGAAGGCCTTGATCCGGACGTCCTCCGGTTCGAGACCCAACCGCTGTGGCAATACCGCTTCGACCCCCCGGCCTTCACCCTGGCGGTCGGATCCTGCAGCTACATCAACGAGACCGAGTACGACCGGCCCGGCACGCCCTATGGCGGCGGATACAGCATCTTCAACACGATTGCCGCATCCGATCCGGACCTGATGCTGTGGCTCGGCGACAATGTCTACTTCCGGGAAGTGGACTGGGGCTCACGATCCGGCATGCAACACCGCTACAGCCATCTGCGCCAGTTGCCCGAGATGCAGGCCCTGCTCGGTGCCTGCCCCCACATCGCGACCTGGGATGACCACGATTTCGGACCCAACGACGCCGATGGCAGCTGGATTCACAAGGACTGGGCCGCCGAAACGTTCCGGGAGTTCTGGCCCAACCCCTCCCAGGGACTGGCAGAGAATGGCGGACAGGGCATCACCACGGCACTCAGCTTCATGGATGTCGACGTGTTCATCCTCGACAACCGCACCTTCCGCATCAATCCGGACAACCGCACCCGTACGCCGCAGATGCTTGGTCAGGAACAGATGGACTGGCTCATCTCCGCCCTTCAATACAGCAGGGCCCCGTTCAAGTTGGTCGCCGTGGGCAGTCAGGTCGTCTCCGACTACGCAGGCTATGAGAACATGGCCATGTTCGCTGCCGAGCGAGGGGAACTGCTGCGCCGAATCGACGCCGAGGACATTCAGGGCGTCGTCTTCCTCACCGGAGACCGCCACAGTTCTGAACTGAGCAGCCTGACCCTGCCTGGTGGCCGAACCGTCTTGGATTTTACCTGCAGTGCTTTGACCAGCGGCAGCTACGACCACAGCTCGGAACCCAACCACAACCGGATGGACGGCACCATGGTGGGCATTCGGAACTACGGAACGCTGAGCTTCAGCGGGCCCCGGACAGAACGCGTGATGACCATCCGCACAATGGACGCGGACGGCAACCTCCTGTGGGAGCGCGAGTTCGCCGCCTCCGATCTCTAAACCCAACCGGCGTTCGATCATGCGAACCGCTTTCTCGCTTTCGGCCGCCATTGAATTGTGTCGTCCGTTTACCATGATTGCACCGGCAGTCGGTGTCATGGCCGGAGCGGGAGCAGCCATCGGTGCGAATGGGGACTCGCTTTCCCCTGTGCTTCTGCTTCACATTGGCCTTGGAGCGGTGATGGCCGGCTTGTTGAATGCCGCCTCCAATTCGCTGAACCAAGTGTTCGATCTCGAAGTGGACAAAATCAACAAGCCCGGAAGGCCTCTGCCATCCGGGAAAATGTCGGTACGCTCTGCGGCTCGTCAGTCTGCATTCCTGTATGTCACAGCTTTGATGCTGGCGTGGCCGCTTCGCAACGAGCACGGACCTGAATGCTTTGTCCTCGTCTGCATTGCCGCCCTGTTCAGCTTGGCCTACAGTGTGCCCCCTTTCAGAACCAAACGCTTTGGTTGGAGAGCCAACTTGACCATTGCGATCCCCCGAGGTCTTCTATTGAAGGTGGCAGGATGGTCCATCGTTGCCCCCGTCTTTTCCAATTCAGAACCCTGGATCTTGGGCGGGCTGTTTTGCCTATTTCTGCTGGGTGCCAGTACGGCAAAGGATTATTCAGACATGCAAGGAGATCAACTCGGTGGAATCCGCAACCTCCCAATTCGGTTGGGCTCTCAAAAGGCACATGCGCAGACATCTCCATTCTATGTCCTTCCATGGGTCTTGTTGATGGCCATTCCTTGCGCCCCTTCGCCCCTGCTTTCAGCACCTCCATTGGGCTTGATTGTCCTGGGTGGAATCTGCACCGCGTACGGGATTTGGCTCGTTCTTCTCCTCAAGGACGAGCCAAATAGACAGGGGCAAGAGGGGAACCACTTGGCGTGGTTTCACATGTACGTTCTCATGATGACCGCTCAGATCGGAACCGGAATGGTCTACCTCTGGTGATGGGATTCCCTGAAGGGATCAGTCTACGAGAATCACTCGCAAGACCGCCCCTTCTCCTGACCGCTCGATGGCTTGAAGGGTGTACAATCCCGAAGGATGGCTGGACAGGTTCCATTCCATGAATTGACCCGAACACCACCTCCGATCTACCTCTCGCCCTGTGCCATCCAGCAGAATCAGTTGACCTTCAAAGAGGGTACCGAATGTCAACTGAAGCAAATGCCGAACTGGATTGGGAGCCACGGACATGGCAATTCTGGCATGTTCAGCAATGCCCACAGGCACGGATACCGTGTCGGTGATCTGACACCCATCGTTGTCCGTCACGGTCAAAACCCACTCGCCTGCACCGAGGTCATCAGGATCCTCGAGCCCCGTGTTTCCCGTGGGTCCAGTCCAGAAAAAGTCATAGGGCTCCTCTCCACCGGTGACGGTCACGGACACTTCGCCGTTTTCCTCCCCGGGATTGGCCCCTTCGATGCTGTCAAACGAGATGGTCATGCCAGGCGGATCCACCACCGAGATGCTCGCGGTGTCGGTGCAGAGGGCACCCAATGGCAAGACGGCCATCACCTCCACGAGGTACTCCCCGGCTTCCAAGTCCAGAAAATTGCCGTCCATTGAGGCTGGTTCCCCATCGAGCGTGTAGTCCAACACGGACACCGTGTCCGCCACGAACGCGCTGATGCTTCCGTCCTCTCCACCCGCACAGGAGGGGGCGGATGCTACCACGAACAAGGAGATGTCGGGCGCGGCGTCAATCGTGAAGGGCTGTACCGCGCTGCAACTCGAGTCCCCGTCGAGGACATCAAGCAGGTAATTTCCCGGGGCCAGCGAATCGAAAGGCAATCCAATCCAAGAGCCGGAAAGGGTGTCGGCCGGTCCGCTGAGCGTGTAGAACACGGAATCCGTCAACGCCGAATCCACGGTGAATTGAGCGGTCCCGTCCATGGCACCGAAGCAACTCTCGCTGGAGATGGCCAATTCCGAAAGGACAAGGTCGCAATACGTGCAGCTGCCGTCTTCCACTGTCGCCTGCGGGTTGAAGTTGGAGGCCGTCTCGTCGGTACATCCTACGCAGGAGGTGAATTCACAGTTGTCGGCGTCGAGCAGGGCGGTCGCGTCAAAATTGCACGCGTCCGGGTCCAGGCAACCGGCACAGGAGGAGTACTCGCACAGGCCACTCTCGATGGTGGCGTCCGGACTGAAGTTGCAGGCTCCAGCATCCGTGCACCCGTAGCAGGTGAAATCACACAGGGTCAAGTCATTGATGAAGGCCGTGCTGTCAAAGTTGCAGGCCGAGGCGAGGCCACATCCGGCACAGGTGGCATAATCACAGGATTCGTCATCAAAGGTGACGAAGGGGTTGTAGTTGCAGGCCAATGAATCGAGGCATCCGCCCACATCCACACCGTCACAGACCAAAACGAAATCAAAGCCACCGACCGCGGGCGTCACGGCATTGGACCCGCTCACATGGAGGAAGTACTCCACCCCTTCCTCGCTGTTCCACTCGACTTCCGACGCCAGGAAATTCTCGTAGCACGGTTCGGCGAAGAAATTGACCTCGTCCTGGTCATCGTTGCCGGCCACGCAATCGAGGTTGTCGCAATCCCCTTCATAGACGCTCAAATAGGTGTCGTAGCCGGTGTCTTCAAAACACATCGTGGCCCGAAGGGTATCCCCCGTTCCGGTGATGCTATACCAGAGACCGCCGTGGAAATACTGGCCAATGTTGTATTGGTCGCAGTATTGGCTTTCCGTCGTGTCGGCGCAGACCGTGGTGGCCGTCACAATCTGGCTGCAGCCAATCGGCTCCGCCATGCTGCATTCGTCATTGGCCACAGGCAAGCAGAATCCATTGCAATCGAAGCCGTCCTGCGCGTAATAGCAGCTGCCGTCCTCTTCCGTATAGACCGGAGCCCAATTGCAAGCTTCCGGGTCCGTACACCCGGGGAACTCAAACGGATCGCAGACTCCGTCCATATCCTCATCGCACAGACAGTTTCCTTCGCAATCGAAGCAGAAAAAGGGGTAATCACAACTCCCATCGTTTTCCGTGGCCTCCGGATTGAAATTGCAGGCCGCTTCATCGGTGCACCCCGGAACGGAACAATCCGGAACAAACACCCCGCTGAGCACCACCGTCCCCAGGCTGTCCGGGACCAGGAAAACGCTGTCTGTCAACAGATCCTGCATCACCATCCCTGTGCTGTCCATCCAGCCTAAGCTGGCCGAATCGAGTGGGAATTCCCCAAGATCTATGGTCAGCGTTGCCGCGGAATCTCCCGTGATGAGTTGCACTGCCCAGTGAATCGCCGAGTCTCCGTTCGACGGGATGTGACTGGTCAGATACAAGGTGCTGTCCATCAGTAGGCAGGCTTCTGCTCCCGCGAAATCGGCACCGCAAAGCACATCCAAGCTGTCATCAAAACCGATGGTGGCCGCGGTGTCCATCACGAGCGTCAACGTCGTCGAATCTCCAGCCATGACCACCTCCACTGTGACCGTCCACTCAGGACTGCAGGGAGATTCCTGGGCTTGTGCCTGGGAGAATCCGAGACAGAACAGGGGCACAAAGGGCAGGAGAAAAGAAGGGATGGTTGGCATGCTGACGGTCTTACGTCTTTCAAAATACCGCCAAAAGAGCGGCCCCGAAAGCAGAAACGCCGACCCAAAGGGCCGGCGTTTCCATAATGCTTGCAGGTTTCGGAGATCAGTGGCGGATCATCAGCTGCTGGATGGCGGAGGCCTGACCTGCCGTCAACCGCACTTGGTAAACCCCGTCAGCGAGGGCGGAGAAGTCCATCTGGACCTGGCCCGAGAGCGTCATGCCTTCCTGGCGGAAAACCCGGCGTCCGGCGCCATCGAAGACCTCGATGATGGCGTCTTCCACAAGCTGGTTGAGCTCGAGGATCAGCTGGCCGTTGGTCGGGTTCGGCATCAGGGTAATGCCCAATTCTCCGATCACCTCGGTCAGACCCACCGTGGTGAGCTCAATCACTTCGGTGGCCTCGCAGTCATTTTCGTCGGTCACTGTCAGGGTGTACGTGCCATCGGTCAGACCTGCGATGTCCTCGGAATCGTCCTCGAATCCATCGGGCCCTTCCCAGTCGTAGTCGTAGCCACCCGTACCGCCTTCGACAGACACGGAAATTTCACCGTTCGGCGCATTGTCCGGATCCGTGGTCTCATCCACCGTGATCACGATTTCAGCCGGCTCCTCCACTTCCGCGTCGATGTCGGCCTCACAGCCGTTCTCGTCGGTGGCGAACACCGTATACGGACCCGCATCCAATCCTTCGAAGTTGCCGTCCACATTGGAGTCGCCTCCAAGCTCGTAGGTGATCAGGCCCGTGCCGCCCTCCGACGTGACCACGATGGATCCGTCGTCGTCACCGAAGCAGGTGGCGTCGTTGGCGAAGGCAAACAGCATGATGGCGGCAGGCTCATTGACGTTCACTTCCAACGTGTCCATGCACATCAGAGAGTCCATCGCGATGATCTTGTAAGAGCCACCGTCGAGCTGATCGAAGACCAGGTTGTTCTGGAACACACCGCCCTCGAGCGCGTAGTTGACGGTGCCAATGCCTCCGCTGGATCCTTCCAGCGTGATGCTTCCGTTCATGTCGCCGGCGCAGGTCACATCCATCACGGTCACGGTCGAATCGATTTCGAGCTCACAGTAAAGGCAGGTCTCGTCGTCGATCGTAGCAGTCGGATCGAAGTTGGCCGCGTTTGCGTCGGTACAACCGTAGCAGCTGTAGTCGCACAGGGTCACGTCGTAGTCCGTGGCACTGGAGTCGTAGTTGCACGCGTTCTCGTCGAGACAGCCGGGAATCTCGTCCTCGTTGCAGATGCCGTCTCCGTCGGAGTCGTTCAAGCAGTTGCCGTCACAATCCACGTTCGGGTTGCCGTAGATGTCCACCGGGTCCTGGCAGGAGCCGTCATCGATGGTGGCCGTGTCGTCGTAGTTGCAGGCCATCTCGTCCGTACAACCGGCGCAGCTCTCGTAGTCACAGCTGCCGTCATCCTCGGTAGCCTCCGGATTGTAGTTGCAGGCATCCTCATAGATGCAGCCATCCACTTCCGCCTCGTCACAGATGCCGTCGCCATCCGCATCATTGATGCAGTTGCCAAGACAATCGTAGTAATCGGCTCCGTAGAGATCCTCCGGGTAAGTACATGAAAGGACATCACTGATGGTGGCCGTGCTGTCATAATTGCACGCCGTCTCGTTCAAACAGCCGACGCAGCTCTCGTATTCACAGGACCCATCGTCCGAGTCCGCGAGGGGATTGTAGTTGCAGGAGACCAAGTCGGTGCAACCCGGAATGGACGGCACGATGACCGCATCGATGACGTGAACCACACCGTTCTCGGCGATGAGGTCGGCGATGATAATCTCGGCATCGTCGATGAAGATCGAGCTGCCACTGAATGTGATGGTCGCCTCTGCCCCATTGATCATCTCGATCATCATATTATCGGACAACATATCGCTGGTGACAGAGTCGGCCGCCACGTGGTAGGTCAGCACCGCAGCCAGCGTGGCTGGATCGGCGAGGAGGGCATCCACGACAAAGGAGGGCAATGCGCCCACGGCCGCGTCGGTCGGAGCGAATACCGTCCAGGCACCGTCATAGGTCAATGTGCTGTCCAGTTCCGCAAGCACAATCAAGTCTTCCAGGATGGTGTGGGCCTCGCTGCTGGCGATGATGTCGAAGACGCTGGAGGCCGGGTAGGCACACATGCCGTCGTCATCCGTGGCCGCTGGGTCGTAATTGAGGGCGGTGTCATCCGTGCATCCCGGGACCTCTTCCTCATCACATACACCATCTCCGTCCGCATCGTTCAAGCAGTTGCCGTCACAATCCACGTAGTCGTTTCCATACACATCCTCCGGGTAGAGGCAATCGTCATCCGGCGCCACGCAGGCGTCTCCGATGTTGAAGCTGAAGAAGAGCTGGTCAGCGCCCACGCCGTTCTCGAAAATCTGAACGTAGAAGTTGCCCTCAATCTCACCGCTGGTGGTGAGCTGGGCAATCAGGACCTGCTGATCGGGGTGGTTGGCTGCAATGCCATTGGCATCCCCATTGAGGGCAAACCAGCTGCCACCGACTGCATCATTAATAACAATGTCACCGCCGGGAAGGCCAAGACCCGAATCAAAGTTGGTGATCCATGGATTGGCTGACCCTTCCACCGTGGAGACGCTGGCCTCTCCCGCCAGGGCATTAGGTGCTTCACTCAGGCCGATCGTCACCCAGCTGTCGTACTGCAGGTTCGGAAATGTACCGAAGAGGAAGGGCGAAATCGCATTCGGCGTAGCACCTCCGAGGGCATCATGATAGAAGTCCGTGGTGGTCGTCACCACCGTGGGGTTGTTGACGTCCCCGGACACCGAGCTCACGAAGTCAGCTGGATTGGCACACTTCACATAAAAGCGGTACGTCGTCATGCCCGCGAGGTCAGGGTTGGTGGACGGGTGAACCGCCACCGTGTCCACGATGAGGCAGTAATCGGCGTCCACCACCAAAGCCGTCGGATCGTAGTTGCAGGCCACCGGGTCTCCGCATCCCTCCTCCTCGTCACACAGGCCGTCACCGTCTTCATCGTTGATGCAATTGCCGTCGCAGTCGAGGTAGTCGGCCAGCGGGTAGGTACAGTCGCCACTGTCGATGGTGGCGTTCATGTCGTAGTTGCAGGCCAACTCCTCCATGCAACCAACACAGCTGAAATCACAGGATCCGTCGTCCAAGGTGGCCGTCATATCGTAGTTGCAGGCTCCCGCATCCGTGCATCCCGCGCAGCTCGTAAACTCGCACGTGCCATCGTCGATGGTGGCCGTCTCATCGTAGTTGCAGGCCGTGTCATCGGTGCACCCCACACAGCTCATGTACTCACACGTGCCGTCGTCATCGGTCGCGTTCGCGTTGTAGTTGCAGGCAGCCGCGTCCGTGCACCCGATGGTCTCATTCTCATCACAGATTCCATCGCCATCAGCATCGTTGATGCAATTGCCGTCACAATCGAGAATGGGATCGGTTGGGTATTCACAGGTGCCATCATCCACGGTGGCGTTTGCATCGTAGTTACACGCTGCTTCATCCGTGCATCCATTGATGCCAGCACCACCGAACACATAGGTCTCCCTGAAGTCGATGCTTCCATCTCCGCTCGGGAACACTTGGGTGTAGAGTTGGCCACTGAGGTCTCCCGTTGTGGTGAACTGACCGGCCAAGACCTTGAGGTCGGTGCCAGCGATGCCATTGGCGTCACCATTCAAGGCATACCACGCTCCACCGATGATGTCATCGATGACAATGCTCTCACCGGCCAGTCCTCCACCCGGGTCGAAATTGGTAAACCAAGGATTCGCCGTGGCCTGAACAGTCGACACGTTGGCTTCTCCCGCGAGGGCATCCGGCGTACCGGTTAGACCGATGGTGACCCAGCTGTCGTAAGCCAAATCCGGGTAAACCGGGAAGAGCAGGCTGTTGATGCCGTTCGGAACCCCTGCTCCAAGCGCGGCGTTGTAGAAGTCCGTCGTCGTGTTCACGTAAGTTGGATTCATTGCGTCACCGGAGACGGAACTGAGGAAATCATCCTCGTTTTCCATGGTGACGAATACCTGGTAACAGCTGTAACCGGTCAAGTCAATGGTTCCCAATGCACCGACGAGGACGCCGATGTCTTCGGAAACGGTCTCCACTTCCAGACCTGTGGACTGGGCAGAGACAAGGGAGGGAAGGAGGCACAGGGCCAATAGGAGCTTATGCAGCTTCATGGGTTTGGAGTTGGTTCAAATCGTGCTACAAAATGCCCTGATAGTGAATGCATTCCATGCAGGATGACCTCCCGCTTTCAACAAAGAATGTTGGAAGACCTCACATAGGACATCACCGGACACGAAAAAGGGCAGCCCGAAGGCCGCCCTTTTCATCAATGCTGTGATCGTCGCTTACTGCTTCACGACACGGATCACCTCGACAGCATCTGCCACTTCGAGGCGCAAAAAGTAGACACCCGACTCGTATCCGCTGAGGTCCATGCGCTCGAGGTGGACACCGGTCAGGTTGCCCAGGTCGTAGCGGGACACATCGCGGCCGAGGCCGTCGGTGAGGACCGCCGTGACCGACTCTCCGGCCAGACCGGCCAGCTGCACCTCCACGAGACCGCGGGTCGGGTTAGGGAAGAGCGTCACATCAATCAGGTTGATCACTTCGCTGAGACCGCTGACGACGACGATGGTCGTGCTCTCGAATTCGCATCCGTTGGCGTCCGTGATGGTCACGGTGTAGTCACCCGCGGCGATGCCGGAGGGGTCCTCGTCTCCACTCGTGAAGCCCGGACCTTCCCAGCTGTATGTGTACGGTGCGGTACCCCCGGTGACGGTGATGTCGAGCGAGCCGTCTGCTTCAGCACCGGTGGCCCCGTCGTTGCTGTCCACAGAGACCTCAATGGCATCCGGGGAGCCGATGGTCACGGTCGTGGCACTGCTGCATCCGCTGTCGTCCTGAACGACCGCCGAGAAGGAACCGGCAGCGAGGCCGTCGAATTCATTGTTGGGGCCGAAGCCGCCGTTGTCCACGTCATAGACGTAGCCCAAGCCCGTACCGCCGGAGGCGTTCAGGGTCACGGCGCCGTTCTCGTCACCATTGCAGTTCACGTCTGTCACGGCCGCATCGATCACGATCTCAGATGGCTGGCTGAGCGTGACGCTGGCATCGAAGGAACATCCGTTGGCGTCCACCACCTCGATGGCGATGTCGCCAGCACCGACCATGGTCAGCATGACGTTGTCGAGGCTGTCTCCGTCGATCACGTAAACGAGGGGTGCAGTACCGCCCTGCACCTCAACGGTCGCGGAACCGTCCATCTCGCCGAAGCAGGAGGGGCTCACGAGCTCAGCGAGGGACTCGAATTCGGCGGGGGCTCCTACCATCACTTCGGTGAGAGTGTCTGGGCATCCGTTGACGTCCTGAGCATAGAAGGTGTAGGTTCCAGGAGGCAGAGTGAACGTATTCTCCGTGCTGTACGTGGAACCGTCGGTGCTGTAGGTCGTGCCGTTGCCGCTGCCACCGAAGAAGTTCAGGACCACGGTGCCGTCCTCGGTGTCCGGACACGTGGTCGGAGCCACAGCCTGGGCGTAGAGGTTGAACGGCTGGGGCTGCCCCACCTGAATGCCGGGGGTGTTGTCCACACAGCCGTTGCCGTCAATGGCGTAGACGGTGTAGAGGCCCACACCGACGCCTTCAAAAAGGAGCACGTCGGTGCCCATTTCGAAGTACGGACCGGAACCTGTGTCAACCGGAGCGGTCATGCTGTACATGACCATGCCCGTGCCGCCATTGCTGGAACCGCTCAGGACAGCGTCGGATTCACCGGCGCAGCTGATCGGGTCGGACAGACTGGCGGTCACGACGAGCGGGTCGGGAGTGCTCACGGTCAAGGTGGTCTCCACAGAGCAACCGACGTTGTCCGTAACGGTGATCGTCACATCACCCGCGGGGACCGCGTTGAAGATGCCGGTGGCGTTAGAGCTCGTTCCGTTGCTGTACGTCAGGCTGCCCTGACCACCGGTCACGGTGACCACAGCGCTTCCGTCGGAGTATCCGCTGCAGCTCACATCGCCCGTGGAGCTGGCCTCAATCATCAGCTGGGTGGCCGGATAGTCACAAGCGTAGATGCAGGTGCCGTCGTCCTCATTGGCTTCGCTGTTGAAGTTGGTCGCATCCATATCGGTGCAGCCGAACACGGCACCAGGGATGCTGCTGAAAGGGAGCGTCACGAGGGGGGAGTCGTCGGATTGGTCGCCTCCCACAAAGGTGGCCACACTCACCACACCGTAAAGGGTTGTGTCGGTCGTAAACTGGCCGATGAGCACAAGGCTGTCCTCGCCCGCGTACGCATTGGCGTCCGGGAAGAGCGGGAACCAGCTTCCCCCCGTTTGCGTATTGATGACAATATCTGCGCCAGTCATGCCCGCACCGGGGTCAAAGGCGGGAATCCAGTTGTTCATCGGGTCACCGATGGAGTTGATCGGCTGTTCACCGTCTTCCGAAGAGGCGGGGGCCGTCATGCCAACAGTAATGAAGCTGTCGTACTCAAGGTCTGGGACCGCCGGGAACACGACAGGGTTGTACCCTTCGTTGGTCAGGGCACCCACAGCGCTGTGGTAAAAGTTGTTTCCACCATGGATTTCAGTCGGGAAGTTGGCATCGCCGTAGACCGCCGTCAGGAAGTCGTCAGGAGAGCTGAACTTAACATAGACCCGGTAGGTGTTGTAGCCTGTGAGGTCGGTGGTGCCCACCATACCGATGTTCTCGGCATAGGTTTCCACGACGATCTCCGTGGCCTGGGAGTAAGCAAGGGTGCTGCAGAAAGCTGCAATCACACCGAGTAGCAATCGCTTCATGCGTTGATTGGTGTTTGTTGTGAATCGGGATGCAATATAGATGTCCACCCCCACTCCTCCCCTCCAATTTTTCGGGGAGTGTTGACAGAATTGTCAAGGGTTCCGTAGGAATTCAGGAAGGGGACCTATCGGCCCCCTTCCCCTTGTCTTTCGTCTGTCTTACGAAGGATTACTTCACAGTGAGGCGCAGGGTGCTGCGGTGCAGTCCGTTGCGGACCTCGAGGATGTAAACGCCTGGGCGGAAGGACTCCGTTCCGTGCGTCGTTACCATGCCCGGCACCACGCGGGTACGCTCGGCCAAAATTACCTTGCCGCTCAGGTCGAACACTCGGATGTCGGCGAGGCCGTCAAAACCATCAAAGCGCACATTGAACACATCCTCGGCCGGATTCGGGAACGCCTCCAGACCGATGAAGTCCTGAATCTCTTCGATGCCGATGATCGTGCCGACGGTGTCGCCATTGCAGTCGAGGCAACTGGCGTAGCAGTAGGCGCCGAGCACCTCGGCTTCTCCCGAACGCACGTGGGTCCGGTTGAATTCGCCGAAGGGGTTGCCTTGTCCGCATCCACCGGCTTCGAAGTCGCCGACCTCGGCCACGCTGTCGTCCTGCACACCGCCGGGGTACGGGTCACCATTGCAGTAGCGGTACTCGAAGAAGGCGGCACCGGACACCGTGTAGGTCACTTCGTAGACGTTGTCACCGTCGTCGTCGCTCATCTGAAGGGCACCGGCTTGCCACTGGGGCGTGGTGATGCCGCCGATCAGCCAGACGCCGGTTTCGGCCACCGTCTCGTTGGTCATGTCGACCTGGAAGGTGATGTCCGCGGGATCGGGGTCGGCCACGCAGGACTCGGTGCACTGGTTGTAGCAGTACTGGACGGTGACGGGGTCGGTGCCGACGGTGACGGTCCGGTTGCCGTTGGTCACGCACTCACCCGGGGGGTTTTCATTGTCGATGTTGCCTTCGCCATCGCCTCCCCAGTTGTTTCCGTTGATGAACTTGAACTCGTAGTCGCCGGGAGCGATGTCCATGGTGATCTCGTAGATCATGTCGCCGTCATCGTCGGAGAGGAAGTCCACACCGGCGGACCAGCCCTGGAAGTTGCCGGCGATGCAGACGCCGTTGACGGACACCTCGGCTTGCGTGCTCATGTCGACGCGGAACGTGACCGGGGTCGGCGCCACGCAGCTGCCGCACGTGTTGTAGCAGTAGGCCTGTCCGGGGTTGGCCTCGTAGACCATGTCCCCACCGGTCAGGGCGAGGAAACGGTTGCCTTGGCTGGCGCACTCACCGTCGGGGTTTTCATCGAATC
Organism: Bacteroidota bacterium; assembly: GCA_036159995.1. Classification (GTDB taxonomy): domain Bacteria; phylum Bacteroidota; class Bacteroidia; order Flavobacteriales_D; family Sanyastnellaceae; genus UBA8752. The sequence continues at coordinate 47,985 of JAYYEI010000060.1, forward strand.
CCCAAGCGTTGCCGTTCACGAACTTGAAGAGGACGGTGTCCATCGGCTCGAGCATGGCCCCGTCGACAGTGGCCACATACGTGTAGATCATGTCGCCGTCGGCATCGTCCATCATGAGGAAGTTGGACCCATCCCAACCGTTGAAGTTGCCGTTCATGTGAACGCCCACCGGGTTGATGGCGTCCTCCTGGCTCATGTCCACCTTGAACAGGACGGTGGTCGTGCCGCACGCGCCGCACTGACCGAAGCAAGGGGTGTCCAGGACGGTCTCTCCGCTCAGTTCGAAGTACCGGTTGGTGCCCCCATTCCAGGCGCAGGCCTCGGGTGCGGCCTCGTCGGCGCCCCAAGCGTTTCCATTGATGAACTTGTATTCAACGAGTCCCAACGTATCGGAGACGTCCACGGTCAGAGTATAGACCCCGTCCATGTCGTCGTCCGACAGCATGGTGGCAGCCGGATCCCAGCCTTGGAAATTTCCAGCGACGTGCACGCCCTCGGCGGCCACGGTCTCATTGTTCATGTCCACGCTGAAGGTCACGGGGACGGTTTGGGCCTGGACAGTCCATCCGAGGACCATCGCAAGCAAAAGTGCGTAAGGTGTTTTCATGAATCGTGTCTTTTTGACACGCTAAAAGTAGCTTGCACGCATGGACCTTTTGCCACCTCGATTGCACTTGTTGACTGCAGTCCTTGGATTGCTCGTTTTCAGCCTGTCCGCCCCGTCCATGGGGATGGAAAAGAGCAAGGGACCCGCCGTGGACAAGATGGAGCCTCCCCACTGGTGGAACGGGGGAACCGAACGGGAATTCGTCCTCGTCCTTTATGGCCCGAAGCTCTCCGATTGCACCGTTTCCACGGAAGAGCCCCGGCTGACCGTGTTGGCCAACGAGCGGAGGGAACATGAAGACTTCCTCTTTGTCCGGATGCGGGTCGAACCGGGATGCACGGAAGGCATCAAATCCCTCACGCTAACAGACGCCAAAGACCGCGCCACCCCCCTCTCCTTCCCCATCCATGACGCCCGACTCCGACCCGTAGGTGGGCAGGGCATCGAATCCGGGTCCACCCTGTATCTCATCATGCCCGACCGCTTCGCCAATGGAGACCCGTCGAACGACACCGTGGAGGGCCTTCGCGAGCAGGGCGTCGACCGCAGCGAGATGTATGCCCGCCATGGAGGCGACCTGCAGGGCATCGCCCAGCACGTGGATTACCTGGATGCGCTCGGGGTGGATGCCTTGTGGCTCAACCCCGTCCTGCTCAACGATCAGCCCAAGGCGAGCTATCACGGCTATGCCGTGACCGACCATTATCAGGTCGACCCCAGGCTGGGCGGCAACGCCGCTTATCGGGACATGGTCGCCGGCTGTCATGAAAAGGACATCCGGGTCATTCAGGATGTCATCTTCAACCACTGGGGCCACAACCACTGGATGGTCCGGGAACTGCCGGACAGCAGCTGGCTGCATCAATGGCCGGAGTTCACCCTGACCAACTACAACTGCAACGTGATGACGGACCCGAATGCCGTCCCGGAGGAGGTGGCCCAGTTCAACAAAGGGTGGTTTGTCCCGCAAATGCCGGACCTCGCGCCGGACCAAGACCCCCTGCTGGCCGACCTTCTCGTCCAGAACGCCCTGTGGTGGATCTCGGAGGCCGGGGTCGACGGATTCCGAATCGACACCTACCCCTACTCCGACCAGGCCTTCATGGCCTCCCTCGCGGAGCGCGTCCTGCGCCACCATCCGGACGTGTTCATGTTTGGCGAATGCTGGGTGTCCAGCCCTTCGGCACAGGCCACCTACATCTCAGGCAGTGCGGTCAGCACGTCGGACTCCCATCTGGAGAGTGTGAAGGATTTCCAGCTGCATTTCGCCCTGCGTGATGCGATTGGCGAGGACCCCAGTTGGCGGACCGGCATCACGCGGGTCCACGGCATGCTCGGCCAGGACGGCGTGTACCCCGACCCGAACCGCCTCGTGACCTTCGTCGACAACCATGACACGGACCGTTGGCGCAGCGTGGCCGGGGACATGCCGAGAACCCGCTACGGCATCGGGCTCGTCATGATGACCCGTGGCCTTCCCTGTCTGTACTACGGCACGGAGATCGGCATGGACGGATTCGCTGCTCCGGATGGACTCGTTCGCGATGACTTTCCCGGTGGATGGGCAGAAGACGACCGCAGTGCATTCGGTTCGGAAGGACGAAACGATGTCGAGGAGGACCTCTGGCAATTCACTGCGTCGCTCGGACAAGCCCGGCGTCAATACCGCGAAGCCTTCTCCTCCCCGATGGCCCACCTGATTCCAAGAGGTGGCCAATACCACTTCCTCCGCTCCGATGGAAAACGCCACCTCTTGGTGCTGACCAATGCCAGCGACGAGCCTGCCCAATTGGACTGGAATCAGGTCGCCCCCCTTCGCCATCAGGCCAAGGGCTGTATCTCTGTCCTCGACTCGAGCGGAGACGGCCCAGCCACCCTCGAGTGGGGGTCTCCCCTCACCCTTCAGCCCTGGCACTTCCAGGTGTATCGGCTCGACGATTGAGCCGGGCGGAGGTTACGCTCCGGTGATGGCCTTGCGCCAAGGCTCGTGCACCCGACAAACTTTGCCCGCTTTCGTGTCCCAACTGACAAGCGTCGTGGCGCCGCGAAAGGCGAGCCCGATCCGGTCCTCCTGCCCGCCGTGCAGGACGAAGCCCTCGTACTTGACGTGAATGCTCGAGTTGCCCATGCCGCTGGCCCCCACCCGGATGATGAGGCGGTCGCCCGGGGTGACTGGCTTCAGATAGTCCATCTCATTGCGCGCGACGAGCACACCGTGCTTCTCAAAGTCCCACTTCTCGGGGATGCACGCTTCGAACCAGGCGATCCGCGCTTCCTCCAGGAACGAGAAGTAGGTCGCGTTGTTGACGTGGCCGAAGAGGTCCATGTCGCTGTAGCGCAACGGCACCTCGAAGTCCACCACGGGGCCCATGGCCTCGAAGGGCTGATCCATCGGATTGGAGGGGTCGGAATTGGTCATCTGGGGGTCAAATGCGGGGCGAATTTCGCCCATCGTCCGGGAACCCGCGCCATTCCTGCATTTCCGGGTTTTTCCAAAATTGACCCGGGTTTATTCACAAACTGCATAAAAATGCCCTGTAGGCCACTGTTGGCGCGGGATTTCGCATATACATTTGAGCAGTTCACAACCCAATAAGAACATCATGAACAAATCTGAACTCCGTGATGCCATGGCCGAAGGCGCTGGCATCAGCAAGGCCGACGCCGGCCGCGCCCTCGACGCATTCATCGACGCCACCAGCAACGCCCTCAAGGGTGGAGAGCGTGTCGCTCTTGTGGGCTTCGGCTCCTTCTCCGTGACGCACCGCGAAGCTCGCAAGGGCCGCAACCCGCAGACCGGCAAGGAAATCACCATCGCCGCCAAGAACGTGGTGAAGTTCAAGCCCGGTGCCGAGCTGAACGAGAAGGTCAAGTAATCCTTCCCACAGAAGACACAATCCCCGGACTGCCTCGTGCGGTCCGGGGATTTTCTTTGCCTCCATGGACGACCGCTACGCCCTCCTGTCCCCCTACCTCACCGAAGCGCGGAAGCAGCGCTTTGTGGACGTGCTCAGGCAACGGACGAATTGGGTCACGGCCGTCACGGAGGACCTGTTCGACCCGCACAACATCTCTGCCGTCCTGCGCAGCTGCGACGGGTTCGGCATCCAAGGCGCCCACATCATCGAGGTCAACAACCCGTATCGGGTGTCTCCCGGGGTCGCCAAGGGCGCAGCCAAATGGCTGGACATCGAGCGCCACACCGACACCACCCATGCACTTCGGGACCTGAAGTCCCGCGGGTTTGCCATCTGTTGCACCACCCCACATACCGACGACACCACCCCTGAGGAGCTTCCCCTCGACCGGCCGGTCGCCTTGGTCTTCGGGTCGGAAGGACCGGGCATCACGGAGGCCGCGCGAGCGGAGGCCGATCACTTCGTCCGCATCCCCATGCACGGCTTCACGGAGAGCTTCAACATCTCGGTCGCCGCAGCCTTGACCCTCCAGACGGTCACCCGGCGGGTCCGGGCCTCCCACGACATCGATTGGCGCCTCCCCGAATCGGAGCATCCGCGCATCCTCGGGGATTGGGCCTCCCGCACGGTGAAGGATGCGCAGGGCCTCCTTGAGCGCCTCCGCTCCGGCGAGGTTCCGCCCTCTCCCCACGTCGGCTCGGCATGACCCAGGACGCCCTGCAGACCGATTACCGGTCCATCCTGCGCCTCGCCCTGCCGGTCTCGGCCGGCACCTTCATGCAGTTCCTGGTCGTCCTGACCGACAACTATTTCCTGAGCCGGACCTCCGATGTCGCGCTCAATGGCGCCGGCAATGCGGGCGTCCTCTACATCACCCTCGCCATGATCGGTGCGGGATTCTGCAACACCGGACAAATCCTGATTGCCCGAAGGTTGGGCGAAGGCCGGATGGAGCAAACCCTCAGCATCCTGTCCACCGGACTCAGGGTGGCCGGAGTGGTGGGCCTCTGCCTCGTGCTCTTCGTCGCCCTCGGCTTGCAAGCCGGTTTCGTGGGCGTCTTCCGGGATGGGGAGACAGGCCGAGTCTTTGCGGAATTCATGGGCATCCGGAAATGGGGCTACCTGCCCTCTTTCCTCGTGATGATGCTCAATGCCTTCTTCATGGGGACGGCGCGCTCCCGGATCCTGATGTGGGCGATGATCACGACCGGAACCGTCAACGTCATCGGCGATGCCCTGCTCATCGAAGGCACAACGTGGATTCCCGCCATGGGGGCACGGGGAGCGGCGTGGGCCAGCCTCGCCGCGGAAAGCACCGGTCTCCTCGTCCTCATCGGCCATGCGGTTCGGCACCATGGCCAGGCCGTCTGGGCCTCCTCTCTGCTCGCCTGGGAACCGCTACGTGGCTGGTTCCAACTCGCCGCTCCGATGGTGGCGCAGCTGACCCTGACGCTCGGCACCTGGAGCCTGTTCTTCTTCTTGGTGGAGCAGGTTGGCGTGCTCGAGCTCAAGGTGAGCCACATCGCGCGCAACTTCTTCATGCTGGCCTTCGTGGTGTCCCAGGGCGTGCAGCAGACCACCCGGACGTTCGTGAGCGGCCTGCTCGGCGCTGGAAGGCAGGAGGAACTGCACGGAGTGATGCGCCGGCTCTTCATCGTCAATCTCTGCGGCATTTTCCTGATCGCCCACGGCGGGTTGTTCTACCCAAGCCTTCTGGCTTCCCCCTTCTTTGAAGATGCTGCCGGGCTCGAGGCAGCAGCCCGCACCCTGCCCGTCATCTTCTTTGCCATGCTGATCTACAGCGGAAGCTCGGTGATGCTGAGCACCATCCAAGGCAGTGGGCACACGCGCCCGGCCCTCGTCATCGAGGTCTCTGCCCTTGTGGTGTATACGGCACTGGCCGTCACCCTGACCCTGATCCATCCTCAGCCGGTCTGGCGAATCTGGTGGGTGGAGTGGTCCTACTTCAGTGGCATCGGCCTTGGCTCAGCCCTCTTCCTCCTCCGTTGGGATTGGAAATCCAAGGTCCTCTGAGGCCACGGACGGTGGCTACCTTCGCGCCGCATTCATGATGACCTCCCGACTGCGCATCGTCTTCTTCGGCACGCCCGATTTCGCGGAAGCCAGCCTCCGGGCCCTGGCGGCCTCGGACCACGAGGTTGTGGGGGTGGTAACGGCACCGGATCGCAAGGCCGGTCGGGGCCAGCAGCTGCAGCCCTGCCGGGTCAAGGAGGCCGCTCTGGAACTCGGCTTGCCCATCGCACAACCCGATAAGCTTCGCGCGCCTGAGTTCCTCGACCAACTCAAGGCTTGGCACGCCGACCTGTTCGCGGTGGTGGCCTTCCGCATGTTGCCGGAGGTCGTGTGGTCCATGCCGCCCAAGGGCACGGTCAACGTCCACGGCAGCCTGTTGCCCGACTTTCGGGGAGCGGCGCCCATCCAGCATGCCATTGCTGCCGGCGTGGAGCGGACGGGCGTCACCTCGTTCTTCATCACCCGGGACATCGACACCGGTGGCCTGCTGCTCCAGCGCTCGACGCCGGTCACACCGCAGGACACAGCGGGCAGCGTCTACGGCCGGCTGATGAAGGAAGGCGCCGGCCTCATGGTCGACACGGCGGATGCCTTGGCCCAGGGTCCACTCGACGGCGTCCCCCAGGACGCTCTGCTCCGCGGCAATGAGCGCAACGCCCCCAAGTTGTTCCGGCAGGATGGGCGTGTCGACTGGCGGAAATCGCCTCGGGAAGTGGCGGACTTCATTCGGGGCATGACGCCATTCCCCGGTGCCTGGACGACGCTCAATGGCGCCACCATGAAGATCAAGGAGCCCCGCCTCGCGGACTCCGCGCAAGAAGGTCCGGCCGGACTGGCTCCTGGCCAATGCCGGGTCGAGGACGACCGCTTCTGGGTCGGCACCTCCGGTGGCTGCCTCGAAATCGTGCAGGGCCAATTTGCAGGCAAGCCCTTCCTGCCGGTCATCGAGATCCTGCGCGGCTATCGCTTTCCTGTGGATTCGCTGGGAACCGACGGGCACTGAGGCCCTCTCACCCCTCCTGACTGTAGGCTTCGAGCAACAGGTCGAGAATGTCCGTGGCCGACTGAACCACGGGGGTTCCCGGGCCGAAAATGGCCGTGGCCCCAGAGTCATACAGGGCCGGATAGTCCTCCCGGGGAATCACGCCGCCCACGACAATCAGCATGTCTTCCCGTCCATGGGCCTTCAAGGCCTTCACCAGGGCGGGGACCAACACGAGATGCCCGGCGGCCAAGGTGGACACGCCCACCACGTGGACGTCGTTCTCGACGGCCTGTCGGGCCACTTCCTCCGGCGTCTGGAACAGGGAGCCCAGGTCCACGTCAAAACCGAGATCGGCAAAGGCGCTCGCGATCACTTTGGCACCGCGGTCGTGGCCGTCCTGGCCCATCTTGGCAACGAGGATCCGAGGCTGTCTGCCCTCCATGTCCGCAAACCGTTTGGCTTTCTCCACCGCCATTCTGAATTCTTCCCGCTCACCGAGCTGTTTCCTGAAAATACCCCGCACCGGGCGAACCACGGGCACGTGGCGTCCGAAGACCCGCTCGAGCGCATCGGAAATCTCTCCCAGGGTGCACCGCACCCGAGCGGCCTCCACCGCCGCCTCGAGCAGATTGCCCCCGGATCGCGCCGCAGATTCTATGACGTCCAGCGCCTTCCGCACTTCCTCATCATTCCGAGAAGCCCGCAGGGAGGCGAGGCGCTCGAGCTGCCCCCGCAAAACCGCTTCGTGCTCGACCTTGAGGACCTCGAGGTTGTCGGGAGCCTGGCCGGTGAAGAGGTTGAGCCCGATGATGCGGTCCAGGCCGGCGTCAATCCGGGATTGCTTCTCCGCCGCTGCCGTCTCGATGCCCTGCATGGGCAGACCGAGGTCAATGGCCCGCGGCATCCCTCCGGCCTTCTCCATCTCTTGGATAATGGCCTCGGCCCGCTCGATGAGGTCCTGGGTCCGTGCGGTCACCGTCTTGTCGCCTCCCAGCGGATCCACCCAACGGGTCGTGCCTGCTTCCTTCTGCAGGATCAGCTGGGTATTCCGGGCAATGCGGGCGGAATCTTCCGTTGGCAGGGCGATGGCTTCGTCCAGGGAATTGGTGTGCAGGCTTTGCGTGCCGCCCCAGGCGGCGGCTAAGGCTTCGATGGCCGTCCGGGAAACGTTGTTCAGCGGGTCCTGTTCCGTAAGCGTCCAACCGCTCGTCTGGCAATGGGTCCGCAACATCGATGAACGGGGATTCTTAGGATGGAACCGGGCCATGTGCCGGGCCCAGAGGACCCTTCCCGCACGGAGTTTGGCCACCTCCGTCACGAGGTCCATGCCGATTCCCCAGAAGAAACTGAGTCGCGGGGCGAACCGGTCCACTTCCAATCCGGCTTCGATGCCCGCCTTCACGTAGGACAGGCCGTTGGCGATGGTGTAGGCCAACTCGAGCTCTGCCGTTGCGCCCGCCTCCTGCATGTGGTAACCCGAAATGCTGATCGAGTTGAACTTGGGCATGTTCGCCGCGGTGTAGGCGAAAATGTCGCTGATGATGCGCATGCTCGGAGACGGCGGGTAGATGAACGTGTTCCGCACCATGAATTCCTTCAGGATGTCGTTCTGGATGGTTCCGGCGAGGTCGGCACCGGAAACGCCCTGTTCCTCGGCCGCCACGATGTAGAAGGCCATGATCGGCAACACGGCTCCATTCATGGTCATTGACACGCTCATCCGGTCGAGTGGAATGCCCTCGAACAGCCGCTTCATGTCCTCCACACTGTCGATGGCCACGCCGGCCTTGCCCACATCGCCCGACACCCGGGGGTGATCGCTGTCGTAGCCGCGGTGGGTCGCCAGATCGAAGGCCACGCTCAATCCCTTCTGGCCTTCCGCCAAATTCTTCCGGTAGAACGCGTTGGAAGCCTCGGCAGTGCTGAACCCCGCGTATTGTCGAATGGTCCACGGACGCTGGGTGTACATGCTGGCATACGGCCCCCTCAGGTAGGGCGGATGTCCGGCCATGGCGGCCTCCTCGCCAGGGGCTTCCTCTCCGGGTTGCGGATTGTCCATCACGACGGGCTCGACGGGCCCAGAAGCCTGTCCGGAGATGTCTCGGGAATGCTGGTTGCCCCACCCCGCCAGATGGCGGTCCACAGCGGTCATCATGGACTCGGCCAGCGCATCCACCACGGGGGACACCAGGGCCCGCGGATGAACCAATCCGGACTCTTCCCTCAAGAGGTGCAGCGCATTGCGGGACCATTTGGCGGCATCCGGCAAATCGGTCACCGTTCCTTCGGGGTCCGGCCGGCCGACAGCCACGACATCCAAGCCCGACAACACACCGGCTGCCGAAGACGTGACCTGGCGGATCAGGTTGTCCCGACCGCAATCCGGAGACAGCCCACTGGCATCTGGAACAGCACGCAGGCGGGGCCAGGATCCGGCCTGCACCCGGTCGGCCACGAGCCGCTTGAGGGCTTCGGCCTGGGCGAGCGCCACCACAGGGTCTCGGTCCAGTGTCAAGTCGAGGCTGATGCGTCCGGCATCGCCCAACTCCTCGATGGCCTCCTCCAACGCCCGCATGACGAGGGCCAGCCTTTCCGAGCGGGTTCGGCCGGAGAAGGTGGCATCGGAAATCAAGCAGGCGCGCAGGTCGTTCCGATCGAGTGCATCCAGGGCGTGGCAATGGGCAGACAGATCTCCACCGGACCACCAGTCAAGCACCACTCCACCCCCGACGGGAAGGCCTGCGGGGTCCACGTTGGTCCCGAGGGCCGCGTCGTGGACCCATTCGATGTCGACGTACTCCCGGATGACCCCGTCGAGCCAGACCGCCGGGTGGTCGCACCCGATGAGCCGGATCGCTTCTGCCCCGCCGATGAGGGCGGGCATCACGGCATCGGCGGAATGGACGTCTTCGGAAAGTTGCCAGGGTGCCGGCGACATGGGACGGACCGACTGGACCGTCCGATGGGGATGGTGGGCCGGGAGGACGATTTCCCCGTCGTCCAGCCGCACATGGGTCCGGGGAGGGTCCTCTCCCCGCCATGCGCTGACCACGGCTTGTGTCCATGACGGCCAACCGTCCTTGGGAGAAGGGGCTCCGGATTCCATGCCGGCAAGTTAATCCGGGGCGCGGCCTAATTTCGGCCCATGGACAGCCCGTCGAGCCCTCTCCAGCCCACGGTGGACGTTTCCGTGTTCGCCGCCTCGGATCTGCGAGCCGGGACCGTCCTCGAGGTGGAGCTCCTCGACCGGGCCCGGCGGCCGGCCTATGTGCTCCGCATTGACTTCGGCCCGTTGGGTATCCTGAAATCGACGGCCCAGATCACGGTGGACCACAGCCGAGAAGACCTCATCGGCCGGAAGGTGGTGGCCGTGGTCAACCTGCCCCCCAAGCAAGTCGGCCGGCACACGAGTCGATGCCTCGTCCTCGGAGCCGTCCACGGCCCGCATGTGGGCCTGCTGTCCGTCCCCGATACCGTACCCGACGGCACCCGAATCCGCTAAGACCATGGAACCGGAACTCCCCACGCCCGCCTTGGGCAAGGCCATCCTGCTGGACCGCGACGGCATCATCAACCACGACCCCGGTGACTACACCACGTCGGTCGACGAATTCCACATCCTGCCCACGGTCCTCGATGCCCTGAAGCAATGGAAATCGGCCGGATACAAGCTCATCCTGATCACCAACCAGGGAGGCATCGCCAAGGGACGCTACGGGCATCGCGAAGTCAGTGAGATCCACGCCGTTCTCCAGTCCGCTTGTGAGGCGGTGGGCGCCCCCCTTGACGACATCTTCTACAGCCCCCACCACCCGGACTACGGGGCCAGCTTGAGCCGCAAACCGGGGTCGCTCATGGTCGAAAAGGCCCTGGCGAAGCACCGGCTGGACCCGAAAGCCTGCTGGATGTTTGGTGACAAGGCCCGGGACATCGAGTGCGCCCTCGGGGCGGGCGTCCGTCACGGCGTCCTCGTCGAACCCAATGCGCCTCTCGGACAATGGACCTCCCTGCCGCTGGGTGGGCGGGGTTAACTTTGTGGCGTCTTGCCCCACATTCTCCACAACGGCCAACTGCTCCCGGATTCCTCGGGGGTCCCCATTCGGAACCGGGGATTCCTCTTTGCGGACGGCATTTTCGAGACGATCCGCATTGCCCATGGCAGGCCATTGTTCCTGGACGATCACCACAAGCGCATCCGGGAAGGGCTCAAGGCCCACCGCATCGATGCCCCGCTCGGCTTCACGCCGGCAAGCATGGAACAAGACATCCGCACCCTGCTGGATGCCGAGGGCATCACCGGTGGCGCCCGTGTCCGCCTCAACCTGACGCGCAGTGGGGATGGGTTCTACACACCCGAGGACAGCGCGCTGGATGAAATCATGGTGGCCGCGCCGGTGGACACGGAAGGCTATGTGCTCAACGACAAGGGATGGTCGACGGACATCTATCCCGAAATGAAGTGCACGCCGAACCATCTCTCGCGGTTCAAGAACATCGCCTCCAACCTGTACGTGCAAAGCGGCATCTGGGCCCGGGCCAATGGCCTCGACACCGCCCTCATCCAGAATGACCGGATGGGCATCATCGAAGGCACATCCTCGAACCTCTTTCTCGTCTCCAATGGGGTCCTCTACACACCAGGCATCGACTCCGGTGCCACTGCCGGCGTCTTGCGCACGCAGGTCATCAATCTCGCCCTTGCCTCGGGCATGAAGGTGTATGAATGCAACCTCACGCCGCAGAATCTGCTCGTGGCCGACGAGGTCTTCCTGACCAATGTCGTGCAGGGATTGCGCTGGGTCGGCAGCTACAGGACCAAGCGCTATTTCAACGGAGCCACCACCGAACTCGTGGATCGGCTCAACCGCCACATCCTCTCGGAGATTCAGGCCTGAGCTGCCCGTGGGTCAATCCAGCGATAGGCAACGTCGGTCAAGGCATTGACGCAGACGAAGACGAAGCTCACCACCAGCACACCGCCCATCACGACAGGCAGGTCCTGTTGCTCGAGCGCGTCAAACAGAAGGAAGCCCAGCCCCTTCCAACCGAACACGAATTCCACGAAGACCGCACCGGCAAGCAATTGGGCGAGCCATCCGCTGGCCGAGGTGAGTACAGGGTTCATCGCGTTCCGCACGACGTGTCGCCAGAGGACCTCCCCTTCCGAGGCCCCGAAGGCCCGGGCGGTCCGCACGTGGGGTGAGGCGAGCACCTCGGTGGCCGCACTCCGCGTCAATTGGGCCAGGACCGCCAAGGGTCGGATGCCCAACGTGAGGGCGGGCAGGATCAAATGACGCCAGCAGACGATCTGCCTCCCCTCCTCGTCAAGGTCCCATAGGCTTCCCGTGAGGGGCAATCCGGTCCAAGCTCCCCATTGGACGGCAAACAGATAGCCAATGAGCACAGCGGCGAAGAAACTCGGCGCCGACATGCCGAGCACACTCCCCCCGACCACCACGCGGTCAAAGACACCTCCGGGATTCCGGGTGGCAAAAAGCCCCATGGGAATGCCCACCACAAGCGCAAAGGCCAAGGCTGTCAAGGCGAGCAGAATGGTGCCGGGCAGAGCCTCCGCAATGAGATTCATGACCGGTTCCTGTCGCACGAAACTCTCGCCGAGGGAAGGCCAACGCAGACCCCAGCCCTCCGCCGTTGGACCGAGCGGGATCAAGTCTCCCAACGCATGCAGATAGCGTTCCGTCCACGGGCGGTCCAAACCAAAGCGGGCGCGCAAATCAGCGATGATCTCTTCATCGGCCTGCTGTCCGGCGAGCTGCCGTGCCGGGTCGGGAATGGCGGTGAACACCAGGAACACGAGGGTAAAGCTGCCCCAGAGGACCGCGAGGCCCCGCAACCCTTTGCGCACCGTGTTCCCGCCGAGCATCAGCGTCCGTTCAGCGCGTCATCACAGCTGGCGGGAATGTCCCGCCACGCCCACTTGTCGACCACGATGCCATCCTTCAACAGGACGATGCCCGGATTGCTCCGCACGATGATCTTCAACTCGGTGGGGTCCGTGGTGAAGAACGGATAGTCGGCCCCTTGCTCGGTCCGGTAGGCTTCCGCCTCTTCCGTTGTGGCCGGGGTCAAGGCAGCCACTCGCCAGCCCCTGGCCGCGGCTTCCGCAAAGAGGGCGTTGATCTCCGGCTGCCCATGGGCGTCCGATGTGGCGAGGTCCTTGGACACATGCCACAGCGTATAGCCTTCGGACAACATCTCTGCCAACCGGCTCTCCCCTTCGGCATCCGTGGCGTCCAGATCAAAGATGAGGGGCTCGTATCCGTCCGACACTTTGACTTCGATGGAATTGGCCCAATCGGCCTCCGGAAAGCGGGCCTTGAACGCCTCGTCCTCCCAGAGCTTGCCGGCCATGTAGCCGGATTGCATGATGACGGTGTCCGCGCCCGTCTCGGGGTGGAAGAATCGCACTTCCTTGTCGTAGACCGGCGAATCGAGGCCGAGTTCATCGGCTGAAGCCATGTTTCGGTTCACATCCTCTCCCACTGCATAGGGTCGGTAATCCTTCACCGGAAGGTGCTGGAGCGTGTAGACCTGGAACCCGAGGGCCACGACCAGCACACCGGCCGCCATGGCCCATTCCTTCTGGCCCCAAACCCAACGGCGCCGCACGCCCTCGGCCGCAGCCAACCCGAGGGCCAGGAACAGGGTCGGGAAGCCCCATTCGAGCATGACCTCTCCGAAGGCCCAGGTGATCATCAGGGCCGTCGCGTACATCCACAGGGAGCGGTTGCGGTCGTTGAGCGCGTATCCCCCCGTCCAGGCGCTCAGCAGGATGGGCAGGAGCAGAATGAGCAGGACCACATCCTTGAGGAAGCTCTCGTGCGGCGTGAGGGGAATGGCATTGCCAAAGCAACCGCAGCTGAGCACGCATTGGTTGGGAATCTCCACCTCGATGCCATTCTCGACGATGGTCTTGCTGCCAAACGGATCGCAGTGGTCCGTGTACCACGTGAGCCAGGTGAAGAACAGCATGAGGACCAAGGTCAAGGCCGTCGTCAGCCGTGGCAATGCTCCGACGAGCAAGGCCACGCCGAGCAGGACCTCGCCGATGGACGCCAGCATGCCCAACTCAAGGGCCCACGGTGTCCAGGCCTCCAGGTTGAGGGCCCCAGGCTCGAAATACTCCTCCAGCTTGTACATGAAGCCGAGGGCGTCGTTGATCTTGATCAGGCCGGAAACGACGAACAAGGCGCCGACGAGCACACGGCAGACGTTGGCGACGGGAAGCAGAATCTTACGCATGGTGGATGGTCCCGGAAAGTTCGCTCCGATTCAAGCCGGTTCAGCGCCCCCTTAACGGGCGATTAACACGTTAGGTGGTGGATTCCGTCGAGGCGAGGTGGATAAGGGCAAACAGGGCGTAATTGGCCATGTCCATGTAGCCGGCATCCGCGCCCTCACTCACCTTGGCCCCGCCGTCGAGGTCTTCGAGCTGCTTGATGCGCAGCAACTTCATGAGGATGAGGTCGGTCAGGCTGGACACGCGCATGTCCCGCCAGGCCTCGCCATAGTCGTGGTTCTTCCGCATCATGAGGGACCGCGTCCGCTCCACCATGCCCCGGAACAGGCGCTCGGCCTCGGCCGGCTCGAGCTCCATTGGGGTCTCCTCCGGCAGTTCCATCTGCAGCAGCGCCATCATGCAATAGTTGACGATGCCCACGAATTCGGGCTGGATGCCTTCATCCACCTTCCGCTCTCCCCCTTCCTGCAGAGTCCGGATGCGCTGGGCCTTGATGAAGATCTGGTCCGTCAAGGAGCTGGGACGCAGAATGCGCCAAGCCGTCCCGTAGTCGTGCATCTTGTCGAGGAACAGGCCGGTGCACAGCGCAACCTGGGCATCATATTGCTCCAGGGTCAGGGCCGGAATGCCGGTGGCATCCATGTCGTGGGTTCCCTCTCCGCTCATGGACTGCAAGGTCTGCTCCACAGCCGGGGAAAAGAAATGCCTCCCCCACCATCCGCCCCGTGTTTTCCCACAAGTCGGCGGTCTTCTTCCACTGCCCTTCCGGTTGCACCTTTGCCGGCGTCATGGCCGATCCCATCTCCCTTCGGGGGCACTCCCCCCCTGCCGATGTCCCACGGATCATGGGCATCCTCAACGCCACGCCGGACTCATTCCACGCCGGAAGTCGGGTGAGCGGGACCTCGGCCGCGGATCAGGCCCTGCGGATGGTGTCTGAAGGGGCCTCCCTCCTCGATCTCGGCGGCCAGAGCAGCCGGCCCGGTGCTGAGCAAATCGGCCCGGTGGCCGAATGGCAGCGGGTCCAACCGGCCCTCGAGTCCATCCGCGAGGTGCTCCCCGACGTGCCCATCAGCGTGGACACCTTTCACGCCGAAGTGGCCCGCCGGGCGTTGGATGCCGGGGCCGACATGATCAACGACATTTCGGCGGGCGCCCTGGATCCCGAGCTCCCTGTGCTCGTCGCCGAGAGGCAGGTCCCCTATGCCATCATGCACATGCAGGGTACGCCGGAGACCATGCAGGACCGCCCCCGGTACGCCGATGTTGTCCAAGACGTCCTGTCGCATCTCACGGAACGCAGGGACCGCTTCCGGGCCATGGGCATCCACCAACTGATGGTCGACCCGGGCTTCGGATTTGGCAAACAGCTCGAGCACAATTACCGCCTGCTCGCTCACCTACCCGAGTTGCTCACCCTCGGCTGTCCTCTGCTCGTCGGGGTGAGTCGCAAATCCATGATCCACAAAGCATTGGGGTGCACGGCAAACGAAGCGCTCAACGGCACCACCGCCCTCCATGCCTGGGCCCTCGAGCGGGGTGCCCATTGGCTTCGCGTGCACGATGTCGCGCCGGCCATGGAATGCATCCGGCTTCACCAATACCTTCGGGGCGCCACTTCGGCACGCGACGATGATTGAACAACCCGCCCTCCAACTCGGCCTCTGGCAGGTCCTGGACATCGTTGCGGTGGCCCTCATCCTCTATCAGCTCTATCGACTGACGCGGGGCACGGCGGCGATTCGGATCTTCCTCGGCATCCTCGCCATCTATTTGGTCTACCAAATCGTGGACGCACTCCAGATGCGGATGCTGGCGGAAATCCTGGGCCAGTTCATCGGCGTCGGGGTCATCGCCCTGCTCATCGTATTCCAACAGGAGTTGCGGCAGTTCCTGCTCCTCATCGGCAATCGGCAGTTCGTCCGCTCGGCCCCGCCATGGATTCAGAAATGGTTCGGTCGAAATGGCAATGGCCAAGGTGCGCCATCCCAATGGACCGAACTGAGGCTGGGCCTCGAGGAGTGCCGGCGCAGGCGGCTCGGTGCTCTGGTGGTCATTCCGCGGGAGGCGGATCCAGGTCCTGTGGCCACCGGGTGGGTGCCCATCGACGCCCAGATCTCGGCGGGCCTGATTGTGTCTCTGTTCGAAAAAGCCAGCCCCCTGCACGACGGCGCCGCCTGCATCGACCGCCTGCGGGTGCGTTGGGCGGCCGGCATTCTCCCCGTCTCCGGACGGATGGACCTTCCGGCACAATGCGGCACCCGCCACCGCGCGGCGGTGGGCATTTCCGAACAAACTGACGCCCTCGTCCTTGTGGTCAGTGAAGAGACGGGCGCCCTGTCGATTGCCGAAGAAGGCCGGTTGCAGCTCGGGGTTCGGTTCGAGATGCTGGAAAGCCGGCTGGAAGCCGCCTTCTCATCCGGCGACTCCACTCCACACTGAGGACTGGAATCAGCGGACCAGAAACGCCTCGGAGGCTCCCCAATCCGTCTTGAGAACGTACGTGCCCGCGGGCCATCCTTCCGTTCGGAAAATGGACCAGCATTCGGCTTGCATCGGCCAGTCGGCCTGATGGCGCCCCATGACATCGTACACCCGGGCCACTCCCGCGCGGGTCGAGCGGAGGCGAACCTGCCCTTCCTCGGGATGGAGGACCACCTCGGATTCCAAAACGGTGGGTTCCTCGACCGCGTCGATGAGTCCGGAGGGACGGACCATGAAGAAATGGCTCTGGGTGCTGATCGCGATGTTCCCACTCTCGAAGTAGGGATACACGCTCCATGCTCCTCCACCGGTTCCGACCTGGTCGCTGAAAGGATTGGTGTCGAAGAAAGCCGTCATCTCCAGTGTGGCGGTGGAAGGGTCCAAGATGTCGAGCACCTGAATCCCGGCGAAGTAGTTCGCCGCATACACCTTGCCCTCATGGGTGTAGAGGTTGTGGTCGGTCACCGGAAGCGCCCCCTCATGGTATCCCACGACGAGGGGATTGTCCAGGTCCTGCACATCCATCACCCAGGTCCGGGTCAACGGGGCCACGCCGGTCGACTCGTCAATCTCGTCGTTCATGAAGAGGAAGCGGTGATCCTCGGACAACCACCCCTGGTGGGTGTAGGCCCACGCCGAATCTGACACGTTGGCCACGGTGAAGCAGTCCGTCTTGTCCTCCACGTCTACAATGCGGACGCCGGCATATCCACACAGGGCGAAGACCATTTCCCGGCCCACATAGTCCTCGTCGGGCCCGGCATAGACCACGGCCTGGGCATCATGGACGTACAGGGCCTCCCAGGACCCGGCCAGGGTGGGATTGGACGGATTGCTGACATCCACGATGTGCAAGCCTCCCGAAAAGGTGTCCGTCCCGACGCCGTAGACATACCCGGTCTCCGGGTTCGCCACCACGTTGTGGGCCCGACCGAAGCCAGTGTAATGGGCAAACGTGAGGGGCGGTGTCATCGGCTCCGCATCGGGGATGCCGAACAGGTCGATGACCTGCATTCCATGCTCCTGGGCCTCGCTCACGATGTAGGCCACGTCGCCGATGACCTTGATGTCCCGCCAAAGGCTCGGAATGGAGGCGGTCGGAACATTGGCGACCATCACAGGATTCACCGGGTCGGTCACCTCGATGATGGATGTGCCGTCACTGCGTCCGTAGAGGACGAACTCCCGGCCGTCGTGGGTCCAACCCCAGCAGTCGTTTCCATTGCCCGGAGGTACACCGCCGAGCTCCTCGAAGCTCCGGACGCACATCAGGTCGAGTCCCGCGCACGGGTATTGTCCTGCCACGCCATCCTCACATGGGGTCTGGGCCACGGCTGACTCGGATAGCCCGAGTGTGACGAGCATCAGGGCCAGGGCGAGAAGACGGAACCGCATGCCCTCACCAGTCGGCGGCGCGGCGTTCAAAGGTGGCGAGGGGCAAGTATTCATTGTGCTCGATGTCGTGTAGGGTATGACGCAGCCGCTCGAGGAAGCGTTGCTTCAAAACCGGGGTCCCCGAGGGGCGATACCCGATGATCAGCTGGCGCGCCCGGGCGGACTCCTTCACGGCATCGACGGCCGCTTCGAGGGCCTTCAAATCCGCCTCATTGTCCACCTCAAGGATGGACCGGACCAGCTCCAGCTTCCGGTTTTCCATGTCGTGAAACCAGCCGGCTCAGTTGACCCGGGGAAGGTGACCGTATGTCTCTCCGTAGCCGAGCATCTGCTCGGTGAAGTCCGCCGGATAGGACAGTTCCACGTCGATGATGGCGCCAGACTCATCCAACGTCGGCACGAGCTCGGGGTTGATAAATCCACCGTAGGGCGCGATGCCGAGGGCCTCGGCGCGATCCAGGACCTGCTGGTGGACCACGGGGTCGACCTTGACACCATAGCCTTCGACGAGGGCCTTGGCGGCCTCGTAGTCGCCCTGGGACTTGATGCGCTGGACCTCCCGCAGCAACTCACCGAAGAGCTCCCGCACACGATCGTAGTCCTCGATGTTGTAAAAGGTCTTGCCGTCCTGGTTGATTACCCGGATGCTGTTGTCCGCCGCGGCGCGTTCCACCACCCAGTGGCTCACCCACGCACGGTTTCGCATGTGGGCTTCCTCGATGTCGTCTCCCACGGCCAGGCGGCGGAGCTGCATCAACATGCCGTTCCGGATGTAGCTGTCGTATTCGCAGCGCCCGGTCTCCAGATTCTTGACCAGGCCGAGTTCGATGAGCTTCTCGTCGAGCATGAAGTACAGTGCGACGAGGTCCGCCCGCCCCTCCTCGAGGGTGCTGGCGTACTCCTTGATGGTGCTGGCGGGCTCCGCCACGCCAGGCTCCAGCTGACCGCTCGCGTGGCCGATGACCTCGTGGAAGGCCGTGTGGATCTTTCCGGCAAGGGTCCCATGGGACTTGGCGCGGCGCTTCTCCACTTCATCGAAGGCGAACTCATCGGTCAGGCCACCGCCGCCGGCATTGTCGTAGGCGTCAATGATGTTGCCGAGGCTCACGCTCTTGGAACCGTGCAGGGTGCGGATCCAGTTGGCATTGGGCAGGTTGACCCCGATCGGAGTGCTCGGGGAGGCATCCCCGGCTTCTCCCACCACATTGACCACGTTGTAGGTGATGCCGACGACTTCTTTCTTCTTGTGCTCGTCCATGAAGGGCATGTGGTCCTCGAACCACTGGGCGTTGTCCATCATGACGGCCATGCGGGCGGAGGCTTCGAAGTCCTTGATCTGGACAATCGTCTCATAGCTGCCGGTGTACCCCAGCGGGTCGTTGTAGACCTCCACGAAGCCATTGATGTAGTCGATGTCGCCTTCGGTGTCCTTGACCCAATTGATGTTGTAGAGGCTCCACTTCTCGAGGTCGCCCGTGCGGTAATAGTCCACCAGATGGCGAAGTGCCGCGGCCTGCTTGTCGTTCTCCGCGTACTGCTGGGCCTGCTCGAGCCAATAGCACACTTGCTCGAGGGCCGGGCCGTACAGTCCGCCCACCTTGTAGGTTTCCTCGACGACATTGCCATCGGCATCCTTCACGAGGCGGCTGTTGAGTCCCTTTTCCACGGGATTGTTGCGGTCGAGCTCGTAGGCATCGAAATACGCCTGTGCCTCGGCCGTGGTCATATTGGGGCCGTAGAAGTTCACAGCACTCGCCTCGACCAGCCCCTTCTCGGCGTCGAGCTCGACCTTCTTGGCTTCGCGGGTGGGGTCGTAGAGGGCGTCGAGGGCCTCCACGAGATCAGCTTCGAGGGCCACACCGCTCTCGGTCACCACGTGCTCGAAGTAGGCACGTCCGCACTCCGGCGTGATCTTGGCGTTGGAGTAATGGTGGTGGATTCCGTTGGAGAACCACACCCGCTTGGCGAAGGTGTGGAACCGCTGCCACCCCTTGGTGTTCCGGTCGCCCGGGAAGTTGCGGTGGGCCTCATCGATCATGTGGCGCACGCGGAGGTTGTACCGGTTGTTCTGGTCGTACATCATGTCCCGTCCACTGAGTCCCGCCTGGGTCAGGCAGTAAGCCAGCTTGCGCTGATCCTCGCTCAGCTGGTTCCACCCGGGAACCTGGTACCGGATCATCTTGAGGTCGGCGAATTGCTCGGTCTTCCAGACAAACCCGTTGGCGTCTGCCTCACCTGTCGTGGATTCGATGGCGTCGGCCGGCTGGCCATCCTCCCCGAGATCCGGGCCGGTGGCGCACCCTGCGGAGAAAGCGATGAGAACGAAAAACGGAAGGACGCGGGCAAAAAAGGTGCCCGCCATGTGGGAATTGTTGTGCATCAATCGGCAATTCGAGGCCGAAAAATAGACAATCTTGCACCTCCCCTGTCCGTTGGGACGGCCCAAGACGACGCTTCCGTGAAACGCACCACGCGACTGCTGCTCCGGTCCTTCATCGGACCCTTCGTGATCACGTTCATGGTCGCGCTGTTCTTTCTCGACATGCAGTTCCTGTGGGTCTATGCCGACGAGATGATTGGCAAGGGCCTCAGCGTCTTCGTCGTTCTTGAACTGCTTCTCTACGCTTCTGCTCGGCTGGTCAACCTCGCGCTCCCGCTGGCCATTCTCATGAGCAGCATCATGACGCTGGGCAGCCTCGCCGAACACGAGGAGCTCACAGCCCTGAAATCATCGGGTATGCGCCTCGGTCGCATTCTCCGGCCATTGGTCGTGACCATGGTGTTCGTGGCGGGCGGCGCCCTGCTCTTCGCCAACTACGCCTGGCCGGTGGCCAACCTCAAATTCAGGACCCTCCTGTACAGCGTGACGCGGAAGAAGCCCACGCTGAACCTGGAAGATGGGGTGTTCTACAACGGCATCGAAGGTCATGCCATCCGCGCGGCCAAAGTGGACAAGGAAACCGGTAGATTGGAGGACATCCTCATTCACCAGCATGGTGGTGGACGGGATGGGGCCGGACTTGTGATCCGAGCCACCGAGGGCACGATGAAAACCTCCCGGACCGGGCGGTTTCTGCACTTCGACCTGCAGGATGGCACGAGCCATGAGGAGCGGCTCGAACCTGGCATTCGCCAGCGCGAGCGCACATATCCCCACATGGTCACCGCATTCGAGCGACAGCAAATGCGCATCGACCTGAGCAGCTTGGACTTCGCCAAGGCCGACGAGGCCCTGTTCAAGCGCGCCTATGAGATGATGAGCCTCGGCCAGCTGTCCCTGGCCATCGACTCCATTGAGGGGCAACGCCGCCACGCCGCCGAAGCAATGCGGGACTTTGGCCAGCGCAACCTGAACCGGAAGACCCTGGACGCCTCGGCCGTCTTTCCCACCGACACCGGAGCCGTGCACCGCGACTGGCTCGCCCGCCTTGGCCCCTCGGCAGAACGCCGCGTTTTTGACGCCGCCAAGGACATGGTCCGGAACACGACCCAAACCGCCCGCAACCAGATCGACGAACGCAACGCCAAGCGGACGCTCGCCGACCGCCATGCCATTGAATGGCACCGCAAGCTGTTCCTCGCCTTTGCCTGCATCCTGCTTTTCCTCATCGGGGCCCCGCTGGGAGCCATCATCCGCAAGGGAGGACTCGGTCTGCCCACCGTGCTCGCCATCCTCCTCTTTGTGCTCTATTACGTCGTGACCATCATGGGGGAGCGCATGGTCCGCAGTGGTGCGCTGTCCCCTGCGCTCGGCATGTGGCTGGGCACCCTGCTCATGGTCCCCGCTGCCTTCTTCCTGAATTGGCGGGCCGCCAGGGAGAGCACCTGGTCGCCGTTTTCCCGCCTCCGGGCCAGCCGGTAACTTGACAGGCTGAATGCGCATCCTCCAACTGTGCCACAAGCCGCCCCGCCCCTCCATTGACGGAGGGTGTCTGGCCATGGATGCCATGACCCACGGGTTTCTGGACAACGGAGCCGAAGTCAAGGTGCTGACCGCGTCGACGCACAAGCACCCGATCCTGATGGACACCCTCGGTGAGCGCTACCTCCACTCCACCGACTTGGAGGCGGTCGCCATCGAGACCCGTCTCGATGTGCGCGATGCCTATGTCGCCTTCATGAATGGCGAATCGTACAACATCTCGAGGTTCTACGCCCACCACTACGCGATGGTGGTCAAGCAGGCCCTGTCCAAGAAACGATACGACGTGGTGCACCTCGAAAGCCTGTACACCACGCCCTACATCGACATCATCCGGCAATACGCGCCGAACGCTCTGATTTCCCTGAGAAGCCACAACCACGAATACCAGATCTGGGAACAGCGGTGGAAGGCGAGCCGCAATCCGCTTTACCGCATCATTCTTCGGCACTTGAGCAAGACCCTCGAGCGGTACGAAAAGGAGGTGCTCGAGAAGGTGGATGCCGTGGTCTCCATCTCGGATCGGGAGGCACAAGGCTATCGTGATTGGGGATATTCCGGGCCGATTCACGTGGCCGGCTTCGGCATCGACACCTCCACCCATGCCGCAGGCCATGAACTTCACGAGCCCCCCACATCCCGGCCGGGACGGATGTTCCACCTGGGCGCCATGGATTGGGGGCCCAACCGGGAGGGAATCGAGTGGTTCCTGACCTCGGTCTGGCCCACCCTGGTGGCCCGTCACCCCGGAACCGAATTCCACCTCGCGGGAAAGGGACTCGACCCCACAGTGTATGCGCACATTCCCGGCGTCGTCAACCACGGCGAGGTGCCGGACGCCGAATCCTTCTCGACCGAGTTCGACCTGCTTGTCGTTCCCTTGCTCCGTGGGGCTGGCATCCGTGTGAAAATCGTGGAGGCCATGGCCAAAGGGATTCCTGTGGCCACGACGGGCAAAGGTGTGGCGGGGCTCGACCTCGAAGACCGACAGTGCATTGTGCACGGACCACCAGAGGAACTGGGCGACCTCCTCGATGGAATCCTGAACCAGCCCGAGCAGCTCCGAACCATGGCCCAGCGTTCCCGGGACATCGCCATGGAGCGGTTTGACCGGAAACGCATCGGGCGGGAACTGATGCTGTTCTACGATGCCCATGCCCAGCTCTGAGGCGACGAAGCCCCGTCTGGCCGTGGTGACGCCCCGGTTCCCCCTCCCACTCAACAAGGGCGACCGGCTGCGCATCCACCACCAGCTGGCCATTCTGCACCGTCACTTCGACATCGACCTGCACTGCCTCTCTTTTCGGACGGTGAGTGATGCGGAGCGGGAGTCCATCATGGACCGCTGTGACCACCTGACGGTGTATCGACTCAGCTGGTTCTGGGCCCTCATCCGGATGATGTGGGCCCCCTTGTCCAGACGGCCGTTCCAGGTCCTCCTCTTCACGGAAAAACGCCTCATCCGGGACATGCGGCAGCGGATTCTCCGACAACACCCCGATGTCCTGCTGGCCCAAATGGTCCGGACCGCCGAATACGTCAAGGATTTCGATGCGGTTCCCCACGTGCTCGACATCATGGACACGCTGCATTCCGGGGCAGAGCGGGAGGCGGAGAAGGCCCCCTTCTGGAAGCGCCCCTTGCTCCTCGAGGAAGGCCGGAGACTCTTGCGTTACGAGCACCGCATGCCAAACTACTTTGATGCCTGCACCATCATCAGCCGGCAGGACCGCGACCTCCTGCCACACCCGGATCGGGAGGCGGTGGTCATCGTGCCGAACGGCGTCAATACGGACTTCTTCAATCCGGACGCCGCCGCACAGCCCCTGACGGGCCATTTGGGACCTTTCGATGTGGCGTTCTGCGGCAACCTCGGATACGCCCCCAATGTCGTGGCGGCCCGTTATATCGTCCAGGACATTGCGCCGGCTTTCGAGTCCCTCACGGGCCGTCCGCTGAAAGTGTTGCTCTCCGGAGCCCAGCCGGCCCAGTCGGTTCTGGCCCTCGCCGGACGTCATGTCGAGGTCGCGGCCAACGTGCCCGACATCCGGTCTGCCTATCTCGCTGCACCCCTGTTCGTCGCCCCGATGCTCGTGAACACGGGCCTGCAGAACAAACTGCTGGAAGCCATGGCGCTGGGCCGGGTCTGCATCACCACGCCTCGGGCCTTGTCCGCCATGGGCAAGGAACCCGGCGCCACGGTCACCTCGGCCGAGGAACCTGAAGAATTCGCCCGGGAAATCGCCCGCTGGTTGGACGACGAGGAGGGTCGGATCCGGATGGGGCAGGAGGCCAGACAATGGGTCGCCGAGGCGTTCGATTGGACGACGGCCACGGCAACCTTGGTTGCATTGCTCAGGAATCATGCCCGAAAGGGCGATTCAGCTTGATTCGACCCTGTATTTTTGGGACATGGAGAAGACCATTCCCCTTCTGGACGCTTCCCGGTTCCTTCACGGATCCGAGGATGACCGGATGCGCTTTGCCAAAGACCTGAGAGACGCTTTCGAGCGGTATGGGTTCATCACCCTCGAGAACCATGGCCTCGAACAGGACCTCATCGACCAGACCTACGGGGAGGCCGAACGGTTTTTCGCCCTTCCGGAGGCGAGCAAACTCGAAGCGAGCATCCCCGGTGTGGGAGGCAACTTCGGCTACACGCCCTTCGGCCGGGAGCACGCGAAAGATGAGACCCGTGCCGACCTGAAGGAATTCTATCACTTCGCCCAGCGCCATTACGACCAGCCGGAATGTCCCGAAGCGCCGGGCTTCGTCGCCTCAGGCAAGGAATTGTACGGCCGCATGGAGGCACTGGCGGGACAATTGCTCAAGGCCGTCGCCCTCTCCCTGGACCTCGACCTCGATTACTTCTCTGAGCACGTCGAAGGGGGCAACAGCATCCTGCGCGTCTTGCATTATCCCCCGGCGCCCGACGCGCCGGCCGATGCACCCCGTGCAGGAAGCCACGAGGACATCAACCTCATCACCCTCCTGGTGGGAAGCTCGGCCGATGGCCTCGAAGTCTTGGACATGGAGGGCGATTGGATTCCCGTCAAGGCCCACAGCCAGCACCTGACTGTCAACGTCGGGGACATGCTGCAGAACCTCACCGGAGGCCTGCTCCGCTCCACGACTCACCGCGTCGTGTTGCCGGAAGGAAGTGGGCGGGAATCCTCCCGGTTCAGCCTGCCGTTCTTCCTGCATCCGATGGGCACCATGCCCCTCGACCCCATCATGGGGGACCGGGAAGCCCATCCATGTTGGACCGCCGCGGATTTCCTGGACCATCGATTGAACGAAATCGGTCTGAAGTAACATGCTCCACCTCTCACCGTGGCCGTGGTATGTGGTGGGGCCCCTCATCGTGATCACCATGGCCAGCCTCCTGTTGGTCGGGAAGCGCTTTGGCCTCAGTTCCAACCTCCAGACGGTTTGTGCTGCGGCCGGGGCGGATCGTCTCGCGGAGTACTTCCGGATTGATTGGCTTTCCCGGTCGTGGAATCTGGTGTTCGTGGCCGGCACCATCGCCGGCGGAGCCGTGGCCCGCTATCTCCTGCTCGGTGACCACGCTGTGGCCCTGAATCCCGCCACCGTGGAAGGCCTGCAATCCATGGGTATCACCGATGCCGGAGCCGCGTTTGCTCCCGCGGCATTGTTCAGTTCCGAAGCTTGGACCCATCCCGTGGCCATCGCGATGCTGCTCGTGGGGGGTATGCTGGTGGGACTCGGCACGCGTTGGGCCAATGGATGCACGAGCGGTCACGCCATCAGTGGACTCAGCGCCATGCAATGGCCCAGCCTGATTGCCGTCATCGGCTTCTTCATCGGCGGGTTTTCCGTGTCCCATTTCGTCCTCCCCTCCTTGCTCCCGCTCTTGTCATGATCCGCATCTTCCTTCTCGGCCTTTTGTTTGGACATACGCTCACTATGGGCAAAGTCATCAGCTGGTTCCGCATTCAGGAAATGTTTCGGTTCGAATCCTTCCACATGTACGGGGTCATCGGAAGCGCCGTCGTATTGGGTGCTGTCTTTCACCTTGTGGCCCGCCGCTTGAAGTGGAAGACCACGGAAGGCGGGGATCTGGACGTCTACCGTTACCCTGCCACGCAATGGAAAGCCTGCCTCATTGGGGGCACCGTCTTCGGCATGGGCTGGGCCATCACCGGCGCCTGTCCCGGCCCGCTCTTCATCACGGTCGGCGCGGGATACTGGCCCATCCTGGTGGCCATCTTGGGCGCCCTCCTCGGCACCTTGATGTACGGCGTGATGAAGTCCAAACTCCCGCACTGATTCGGGAGCCCATCGGATTGCATTTCTTAAGACGGTCTCCCGACGTATGCAGGCGGCCTTGACGTTACTTCAGCGTAGCACACATCGCTGAATGAACATCCGTACGATTCTCCTCTCCCTCCTTTCCGCCGCGGTTGGCGGATGGATGGTCCTCCAGTTCCAACCCGCCCATCCTCGAACCCTGGCGGACACATCGCCCTTGCCCGTCCTGGAGGCATTGCGCCCCATGCCCGCCGCGCCGACGCCTGTGGCGCCCTCCCGGCCCGCGCCCGCCGCACTTCCTGGCGACGGATTCAATGCTGCAGCGGATGCCGCATTGGACGCTGTGGTCCACGTTCGCACCGCCCAGACCATGGCCACGACGGGTGGATGGGGTCAATTTTTCGGTATGCCCGGAACCTCGCAAATCCAGCGAGGCTCTGGCAGCGGCGTCATCCTGTCCGAAGCGGGGCTAATCGTCACCAACCACCACGTCATCGACGGGGCAGACGCCATTGAAGTCGGCCTCAACGACAACCGGTCTTTCGAAGCTGAACTGGTCGGCAGCGATCCGGCCACCGACATCGCCGTGCTCCGCATCGAGGCCAACGGGCTCACGGCCCTCCCCTGGGGAAACAGCGATGACGTGCGCATCGGCGATTGGGTCCTGGCCGTGGGCAACCCCTTTGACCTGACGAGCACAGTCACGGCGGGCATCGTCTCGGCAAAAGCGCGCGACATCCAATTGCTCCGCCCCGATTACGCCCGGGATGTCTTTCCCGTCGAGAGCTTCATCCAAACGGATGCCGCCGTGAATCCGGGGAATTCAGGGGGCGCCCTTGTCGACACGCGAGGACAGCTCGTGGGCATCAACACCGCCATTGCCTCCCGAACCGGCAGTTATGCGGGCTACTCTTTTGCCGTTCCCGCCAATCTGGCCGCGAAGGTGGCCCGAGACCTGATCGAATTCGGCCGGGTCCAGCGCGCCTTCCTCGGCGTAACCATCCGCCCCGTGGATGAGGCACTGGCCGAGGAAACCGGACTGCCCGGTGTGGAAGGCGTCATGGTCACCGGACTCACTGAGGATGGTGGGGCGGCGGAAGCCGGACTCCGAGAAGGCGATGTGATCCTCTCCGTGGATGGCGGCGAGACACCGACCCTGCCCCTCCTGCTGGAACGGGTCAATCGACACAGACCCGGGGAACGGACCGACATTGAGGTTTGGAGGGACGGGCAAACCGAGTGGTTCACAGTCGAATTGAAGGATCGATTCGGCAGAACGGAGCTCAGCGCGGCAGACGAAACCCTCCGGGAAACACTCTACGGCGCCGTCCTTGAAGATGCCGCTGAGGGAGGGGGTGTGATCGTGGTGGAATCGGGAACCGGGGCCCTCGGCCGGACCGGCGTGCCCTCCGGCACCCGCATCCAATCAGTAGACGGAACTCCCATCGACTCCACGGAGGACCTGATGACCGCCGTTGAACAGGCCAAGAAAGCCGGACAGAAGGCCGTGCTCATCGAAGGACGCACTCCGGATGGACAGCCCGCCTGGTTCGGAATGGGCATCCGCTGAGTCCCTCCGTTATTCCCGTATATTGAAGTGATGGCTGGCGCGGCATTCCGGATTCCCCTGTTTCCCCTTGGGGTCTTCCTCCTTCCCGGAGAACGGACCGGCCTGCACATCTTCGAGCCCCGTTACCGCCAGCTAATCGGAGAGCTGGAGGACGCCCTGAGCGAGGGCCGTGAACAGGACAATCGATTCGGCATCCCTTTCCACCATGAGGACGTGACCGCCTCGACGGGGTGCATCGCCCGGCTCATCGAGGTCAAGAAGGTGCATCCCGGAGGCCGGAAGGACATCGTGGTCGAATGCGTCGGTCACTTTGAGACCCGTCGGTTCGAATCCGTGTCCTCCCCCAAACTCTACCCTGCCGGACAAGTGGTGAGGCGGGACATCGGACTGGATGCGGAGCTCGAGACCCGCCACATCGCCTTGGTGATGCGCATCAAGGAAATCCTGAGCGAGCGCGACATTGATGTCGCCGGCCTCCCGAGTACCACCATTTCCGACATCACCACCTGGCTTGGGCTCCCGCCAGCTCACAAGCACAGGTTGCTGACGAGCAACGACGAGGAGCGCTCCGACTTCATGCAGAGCGTGCTGCGTTGGACGCTGTCCATCCTTCAACAGGAATCCCGGATCGACAAGGGTTTCTTTCCGAATTGATCGGATTGGCGGGCTTGCACCGCCAGTATCTTTGTCGCATGAATGCAAACCGGCTTCATCTGAGCGCTCCGGCCTGGATCCCGGGACTCATCGGGGTGTTGCTCCTCTCCGGGTGCACCCAACCTCAGGGGTCCCAATCCGGCAAGGGGGAAACGGCGCCCGTCTATGACGAGACCTACCTAGACCCCACCGGACCAAGCTACATGACCGGACCGACTCGGGTTCATTATCCGGACCTTAGCGATGTGCACCTTCAAGACGAGGAGTATGCCGAGTTCCAGAGCCAGCTCTTCGGCTTCATGGAATCCAACAATGAGGGGGAATTCGAACGGCACTTCCGGGACCATTACATCCCCGAGACCTTCCCGCACGACTCCCTACTCGACCTCTACGTGCGCATGTACTTCCAGTGGGACAGCATCGGAGTGACCAACCGGTTCGACCACTGGTGGGTACGCTACGTCTCCCCGTTTGCGGAGGGTGCGGTCTATGACGTGGCCATCGCAGAGGTCCGGATGCGCCACCACCAGGTCTTCCAGAAGCGTTGGACCGGCAACTACCGCAACTTCGGCCGGACCTTTGCCCAGCGCTACCCCGGAGCAACCATCGAATACATGGACACCACCTGGGTGGAAGACAATGGCGATACCGTCCTCCACAGGCTCATTTCCGTGGAGACCGACCGCTTCATCTACCTCGTCCGTGGCCATGCCGACAGCACCCACGACGACCGCATCCGCTTGCTGCCCGACGGGTGGCAACTCAGCCCGGAGGTCTTCGCGCTCATGGACTCCACCGCCGTGGCCACCGTGGAGGAGCACCAAAGGCAATTCGGAAAACTCGAGGATCGGCCCAAAGTCTCCGGCCGATAAAGGCACCATGGCGCTTCACGTCCACACCGAATGGGGAAGGCTCGACAGGGTCGTCGTCGGCCACGGCCAAGACATGGGCGTCCGGCCCACGGTCGAGACGGCGTATGACCCGACGTCCCGGTCGCATCTGGCCGCCGGCACCTATCCGGGTGACGCCGAGGTGGCGACGGAATTGGACGGATTGGCCCAAACCCTTTCCTCGCGCGGCGTGGACGTACTGAGGCCAGTGGATGTTCCGGAATTGGAACAGGTGTTCGCCCGGGATGTCGGCCTTGTCATCGAAGACGTTTTCTTCCGCTCGCGCATGATTGAGGATCGCCAGGCCGAATGGGCGGGCATTGCCCCCTTGCTGGGGGACATCACGCTCGAGGAGTTTCCCGAAGAGGTCCGCGTCGAAGGCGGGGACGTTCTCCTTCTGGAGGATGCCATCGCGATTGGAGTCACCCGGGACCCGGATCTGGTCGGCAAGCAGACGGCCAGGACCAATGCGGAGGCGGCTGAGTTCCTCCGTGGACGGTTTCCGCACCGGGAAGTGATCGAGGTCGAGCTCTACAAGGATGACCACCATCCACTGAAGAGTGCCCTTCATCTCGATTGCGCCTACATGCCCCTCGGGGAAGGAGACGCCATCATTGCTCCTGAAGCATTTCTTCAACAGGGTCAACTTAATCGACTGAAAGACAGGCATTCGAGCATCATAAAAATCTCCGTTGAAGAGGCCGCCTTGCTCCAGTCCAACCTGCTCCACCTGGACGCCCGGACCCTCCTCATCGACCCCCGTTTCCAGCGGGTCGGAAGTGCATTGGAGACCCTCGGATACGAGCTCGTTCCCTGCCCCATGGAATCCGTGGGGCGGATGGGCGGTCTCTTCCGTTGCACCACCCTTCCCTTGAATCGCCATTCCTGACCTCTCCATGGATTCCCCCCAACTCCACCAGTCGGCCGACTTGCTCTTGATGATCCGGCCAGCGTCCTTCCGGAAGAATGAGGAAACCGCTGTCAACAATGGTTACCAGCAGGACGCCGACTCTGGGGAAGACACGGTGGAACTTGCCCGTCGGGAATTTGACGGACTGGTCGATGCCTTGCGTGCTGAAGACATCGATGTGGCGGTCTATGAAGATGATGCCGAAGACGACACCCCTGATGCCCTGTTCCCCAACAACTGGGTCAGTTTCCATGCCGATGGTCGGGTGGGCCTCTACCCCATGTTTGCCGTAAACCGCCGCCGGGAACGCCGGGAAGAGCTTGTCCATCGCCTTGCTGCAGACCATGGCCGCGACATGGAGGAATGGGTCGACTTCACGGAATTCGAAGCCCACAACGTGTTCCTCGAGGGAACGGGCAGTCTGATCCTGGACCGTCCCAGTGGTGTCGTCTACGCCTCCATCGGGCCGCGGACGGACGCCCGGGCCGCCGAGCAGTTCGCCGACACCTTTGGCATGGAGCTGGAGGCCTTCACCGCCTACCAAACCTCAGGCGACCGCCAAGCCCCCATCTACCACACCAACGTGATGCTCGCCATCGGGACGGATTGGGCCGTGGTCTGTGACGAGATTGTCACCGACGATGTGGAAAGACAGGTGCTGCTCGATCGATTGACGGCATCAGGCAAGGCGGTGGTCCAGATCACCGCCGAGCAGGTCAATGGCTTTGCGGGCAATGTGCTCGAGGTCCTGAACCGAAAGGGCGAACGGCTCATTGCCATGAGCTCCGCGGCTTACGCGAGCTTCACGGAAGCCCAACGCGC
Organism: Bacteroidota bacterium; assembly: GCA_036159995.1. Classification (GTDB taxonomy): domain Bacteria; phylum Bacteroidota; class Bacteroidia; order Flavobacteriales_D; family Sanyastnellaceae; genus UBA8752. The sequence goes on from JAYYEI010000060.1 coordinate 78,709, forward strand.
CAGGCTCGCCTCTTGTGCCCGATTGGTCCACGCCCCCATTCCCACCATCGAAAAGCTCGGGGGTGGATCCGTTCGCTGCATGTTGGCGGAAGTGTTCCTCCCCAAAGTCCAAGACTGACCATGCGACTCGACGCCCTCCTCCAGACCCTCGCCGTCCGGGCCTTCTCCGATTGCTTCGGCACCGACCTCGAAGCCGGTCAGTTTTCCGTGCAGAAGACCCGCAGTGAGTTCCCTGGGGACCGCACCATCGTGTGCTTTCCCTTGGCCCGATTCAGCAAGGTGGCTCCGGACGCCACAGCCGACGCGCTCGGTCAGGCGCTCGTCAATATGGACGGCCCCGTAACCGGACACAACGTGGTCAAAGGCTTTCTCAACCTCGAGCTCGACCCCACCTACTGGTCGAACTGGCTCCTGGAGGATGCCGCCGCCGCGGACTACGGGACCGAGGCCCCGGGAAGCGCACCCCACGTGATGGTCGAGTACAGCTCGCCCAACACCAACAAGCCGCTCCACCTCGGACACCTGCGCAACAATTTCCTCGGGCATTCGGTGAGCCGCATCCTGGAGAACCGAGGGCACACCGTCACCAAGGTCCAGATCATCAACGACCGCGGCATTCACATCTGCAAGTCCATGGTCGCCTGGAAACGGTTTGGCCAAGGCGAAACGCCAGAGTCCAGCGGCTTGAAAGGCGACAAACTGGTCGGCAAGTACTACGTGGCCTTCGATCAGGCCTTCAAGGCAGAAGTCGCCGAACTCGTCGAAGGCGGCATGGCCAAGGAGGAAGCGGAAAAGGCCGCGCCCATTCTCCTCGAGGCGCAGGAGACGCTCCGGAAATGGGAAGACGGGGAGGCCGACACTGTGGCCTTGTGGAAGACCATGAACGGATGGGTCTACGCCGGATTCGACATCACGTATGCCACGATGGGCGTCGAGTTCGACAAGCTCTACTACGAGAGCGATACCTATCTCATCGGCCGGGACCGGGTGCTGGAAGGCGTCGAGCGGGGCCTCTTCCAGCAGCGCGAGGATGGCTCCGTCTGGGTCGATCTGACCGGAGACGGCCTCGATGAGAAACTCTTGCTCCGAAAGGATGGCACGGCGGTCTACATGACGCAGGACATCGGCACGGCGCTGCTTCGCTTCCAGGATGTCCCGGATCTGGACCGTCAGGTCTACACCGTCGGCAACGAGCAGGAATACCACTTCAAGGTGCTCTTCCTCGTGCTAGCCAAACTGGGCTTCGAACAAGCCGAACGGTGCCATCACCTCAGCTACGGCATGGTCGAGCTCCCGGAGGGCAAAATGAAGTCGCGTGAGGGCACAGTCGTGGATGCGGACGATTTGATGGAAGAGATGTTCGGCATCGCCCGGGACATCGCCCAAGAAGCCGGGAAGTTGGACGGCCTGGGCAAGGAGGAACAGCAGGACGTCTTCCAGCGCGTCGGACTCAGCGCATTGAAATACTACCTCATCAAGGTGGATCCGAAGAAGAACATGATGTTCGACCCGAAGGCGTCGATTGACTTCTACGGGAACACCGGCCCCTTCATCCTCTTCAACTATGTGCGGGGACGGAGCGTGCTGCGCAAGATGGAGGGCGAGGGCATCGCCCTGCCGACCGCTGGCCTGGCCACCCCTGGGCCGGATGAGATGGACCTCATTGGCCTGGTGCATGACCTGCCGGACGTTCTCGACGAGGCGGCGGAGACCTACAACCCTTCCCTGGTGGCCAACTGGTGCTACGATCTGACGAAGGCCTACAGCAGCTACTACCAGGACCACCCGATCCTCACGGCGGACTCCGAGGAGGACCGCAACCTGAGGCTCGTGTTGACGGAGCGGTTCACCCGCTGCCTGAACCTCGGGATGGGCCTTCTGGGCATCGCGCTTCCAGAGCGGATGTGATCAACCTTCGATGCGGCGCGCCACCTGCTGGTTGCCGAAATCGATGTGCACCTGCTGGACTTCCGCCCCCTGGAGGTCCACCTCCACCGTCTGCTCACCTGGCTTGAGGTCCAGCTCGACCGGAGCGCCTCCCTCCCAGCGAATGGTACAGCATTGGGCTTCGGCCGCATCCAGGGCAATGTGCACCCGGCCATCCTCAGCTCGGTGGCAGGAAATCACCCGCGAATACGCTCCCGCAATCCGCCCCTTCATCATCATCGCCACGAAGCGGCGGTACAGGACGTAAAGGAACATCGCCATCAGGGCGACAAACAGGACTTGGGACAGGAGATCCAACGTGGGCATGACCGGAGTTCAGAGTGCGAAGATGCCGCCAATCCGGCCAACGGCCTCGTAGCGCTCGAAGACGTGGTCTGCCGACGCCATCTCCTCCCAGATGGTCAGAGAGACATACTTTCCTCCCCCACTGGACTTGCGCTCGACCCGGACGTCATCCGGAAACACGGCGAGCACGGCTCCGATGCGGTCCGACTGATTGGGCGCGATGAACTTGAACATGTACTCGGCCGGCCAGTCGTGGTGTGCATCGAGTTGGGCCCGAAGCCCTGCCTTCCTGTCCTCGTCCATGCCGCGAAGGTACCCGTGGAAAATGGAAAGGGACGCCCGAAGGCGCCCCTTTCGCTTGGTTCTCGTGAGAAGGATGTGGTGTCCCCTCAAGCGAGCATCACTGCGGGCAATCCGATCCGTAGATCTGGAAGAAGTCCAGCAGGTCGTTGACGTTGATCGTGCCGTCTCCATTCAAGTCACCCGGGCACGGCGGCGTGTACTCACAGCTGCCGTCGTTGGTGTTGGCGAGCGGGTTGTAATTCTCGGCCTGCGGATCCGTGCAACCTTCCAGGGACAGGATGCAACCTGAGTCGAAGTTGGCGTTCGGATCATAGTTCAGGGCTGTCTCGTCGGTACAACCGGGGTAGAGACAAGATCCGTCGTCAATCAGGGCATTGTCGTCATAGTTGGCCGCGGCAGCGTCCGTGCAGCCTTCCGTCGGGTAGGCGCAGAAGCCCGCAACATTGGCGGTCGGGTCATAGTTGTCCGCTTCCGGGTCCATGCAACCGAGGAAGAGGCACGTGCCGTCATCAACCAGGGCAGTGTCGTCATAATTGACGGCAGCCGCATCGGTACAGCCCTCCATTGGGTAGGAACACTCCCCGTCCACGTTGGCCGTAGCGTCGTAGTTGTCGGCTTCCGGATCCGTGCAACCGAGGAGCATGCAGGTGCCGTCCTCGTCCGTGGCGGAGGCGTCGTAGTTCAGGGCGTTCGGGTTCGTGCACCCAGCCACCTCGAGCTCGTCGCAGATGCCATCACCATCACCGTCATTCATGCAGGTTTCCCCATCGCAGTCGTAGATGTCCGTGTAGGTGCAACTTCCATCGTCGTTGGTGGCGCCGTCCACGTAGTTGCAGGCGCTCTCGTCGGTGCATCCGCAACCGGGGTTGCCGATCGGGAAGGTCATGACGAGGTCGTTCTCGCCGTTGCCCTCCGGGAAGACCTGGAGGCTGATCTGACCGCTGAGCGCACCGCTCGTCGTGAACTGGCCGAGCAGGACGCGGAGGTCATCACCGGCTTGGGCGTTGGTCGCCCCGTTCAGGGTGAACCAGGCGCCGCCGAACGAACCGTCGATGGTGATGTTGCCACCAGCTTCGAATGGCTCGATCCAGTTGGCGTCTTCACTCTGGACCGCGGTCACCTCCACCTCACCGGCGGACAGGTTGGGAGCCTGTGTCAGTCCAATGGTCACGTAGCTGTCGTACTCCAAGGCCGGCTGGATGCCGAACAGGATGGGGTTGATCACCTGTCCGAGGACCCCGCCGAAGGGATCCTGGTAGAAGGACGTGCTCGTGTTGATGTACGTCTCCAATCCATCTTCTCCAACCACACTCGAGAGGACATCGGTCGGGTTGACCATGGTCACATAGAGACGATAGGTGGTCATGCCTGGAATGGCATCCTCGGCCACGGTCTCCAGCTCAATGCTGTAACCGTCGATCACCGGGGCATTGATGCAGCTGCAGTAGTCGCAGGAACCGTCATCCACGTTGGCGGGCTCGAAGTAATTGCAGGCACTCGGGTCCATGCAGCCAACGATGTCGGCCACCACACAGGAGCCGTCATCCTCATCGGCCAGCGGGTTGTAGTTCAGGGCCTCTGGATTGGTACAGCCGGCATAGAGACAGGATCCATCACCGGCCATGGCTTCGGGGTCGAAGTTCAAGGCGGCCGGGTCATCACAGCCGAGGGCGAAGGTCACCGTGATGACCTGGGCCACTTCGGTGCTGTTGCCGCAGTCGTCGGCGATCGTGAAGGTTCGGGTGGCCGCGTAGCCCCCCAGCCCCTGCTCCGTGCAGACATCGACGAAGGTGATCGTCACCGCGTCACAAGCATCCTCAGCCTCGGGCAAGTCCACCGGGATGGACTGACCGGCCACCACCTGATAGCTCGTGTCGGCCGGAGTGGAGATCACCACGGGAGCTGTGTTGTCAGTGAAGACGATGGTCTGGAGGTGCGTGGCGCTGTTGCCGCAGCCATCCTCCGCCGTGAAAGTCCGCAGGACAGTAAAGTCGCCGGCGCAGTCTCCCTGAACGGTTTCATCACTGTAGGTCACGGTGACGGAACCGCAATCATCACTGGCCGTAGCCTCCGTGACGGACAGTTCCTCACTGCACTCGAGGGCGAGGTCCTCCGGGGTGCTCGTGAACACCGGGGCCGTCGTGTCGAGGAAGGAAATGGTCTGCACGTGCGTGCTGACGTTTCCGCAACCGTCAATGGCCGTGAAGGTCCGCTCGATCACCCGGCTTCCGTCGCACGGGAAGCTCTCGCTGTCGGCGTAGGTGACCGCAACACCGGAACAGGCATCGGTGGCCGTGGCCATCTCGAGTGCGTAATCGTCGCTGCAATCCAACGTCTGGTCAGCGGGTGTGAAGTCGAACACCGGAGCGGTCATGTCCTCCAGGGTGATGACCTGCTGGGCGCTCGAGCTGTTGCCGCAAGCATCCGTCACCGTCCACGTCCGGGTAATGATGTTGGCAGAGATGCAGTTGGAGGCACCTTGAGCGGTCATGGAAGCCGTGCCACCATTGGTAATCGACATCATACCGCCAGCCACCTCGGTCCAGCTCAGAACAATCTCCTCGCTGGAGACGGACTGGCTGTACTCAGCCGTGGACGCATCCACGAAGAGGCCGTTGGCGCCGAGCACGGCACCCACAAGTCCAGCACCGCTCATGTTGCTGATGCGCACCTCGATGTAGTCGTAGCTCTCGGAGCCGATCACGTCGAGGACGCTGAGGCCGATTTGGTCGCCGGCGATGTCGACGCTGAGAGCACCACGCAGGTTGATCGGGTTGGACACCTGGTCGTCCAGGTCGAGTTCAACACCGTCACCGATGGTCACACCCGTGGCCTCCAGGACCCGCGGGAAGGCGGCGAGGTTGTTGAGGCGCAGCTCCACGCGGATGTCAGCGGTTAGGCCATCGAGCGAGAACTGGCCATCGGTCACCACATCGCTGTGGCTCACCGTCGGAGCAACAGCACAAGCGTCGGCAGCATCCACCACATCCCCGGCCCCTGCCGGCGTCGTGTCCGCTGAGCAATCGAGGGTCACGTCGGCCGGGACCGTGAAGGTCGGGGCGGTGGTGTCCTCGAAGGTGATCGTCCAATCGTGCGTGGCTGTGTTGCCACAGTCGTCCTCGGCAGAGAAGGTCCGCACGACCTGGTAGGTGCAAGCGTCGAGGGTGATTTCCACATCGGAGAAGGTCACGTTGATCGCGCCGGAGCAGAGGTCGTCCGCCGTCACCGCCGCGGCCGGGATGGACTCACCGCATTCCAGCGTGGTGTCCGCGGGCAGACCGGAGAAGGCCGGAGCCGTCTCGTCCACCACGGTCACCGCTTGGATGGCCTGGCTGAAGTTGCCGCAGGCATCCATCGCCGTGAACGTCCGGATGAGCGTGTACTGGTTGGCACACGTTCCGGCCTGCGTCGTCATCTCTTCCGTCAGATCCACCGTACCGCAGGCATCGCTGGCCGTCGGCATCGGGAAGTCATACTCGTCCTCACAGCTGAGGGTCACATCGGCGGGCACATTTTCGATGGCCGGAGCCGTTGTGTCCTCAATGGTGTAGGTCGTGGTGGCCGTGCTCACATTCCCGCAGGCATCTTCAGCAGACCAAGTCCGGAGGAGGGTTCCCGTTCCACCACACCCCGTCTCCGTCATCTCGTCGACGTAGGTGATGGTCACGCCATTGCAGTTGTCCACGGCAACAGCAAGATTCGTCGGAAGCGGGTCACCGCATTCGAGCGTGGCATCGGCCGGAACGTTGGTGAAGATCGGAGCCTGCTCGTCCACGACGTGGATGATGTGGCTCGTCGTATCGGAGTGTCCAAAGACGTCGCTCACGACGTACGTCCGGATGATGTTGTAGGTCTCACCACACGGGCCGTCGACAATCTCATCGAAGTAGCTGTAGCTCAGCTCAGCGGAACAATTGTCAGAGGCAGCCGGATAGTTGACCTCGATGCTGGCGGTGCAGCTGACGGTCTCGTCTTCCGGAACCTCGGTGAAGGTCGGAGCTTCGTCATCAAACAGACACACATCGCCACAACCGTACCCGAACTGCGGGTAATAGCAACTTTCATCGTCAATGATGGCTGTCGAGCTGTAGTTGCAGGCCTCGATGTCCATGCAGCCACACTGGCTACCACCAAAGGTCAGCGTAACCCGCTCCTGGTTCAGGTTGATTCCCTCCGGGAATACCTGGACGTAGAACTGTCCGTTAAGCTCGCCATTGGTGGTGAGCTGCGCCAGCAGGACTCGGTGATCATCACCCGCGATGCCGTTGGTCACATCCGGGTTGACGAACCAACCGGAGCCAATGATGTCGTCAATCACAAAGCCATTGCCGGCCTCGAAGGGGGCACTCCAAGGCTGAGGCTCGGGCAGACCCTGCACGCTTCCTTGTCCGAGCGCAGTATTCGGGACGCCGTCAATGCCGATGGTAAACCAGCTGTCGTATTGAATCTCGGGGACGAAGTCGAACAGGATCGGGTTGATGCCATTCGGGAATGCACCTCCGTTCGGGTGCTGGTAGAAATCGCCCGTAGTCTCGATGAACATCGGATTCTCACTCTGACCCGTCACCGCGCTCACCTTGTCGGTGGCGTTTGGCGTCGTGATGTAGACACGGTATGTATTGTAACCCGGGATTCCGTTCACGGCCACTTCTTCCACATCCACGCCATACCCCGGCAGGTCGGTGGTGTATCCGGAGCAGCTGCAGAAATCACAGGAACCATCATCATTGTCAGCGAGGGGCTCGTAGTTGCAAGCCAGCTCATCCATGCAGCCATCAAAGTTGCCGTCGAAGGCATCACAGATGCCGTCTCCATCGCTGTCCACGAGGCATTCACCCTCGCAATCGTACTCCGGCTCAGGGAAAACACAGGACCCGTCATTCTGGGTGGCGTCTCCATCGAAGTTGCAGGCCTGGACATCCGTACAGCCGAGGCAGCTCGTGAAGTCACAGGACCCGTCGTTCAACGTGGCCACCGCGTCGTAGTTGCACGCCGTGGCAACGGTACATCCAGCGCAGCTCGTACTCTCGCAGCTTCCATCATCGAACGTGGCGTTGATGTCGAAGTTGCAGGCCTCTAGGTCCGTACAGCCCAGGACCTCCTGCTCGTCGCAGATGCCGTTGGCGTTGCTGTCGTTCAGGCAGTCTCCGTCGCAGTCCACGAAGGCACTGGCCGGGAACACGCACCCGCCGTCGTCGGTCGTGGCCGTGGCGTCATAGTTGCATGCCGTGGCGTCCGTACAGCCGCTGCAGGAAGCGTAGTCACAGCTGCCGTCGTTGATCGAAGCCGCAGCGTCGTAGTTGCATGCGGCCGCGTCGGTACAACCGGCACAGCTCGTGGTGTCGCAGGAGCCATCGTCAAACGTGGCGCCGTCGGTGTAGTTGCAGGCCACCGGGTTCGTGCAGCCCGTCACCTCGGTCTCGTCGCACAGGCCATTGGCGTTGGCGTCGTTGAGGCAGTTGCCGTCACAGTCCACATAGTCCACTCCATAGAAGTCCGCAGCGTAGAGACAGGTGACGGGAATCGTGGCGTCTGCATCATAGTTGCAGGCGGCCGGATCCGTGCAACCGGCACAGGACGAGAACTCACAGTCGTTCTCCGTGTCACCGAAGTTGCAGGCAAAGGGCAGCTCGCATCCCACAAACTCGATGCTCGGGGCGGAACCACCGTACGTGCATCCATAGGTCAGGAAATCGGCCACACCATCCTCGTAGTTGTCGGCAGCGGGGTCACCACAGCAAGTCGTGAAGTCACAGGCGCTGTCGTCCTGGATCGTAGCCGTCGGGTCGTAGTTGCAGGCGAAGGTCACCATGCAGCCCGCGCAAGTCGTGAATTCACAGGATCCGTCGTCGACATTGGCACCGATGAAGAAGTTGCACGCCTGCGGATCCGTACAACCGCCATACTCGCAGGAACCGTCATTGAAGTCCACGGTGGCGTCGTAGTTGTCAGCGTCCGTATCGGTGCAACCGCCGAAGAGGCAGGAGCCGTCGTCGACCGTGGCCGTCTCGTCGTAGTTGAAGGCATCGGCCGAGGTGCATCCACGGCAGCTGAAGAACTCACAGGAGCCGTCGTTCAACGTGGCCGTCTCATCATAGTTGCACGCGATGTTGTTGGTACAACCGGCGCAGCTCGTGGTGTCACAGGAACCGTCGTCCACGTTGGCGTCCAGGTCAAAGTTGCAGGCGAACGGATCTGTACAACCGGGGTACTCGCAGGAGCCGTCGTTGAAGTCAGCCGAGGCAGAGTAGTTCGACGCGGAATCGTCGGTACAGCCACCGAAGACACAGGAGCCGTCATCGAGGAGGGCGTCCGCCTCGTAGTTGGCAGCGGTAGCATTCGTACAGCCATAGCAATCGAAGGTGCAAGAACCGTCGTTTTCTGTGGCGGCAGGGTCGAAGTTGCAGGCGCCTTCATTGTTACAGCCCTGAACTTCATTCAGGTCGCAGATGCCATCAAAGTCGGCATCTCCAATGCAGGTGCCGTCGCAGTTGTAACCATAGTCGGCATACCAGCAGGTGCCATCGTCGTCCGTGGCCACATCGCTGAAGTTGCAAGCGGTGTCATCCGTGCAACCGGGGACCTCGTCCTCGTCACAGACGCCGTCTCCGTCCAGGTCGTTCAAGCAGACTCCGTCACAATTGAAATGCGGAGCGCCATAGAGGTCCTCAGGATAGAGGCAATTGTCGTTGTCCGTGTATGCCGTGGTCAGGTCGTAGTTGCACGCATCCTCCAACTGGCATCCACATTGGGGCTCTCCCCACCGCAAGGTCTGGAACTGCATGTTGTCACCGTCTCCGTTGGGGAAGACCTGGACATACACCTGGCCACTGAACACGCCGTCCGTGGTGAACTGACCAATCAGCACACGCAGGTCGTCGCCGGCGGCTCCGTTGGAGGAACCGTTCAGGGAGAACCAGCCGCCGCCATAGGTGCCACTGAGTTCGATGTTGCCTCCGGCCTCGAAGGCGCTCACCCAGGACTCGCCTTCGACGAGGGTCACCTCGCCTTCACCGGCGGCCGGATCGGCCGTACTGGTGAGGCCAACGGTCACCCAGCTGTCGTAGACAAGCGGCGGAAAGGCGTCGTAGAGCATGCCGTTGATGCCATGGGCACTGGCAGCACCGAGCGGATCCTGGTGAAAGCTCGTGCTCGTCCGGATGTAGGTCGGGTTACCGGAATCGCCGGTCACGGCGCTGAGGAAGTCATCGGCGCTTTCGAGGGTCACGTAGACCTGGTAGGTGGTCATACCGTCGATGCCGTCCTCAATCGTATCGATGTCGAGGTTGTAGGGACCGCTGGCCGGGTAGACGCCGTCACAGGAACAGTAATCGCAGGACCCGTCGTCCGCGGTGGCCACGGCGTCGTAATTGCAGGCGAAGGCATCGGTACAACCGAGGGCCTCGAGTACGGTGATGGTCTGGGTCGCCGTGGTGCTGTTGCCACAGGCGTCGACCGCCGTAAACGTCCGAATCACCAAGGCAAAATCATTGGCACTGGCGTCAGTCACCTCGCTCTGGAGGACCGTCACGTTGCTGCAGTTGTCGCTGGCCTCGGCAGAGGAGGACGGCATGTCGTCGTACACCCCCACCGTGAGGTCGGCCGGCACGCTCGTGAAGACCGGCGCCACCGTGTCGATGACGGTGATGGTCTGCACATATTGGCTGCTGTTGCCACAGGGGTCCACGGCAGTGAACGTGCGAAGGATGGTGGCGCTGCCAGCACACTCTCCGTCGAGGGTCTCGTCGGATGAGGACACGGTCACGCTGCCGCAGTCGTCTTGGGCCACCACATCGGAGGTGGGGACCACAGCGTCACAGGAAATGGTGGTATCGGCGGGGACTTGTGCAAACGAAGGGGCGGCGGCATCGACGATGGTGATGATTTGGATGTCGATGGCCTCGTTGCCGCAATCGTCTGCGACGCGCCATGTGCGGGCGATCTTCTCGCCGATGCACGGATCCATTTCGAACATGGTGGCGTCGTTGAAGCTGATGGTGTAGCCGTTGCAATCCGTGGCAGAGGTGACTTCACCCAGGGAAGCCGGGCTGATGTCGTCACCGCAGTTCACGGTGATGTCGGCCGGAGCGGAGAAGACCGGAGCGGCATCGTCCACCACGCTGATGGTCCAGGTGGATGACGTGCTGTTGCCGGCGGCGTCCGTGGCCGTGTAGGTGCGGGCCACCGTCGTCAAGCAACCGTCACCCGAGGTCACTTCCTCGAGGCTCACGGAGAGCTCGGAGCAGAGGTCTTCCGCCTGGATATCGGCCGTGGGCAGGGCGTCGTCGCATCCCACGGTCACGTCGGCCGGGAAATCCACAAAAGACGGGGCGACCGTATCCACATGCGGGCCGAAGCTGAGCATTACGAGATCACCGAGGCCCTCGGCCTCACCGTTCGCGAAAACCTGCACATAGAACTGACCGCTCAACTCACCGTCGGTGGTGAGCTGCGCGAGCAGGACACGCTGATCTTCCCCAGACACACCATTGGTGAAGTCACTGGTGGCATACCAAGCCCCTCCGAAGAAGCCGTCGATGGCAAAACTCTCGCCGTTCTCGAATTCCGTGGTCCAGCTCTCGGCCTCGGCAAAGCCGATGGCAGATTCGCCGCCAGCGAGGTCCGGAGCCTGGTCGATGCCAATCGTCATCCAGCTGTCGTATTGGAGGGACGGGAAGGCATCGTAGAGGGTCGGGTTGATTCCATTCGGGAAAGCGCCTCCGAGCTCGTCCTGATAGAAGGAGGTCGTGGTGCTCACGATGGTCGGGTTGTTCTCATCACCACTGACCGCAGACACGAGGTCATCGGCGTTCGGGGTGGTGATGTAGAACCGGTAGGTGCGCATGCCCGGAATGCCGTCGAAGGCGACGATCTCTTGCTCGAGACCGTACAGGGCATTGTCGCTGGACGTTTCGCCGCAACAGAAGGAGCAGCTGCCGTTGTCGTCGGTGGCCGTGTTGCTGTAGTTGCAAGCTGTGGCATCCGTACAGCCCGACACCTCCAGTCCATCACAGACGCCATCTCCGTCCGCGTCGGCGATGCAATTCCCGTCACAGTCGACGTGCTCGTTGGCTGGGAACGCACAAGTTCCGTCATCGGTCAGGGCATCCGCATCATAATTGCAGGCCGTGGCGTCCAAACACCCAGGGTTGGAAGAGGACAGCACGGTCGGAATTCCCACAGCCTGGAGGCCAGCATCGGTTGCTGCCTGAGCCGCTGCGGAATTGAAGTAGTAGATGTAACCGATGGCCGCAGCCTCGAGGGACCACCATTCCGTGACATCCGGAAGGATGCTGTTTGGCAGGCTGGCCAGCAACATCACAGATGTGCCGCTCGTGTATTGGTTCAAGTCCAAGGTCACGCCGGTGCAGGCGGTCAGAACGGAAGCATAGCCCAAACCGTCCATATCGTTACCAGAAATGGCAAGGTTGTTGGCCTGTCCGGCCACGACCCCGGAGGACCAGGGAGCGCCATTGACCAGCACCTGTGTGATGCCGTAGAAGTGGTTGTTGGAGACGGTCACGCTTTCGGTGTTGTCCCCCAGCGAAATCGCCGTGCCGGACACGCCGTGGATCTCGTTGCCATCGATCAAGATGTTGGACGGCGAGTTGATGGGATCCGCATTGCCCCAGCACAGGATGCCGTACGACAACGGCGAGCTGTTTCCAGGATTGGACAAGGCCATTCCACTGATGTCGTTGTTGAGGATGGACACATTGGACGCGCCGGGGTTGACCGTGATTCCAGAGTACGTGCTCGCATCCCCGACAAGGTTGAAGTTGCTGATGGTCACACCGTCCACATCAGAGGCGATGGAAATTCCGACACCAAGGCCGGAGACATTGAGGGTGCTCCCATTTCCATCGATGCTGATGGACTTGTCAACCGTGATGCTTTCCTCGAGGGTGCTCCCGGTGGACACTTGGATGACATCGCCAGGAGATGCAGCATCCAAGGCACTCTGCAATGTGGCATGGCCTGTTGAAGCGGTGACATTCAGGACGTCGTAACAGTCGAAGGTGCAGGAACCGTCATCCTCGGTGGCGGCCTCGTTGTAATTGCATCCGTTGCTGTCCGTGCATCCAGCGATGGCGCAAGACACCGTCTGGAAGCCGAAGGTGTTTTCAATCAGCTGGGACTGATCTCCGTTGGGGAAAATCTGGATGTAGAACTGCCCGCTGAGGTCACCGTCCGTGGTGGCCTGCGCGAGGAGCACCTTCTGGTCGGCACCAGAAATGCCATTGGCGCTGCTCGGCAGAATGTACCATCCCCCACCAATGGGAGAGCTGATGTCCACATTTCCACCCGCGCCGAATCCGACCTCCCAGGAGGCCACGTTAGGGTCAACGAGAACAGATACGTCCGTCTCTCCAATACCCAAATCCGGCTGCTGGTCGATGCCGATGGTCACCCAACTGTCATATTGGACATTCTCGAGACCGGGCATAGTGTAGAACAGGGGGTTGATGGCCGCAGGAGTTGTTCCACCCAGCCCGTCCTGATAGAAGGACGTGGTGGTGTTGAGGAACAACGGATCTGTGGCATCTCCAATCACGGCGGACACGAAGTCATCCGTGGATGGGGTGGTGAGATACACCCGATAGGTGGTTAGACCTCCGACCACATCCGTGGCCACGGTCTCCACCGAGAGCGAGAATCCCGCCACGTCTCCAGTGGACTGGAAACAGGCGTTCTGGGCATTCGCGGTGCCAAAGAAGGTCACCAGCAAACAAGCGAGGGAGTACAGTTGAAAGCGCATGTTCATGCAGTTAAGCGCATCTAAGATAGCTCATTTGTCCAAGACTTCTACAGTTTCATCTAAGTTTTTTTCTGTTTCGTCGTCATTTTAAACACTTACAGGCAGCTCAGGGCCCTCCCCTTTCCCCGGTCTACCTTTGCCGTCCCCATGTTCGAGAACCTCAGCGACCGCTTCGAAAAAGCCTTCCAGCGCATCAAAGGCGAGGCCACGATCACCGAAGCCAACATTGCCGAAACCACCAAGGAAATCCGCCGTGCCCTCGTCGAGGCGGATGTGAACTACAGCGTCGCCAAACGCTTCGCCAATCGGGTCAAGGACAAGGCCGTCGGCCAGGAGGTCCTCACCTCCGTGCGCCCGGGCCAGCTTCTCGTGAAAATCACGCAGGAAGAGCTCGCCGAATTCATGGGCGGCCAACACGCAGACCTCAACCTCAAAGGCAAGCCCGGTGTCATCCTCATGAGCGGTTTGCAGGGCTCCGGAAAGACCACACACACCGCCAAACTCGCGCTGCACCTCCAGTCCAAGCAGGGCAAGCGCCCTTTGCTCGTCGCCTGCGATGTCTACCGTCCCGCGGCCATAGACCAGCTGGAGGTCATGGGCAAGCGCGTCGGGGCGGACGTGTTTACCCTACGGGAAGAGAAAAACCCAGTGGCCATTGCCGAAGCCGCCATGCGGCATGCCCGGAGCCACGGCAACGATGTCGTCATCATCGACACCGCCGGCCGTTTGGCGGTGGACGAGGACATGATGGACGAAATCGCCCGGATCAAGGAGGCCGTCCAACCCAGCGAGACCCTCTTCGTGGTGGACGCCATGACCGGTCAGGACGCCGTGCGGACGGCGCAAGCCTTCCACGAACGCATCGCCTTCGACGGGGTCATCCTCACCAAGATGGACGGCGACACCCGCGGCGGTGCGGCCCTGTCCATTCGGGAGGAGACGGGCAAGCCCATCAAGTTCATCGGCACGGGCGAGAAGCCCGAGGCCCTCGAGCCGTTCCACCCCGACCGGATGGCCCAGCGCATCCTCGGGATGGGCGATGTGGTCACCCTCGTCGAGAAAGCCCAGGAGCAGTTCGACGAGGCCCAGGCCAAGAAGCTCGAGAAGAAGATCCGCAAGAACAGCTTCGACTTCGAGGATTTCCTGGAACAGGTCCAGCAAATCAAGAAGATGGGCAACGTCAAGGATCTCCTCGCCATGGTGCCGGGCATGGGCAAGGCCCTGCGGGGGATTGACATCGACGACGACGCGTTCAAGCACATCGAGGCCATCATCCGGTCGATGACCCCCGATGAACGCCAGCATCCCGAGAAGCTCAATGGCAGCCGGAAAACCCGCATTGCCAAGGGCAGCGGCACCTCAGTCCAAGAAGTCAACCAGCTGCTCAAGCAGTTCGGCGAGATGAAGAAGATGATGAAGATGATGAATGCCGGCGGCGGACGCCGGCGCGGATTGGGTGGCATGATGGGCCGCGGCGCCATGCCCGGCGGAATGCGCATGCCACGATGAGCCACAGGACCATGGAGGACACACGCATCCTAGACGGCAAGGCCCTGTCGGAGACCATCAAGGGGGAAATCGCGGACGAGGTTCGGGATTGGGTTGCGGCCGGGAACCCGGCGCCCCATCTGGCCGCCGTGCTGGTCGGTGAGGATGGCGCCAGTCGCACCTATGTCGATCACAAGGTGCGCAGCTGCGCCCGGGTCGGATTCGAGAGCACCCTCATCCAACGGCCGGCGGACATCACGCAGGAAGAGCTCTTGGAGATCGTGCACGGCCTCAATGACGACCCGGCCATCGACGGCTTTATCGTCCAACTTCCCCTCCCCGACCATCTCGACGCCCAAGCGGTGATCGAGTCCGTGGACCCCGCCAAGGATGTGGACGGATTCCATCCCGTCAACATGGGCAATCTCGCCCTCGGTCTCCCCGGCTTCGTCCCCGCCACGCCGGCCGGCATCATGACGATGCTCGAGCGTTCCGGAATCGACACCCAGGGCAAGCATGCCGTGGTCATCGGCCGGTCCAGCATCGTCGGCACCCCCATGTCCCTGCTGCTCAGCCGGAGCGGTCAGCCGGGCAACTGCACCGTCACGCTCTGCCACAGCCGGACGGTCGACCTTGCCGGCCATTGCCGTGAAGCCGACATCTTGGTTGCGGCCGTCGGCCGGCCGGAGATGGTCAAGGGCGAGATGGTCAAGGAAGGCGCCGTCGTCATCGATGTTGGCATCACCCGCGTGGAAGACCCCAACGCCAAGCGGGGATACCGCCTCAAAGGCGATGTGGATTACGCCGACGTCGCCCCCAAATGCAGCTGGATCACCCCCGTCCCGGGCGGTGTCGGGCCGATGACCATCGTGAGCCTGCTGCGCAACACCCTTACCGCCGCCCGGGCCAAGCACCGGGCCTGAGCCATGTCAGAGGTCACCCCCCGGGACCGGGAATGGATGGCCGAGGCCCTCGCGCTGGCGCGTCGGGGCCACATCGGCACAGCACCCAACCCCCGGGTCGGCTGTGTCCTGGTCCAAGATGGCTACATCCTCTCTTCCGGTTGGCATGCCGCCGTCGGCGGTCCCCACGCCGAAGCGGCTGCCCTTCAGGCGCTCCCACCCGGTGGAGATGCCCGGGGCGCCACGGCCTACGTCACCCTTGAGCCCTGCAGCCACCACGGCCGCACCCCACCCTGCTCGGAGGCCCTCATTGCCTCCGGCATTGCGCGGTGCGTCGTGGGCATGGTGGATCCGAACCCCATGGTGGCCGGCTCCGGCATTGACCGAATGCGCGCCGCCGGAATCGAAGTCGCCGTCCTGGACGCGTTTCCCGAAGGCCGCTGGCTCAACCGCCGCTTCCTGAGTGCCATGGAGCGGGGACGGCCCTGGATCATCCTGAAATGCGCCGTCAGTGCCGATGGATTCATGGACCCACCACGCCAGGGGGGCGAAATGGGCAGTTTGGCCATCACCTCCCCTGCGCTGCGTCGACTCACCCACCACTGGCGGGCTGAGGAAGGGGCCATCCTCGTGGGGGCGGGCACCGTCGGCACCGATGACCCCGCCCTGAATGTCCGGGAAGCTGAGGGACCCAATCCACTCCGCATTGTCCTGGACCCTCAAGGACGCACGACTGCAGACCGTCAGGTCTATGCCGATGGCCACTCCACACTCGTGGTGGGTGGCCCCCAAGGACTGGCAGAATCGGTCGTGCGCCTCGACGCGAACGGCCAGGACGTCCTTCCGCTTCTCGTGGAAAACCTGATGACCCGGGAGGTTCGCTCTATACTGGTCGAGGGCGGTGCCGACACTCTCGGTCGCTTCCTCGACGCTGGACTGTGGGACGAACTCCGCTTGTGCCACGCTTCCCATCAGACTGGAGGCGGATTGCCCGCCCCGTCTTGGCCCGCCGGGGAGGACGCCCTCCTTCGCGGCGAGCATCCTTTTGGCGCGGACCATGTCGAGTACCACGTACATCCGGCCAGTGCTGCCTGGGTCGGAACCCATTGCCCCCCCACCCTCTCGGTGCCGCTGCCATGATTGCCCTCGCCCTCAGCATTCTGGTGTCCACCCTTCTGTTCAGCTGTTTCCGGCTGTTCCCGAAGTTCAATGTCCGGCTGGAAGAAGCCGTGGTCCTCAACTACATCGTGGCCGGCTCCGTCGCCATCGGCATTGCAGGACCTTCCCATGCCCTCGGTCGGGTGGCCGAGCCCAGCTCCCTGGCCGGCGCGGTGATGGGCCTGGCCTTCCTCTACATGTTCAAGAAAATCGGCGAGTGCACCCAGCACCTCGGCATGGGTGTGGTCGCCATCGCCACCAAGATGTCGATGGTCCTGCCCATGTCCATCTTCATTCTTCTGGATCCAGCCGACCCCTTCACGTGGCCCAAAGCGGCCGCCGTCCTCCTCGCCTTTCCCGCCGTCTGGCTGGCCAGCAGTCCAAGACGGAGCGCTGACGACCCGGGCATTGACGCGGCGGACGACCGCCCCGACCTGGACTGGACGCTTCCCGCCATCGTGTTCTTCGGCTCCGGCCTGATTGACTTCGGCTTCGGTTGGTTCTCCTCGGAAGCGCACATGTCGAGCGATGCCGACCGCTTGTCATTTGCCGCCGTGCCCTTCACCGTGGCCGCCCTCATCGGGCTGCTCCGGTGGGCCTTCACTCCATCGGCCAAACCCGTCCTCAGCCGCGCCACGGTCCTTGGGGGGATCATTCTTGGGGTCATCAACGTCGGCTCCCTCTTCTTCCTGCTCTCGGCCTATGAGAGCATGCCGTTCCCCCGTTCCGCCATCGTACCGTCCAACAACCTCGGCATTGTCCTCGCCACCTCGCTGGCCGGCATCGCCTTCTTCAAGGAACGTCCCGACGGCCGGAACATCCTCGGGTGGGGCCTCGCCACGACGGCGCTCGTGCTCCTGCTCCTGCCGGATTGAGGCAAATGCCGTTCCTTGAGCCCATGCGGTTTGCGATTCCCCTCTTGTGCCTCCTGCTCACCTCCTGTCTGGTGTCACGCGAGGATCCGCCATCGCCTCCCACCACGGCTCCGACTCCGGCCCCACCGCAGCCTGACCCGGTAACGGGAGCCGCACCGGATACAGTGCGCTACCTCGCCCTCGGCGACAGCTACACCATCGGCGAAAGTGTTCCGGACATCGGAGACTGGCCGAACCAGCTAGTGGACTCCCTGTCCCTGCGTCTGCCTGACACCCATTTCGAACCGGCCCACATCATCGCCACCACCGGATGGACCACGGCAAACCTGAGCAATGCCATGGACGCCCAACAGATCGACACCTCGACCTTCGACCTGGTGTCGCTCCTCATCGGCGTCAACAACCAATACCAAGGTCTGCCGCTGGACGCCTACGAGGTGGAATTCCAAGCCTTGCTCGAGCGGGCCGTCAACCTCGCCGATGGCCGGGATGACCGCGTCTTTGTGGTGAGCATTCCCGACTACAGCTACACGCCCTTCGGCCAAGGCAACCAGTCATCGATTACCATGGAACTGGCCCAATTCAATGCCGCCTGCTCCACACTGACCGTCCAAGCAGGCATTGCCCATTATGACATCACGGGAATCAGCCAGCAGTGGAATCCAATCTGGGTGGCTCCGGACGGCCTGCACCCCAGCGGGGCCCAATACGCGGCTTGGGTGGCCTCCTTTGCCGATGGCGTCGAGGCTCAGTTGCTTGATTGAGGATCAGGGGCCGATGATCTCGCCCGTCGCCTCTGGCCATACGTAGAGGTCTTGGGCCTCGGGCTCGCTCAGCACGTAAACCGTGCCAGCCCCGGACAACTCGAGGTAGAGATAGCCCTCCGGCCGCAAGGTCATCACCCCGGTTCCGGCTTGATGGGCCACAACCCGCTCCGCGTTGAGGGCAGAAGCATCGAAGTCCCCATAGCCCGAGCGGAAGGTGGAGAAGCGCACGGCTGTGCCCTTGGCCGATGCATGACCGATGCCATTGGGCAACCGCACTTTGAGGCTGTCCGCTTCGAACCACAAGTCGATGCGGCCGGCCATCTGGTCACCCTCCACCGTCAAATCCCCGGACGTGCAGGGGGCCTCCATGATGAAGTCTGCCTGGGACTCCAGCAACACCTCCCTCGGCATCATGCCACGAAGGTCCACGCGGGGAACCGCACTCAGGCGCCGGACCCAACCGCACCGGTTGCGGTCCTCGATCATCAGTTGCGCATTGTCGAGACCAACCTCAATCCCGTCCACCGTGCCGTCCCAGGCATGACGTACTGCGTGTGGCAGGGTGTCTCCTGGCCACCAATGGACTTCCACCCGATTGGTGACGAGCAACTGCTCGGGCATGTCCGCAAACCAGAGGGTGTCCGACACCGGCTGCCCCAGCGACGTGGTGCAACCGGCGCCCTCTGCCGTGCACCCTTCCATCAGGGTCCACACAGGAAAGGCCAGCGCCAGCCACGCCAGGAATCGGCCTATCGTCATTGGCCGAGTTCGAGTTTGGCCGCGTCCCAATGGCGGTCCATCTCTTCCAAGGGCATCTCGCCCAAATCGAGTCCGGCATCAGCAATGCGACGCTCCATGGCCTCGAAGCGGGCCTTGAAACGGCGGTTGGTCCTCTCCAACGCTTCGTCAGGGTTGACATCGAGAAACCGCGCATAATTGATGAGGGCAAACAGCACGTCCCCGAATTCATCAGCGATGCGGTCGCTCTTCTGGTCCACCTCCTCGCGCAATTCCCCCAGCTCCTCCTGAACCTTGTCCCAGACCTGACCGGCGTGGTCCCAGTCAAATCCGACACCGCGGACCTTCTCCTGGATGCGTTGTGCCTTGACCAGGGAAGGCAGTCCGGAGGGGACACCCTGCAGGACGCTCTGGCGCTCCTCCCCTTTCTCCTTGAGTTTGATTTTCTCCCAATTGGCCTTGACCTCCTCCTCGGTCGCCGCCTCCACATCCCCATAGATGTGCGGGTGTCGGGTGACCAGCTTGTCACAGATGCCGTGAAGAACATCCGCCGCATCGAATGCGCCCGCCTCTGAGCCCAACCGGCTGTAGAAGACCATGTGCAACATGAGGTCGCCCACTTCCTTGCCTACTTCGTCGAGGTTCCCCTCGAGGATGGCCTCGCCGAGCTCGTAAGTCTCCTCGATGGTGAGGTGGCGCAGGGATTCGAAATTCTGCTTCCTGTCCCACGGGCACCCTTCGCGCAGATCGTCCATGATGTCGAGCAGGCGCCCGAAAGCGGCGAGCTTCTCCTCTCGCGTGTGGCCTCCCTTGGGCGTGTCCAGTTGGGGGCGATCGATGGCATCCTTGTGCGGCATGCACCAAAATTAAGGTCACCTTTGGCCCATGCCACGTCGTTCCTTCCGGCCATTCTCCGGGTGCCTGCCCTTGGTGCCCATGGTGTTGCTGCTGTCACAGGGTGCGGGCGTCCATGCCCAAGCGCCGCTCAAGACGCGCCAGGACCGTTGGGAATGTGCTGTGGGCGGAGGCTTCCTCGTCCCGCACCGGGAGGCGATCCGGGCGCTGGTCGAGGGCCATGCTCGGATGGTGCACGTCCACTGGTCCACCCGGGCGGGCGGCCTCTGGGGGTGCAGCCGGGAGGACGCCCGATGGGGCGCCACGCTCCGGCTTGGCAACACGGGCTCACCCCGGTTCCTCGGTACCCAGATCACCGCGCTCGGGACGGCGGATCTGCATGCGGCCGGGGCTTGGCAAATCCGTCTGGGAGGCGGCCTCGGCTGGACGCAGAAAACCTGGGGCACGGAGAGTGCGGAAGCGCGACAACGGGTGGTCATCGGCTCCCCCATCAATGCCGCCATCCAGATCGGCCTGCACCGTCCCGCCAGCACCAATCCGGATGCGGCATGGCACCAGCGCATTGGGCTGCACGGAACGCTGGACCATCAGAGCAACGGCTCCTTCACCCAGCCCAACCTGGGGACCAATGTGGCCTCGTTGGCTGTCTCGGTCGCCCTCTCCCGAGAGGTCCGACGGCCGCTGCGCCATACGGACACCCTCATCGTCGTCGCCATCTTGCCCAAGCCGATGTCCGGTCTACGGATTCATGCCGCGGCCGGAAGACGTCAGCCCGCCCCGCTGGGGAGTCGGGAAACCGTCGGCGAAGCCGGCCTCGACTGGCGGTTCGGGGGCGGACTCCGGTTGGGTGGAATTCTGGGGGGCATGGCCTTTGAGCGGCCCACCTCTTCTGGAATTGGCGTTCACGGGGGATTCCAGCTTCGCTTCACCCGCGTGCACATCGATCTCGTCCACGGTCGCTACCTCCGGCGCTGGCAGACGGAAGAAGGCCATTACAATCGGGTTGTCTTCCACGCCCATTGGCGAGGCCCGTGGTGGATCAATCTCGGATTGTTGACCCACGGGTTCAGGGCTCACCATCCCGCCCTCGGCATCGGATGGGTGCCGGGCGGAAAGACGCCATACGGAGTGTCAAGGGGCTGAACGGAATCAATCGCAGACAGCGCCGAAGAGGGACAGGACCTCGAGTAGGTCGTTCACCCCCGTGGTGCCGTCGCCGTCCACATCCGTGGCGCAGTTCGGGCTTCCGGCAAATCCGGAGCAACTGCCGTCGTCTCGGACCGCATTCGGATCGTAATTGGCCGCCTCCTCGTAGATGCAACCGCTGCATGCATCCAGGTCACAGGAACCGTCATCGACGTTGGCCTCCGAATTGTAATTGCACGCGAAGTCGTACGTGCACCCGGGGATGTCGCCCGGGTAGAACAGGCCCAACTGGTCGAGATAGCTTCCCGCCAACCAGTTCGTGCCGCCCGGCTCGAAAGCGCCGACGTAGTTGACTGGGTCGAAGAATGTGCCCACCGGCTGGTGAATGGCGGGGACGCTGTCGGTCACCGTCGGGAACGGATCCACACCGGAAGTGACGAACCCAGCCAGCGCGGAAAACGTGTCATCGAGGCCCAGGTCCGACCCCACATTGTTGTTGGCCACGAAGTGGTTCTGGATCTGCATGTTGCCATTCCAGACCGGCCCTTCATAGAGGATCATCGTGTCGAGGGCAAGGGAGTCACCAATGTTCCAAAAACGGTTGTTGTGGATTTCGAGTTCTCCGAATAGAAATAGCTCATAGGCGTCACAGGGATCGAAGTCTTCGAGGTCGATGCCGAATCCGAAATTTTGGAAGATGCCGTTGTAAAGACGGCCACCGCCTCCATTGTGCCACCGCACGGCATCCGCCTCGGAGTGCCCGATGGACGTGAAGTTGGCAATCTGCGGATTGGTGTAGGGCAAAAAGCTGAGCGTCACGTCCTGGAATTCGAAGTCATCCCCCTCGAAATCCCAGCCAAAACTGGCCGACGGTTCCCCCTGATCCATCAGGGTGAAGAAGTACTGCATGTCCCCGACCCAGCCCTGGTCGAACTCGAGGTTTTCTTCTGAGGAGAACGCCACAGCCACGTATTTCAAGCTCGCGGCGCCGCCCATGATCTGGAGACCGTCGTCGAGGGTGGAGACGATTTCGATGTGCTCTAACGTCGTGCCGGAGCCGACTCCATTGAGGCTGAGTCCGTTGGTCTCGTCTCCGTTGATGACGTTCTGGAAGTTGACCGGCGGATTGGGCATCTCGCTGCCCCCATGCCGGATGGACACGTGGCGCAGGACACCGCTCGACTCGGCGTTGTCGAAGAAGTCGTTGTCCCCGTCCCCATTGGAATCCATAGCACCATAGACATCCCGGCCCTGACCAGAAGAATCCATGATGCCCTCAGCGAGGTCGTCCCCGTCATAAGTGTTAAGCTCGCCATGGCCGTTGATCACGACACCGCCCCACAGGCCCTTCGTGTTGTAGGGCGTGGATCCGTTCATGGGATCGCCTTCGTACGTGAAGACAATGGGACAGTCTGCGGTACCGTCCGCAACGATCTGGCCGCCGCGGGCCACAATGAGACAGCTGGCTGCCTCTCCCTGACCGGGCTTGGCCTGGATGACCGTACCCGGATCAATGGTCAGAACGTCTCCGGAATTCACGTAAACGAAGCCATTCAGCACATACAGCGTGTCGCAAGTGAGCGTGCGCGTGCCCGATCCTGCTCCCCCGTCATCGGTCAAGTCCACCACTGGACGGTCCGCCACAGGAGGGCAAGCACAGTCCTGAGATTGAGCACCTTGAACGAAGAGAAGGCAGAGGGCAAGCAGCAGGCCCACATGAATCGACTGCTTCATGGAGATTGGCATCAAACGGATAAAAAGGTACCTGAAGATACGTTTTTTCGACGAATCATCAATGTAACCAAACGAACATTCGATTTATTTCTACGGAATTGACACGAAGAGGTTGCCTCCTTTTGGCCATCGGAATCGGGTGGCGCACGCCCCACATTCTACCTTTGTGGCATGGTGTCCATCACGACCATTCTCCTCACCATCGGGTTGCTCGCCCTCGGCTTCGCGGGGATCGCCATCAAGATTCTCGTCCAAAAAGACGGTGAATTTGCCGGTACCTGTTCCAGCAACAACCCCCTCCTCGACAATGAAGACGGCTCCTGCTCCATCTGCGGCGCCAGCCGAGGCGACCGTTGCCAAAAGGAAGAATTGCCCGAAGGCGTCTGATCAGAGAGGCTGCGACACAGCGTCAAACCCCGGGGTCGCCCACACGACGTACCCTCCTTCCCCATTGTCAGACATCAACAGGACATCTACCCCCAAGTCTGGATAGGCTGCGAGGAATCCACGGGTCTGTTCTGCCCCCAGGACCATGAATGCGGTGGCCAGCGCATCGGCATACGCCGCAGTCGGCGCCAATACTGTCACACTCAACAAGCCATTCTCAGCAGGCCATCCGGTGGCCGGGTCGATGGTGTGGCTGAAACGGCGTCCATCCCGCTCATAGAACTTCCGGTAGCTGCCACTGGTACAGATGGCGCGGTCCTGCACGGAGACCACCGTTTCCAGGACTCGGTCTCCGGCCCCACTGCCCACGATGGGGCGGTCCACGGCGATGCGCCACGGCTCGCCGGCCGCATTCACTCCCCGGCAGACCACCTCACCTCCCAATTCGACCATGGCGTTGTCGATGCCGCGCTCCCGGAGCGCCTCCAGCAACAGGTCCACGGTGTAGCCTTGGGCCACGGCGTTGAAATCGAGTGCCGCCCGGGCGTCGCCCTTACGCACCCACGTGGCCACGTAGTATCCGTCGACCTCCTCCTCATTCAGGTCGAAGCGGTCCGGTCGCATGCCGGTGAACGCGAGCACACTGTCCACGTCGGCCTCCGTGACCTCTCCCCGCTTCGACAAGCCAAAGCCCCACAGCTCGACCAGTGGACTCACAGTCGGGTCGAAGGCGCCTCGGGTAAGCTCATGCAGCTCTTCGGACAAGGCCCACAGTGGGCCGATGATGTGGGTGCTGTCCACAAAGCCAAACAAGGAATCCGTGCGGTCCCAACCATTGATGGCGTTGAGGGTGCTCTCGGGACGCCACAGATTCGCGGCTTGATCCATCGCCTCGAGCAGTCCCTCGAAGACCGCGTCGTCTACCCGCTGGTCGCTCAGGTATTTGATGCTGTAGGTCGTGCCCTGCGCCTCGCCCTGGTGGAGCTGGACACCGGACGCCGACGCCTCGATTTCGGTTCCCTGACCTCCACCCGCGCATCCGGCGAGGAACACGGCCACGGCCACAAACGGGACCGCCAGCACGAGGCTGGCGGATTCCCAAGGGGTGTTGCGGACACGCATCATCCTCCGAAGTCGTCGAAGGCCACGTTTTCCGGCGGCACGCCCCAGTCGTCACACATCTTGAGGACGGCTTGGTTCATGAGCGGCGGACCGCAGAAGTAGAACTCAATGTCCTCCGGTGCCTCGTGCGGCTTGAGGTGATGCTCGATCACCGCATTGTGCACGAAACCGAGGAAGCCGTCGCCTTCGTCGTCAACGCTCTTCTTCTCGTTCCAGTTGTCCTCCTCCGTTGGGTCGCTCAGGACCACGTGGAAGCGGAAGTTGGGGAACTCCGCCTCGATCTTGCGGAAGTCTTCGAGGTAGAACAGCTCACGGCGGGATCGGCCTCCGTAGTAGAAGGTCACCTTGCGGCCGGTCTTCACCGTGTGGAACAGGTGGAAGAGGTGACTGCGCATGGGGGCCATGCCGGCACCACCGCCGATGTAGACCATCTCGGCATCGGTCTCCTTGATGAAGAATTCACCGTATGGTCCGCTGATGGTGCACTTGTCACCAGGCTTGCATCCAAACACGTAGCTGGAGCAGATGCCCGGGTTGACGTTCATCCACGCGTTGCGGGCGCGGTCCCACGGCGGGGTGGCAATCCGGATGTTGAGCATCACGATGTTGCCCTCGGCCGGGTGGTTGGCCATGGAGTAGGCGCGGACGATGGGCTCGTCGTTGACCATCTTGAGGTCCCACAGGCCGAACTTGTCCCATTCGCTCTGGAAGGTGTTCGGGTCCTTGTGGTGCTCCGGGTGGGCGGTGATGTCGATGTCCTTGTACTCCACAGTCGTGGTCGGCACGTCCACCTGGATGTAGCCGCCGGCTTCGAAGTCGAGGGTCTCCCCTTCCGGCAAGCGGACGACGAACTCCTTGATGAAGCTGGCCACGTTGTAGTTGGAGACGACTTCGCACTCCCACTTCTTGATGCCGAAGACCTCTTCGGGGACCTGGATCTCCATGTCCTCCTTGACCTTGACCTGGCAGCCGAGGCGCCAGTGGTCCGCGATCTCCTTGCGAGAGAAGTGGGGCTCCTCCGTCGGGAGGATGGAACCGCCACCGGCCGGGACCTGGCAACGGCACTGCACGCAGGTGCCGCCGCCACCGCAGGCGGACGGGAGGAACACGCCGGCGTTGCCGAGCGTGGTGAGCAGGGTGCTGCCGCCCTCCACCTCAAGGGTGCGCTCGCCATTGATGACGAGCTTGAGCTTAC
Source organism: Bacteroidota bacterium (assembly GCA_036159995.1). Classification (GTDB taxonomy): domain Bacteria; phylum Bacteroidota; class Bacteroidia; order Flavobacteriales_D; family Sanyastnellaceae; genus UBA8752. The sequence goes on from JAYYEI010000060.1 coordinate 104,370, forward strand.
CGCTCGGGGACAGACGGGACTTCGCGAACAGAAGCAGGCTGACCAACAGCAGGATGACGGCCAGGAAGAACGCGATGGTGAGAAGAATCGTGGTGGTCATGATTGCTTGCTCAGATTTCGATGCCCATGAAGGCCATGAAGGCCATGCCCATGAGGCCGGTCAGGATGAAAGTGATGCCGAGGCCCTTGAGCGGGTCCGGGATGTTGGAGTAGCGGATCTTCTCGCGGATGGCGGCGATGGCCACGATGGCCAGGAGCCAGCCCACTCCGGAGCCGAGGCCGAAGACGGTGGCCTCGCCGATGCTCGGGTACTGGCGCTCCTGCATGAAGAGGGCGCCACCGAGGATGGAGCAGTTCACGGCGATCAGCGGCAGGAAGATGCCGAGGGCGCCGTACAGGGCCGGAGCGAACTTCTCGACGATCATCTCGACGAGCTGCACCATGGACGCGATGACCGCAATGAACATGATGAAGCTGAGGAAACTGAGGTCGACGTTGGCGTAGTCGGCGCTGAGCCAGGTGAGTGCGCCTTCCTTGAGGACGAAGTTCTCGAGGAGGTAGTTGATCGGGACGGTGATCCCGAGAACGAAGATCACGGCGAATCCGAGGCCCACGGCCGTCTTCACCGTCTTGGAGACGGCGAGGTACGAGCACATGCCCAGGAAGTACGCGAAGATCATGTTCTCCACGAAGATGCCCTTGACGAAAATGCTGAGGTATTCCATGTCAGTTCAGGTCTGGGGTTCAGTTCTCCTCGATGAGGCTGCGGTTGCGGGCACGTTGGATCCAGATGATCACCCCCACAGTGATGAGCGCCATGGGCGGCAAAATCATCAGGTTGTTGTTCTCGTAGAATCCGCCGTTGGAGTAGAACCAGCCCTCGGGCAGGAACTTCACCTGGCCTACCCCCGGGAAGCTGATGGCGCCGCTGCCGAACACCTCGCGGACGAGGGCCACGGCGAGCAGGATCCATGCGTATCCCATGGCGTTGCCGATGGCGTCCAGCATGGACGGGCCGGGCTTGTTGCCGAGGGCGAAGGCCTCGAGGCGGCCCATGATGATGCAGTTCGTGATGATGAGGCCGACGAAGACGGACAGCTTCTCGGAGATGTCCGGGCTGTAGGCCTTCAGGACCTCGTCCACGATGATCACCAGCGAGGCGATCACCACGAGCTGGACGATGATGCGGATGCGGTCCGGGATGATGTTGCGCATCAGGGACACGATGACGTTTCCGCCGATCATCACGAAGAGCACGGCGAGGGACATGATGACGGCCTGCTGCACCTGCACCGTGATGGCGAGGGCGGAACAGATGCCGAGCACCTGCACCGTGATGGGGTTGCTGTCGTCGAGCGGATCGGTCAGGAGCTTGCGGTTCTTCTTCGAGAACAGCGACTCCTTCTTCTCGACTGCGGTGGTCGTTTCGGTGCTCATCACTTCTGTGCTTTCGGAGCGGATTGGAAATACTTGAGGTAGATGCCCATGGTCCGGTCGACCATCTCACCCACCCCCTTGGAGGTGATCGTGCCGCCGGTGATGCCGTCCACGCTGTAGTCGGTGGTCGGCGCACCGCCCTTCACCACGGCGAAGTGGGGAGCGACCTTGTTGATCTTCTTGCCCTTGAACGGCGCCTGGAAGAAGCCTTCCTTGATCTCGGCGCCGAGGCCCGGGGTCTCCGTCTTGTGGTCGAATACGGCACCGTAGATGGTCTCCATGTCGGACTCGAGGGCGACGTAGCCCCAGATTGGACCCCAGAGGCCTTTGCCGACGACTGGCACCACGTAGAGATTCTCGCCGTCCTTCTGGCACGCGAAGAGCGGGAACGACAGTTCGCTGGCCGGCGCCTTGCTTCGGTAGTCCTTCTTCACGTCGATGTTGAAGGGGTCTTCGGCGTTGGTGGGATCGACCTCACCGCCCATGGTATTGACCTGGCGGCCTTCACTGTCGATGGAGATGCGCTCGGTCACGTACTCGGCAAAGACCGGCTCGACCGCACCGCGCTCGCTCGGCACGCCGATGGCGCCGAGGATGTTCATCATCTTCTTTTCGGCCTGATTGGCCTTCTGCATCGGCTTGAGCGACAGGCTCAGCGACGCGAGGATGGCACCGACCAGCACCACCATCACGATGGCGAAGAGGAAGGTGTATCCGTTGGAGTTCTTGTTGAATGCCATGGTGTCTTGGATTCAGGGTCAGGCAACGGCAGCGGAAGCGGCCATGCGCTTCTCGCGGCGGCGGATGTTGGCCTCGATGACGTAGTGGTCAATCGTCGGAGCCATGACGTTCATGAAGAGAATGGCCATCATGACGCCCTCTGGGTAGGCCGGGTTGAAGACGCGGATCATGATGGAGAAGAAACCACCGAGGAAACCGTAAATCCACTTGCCAGTGTTGGTCTGCGCGGCACTCACCGGATCGGTCGCCATGAAGACGGCACCGAACATGAAGCCGCCCATCACGATCTGGTGGACCGGTCCGATGGTCATGTAGGCGTTCAGGCCCAGCGCATTGAAAATGACACCCATGACGAGGCCACCCACGATGAAGCTGGAGATGATGCGCCAGCTGCCGATGCCCGTCCAGATGAGGATGGCCGCACCGATCAGGGCAGCGAGGGCGCTGGTCTCGGCCACCGATCCGGGGATGGTGCCGATGAAACAGTTCATGAGGGAGAACATGCCACCGTCGGCGAACATGGCCATGACGCCATTGGATACCTCGCCGCTGACCGGCTGGCCCACCGTGTTGGCCAGATGGCCGAGGGCCGTGGCACCGGTGTATCCGTCGGCCAGCACTCCGCCTGCCTTGGAGGCCATGACGTCGTGGATCCAGATCTCACCGGACATCTGCTTCGGGTAGGCGAAGAAGAGAAAGGCCCGGGCCGTGAGGGCCACGTTGAGGATGTTCATGCCCGTGCCGCCGAAGACCTCCTTGGCGATGAGCACGGCGAATGCCGTAGCGACCGCGACCATCCACAGCGGGACGTCGACCGGCATGATGAGCGGGATGAGCATGCCGCTGACGAGGAAGCCCTCGTTGATGGCGTGCCCGTTCATGCCGGCGATGACGAACTCGATGCCCAGGCCGGTGGCGTAGCTGACGACGATGAGCGGGACCACCTTGATGGCGCCGACGATCAGCTTGTCGAGCAGCATGGCGTTCCACGGATCGGCCGTGGTGATTTCGCCGAGGCTGAGGTAGTACTGGTGACCGATGTTCCAGGTGCCGAACAGCAAGGCCGGAACCATGGCGACAATCACGAGGAACATGGTCCGCTTGAGGTCGATGCCGTCCCGGACGTGTACGCCTTTCTTGGTCGTGTGGCCCGGGGTAAACAGGAAGGTCTCGAGGGCGTCAAAGACGACCCAGAAGCGCTTGAGTTTGCCCTCTCCGGTGAAGTTGGGCTTGACGCGCTCTTCGATGAGTTTGTGCAGTGCCTTCATGATGGTGTGCTTCTCTGTGGTGGGATCAGGCGAATTCCTCGATCATTTGATCCAGGCCCTTCCGCACGATGTCCTGAACGGCAAGCTTGGACGTGCAGACGTATTCGCACAGGGCGAAGTCCTCGGGAGCCACTTCGTAGATCCCGAGCTTCTCCATCCGGTCGATGTCGCCGACCATGATGGACTTGATGAGCTGGACGGGGTAGATGTCAAACGGGAAGACGGCGTCGTATTGGCCGCTGACCACGAAGGCCCGCTCCTCGCCATTGTTGTTGGTGTTCAGGTCGTACTCCTTGCCCTTCGGCATCAGCCAAGTCGGGAAGGCGCGGGATGCGCTGAACTTGTCGAAGCCGGGGCCGAGCCAACCCTTGGTGAGGAAGAACAGGGGCTCGTGGCCCTCCGGGATGCAGGTGACCTGCTGGTCGAAGAAACCGAGGGCGCCCTCCTCTCCCCGCTCGGTGCCGGTCAGCACGTTGCCGGAAATGACGCGGGTGTCCTCCAACATCACGCGGTCCTGGATAAGGTTGGCCATCGGGGTGCCGATGGTGGTCTCCAGCAGGGCCGGCTGAGAGCGGCTGCCCGTCAGGGCCACCGTGCGCTTGCCGACGAACCGTCCGGTGGACAGGCCCTCGCCGAGGTTGGCCACGTCCTGCAGGCCGATGGTCCAAACGACCTCGCCCTTGTTCATCGGGGCCACGCCGTGGATCTGAACGCCGACGTTGCCGGACGGGTGCGGGCCGGAGAAGGCCGTCACCTCCGCTCCGTCAAGGGAAGCGAGGGTGTCATCCCCGGCCTCAATGCCGAGCTGGACCTTCTTGCCGTCACCGAGCAGCGTGTTGAGGAAGGCAATGCCCTTCTTCAGGTCGTCTAGGCGACCGCCAACCACTTGGGCCGCGGTGGGCGCGAGCGGGGCGGAATCGTGGGCGCTGACGAAAATGTCCCGCGGCGTGCTGTCCGGAGCCGGCATCACGTCGAAGGGACGCTGGCGAAGCATCGGCCAGAAACCGTGGGCCAGCATGGTGGACCGAATGGCGTCCGCCGTGGCACTGCCGGCTGTGAGGGCGTCAAACTGAACGGCCCCGTCTCCCCCGGCGAGAACGTCGACGCGGAGGATGCGGCGCTTCTCTCCCCGGACGGGCTCTTGGACCGTACCGGAAATGGCACTGACGAATTGAATTTCGGGGTTCTTTTTGTCCGTGAACAGGACGTCTCCGGCTTTCACCTCGGCTCCGGCTTTGGCGGCCATGCGCGGGACGAGCCCGTGGAAGTCGGTGGGATGCAGGGAGAACCGGTCGGCTGCGGAAACGGCATGGGACTCGCCATGGGCGCCGCCCTTGAGGCGGATGTCCAGACCTTTCCGGATCTTGACGGATGCAGGCATGTGCAGGTGTACGTGCGGGATTTGCGCCGCAAATGTAGGGGCTGGAAGCCCATCGGTACCCGGACAGGGGTACGGCTTGCATCCCCTTGTCCACATCTTCCGGTGCAGAGTCCTCACAGGGATACTTTTGTCACGTGACGGCCCATTTGAAACCCTTTGCCCTCCCCCCTCTTCTTCCCGCCCTGTGCTGGATTTTCCTGATGGCGGCCACCGTCCGGGCGCAGACCGTCCCGGTGGCCTTCACCGCTCCCCACATCGGCGCCGTCCGGTTGCATCCTGAAGGTGCACCGCTGGGGGGGCCTTTTCTCGAACTGGGCGGGGACGCCCGGCTGGTCCTCCGGTACGATGACCTGTCGGGGGATTGGCCGGACCACGAGTGGACCCTGGTCCATTGCACGGCCGACTGGTCCGACTTCACCGACCTCGGCGACTGGGAATACCTCGAGGGCTGGAATCCGGCGGAGGTGGACAATGTGGAGAACAGCTTCGGAGGAGCTGTCTCCTTCGCCCACGCCTCCACCCCCATTCCTTCGCGCGACCTCGCCCCCACGCGCAGCGGCCATTACCTGCTCATCGTTCATGAGGCCGGAGATCCCGACGCGGTGGTGCTCATGCGGCGCCTCGTGGTCTACGAGCGCATGTCCACGGTGGACATCGCCTTCCGCCGTCCCATGGACGCGGCCAAGGTGCCCACCCACCAGCGTCTCGAGGTGGAGGTGGAATTGCCGCCCGGACACAGATGGTCCAATCCGATGCGCGACATCCGGCTGTCCGTCGTGCAGAATGTGGCCTGGCCCTGGGCACGGCATCAGGTCGCGGCCACCCGCGTGCTGGGCAACACGGTGCGCTTCGAACAGCAACCCGACCTCACCTTTCCCGGCGGAGACCGTTGGCGGTCCGCCGACCTCAAGTCCCTTGCCTATCTCGCCCCGGGCATCGAACGCATCAGTGAAGACACCCATTCGGACGGTCCCCTCTGGCAGATCCGCATGGCCACGGATGAATCCCGGCGATTCCGGATGCAGACGAGCCGCCCGGACTTGAAGGGGGCCTTCACAGTCCACAATGACCGGTTCGACGAGGTCGACCTGACCTCGGATTACCTCGACGTCCACTTTCGATTGGAACACCTCAACTTCGGCTCCGTGCCGGAGGTGTATCTGTATGGCGGCCTCACCGGATGGAGCCTCGACCCGGACTACCGCATGGAGTATGACGCCTCCAAACAAGTGTTCTCCTTGCACACCACCCTGAAACAGGGTTGGTACGATTACCAGTATGTGACCCCGGACGGAGACGAAGTCACCTTCGAAGGGTCGCACGCCGGAACCCCGAACCGGTATCATGTTTTCGTCCATGTGCCGGCCCCGGATGGCACGGACCGGATCATTGGTTTCGAGGCACTGGATTCAAATTGAATTGTCATTATGTGGCTTTCGTCGAAAGTTTTCACTAACTTGTAGACATGCCTCGCCTCCGAACTTACCGGGCCACCACCGATGGAATTTGCGTCCATGTGCGCAGCCGGTATGAGGCGGAATTCTCCCGGCCTGAAGAGCGGAGATTCATCTTTTCCTATCGAATCATCATCGAGAACCGGAGCCACCGGGGCATCAAGGTCATGAAGCGCGAATGGCACATCGTCGACGCGATGGGACACCGCCGCAAGGTGGTCGGCAACGGCGTCGTCGGGGTCCAGCCCGAAATCCTGCCCGGACGCATTTTCGAATACGACAGTGCCTGCGACCTGCGGTGCGAGCTCGGCCAGATGCGCGGCACCTACACCGTCCAGCACCACCGCAGCCGTGGCGAAGCCGACACCTTCAAGGTGATCATCCCCTCCTTCTGTCTCGAAGCCCCCTGGACACTCAGCTGAGCCGGACCCGGTAAGTTTGTGGCATGTCGAGCATGGCACGCCCTCTTTTTCTTCTCTCCCTGCTGACCTTCCTTTCGGCCGCCTCGGCCCAGGACGACGCATTCCAGTCCATCCTCGAGTCCCACAACCTCGCGGGCATGAGTGTCGTGACCCGCTGCGGAGACGCCCTCTCCATCGAAGCCCACGTGGGCCAGCGGGACATCGGGCGCGACCTGCCGGTCAACGGCAACACGACCTACCGGATGGCCTCGATCAGCAAGGCGGTGGTGGCGCTGGCCGCGGCCCGTCTCGTGCAGGAAGGGTTCCTCGACTACGATGCCCCGCTGGGCAATTACCTCGACTCCCCGCCCGTCCACCCGGTACACCCGGACCTCCCCCTCACGGTCCACCACCTTCTGACCCACACCTCCGGCATCCGGGACGGGTCGGGATACGGCGACTTCCTGTCGGCCAGCTACGGCAGCATTCCGGACGTTCCCCAACTGGCCACCGTGCTCGAGCCCGGGGGCGAATTCCACACGGCCAACATGTGGGGCAGTGCCGCGCCGGGAGCCTGGTTCCAATACGCCAACCTCAACTTCGGTGTGCTCGCCACCGTCATGGAGGCGGCGACCGGCACCCGGTTCGACCAGATTTTGGAGGACCGCCTCTTTGGCCCCTTTGGACTGGACGCCGGGTACCGGGTTCAGGACCTGGATGAAATCAATGACCTCGCCGTCCTCTATCGGCAGGTCGATGGCCAGTGGACGCCTCAAGCCGACCACCACGAGGGCGTCATGCCGGCCGGACCGGATTGGAGCGAATATCTGCCCGGCATCAATGCCGTGTGCTTCTCTCCCCAAGGTGGACTTCGGATCAGCGCCGCGGACCTGACCGTCCTCGCCCAGCTGTGGAGCACGGGCACCGCCCCTGGCGCGGACGGACTGCCCCTCACCCTGCTCGATCCCCAATCCCTCGCCGCCCTGAAGGCCGAGCAATGGGCCTACGACCCTTCCGGCTCCGGCAATGGAAACAACTACTACGGCCTGTTCAACGCGTGGGGCCGCGGAGTCCACCGGGCCGCGAGCGGACTCGGCGAGGACGAGATCATCCCCGACGTCTCCGTCTCCCCGTTCATCGGTCACCCCGGAGAGGCCTACGGTCTGATCAGCGATGCCTACGCCACGCCCGACGGAGAGTGGAACTTCGTGTTTGCCACGAACGGCAAATGGGACGGCTTTTCCGGCGGTCCGGCCAGCGCGTATTACGCGGTCGAGCAAGACGTCTTCGCGGCCTTGCGCGATGACCTGCTCGCCTGCCTGGCTTCCACCACCACCGCCGCCGACCTGCCCGACGTGGACGTCCTCGGACTCCATCGAGCGGGCGACACGACCCTGCGGCTGGGCATTCCGGCCGATTGGTCGGGACCGGTGCACGTCCGCGTCCTCGATGCCGGTGGGCGCGAAGTCGACAGCCGTCTCGCGGAGCCGATGCAAGCCGGTCAGCTCGAGCTGCCCGTCTCCCCTTTGACTTCCGGCTGGCATGTCGGGGTAGTCGAAGACGAGCGGCGGAACCCGCTCGGGCGCTTCCTGCTCGTCGTCGGGCATTGAGCCCCGTCCTCTCGGTACCTTGCACGCCATGACTTCTTCGTCCAGCATCGTCTTCCTCACCGGCGCGAGCAGCGGCATCGGCGCCGCCACGGCCCGGCTCCTCGTCCAGAAGGGCCATCGGGTCTTCGCCTGCGCCCGCCGCCGGGAGAAGCTGGAGGAACTCGCCACCTCCCTGCCCGAGCCGGTGCGCGATTCACTCGCCATTCGCGTGCTCGACGTGCTCGATGTGGAGGACCACCGCAAGGCCGTCGCCGAATGCGTCGACCGGTTTGGCGGCCTCGATGTCGCCGTCCCGAATGCCGGCCTGGGCATCTTCGACAACCTCGGCGAAGCCGCATTGGAAGATTGGCACACCATGGTCGACGTCAACGTCAAGGGCGTGCTGACCACCCTGCATTGCTGCCTGCCCCTTCTCCGTGAGGCCAAGGGGCTCGTGGTCAACATCGGATCGGTCGCCTCCCGGAATGTCTTTCCCTTCAGCGGTGTCTACTGTGCGACCAAGCATGCCGTACTGGCACTCGGCGAGGCCATCCGACAAGATCTGAAAAGCGAGGTCGCCTCCACCACCATCTGCCCGGGCGCCGTGGACACGGACTTCATCGAGCAGACGCACAACGTGGACCTGCTCGACCAGTACCGCCCCAATTTTAAGAAGGGCATGAACCCGGACTTCATCGCCGAACACGTACTCCTCGCCATCGAACACCGGGGCCGCGGCGTGGTCTCCGACATCACCCTCAGACCCGACTTCGTTTGACGACGCCCCTCACATCCGATCCGCCGCAGCGCATTGTCTTTCTGTCCACCTCCCACGGATGGGGAGGACTCGAGATGAACCTGTTGCGCCACGCGCGGTGGATGGCGGCCGAGGGCCATGTGGTGCGTCTGCTGTGTGCCGCGGACTCTCCGCTGCATCGCGCAGCGATGGCGCACATCCAGTCCGCGGAGAGCGCCGGACAGAGTTTCGATTGCCGGACGGTGCGCCGCGGATTCCGCTACCTCGCCTTCGCCACGGCCATCCACCGGGCCTCCCGGCTGGTCCGATACCGCGCCGACTGGCTTTGGGTGCGGGACCCCCGGGATCTGGACGCCTCGTCCTGGGCGCGCCGCATCTGCCGATTGATGGGGGGCTCCACCCGCCTGCTCTTCCAACAGGGCATGCAAATTCCCAAGCCCAAGAAGACGCCCTACCACCGATTCCGGTACCGGGCCATTGACGCCTGGATCAGTCCACTCAGCTGGCTCAAGGACCAAGTGAACCGCCACACGGCCGTGCCGGAAAACCGGACCCACATCATCCCCCTCGGATTGGATGATCGCTGGTTCTCTCCCATCAACGACACCATCCAGCACCGGCGCCAGTGCCGATTGGATCTGGGCCTCTCTCAGGAGAGCTTCGTCATCGCCCTCGTGGGGCGCATCGACAGGAAAAAGGGCCAGACCGACCTGATCCGCGCCCTGCACGAGATGCCGCCCGATGCCCATGCGCTGATCGTGGGCGACCCGACCCTCGACCAGTTGAGCGACTATTTCGACGAGGTGCGTTCGCTTGTCAAGGAGAAGGAGCTGCAGTGGCGGGTCCATTTCCGACCCTACATGGATTTTCCCCGTCCCGCCTACGTCGCCGCCGATGCCGTGGCCGTCTGCTCCCAGCAGGAAAGCGTGGGCACGGTGACCCTCGAAGCCATGGCCAGCGGCTGTGCCATCGTCGGCACCGAGAACGGCGGTACCGGAGAGCTCCTCGGCGAGGGCCGGGGCTGGACGTTTCCGCCAGGGGACGCCTCCACGCTGGCCTCCCAGTTGATGCTCATCCGCAACCACCCCGACACCGTCGAACCGAAGGTGGCGGCGGGTCAGGAGTACATCCAGCGGCACCGCCGAGAGGCCGTCCTCCAACTCTGGGACGACCTGCTCTACGGCCGGACCGCCGGAGAGGGCTAATTTTGCCGGCCCATGGCCGCATTGACCCAGGAAATCGCCCGGCGGAAAACCTTCGCCATCATCAGTCACCCCGACGCGGGCAAAACCACGCTGACGGAGAAGTTCCTGCTGTTTGGTGGCGCCATCCAAACCGCCGGCGCGGTCAAGTCCAACAAGATCACCAAGACCGCCGCCTCCGACTTCATGGAAATCGAGCGCCAGCGGGGCATCTCCGTGGCGACGTCCGTGATGGCGTTCGAATACAAGGACTGCCTGGTCAACCTGCTTGACACGCCCGGTCACCGGGATTTCGCCGAGGACACCTACCGGACGCTCACCGCAGTGGACAGCGTGATCCTCGTGATCGACTGCGTCAAGGGCGTCGAGGCGCAGACCGAGCGCCTGATGGAGGTGTGCCGCATGCGCGACACCCCAGTCATCATCTTCATCAACAAGATGGACCTCGAAGGACGGGACGGATTCGACCTGCTGGATGAACTGGAGGAGAAGCTCAGCATCAAGGTCCGGCCGCTGTCCTGGCCGATCAGCCAGGGCCACACCTTTCAGGGCGTCTACAACCTGTTCGACAGCACGTTGCGCCTCTTCCAGAGCGACAAGCAGCGCGTGACCGAGGACCTGCTCAACATCTCGGGCCTCGACGATCCGTCCATCGACGACCTCGTGGGCGAAGACCACGCGGCCCAGCTCCGCGAGGATGTGGAAATGGTCGAGGGTGTGTACGACCCCTTCGACATGGAGGCCTATGCCCGGGGCGAGGTCGCCCCGGTCTTCTTCGGCTCCGCCGTCAACAACTTCGGCGTTCAGGAGATGTTGGACTCCTTCATCCGCATCGCCCCCACCCCGAGGCCGCGGCCCACCTCCCAGCGCGAGGTCGAGCCGACCGAGGAGAAGTTCAGCGGGTTCATTTTCAAGATCCACGCCAACATCGATCCCCGGCACCGGGACCGCATCGCCTTCCTGCGCGTCTGCAGCGGCACCTTCAAGCGGGGTGCCTTCTACACCCACACTCGGCTCGGCAAAAAGCTGAAGTTCGCCAACCCTGCCACCTTCATGGCCTCCGCCAAGGCTGTGGTGGACGAGGCCTATCCCGGCGACGTGGTCGGTCTGTACGACACCGGCAACTTCAAGATCGGCGACACCCTGACCGAAGGCGAGGACCTGCAGTTCCAGGGCATTCCCAGTTTCTCTCCCGAGATCTTCAAGGAGCTCCAGAACGACGACCCGATGAAGTCGAAGCAACTGGAGAAGGGCATCCAGCAGCTCACGGATGAGGGTGTGGCGCAGCTGTTCATCATGAACCCCGGCAACCGCAAGGTGGTCGGCACGGTCGGTGAGCTCCAGTTCGAGGTCATCCAGTACCGGCTCGAGCACGAGTATGGCGCCAAGGCCAGCTTCGTTCCGAAGCGGTTTCACAAGGCGTGCTGGCTGACGGGCGACGAGGAAAAGATCGCCGAGTTCAAGCGGCTCAAGGTGTCCGAGATGGCGGTGGACAAGGACGGCAACGACGTCTACCTCGCCCCCTCGGAGTTCCTGCTCGACATGGAGCGCGGCAACTTCCCGGAGATCACCTTCCACACGACCTCGGAGTTCAAGACCGCCCAAGCGGTGTGAATTCGCTTTCGCGGGCCGTCTCCCCGCCTACCTTTGGCGCATGCCGAGCCCGTTCCGCTTTGCGGTCCTTTTCCTTTTGATGGCCTGTGCCCCGGTCCTGTCCGCCCAGACTGAAGCCGATTCCACCGCCACCCCGATGGTCGTCCAGCTAACCGGCGTGGTGGTCGAGGGCGACTCCCTCGGGCCGGTTCCCTTCGCCACGGTCTATCGGGCACGGGACCAGCGCGGCACGATCACCGACGAGTACGGGTTCTTCGCGATTCCGGCGCGGGTGGGCGACACCGTCCGCTTCAGCTCCATTGGTCTCACCGAGTCCTTCCTTGTCGTTCCCGACCTCACGGGCCAGGAAATGCCCGACCGGATGAGCGTGGTCCAGCCCCTCGGCCGGGACACGGTGATGATGGATGAGGCGCGCATCTATCCTTGGCCGAGCCGGGAGCGGTTCAAAGAGGAGTTTCTCGCCTTGCGTCTCGAGGCCGATGCCCGCGAACGCGCCCGCCGCAACCTCGACTTCGACCCGATGGCCCTGTATGACCGCATGTCGGAGATGGGCTCCAGTCCGCAGGAAAACTTCCGCATCCTGCAGGCCCGCCAGGCCGAAATGGCCGGCTACCAAGGCGGCATGGTCCCGGTCAGCCTCCTGAATCCGCTCGCTTGGGGGCAATTCATCAACGCCCTCCGCAACGGCGAGTTCCGAAAGCGCTGATTCGCTCCCGTGCAACACATCGGCCCCTTTTCCGTTGAACGCCCCGTGAGACCCCTTGGCCTTCTCGCCGTGCTGTTGCTGCTGTCCCTGTCGGGATCGGCCCAGACCTACCGCGTCTTCGGCCGGGTGACCGATGGCGCTGGGCAGCCCCTCCCCGGGGCCACGGTGCTGCCCCAGGGCAGCCGGTCGGCCGCCGTGACGGACGCCGATGGCCGCTACGACCTCCCCCTCCGCGACCCCGGCGAAGTGGCCATCCGGTTCACCTTCATCGGCTTCGACCCGGTCACCCGCAAGACCATTCCGACGCCGGAGGGCACCCGCCTCGACGTGCGGCTCCGCGCCGGTGTGGCCTTGAACCAAGCCGAAGTGGAGGCCGACGGCACCCGCACCGGCCCCATCCAGCGCATCGATCCCCGCGTGGCCTCCCGCGTCCCCAGCGTCCGCGGCACGGTGGAGGACCTGCTCATCCAGGCTCCGGTCAACTTCACCAGCGAGCTCTCCAGCGCCTACAATGTGCGCGGTGGCAGCTTCGACGAGAACCTCGTCTACGTCAACGGCATCGAAGTCTACCGCCCGTTCCTCGTCCGGGCCGGTCAGCAAGAAGGCCTCTCCTTCCCCAACCCCGACATGATCCAGTCCATCCGCTTCTCCGCAGGCGGATTCGAGGCCAAGTACGGGGACCGAATGAGCTCGGTGCTCGACATCCAATACCGCCGCCCGCAAGACTTCGGTGGCCGCGCCACGGCCAGCCTGCTCGGTGGCCAGTTCCAGGTGGAGGATGTCTCCGAGGACAAGCGGTGGACCTACAATCTGGGCCTCCGGTACCGGAACAATGGCTACGTGCTCGGCGGCCTCGATGAAAGCGGTGAGTACCGGCCGGTCTATACCGACCTGCAGGGCTACATCACCTACGACCCCGACGGCTACGGGCCTTGGGAAATCCAGGCGCTCGCCACAGCGGCCCAGAACCGGTACCGCTTCATCCCGCAGACCCGGGAGACCAACGTCGGCACCATCAACGAGGCGCTCCGCCTCACGGTCTACTTCGATGGCCAGGAGGTCACGCAGTACCGCACGGGCTTCGGCGCCCTGGCTGCCGATCGAGTCACCCCGACCTCCCGCGTCCGATTCATCGCCTCCGCCTTCCGCACCGACGAGGTGGAGACCTTTGACATCCTCGGTGGCTACTTCCTGAGCCAGCTCGAACGCGATCCGGGCTCCGATGCCTTTGGTGAGGCGTTGGGATTGCAGGGCGTCGGGTATTTCCTGAACCACGCCCGCAACGACCTGCAAGCCACAGTACTCACCGGCAGCGCCCGCGGCTCCTTCACCCGCGCCAAGGAGGCCCACCTCATCGAGTGGGGCGTCCAAGCCCGCCACGAGATCATCGACGACACCCTCAACGAGTGGGAGCTCGTCGACAGCGCCGGCTACATCGTGCCGCACCCGCCGGACAACATCGGATACACCGACGACGACGACCGCCCCTTCCAGCAGATCCAGCTGCAGGACGTAGTCCGCACCGAGAACCGCACGGCCTCCAGCCGCCTCATGGCCTACCTGCAGGACACGTGGAAGGGCACCTGGACCGACGGAAGCGAATGGGAGCTGCACGCCGGCGCCCGGCTGCACCATTGGACCTTCAACGGCCAGACCGTGGGCGGACCCCGTTTCCACGCGGCCTGGAAGCCGAAATGGTCGATGGGCACGGACTCCCTGGGCAACCAGGTCATGCGGGACGTCGTCTTCAATCTCGCCGGCGGCTGGTACTGGCAGCCTCCGTTCTACCGGGAAATGCGCGACCTGTCCGGCATGGTCAACCCCGACATCCAGGCCCAACGGGCCCTGCACCTCATCGCCGGGGCCAACTACCGCTTCGACTGGCAGGGCCGCCCCTTCCTGCTCAACGCCGAGCTCTACCACAAGGACATGGCGTCCCTCATCCCTTACGAGGTCGAGAACGTCCGCCTGCGGTACTACGCCGAAAACAACGCGGTGGGCCGCGCCACCGGACTCGACCTCATGCTCAACGGCGAGTTCATCGACGGCGTCCAAAGCTGGATGCGCATGAGCTTCCTGCGTGCCCAGGAGGACCTGACGGACGACGGCTACTACGATTACTACAACGAAGCCGGCGAGCTCATCATCCCCGGCTATTCATTCGATCCGGTCGCCACGGACAGCACGCTGGTGCAGCCGGGCTTCATCCCCCGCCCCACCGACCAGCGCTTCTCCATGTCCATGCTGTTCCAGGACGAGATGCCGGGCGCCCCAGAGTACAAGGTCCTCCTGAGCCTCTTCTACGGCACGGGCCTGCCCTTTGGACCGCCGGACTTCGAGCGCTACAAGGACACCCTGCGCTTGCCCGCCTACCGCCGCGTCGACATCGGCTTCTCCCGCGACCTCTTCCTCGGGGACCGCAGCACCCAGCGGAAGGACGGCTCGACCCGCGCCAAACCGCTCGAAGGCTTCGTCGCCCTCGAGGTCTTCAACCTCCTCGGCATCCGCAACACCATCAACCACACGTGGATCCAGGACGTCACCGGCCGGCGCTACGCCATCCCGAACTACCTGACGTCGCGACGCATCAACCTGAAGTTCACCCTCCGCTTCTGAGCCCTGGCTTTTCCTTTAAAAAAAGAGGGCCGGACTGATTGACAGCCCGGCCCCCGGTTTTGGTTCGCCACGCTGAGGCGGCCAGGTCAGATCATCACTCGTCGTCGTCCATGACGCCGTCGTCGTTCATGCCGTCGTCGCCATCGCTGTCGTTGGCGGGTTGCTCCTCCGGGACCTCGAGACAGGTCTGGTAGAGGGTCAGGAACGGCGTGAGGTCGAAGGCGGAGAAGCAGGAGTCCTCCTGGAAGAACGGGTTGTAGCCTTCGGCACCGGTCGTGTCCGCACCGCACACTCCGAAGAGGCAGAGCAGGTGGGTCAGGTCGGCCACCGTATAGCAGTAGTCACCATTCCAGTCCGGATTGTAGGCCGGCGGGATCAGAGCTTCCACCTCGTCGCAGAGG
Source organism: Bacteroidota bacterium (assembly GCA_036159995.1). Classification (GTDB taxonomy): domain Bacteria; phylum Bacteroidota; class Bacteroidia; order Flavobacteriales_D; family Sanyastnellaceae; genus UBA8752. The sequence goes on from JAYYEI010000060.1 coordinate 119,937, forward strand.
CCGTCGCCGTCCTCGTCGTTGATGCAGTTGCCGTCACAGTCGAGGTAGAACTCGTCGGGGTAGGTGCACGTGCTGTCTTCTTCCGTAGCCAGGGGCACGAAATTGCATGCAATCGTGTCCGTACAACCGAAAATCTCGTCTTCGTCGCAGACCAGGTCACCGTCGGCATCGTTCAGGCAGTTGCCGTCACAGTCCACGTAGTCCTTTCCGAACAGGTCAATCGGATACTCGCAGATACCGGCGTCTGTCGCGGTGGCGTCGTAGTTGCAGGCATCTTCCTCCTGACAACCCACGATCTCGTCTTCATCGCAGACCAAGTCACCATCAGTGTCATTCAAGCAGTTGCCATCGCAGTCCACGTTGTCGACGCCGTAGAGGTCAATCGGATAGTCGCAGGGTGCCGGGTCTGTGGCGGCCGGGTCGTAGTTGCAGGCTTCCGCCTCCTGACATCCGACAATCTCGTCGTCGTTACAGACACCATCGTCATCGGCGTCATTGTCCACGATCACACCGTCCTCACAAGTCTCGCAGATGCCGTCGACGTAGGTACAGGACCCATCGTCAATGGTGGCCTCGTCGTCGTAGTTGCAGCCCGCTGCGTCGGTACATCCAGCACAGCTCAGATACTCACAGGAACCGTCGTTGTCGGTGGCCGCCGCATCGTAGTTGCACGCACCGTCCTCCGTACAGCCCTCCACTTCGAGCTCGTCACAGACGCCGTCGCCGTCGCTGTCGTTGAGGCAGTTGCCATCGCAGTCATAGTACTGCTCAGCATAAGTGCAGGATCCATCGCTGTCGGTGGCGGCAGCATTGTAGTTGCAAGCCGTGTCGTCCTGGCAGCCGGGAATCTCCAGCTCGTCGCAGACGCCGTCCTCGTCGCTGTCGTTGAGGCAGTTGCCGTCGCAGTCGTAGTACTCCTCGGCATAGGTGCAGGACCCGTCATTGTCGGTGGCGGCAGCGTCGTAGTTGCAGGCGGTGTCGTCGTCACAACCGGCGACCTCCAGCTCGTCACAAACGCCGTCTCCATCGGCATCGTTCAAGCAGTTGCCGGAGCAGTCATAGTAGGTCTCAGCGTAGAAACAGGTACCGTCGTCCTCCGTGGCGGCCGCGCTGTAGTTGCAGGCCGTATCGTCCGTGCAGCCGACTGTCTCCAGCTCGTCGCAGATGCCATCGCCGTCCGTGTCGTTGATGCAGTTGCCGTCACAGTCGTAGTACTGATCCGGGTAGGTGCAAGAACCATCGTTGTCCGTCGCCGAAGCATTGTAGTTGCACGCGGTATCGTCGTCACAACCGGGAACTTCGTCGCCATCGCACACCCCATCACCGTCGGCGTCAGCGAGGCAATTGCCGTCACAGTCGAGACCTGCGTCCGGGTACGTACAAGAACCGTCGTTGTCCGTGGCGGAAGCATCGTAGTTGCACGCGGTGTCGTCGTCACAACCGGGCACCTCGAACTCGTTGCACACTCCGTCTCCATCGTCGTCGGCGAGGCAGTTGCCGTCGCAATCGTACCCAGCATCAGCGTAAGAGCAGGAACCGTCGTCGTCCGTGGCGCTTGCATCATAGTTGCAGGCTGTGTCATCGGTGCAGCCCCCAATCTCGTCTTCGTCGCAGACCAGGTCGCCGTCGGCATCGTTCAGGCAGTTGCCATCGCAATCGACATTGGTCGCGTCCGGGTACGTACAGCTGCCATCATCGGACGTGGCTGCAGCGTCGTAGTTGCAGGCCGTATCATCGGTACAGCCGGGAACGCCGGCACCGAAGTAGAAGGTGTCGCGGAATTCATCCGAACCATCGCCATCGATGAACACCTGGACGTAGATCTGTCCGCTGAGTTCACCCGTGGTGGTGAATTGACCCGCCAACACCTTGAGGTCATCGCCGGCCACACCGTTGGCGTCGCCGTTCAAGGCGTACCATGCGCCACCGATTCCATCGTCGATGGCGATGTTGCCACCGGGAAGCCCACCGCCCGGATCGAAGTTGGTGAACCACGGGTTGTCGTTGGACTGGACCGTGCTCACGTTGGCCTCACCGGCGAGGGCATTCGGCGTGCCCGTCAGACCGATGGTCACCCACGTGTCGTAAGCGAGGTCTGGGTATATCGGGAAGAGCAGGCTGTTGATGCCATTCGGAACACCAGCACCCAAGGCGGCGTGGTAAAAGTTCGTCGTGGTCTCGACATAGGTTGGATTCGTCGCATCCCCCGACACAGACGACAGGAAGTCAGTCGGTCCATTGGTCGTCACATAGATGTGCGTCGTGCTATATCCCGTCAGGTCGGTCACACCGAGAGCACCGACGAGGATGCCGATGTTCTCATTGATGACTTCGACTTCGATGCCGTATCCTTCAGGTGCAGCGGCCGCATTGACTGCGATTTGCTGCTGAGCGTTCGCGGAGGATAGCAAGAGCCCGATGCCGGCGGCAAGGGCCAAGAGGTAAGTGTGAAAGCGCATGGTTCGGTTATAGAAGACGAAAAATATTGAGGGCCATGTATAATCCTGACTCATAGATTTCAACAGCGTGCTAAATGCGACTAACCCCCTTCCCAATGACTATATGACCCATCAATCTGGCGATTGAATCTCCAAATGCCGTCGACCCCGATTGATCTCATGAAACCCGCAGGAACAGATGAGCGATGGAGCAGCGGCATTCAGATTAGGTCGGGAGGCCGATTAACTTGGGGGCATGATGAAGGGCAAGGCCGTGAAGGTCATGACAATCGGGGCATTCATCCTTGGGGTGACCCCGCCGCGGGTGGTAGCGCAAGATGAGCCGGTGTACTACCTCAACGGCGATGCCGTGGTGACGGGCGAGGACTGCTATCAATTGACCCCTGCGATCAACACGCAGAATGGCAGCGTCTGGTACGCCGACCAAGTGGACCTCAACCAGCCGCTCGACCTCCAATTCACACTCAACCTCGGGACCGACGACAGCGGCGGTGCCGATGGCATCTGCTTTGTGCTCCAGACGGTGGGCACCAATGCCCTCGGGGAAAGCGGCGGCGGCCTAGGCTTCCTTGGGACCGATTTCCAGCCGGCCTTTGCCGTGGAATTCGACACCTGGCAGAACAGCAACTATGGGGACCCGGCGGGTGACCACATCGCGATGGTCTCCAACGGCAGCGTAGACCACAATGCGGCCACCGCCATCGCAGGTCCGGTGCAGGCTGATGCCTTTGACGCCAACATCGAGGACGGCGAGGACCACGAGGGCCGCGTGACGTGGGATCCGGACGCGCAGATTGTCCGCGTCTACTTCGATTGCGAACTGCGGCTCGAAGGCTTTGTCGACCTCGTCGATGACATCTTCTTCGGGCAGAACCAGGTCTACTTCGGCTTCACGGCCAGCACCGGGGGCGCGGACAACGTCCAGACCGTGTGCCTGTCCGCCAACATCCTCGGCAGTGCCGAGCAGAGCTACATCTGTCCCGGTGCCGAGGTGCAGCTCAACGTGCCCAGCCCGGATGGCACGGCCACATGGAGTCCCGCGGACTACCTCAGCGATGCGACCGTCTCCTCCCCCATTTGCATTCCCCCGGAAGGCCTCACGGAGCCGCTGGTCTACACGGTCACCTACACCGACCAATGCGGCATCGACGTCATCGACACGCTCCAGCTCACCGTCGAAGAGATGGAAGCCAATGTGGTGGGGCTGTCCAACATCACCTGCCTCAGCGACGAGGTGGGCGTCATCGGCACCTCCAACTTCCCCGGCCCCCTCGAGTTCCTGTGGTTTGGGCCGCAAGGTGCCGTCTCGGCCAACAACGCGCTGGCGACCATCAGCCAGCCTGGCAACTTCACACTGGTCATCGAATACGAGGACGGCCTGTGCACAGCCGAGCAGGAGTTCACCGTCGAGGTCGACACCGTCAGCTTCACCGGAGTCTTCCCGGAGACCGGATACCTGACCTGTGATGAGAGCAGCTTCCCACTGGTGGCCGAATCCCTGTCCGATGCCTCCGCTTCCGTGTCGTGGAGCACCACAGGCGGCACCATCGAGGGCGGTGGCCCCGCCGTGACGGCCACCGAAACCGGACTCTACACCGCCACGGTGACCAACCCCACCAACGGATGCATCACCGAAGCCGACGTGGAGGTCGTCGCGGCGGATGCCGCCCCGGTCCTGAGCGGCGGCTTGGTCGAGCCCCTCACCTGCCTCACGCCCAACCAGCCTGTGGTCGGCCTGACCATCGGGGACTACGCCCCCTTCGGCACGGGCAACCTCACCCCGGTCGTCTCCTGGATCAATGCCGAGAACGGCACCACCATGGGGGTCTCCCCCGCCACCGGCTCCATCGGTCCCATCATCGACGCAGCAGGCACCTATGAGGTCACCGTCGAGTGGCAAGAGACGGGCTGTTCGAGCAGCCTCACCGTGGACGCCGTCGAGGGCGAGGATTTCGGGGTTGACATCAGCTCGTTGACCTTCCCCAACATCCTGACGGCCAACAACGATGGCAAGAACGACAGCTGGTACCCCTTCCTCGCCGACCTGCCGGATGTCGAGGCGCTAGGCGTGCTGACCAACTATGCCCTGCGGGTCTACAACCGCTGGGGCCAGGTGGTGTACACCAATGCCGGAAGCGGCTTTGCCTCCGGCACCCCAATTCGGTGGTATGGCAACGGCAACGGCGGTGACCCCCTCTCGGCCGGCGCTTACTACTACGTGGTCGACTACACCTCCACCTGCGGGGACATCCAGAGCGGCTCTGCCGAAGGCATGCTGGAGATCATCCGCGAATAGTCCGGCGCAACGAAAAAAAAGAAAAGGCCGCCCGAATGGACGGCCCTTTTGGAGAATACTCATGGTGTTCCAATCAATTGCAGGTCGATTCGAAGACAGCCAGGAAGTCAAGTAGGTCGGCTATGCTGATTATGCCATCATCGGTGAAGTCTCCAGGACAGGTATTGGCCGGTGGCGCATCAAAGAGGCAGATACCGCTTTCCTGGGTCGCGTTCGGGTCATAATTCAACGCATCCGGATAGGTGCAGCCCAAGCAGCTCGAGAACTCACAGGAACCGTCGCTGTCGGTCGCCAGAGGATCGAAGTTGCAAGCCTCCGGTACGGTGCAACCCTTGCAACTCAGGTAATCACAGGAGCCGTTGTCCTCGGTGGCGAGCGATTGGAAGTTGCAGGCTTCGAGGTCCGTGCAGCCCTCGACTTCCTGCTCGTCGCATATGCCGTCGCCATCCGTGTCGTGGATGCAATCCCCTGAGCAGTCGCGGAGCAGGTTGATCGGGAAGGTGCAGCTGTTGTCGGACACCGTTGCCTCTTCGTCGTAGTTGCACGCCTCAGGGTCGAGACATCCGATGCACCCGAGGTAGTCGCAACTGCCATCACTGAGTAGGGCGTTCACATCATAGTTACATGCGACGGCATCCATGCAGCCACCGCAGCTGGACGTCTCGCAGGAGCCGTCATCCTGGGTAGCAAGCGGATTGAAATTGCAGGCCATGGTGTCAGTGCAACCATTTACCTCGAGGGTGTCGCAGAGCCCGTCCCCATCGCTGTCCGCCAGGCAGTTTCCATCGCAATCGACGAAGTCGACACCATATGTGTCCTCCGGGGTCAGGCAGGTCGTTGGCAACGTGGCGTCCGGATTGTAGTTGCAGGCCTCCGGGTCTGTGCAACCGGCACAAGAGTCGAATTCACACGGCTCGGTCAGATCGCCATAATTGCACGCGATGATTAGATCGCAACCGGTTGCACTGGCCGGCTGGCCCGCCGTGCCGTACTCGCACCCGAAGACCGCCAGAGGAGAGGCACCAGGCGTGTAGTTGTCCGCGTCCGGATCCCCGCAGCATCCGAAGAAGTCGCAGGTGGAGTTGGCCTGGAGCGTGGCCTCCGGATCGTAGTTGCAGGCAAACAGGATCATGCAACCTGAACAACTGTCGAATTCACAGCTCCCGTCGTTGTAGTCGGCATAGTAGTCGAAGTTGCAGGCCAGCGGATTCTTGCAGCCGCCCACTAGGCAGGAGCCATCATCGAAGGTGGCGTCCTCGTCAAAGTTGGGAGCATCCGGGTCCGTGCAACCGAGATAGATGCAACTTCCGTCGTCCTGGGTGGCGTCCGGATCGTAGTTGTCCGCCTCCGGGTCGGTACAGCCCCGGCAGGAGAAGAAGTCACAGCTGTCCACGTCGAGCAGCGTGGCATCGGGATCAAAATTACAAGCCGACTCAATCGTACAGCCCGCGCAGCTCTCCGTATCGCAAGAGCCGTCGTCCACATTGGCCTCCATGTCGTAATTGCACGCATTGGGGTTCGTACATCCCGGGAATTCGCAGGAGCCATCATCGAGGTCGGCCGTCGCGTCATAATTGGCGGCGTCCGGATCGGTGCACCCTCCGTAAAGGCAACTGCCGTCCTCTACCGTCGCGTCCGCGTCGTAGTTCAGGGCCTCGGCATCGGTACACCCGGCGCAGCTCAGAAAGTCACAGCTACCGTCGTTGACGTCCGCTTCCGGCTCATAGTTGCAGGCCTCCGGGTAGGTACACCCGAGGATGGCGTCCGTGTCGCAAACGCCGTCTCCGTCGAGATCGGCCGGACATGTACCGCCGCACACGCCGAGGGCGTCGAGCTGGTTGCCGTCACAGTCGCAGTCCCCATCGGGGATGCCGCCGCCACCGCACACGCCGCACTCGTCGACTTCGGCACAGGTGCCGTCTTCGTCCGTGGCTTCGGGATTGTAGTTGCAGGCCGCCTCATCCGTGCAGCCTGGAATCTCATCGGTGTCGCAAATGCCGTCACCATCCGCGTCGCCGGGGCAGTCGCCACCACAGACGCCGATGGCATCGAGCTGGTTGCCGTCACAGTCGCAGTCGCCATCCGGGATGTCAGCACAGCCACATTCGTAGATGGAGCCGGGGCCGTTGCAGACGCCACAGTCGTCATAGTCGCCCACACAGTCGTCGACGTCGTCGCAAATGCCATCCGCATCCGCATCCTCGGCGCAGGTTCCACCGCAGACGCCGATGGCGTCAAGCTGGTTGCCGTCACAATCGCAATCGCCGTCGGGGATGTCAGCACAGCCGCATTCGTAGATGGCGCCAGGCCCATTGCAGACTCCGCAATCGTCATAGGCGCCCACACAGTCATCCACATCGTCACAGATACCGTCCGCATCGGCGTCCACCGCGCAGTCCCCACCACACACGCCGAGGGCGTCGAGTTGGTTGCCGTCACAATCGCAGTCGCCGTCGGCAATGCCTTCACCACCGCAGACGCCGCACTCATCGAGCTCGTTGCCGTCACAGTCGCAGTCCCCATCGGGGATGCCGCCACCACCGCAGACGCCACACTCGTCGAGCTGCAGGCAGGATCCGTCATCGTCCGTGGCCTCGGCGTCGTAGTTGCAGGCCGTCTCATCCGTGCAGCCGGGCACTTCATCCGCGTCGCACACGCCGTCGCCGTCGGCATCGTCGAGGCAGTTTCCATCGCAATCCACGAGGTCGGATTCAGGATAGGTGCAGGTCGGATTGACCGTCTCCGCCACGCAGTTTCCACCGATGGGCAGGCTCAGGGTCAGGTAGTCAATGTTGTCGCCCTGCGGGAAGACTTGGATGTTGACCGTTCCGCTCATCTCACCATCGGTGGTGAACTGACCGAGAAGGACGGTGCCATCCGCAACGGGTGTGCCATTGGCATCGCCGTTGAGGACATACCACACGCCACCGACGGCATCATCCATGACGATGTTGCCGCCCGGGGCACCCGCACCGGGGTCAAAGGTCGTCACCCACGGTTGCCCGGGGGATTGGACCGTGGCCGCGGCGCTCTCCCCTGCTGATGCATCCGCCGGCCCATCGAGCCCGATGGTGATCCAGCTGTCATAGGCGAGGTTGGGGTACACGGGGAGCAACAGCGGGTTCACCGACTCGGGGGTTGGGCCACCCAACACGTGTTGGTAGAAGTGAGTGGTCGTTGAGATGGCAAGCGGGTCGTTCTCATTGCCATACACCGAAGTCACGAAATCAGTCTCATTCTCCGTGTGGAGCAGGATCTGGTACGTCGTCATGCCGGCGAGGTCACCCGAGGTGTGGTCCTCGATGACCCGGAGCTCCACGCAGTATCCGTCGTCAGCAGGGGTCGGCACGAACGGCAGGGCGTTCGGATCGTAGTTGCAGGCCTCGGGGTCGTCGCAGGTCTGGGGCTCGACGTCGTCACAGAGGCCGTTGCCGTTAACATCGGCCGTGCAGTCGCCACCACAGACCCCAATCGCGTCGGCCTGGTTGCCGTCACAATCGCAATCGCCGTCGGGAATGTCCTCGCATCCGCAATCGTAGATGGCGCCGGGACCGTTACAGACGCCACAGGCATCGAGCTCGCCAATGCAGTCGTCCACATCGTCACAAATGCCATCGCCGTCGGCATCCGCCGCACAGTCGCCCCCACAAACGCCAATGGCGTCGAGAACATTGCCGTTGCAATCGCAGGCACCGTCGGGGATGTCGTCGCAACCGCAATCTCCGGTGGCGCCGGGGCCATTGCAGATGCCGCACTCGTCCACCAAACCGATGCAGTCGTCCACATCGTCACAGATGCCGTCCGCATCCGCATCGGCGGTGCAGGAGCCGCCACACACGCCGAGGGCGTCGGCCTGGTTGCCATCGCAGTCGCAATCGCCGTCCGGGATGGCCTCGCATCCGCAGTCATAGACGGCGCCGGGACCATTGCAGACGCCACACTCGTCGAGGTCGCCCACGCAGTCGTCAACATCGTCGCAGATACCATCACCGTCTGCATCGGCTGCACAGTCACCGCCGCACGTGCCAAGGGCGTCGTCATACAAGCAGTTGTCGCTGCTGCCGGTGGGACAACCCACGCCCAGTCCGAGCGGCAAATCGAGGAGCAGGAAGTTCTCGTTGTCTCCCTGCGGGAAGACCTGGACCTGCATATTACCGGACAATTCGCCATCTGTGGTGAACTGGCCCAGCAGGACACGGCCATCGGCGTCGGGCACGCCATTGGCATCCCCATTGAGGATGTACCACACGCCGCCCACCAGATCATCGATGGCGATGTCAGCGCCTGGCGTGCCGCTGCCCGGGTCGAAGACGACCGACCAGCTCTGGCCGGGAGATTGGACCACGCTGGCGTCCGACTCCCCTGCAGCGACATCTGCCGGCCCATCGAGCCCGATGGTGATCCAGCTGTCGTAAGTCAAGTTTGGAAAGGCCTGCAGAAGCAATGGGTTGATGTTGGCCGGGGTCGCCCCACCCAACACGTGCTGATAGAAGGCTGAGGTCGTCTGGATGTAGGTGGGGTTGACCGAATTGCCGGACACGGAGGTGACGAAGTCCGTCTCATGCAAGGTTTGGATGGAGACCCGGTAGGTCGTCATGCCGGCGAGATCTCCGGAGGTGTGCGTGGCCACCACTTCCGTCAGCAGACAGTAATCGGTGACCGGTTCGTCGTCCACCGGCTCAGCAAACGGATCGAAGTTGCAGGCCGTCTCATCGGCGCAACCGGACCCTTCATAGATGTCGCAAATGCCGTTCCCGTCTGCATCGGCCGGGCAATCGCCTCCGCACACACCGAGGGCGTCCACCTGGTTTCCATTGCAGTCGCAGTCGCCGTCGGGAATGTCCGAACAGCCACAGTCGTAGATGGCACCGGAGCCATTGCACACCCCGCAGACATCCAAGTCGCCCACGCAGTCGTCCACGTCATCACAGATGCCGTCCCCATCGGCATCCGCCGTGCAGGACCCACCGCAATCGCCAATGGCGTCGAACTGGTTTCCGTTGCAGTCGCAATCGCCCGACGGAATGTCATCACAGCCACAGTCCCCAGTCGCACCGGGGCCATTGCAAATGCCGCATTCGTCCAGTTGACCAATGCAATCGTCCACGTCGTCGCAAATGCCATCCGCATCCGCATCTGCGCTACAGTCACCATTGCACACCCCAATCGCGTCAGGCGTGCCCACGCAATCGTCCACGTCGTCGCAGATTCCATCGGCGTCGGCATCCGTCGTGCAGCTTCCACCGCACACGCCGAGGGCGTCGAGCTGATTGCCATCACAATCACAGTCTCCTGCGGGAATGCCGGAGCAACCACATTCCTCGACCGCACCGGGACCATTGCAGACCCCACAAGCATCAAGGGCTCCGACGCAATCGTCCACGTCGTCACAAATGCCATCGGCATCGGCGTCCGCCGCGCAATTGCCGTTGCAGACTCCCAGAGCGTCATACGATCCGATGCAGTCGTCGACCTCGTCGCAGATCTGGTCGGCATCAACATCGTTGAGGCAGTTGCCATCACAATCGAGGTTGGCCTCCGGGTAGGTGCAGTCGTCGGTGCTACCGAAGTCGCAGGGGTTGTCGAGGGACAGGGTGGCGGTTGTGGCCACTCCGCCCGCCGGGAAGTACTGGACATTGAGCGTGCCACCAATGTCGCCGTCGGTGGTCAGCTGGGCGAGCAGCACGCGTCCATCCGCATCGGGGGCGCCGTTGGCATCTCCGTTGTAGATGAACCACAGACCGCCGACCAGATCGTCGATGATCAGATCCTCTCCGGCCTCAAACGCGGCGGTCCAATTCTGGTTGGGTGACGCCGCCGTGCTCGGGGCGTTCTCCCCGGCCGAGCCGTCCGCCATCTGGGACAGCCCGATGGTGATGTAGCTATCGAACTCCAGGTTGGGGAAACTGGGCAGCAAGAGAGGATTGATGGGTTGGGCAGTCGCCCCACCCAATGCATCCTGGTAAAAATTCGTGGTGGTCGTCAGAGCCAGTGGTTCGTTGGAATTTCCGTAGACCGCCGTGACGAAATCGTCCGGGTGAGTCGTGTGGAAATACACCCGCCATGTGGTCATGCCCGCGAGGTCACCATCCGTGTGGGTGGCGAAAGCTTCGACTTCAAGGCATACGGCACTGGGGGTGCCTCCGTTGGGATCGTAGTTGCAGGCCTCGGGGTCGGTGCAGGATTGTGCATGACCGGCAAGGGCTGCGAAGGTCAAGGCCGTCAGAAAGGCCAAGCTGCGCGTCAAGTAGTTCATTCTCAGCGATTGGAATCATCAATTTAAGTCATTCCAACCACCCAAAATCGCCGAATACAAATCCTGTAATTCCAGACTGAAAGCCCTACGAATTCGCCTTTAGTCGGATATCAATTCGATGAACTCAGATTCTGACAAAATCCGGACACCGGCGCGTTCGGCTTTTTCCCGTTTGGCGGGGCCCATTTTGTCGCCGGCAATGAGGTAGTCCGTGCTGCCGGAAACACTGCCGGAAAGTTTGCCACCATTCTGCTCGACCAGCCTTTTGATCTGGTCCCTGGGCATGCTGAAGACGCCGCTCACCACGCACCGCTTTCCCTCCAATGCGGTGCCTTGGGGCGCCGCTTCAGCATCCGCCTCGAACCGGAGTCCAGCCGCCACCAGACGTTCCACGTGGGCGACGTGTCGCTCATCTGCGAAGAAGGCCAACACGGCCTCCGCGATCACCGGCCCCACAACATCGAGCTCCAACAGAGCCTCTTTGGATGCCGCACGCAAGGCCTCGAGGGATCCGAAATGGCGGGCCAGGCGCTTGGCCACCGTCTCCCCCACATGGCGGATACCAAGGGCGAACAGCACGCGCTCGAATGGCACGGATTTCGACGAATCAATTCCGGCCAACAGGTTGCCCGCCTTGGTCTCCTTCATCCGGTCCAAGGTCAACAGCGGCTCCATGGAGAGGTCATACAAATCCGCCGGATTCCGAATCATGCCCGCGGTCCACAGCTGGTCGACACTCTTGTCTCCCAACCCGTCGATGTTCATCGCCTTGCGGCTCGCAAAATGCTCGATCCGGCCTTTGATCTGCTCCGGACACCCGAGGGCATTCGGACAGTAATGACGCGCCTCCTCCTCGGCCCGCTCCAGCTCGGTTCCGCAGTCGGGACACCGGTCTGTGTAGACGTGGGGGACGCTGTCCGCCGGCCTCTCCTCGAGGACCACCCCCACCACCTTGGGAATGATCTCCCCTCCCTTCTCCACCCGGACCAGATCGCCCTCTCGGATGTCCAGTTGGGCAATCTGATCGGCATTGTGCAGCGAGGCATTCTGGACGGTCGTTCCGGCCACGAATACCGGTTCCAGCCTGGCCACCGGCGTGATTCCTCCCGTCCGGCCCACCTGATAGTCGATGCGGATGAGACGCGTCAACCCTTGCTCCGTCTCGAATTTGTAGGCCAGAGCCCACCGGGGTGCCTTGGCCGTGGAGCCCAGCGACCGGCGGTGAACGGTCTCGTCCACCTTGATCACCACACCGTCAATGGCGAAAGGCAATCCGTGGCGGGCGTCATTCCAGTGGGCCAGATAGTCCATCACCCCCGCCACATCGTTGACGCGCTCAAAGGCCCGGTCCAGGGTCAAGGGGGTCTTGAAGCCCCACCGGGCGGCATCGTGGACCCCTCGGGAATGGCTGTCGAGTTCCCCGTCCTCCAATTGCACTCCATAGAGGAAGCAGTCCAATCCACGCCGGGCGACCTCCTTGTTGTCGTGGAGCTTCAGGCTCCCGGCCGTCGTGTTGCGCGGGTTGACAAACGGATCGCGACCAGCCGCCACCACCCGCTCATTGAGCGACTCAAAGGCGGCGAACGGCAGGATGATTTCCCCCCGGATTTCGAGGTTGGCCGGGGCCTCCGGAGCGAGCGTCAACGGAATGGTGCGGATGGTGCGCACGTTGTCGGTGATGTCCTCGCCCGTCGTCCCGTCCCCCCGGGTCAAGGCCCGGAACAGGCCACCATCCCGGTATTGGAGGGCAATGGCCACCCCATCATATTTCAGCTCACAGGTGAAGCTGCACTCCCCGGCCGTCTCGCGTTGGACCCGGTCCGCCCAATCCTGCACCTCCTCCGCATTGTAGCTGTTGGAGAGGGACAGCATCGGCCGGCTGTGGGCCACCTTCTCGAAGTCCTGGCTGTCCAGGTCGCTTCCGACGCGCCGCGTGGGGCTGTTCGGGTCGTCAAGCTCGGGATGAGCCTTCTCCAGCAACTCCAGTTCGGCCAGCAAGGCATCGAATTCACGGTCGCCGATGGTCGGCGCCGCCAGCACATAGTACCGGTGGTTGTGCTCGTGGAGGGTGCGCCGGAGTTCGGCGATGCGGTCAGCTGCGCTCATGGTCTCGGTCATCGACATCCAGGCCGAAGGAGACGGACCGCCCGTTCGGCACCCTGAAGGTCGGTGAGGCACTCGGAGAATGCGCCGTCGAGTTGCCAACAATCCACCACCTCCTGGACCAGCACATGGTGGCATTCGGCCACGAGGCATCCCCCGGGGACCAACGAACCGGACGCCCAGTCGAGAAGGGCCTTGTAGAAGCAAAGGGGGTCGTCGTCGGGCACGAACAGGGCCATCGCGGGTTCGTGGTCGACCACATGAGACTCCAGCCCTTCGGACTGCGGGATATAGGGTGGATTGGAGACCGCCCCGTGAAACAGACCGAGGTCAGCCAGGGCGTGCGTGTCGAGGGCATCCATCTGGCGAAACTCCACGTCGAGGCCGAGTTCAGCGGCATTGGCCCGGGCCTGTTCGAGGGCTGCGGAAGAAAGATCGATGGCCATCACCTCCCACTCGGGTCGTTCGCGTTTGAGCGCGAGGGCCAGGCAGCCGCTCCCTGTCCCCACATCCAGCACCCGGACAGGGCGATGCTCAGCCTGATGGGCGATTCCGGACATGCCGTCCAGAAACCAGCCCACCACCTCCTCCGTCTCAGGTCGGGGAATGAGCACGTCGCCGGCACATCCGATGCGCAGGCCCCGGAACTCGGTCCATCCCAACACGCGTTGCACCGGCTCCCCGCTGAGGACGCGGTCGAGGTGATTACCAAGGCGGGTCAGTTCCCCCTCGTCATAGCGGCGGTCCAACGCCTCCAGCAGGATGCGGCCCCGGTGGTCGAGGTCGGCCATCAAGCGATCGGCGATGGCCTCCCGCTCCCGCAGGGTGTCGAGCATGGCCAAGCCGGTTTCGGAGAGCCGCTGCCCAAGCCATTGCCGAACGGTCCTGTCCCGGTTGTCCGCGGGCAGGGCTCTCCCTTTACCCTGCGCGTCAGGCAATGTGGCGGGCGATCAGCTCGGCCGTGGCCGGGTTGGTGGCGAGGGGCACGTTGTGGACGTCACACAGGCGGAGGAGCATGTTGATGTCGGGCTCGTGCGGATGCTTGCCCATTGGATCCCGAAAGAAGATGACTCCAGAGATGGTGCCTTCGGCCACCCGGGCCGCAATCTGAGCGTCCCCGCCCTTGGGGCCGGAAGCGACGCGCTCCACCGTGAAGCCCTTCTCCTCGAGCATGGCCCCGGTCGTGCTCGTTGCCACGATGGGGACCCCCTCGAAAAACGACTTAAACCGGACGGTAAAGGCGCCGAGCTCGGCCTTCTTGCCGTCGTGAGCGATGAGCGCGATCGTCTTCATGGCGTCATCTTCACGAAGACCTCGAAGCCCCAAGGCTCCCACGTTGTCTTGGAGAGATTCTGGCGATTGAACGTCGTGCGGTAACCCTCGAGGCCCGTGGGAGCAAATTCCACGGAATCCGCACTCAGGTTGATCACCACGCGCACGGAGGTCTTCTCGTCGCTCCGCTCGTAATAGAGGACATCGCCCTCCTCGACCAGCTGCACGGCCGGGGCACCGAACTCCCCATTGTGCAGGGGCGGATTCCGGTGGTGGAGGTCATTGAGAATGCGGTAGAAGGACATGGAACGGTATTGGCCCCACGGCACGGTGTCCTTCTCGAAGAAGCGCAGGCGCTTGTCCATGTCGCTCTCCTGACCACCGTAGATGAGCGGCATGCCGAAGGCCGTACCACACAGAACGGCCATGGCCCTTACCCCATCTCCGTAGCGCTCCCGTGCAGTGCCGTCCCATGAATTCTCATCGTGGTTGGTCACGAATGTCATGCGATAGGCCGAGGGCGCAAACCGCTCCGCTTCACGCTTGAGGCAACTTCTTATATCGTCCGCATTCTTTTCTCCCTGAGCGACTTCATTCGTGAGATGATAAAACTCCCAGGCATAACTGGCATCGAAGGCACGGTGATGATAATCGGGAATCTCGGCCTCGGCCAACATGAAAACATCGGGCTCAATGTCCTCCAAGAATCGCCGTGCGCGAACCCAGAATTCAAGAGGTATCGCCCAAGCCGCATCGCACCGGAATCCATCGATGTCATGGTCGCGGACCCAGAACGCCATGGCGTCCTCCATGGCGTCGTAGAGGCCGTTGGTTTCGCCATTGTCCCAATCGAGATGGGCCACGTCGAACCAGTCGGTACCCCGCGGGGGTTGCAGGCCGCCGAGGGAATCGAGGAGGTAATACCCCATGCCGATGGAATCGGTGGTCCACACGGCATCGAAGGCGGTGTGACCGGCGACCCAATCGATGATGACCTTCATGTCATATTCGTGCGCCGTAGACACAAAGGCATCGAAGTCCTCCCAGGTGCCGTAGTCCGGATTGAGGGCCTTGTAGTCTTGGACGCTGTACGGGCTTCCGAGTGACGTACTGCCAGGCTGCACAAGACCGTGGTCCTCATTCTCTCCGCCCTTGCGGTTGACCTCACCAATGGGGTGCACCGGCATGAGCCATACGATGTCGATGCCCAGCTGGTGGAGACGGGGCAGGTCGGCCCGGGCACTGATGAGGGTGCCATCTGCAGAGTGTTGGCGGACGTTCATTTCATAGATCACGGCGTTGCGTGACCACTCGGGGTGGACCAGCTCATCGGCGCGGCTGGAGGAACCTCCGCCAGCATTGCAAGAAGCCAGCAGCAGGCCGGCCGAAAGGATCGGTAGGATGCGGTTCATGGTCTCAAAATTAAGTTCAGAAAAGGGTGCTCTGGACCTCTCCGCCGGCTGGATTTCCCGTGTCGGAAGCCGGTCCCTCTGCCCCTTTGTCCGGGACAGATGTGGCGGTGTTGGTTTCGGTTTTGGGGGCCTCTGGAGCCTTCTCTGCTGCAGTGGCTTCGGCCTGGGCAGCCTCCAGGTTGGGATCGGGCGTGTCCTCGAGGGTCACCTTGGCCCGGGCATCGGTGGACAAGCGCTTGCCTCGGGCCTTGACGCCTTTGATGGCGATGAACTCGTTCAGACTGAAGCGTTGCTCGCCGAGGTCCTTGGCCTTGCACTTGACGATGGGGGCACCATGGTCGGTAAACAGGATCATCTTGGACCCTTCCTCCTCGCCGATGAAGCTCACCGTCTTGGTGGAGGATTCAGCCACGAACCGCTTGACGTAGACCGCCTTCTTCTCGCCGTCAAGGTGAACGACGGTCAGGGCTCGATCCCGGTGCCATTTGTCGAGGAAGATCATGTCGTCCGGGAAGTGGACCGACATCTCGGGCTTGAGCAGCTCATAGGCGCCCGTCGCCATGACCACGAGCAGGCGGTCATCCGGTCCAAAGGCGCCCAACAGGCGTCCCCGGCCCTCTCCATTCAGGCGGCGCACACTCTCGTCGAACCACACCTTGCGGGCACCGAGCGTGCTCGATCCCTCACTCTTGAGGTCCACCTTGCCCGTGACCGCATACTTGGTCACCGTGTTGCCGGCCGCTCCCCGCCCCTTGATGGCAACCTGGGAGAAGTCCACGTCGATCTTCAAGGACTTCAGCCGGGGCATCCGGCTGAGGTGGACGGTCACCTGTTCAGCTTCTCCATTGGGGTTTGCGCTGAACCACAGGACCTGGCTTCCCGGGGTCCCCTTGGTGACCGGATACACCTTGTCCCGTGTCATGGAGGTGACATTGAACCGCTTGACGAACGTCCGACCCCCACCGGACTTCTTGCCGTCGCGGTAAATCAGGTTGTACGTGGTGCGCTCATCGCCGCGCTTCCAGATTCCCACGTGGAGGATATCCTTGCCGAAAAAGGCCTTGGACGTCACCTTGGACACCTGCATCGTGCCATCCTTCCGGAAGACGATGATGTCGGCGATGTCCGAGCAGTCACAGATGTACTCCCCTTCCCCCCGCGACATGTTGATGCCCACGAAGCCCTCCTTGAGGTCGGCGTAGAGTTTGTGGTTGGCTACCGCCACCTTGGCGCTGTCGATGGTGCCGAACGTCTTGAGCACGGTCTTGCGCTCCCGTCCCTTGCCGAACTTCTTCTTGAGCTGCCGGTACCACTCCACCGTGTAGTCGGTGAGGTGGGCCAAATGGTTCTTGACCTCGTCAATCTCCACCTCGAGATTGGCGATGCGCTGGTCGGCCTTTTCGGAGTCGAACTTGGAGATGCGCTTGATTCGGATTTCGGTCAGGCGTGTGACGTCCTCGTCGGTCACCGGACGGATCAAATGCTGGATGTGCGGCTCGAGTCCGGTGTGGATGGCCTGCAGGATGGCCTCCCAGGTCTCGCACTCCTCGATGTCACGGTAGATGCGGTTCTCGATGAAGATTTTCTCCAGCGACGCGAAGTGCCAAGACTCCTGCAGCTCGCCGAGCCGAATCTCCAGCTCTCGGCCGAGCAGCATCCGCGTGCGGTCTGCACTGCGCTTGAGGATCTCCTTGACCCCGAGGAACACGGGCTTGTCGTCCTCGATCACACAGGCGTTCGGGGCGATGCGCACCTCGCAATCGGTGAAGGCGAACAAGGCATCGATGGTGCGGTCTGGACTCACGCCATTGGTGAGATGAATGACCACCTCCACCTTGTCGGCCGTGTTGTCCTCCACCCGCTTGACCTTGATCTTGCCCTTGTCGTTGGCCTTGAGGATGCTCTCGATGAGAGAGGTGGTGGTCACGCCATACGGCACTTCCTCCACGATGAGGGTCTTGTTGTCCTCCTTGCGGAGCTTGGCCCGAACCCGGACACGTCCGCCACGGAGGCCATCGTTGTACTGCTCGCAGTCGGCCTCTCCCCCAGTTGGGAAGTCGGGCAGGAGCTTGAAGCTGCGTCCCTTGAGGTAAGCCACCGACCCGTCGATGAGCTCGTTGAAGTTGTGCGGCAGCATCTTGCACGCCAGGCCGACGGCGATGCCCTCCGCTCCCTGCTGAAGCAGCAGCGGGAACTTGACGGGCAGGGTCTCCGGCTCCTGGTTCCGGCCGTCATAGCTGGCCAGCCAATTGGTCGTCTTCGCATTGAAGAGGGCCTCCTTGGCGAAGGGGCTCAACCGGGTCTCGATGTAACGCGGCGCGGCGGCCCTGTCCCCGGTGAGGATGTTGCCCCAGTTTCCCTGACAATCCAGCGCGAGCTCCCGCTGGCCGATCTGCACCATGGCATCACCGATGCTCGCATCCCCGTGGGGGTGGTATTTCATCGTGTTGCCGATGGCGTTGGCCACCTTGTGGAAGCGGCCATCGTCCATCTCCTTGAGCGAGTGCAGAATCCTCCGCTGCACGGGCTTCAGACCGTCGTGCAAGTGCGGGACTGCCCGCTCGAGAATGACGTAGGACGCATAGTCAAGGAAGTACTCGTTGTACATCCCCTTGATTCGGATGACCTGCTCCATGTCGGCACCAGCGCCGTCATCGCCTCCCCCGTCCGTCTCGTCCGCAGTGGATTCCCCCTCCGGGTCCTGCGGCAGGTCCTGGTCGTCTTGCTCCTCGTGGTCTTGGTTCTCCTCGATCATGCGGCTTCGGTGCTTTCCGTTTCGGCCTTCTCCGCATCGGGATCCTTCTCGACGCGGAGGTTGTCAATGATGAATCGCTGGCGGTCCGGCGTGTTCTTGCCCATGAAGAAGGCCAGCATGTCGTCCAGCTGGTGCTCGCCCCCGAGATCGACGGGGTCGAGGCGGATGTCCTCGCCAATGAAGTGGGAGAATTCGTCCGGGCTGATCTCGCCCAGACCCTTGAAGCGCGTGATTTCCGGCTTCGGTCCCAGCGCGGCAATGGCGTCGACCCGCTCCTCCTCCGTGTAGCAATACCGGGTCTCCTTCTTGTTGCGCACCCGGAACAGCGGGGTTTGCAACACATAGAGGTGTCCCTTCCGGACGAGGTCCGGGAAGAACTGCAGGAAGAAGGTCATGAGCAGGATGCGGATGTGCATCCCGTCGACGTCAGCATCCGTGGCGATGACCACGTTGTTGTAGCGGAGGCCGTCCAGCCCGTCTTCGATGTCCAGCGCGGCCTGAAGCAGGTTGAACTCCTCGTTCTCGTAGACCACCTTCTTCGTCAGGCCGTAGCAGTTGAGTGGCTTGCCCTTCAGGGAGAAGACCGCCTGCGTGTTGACGTCCCGGGCCTTGGTGATGCTGCCGGAGGCACTGTCACCCTCCGTGATGAACAGGGTCGACTCCTCGGCGCGGTCGTGCTTCTTGGTCAGGTGAACCCGGCAGTCCCGGAGCTTCTTGTTGTGGAGGCTGGCCTTCTTGGCCCGCTCCCGGGCGAGCTTTTTGATGCCGGCCAAATCCTTGCGCTCCTTTTCGCTCTGAAGGATTCGCTTCAGCAGCGCCTCCGCGGTCTCCGGATTCCGGTGCAGGTGGTTGGCAAGCTCGACCTTGAGGAAGTCGTAGACGAAGGAGCGCATGCTCGTCCCGCCGGGGCGGATCTCCGAACTGCCGAGCTTGGTCTTGGTCTGCGACTCGAACACCGGCTCCTGCACGCGGACGGCAATGCCGGCCATCAGGCCCATGCGGATGTCGCCGGGATCATACTCCTTCTGATAGAAATCGCGGACCACCTTCACGTAGGCCTCCCGGAGCGCCTTCTGATGGGTGCCCCCCTGCGTGGTGTACTGGCCGTTGACGAAGCTGTAGTGGTCCTCCCCGTAGGCCTGGGTGTGGGTCAAGGCCACCTCGATGTCCTCTCCCCTCAGGTGGACGATGGGGTATCCCGGCTCGGCACTGAGGTTCTGCTTGATCAGATCCTTGAGGCCGTCCTCGCTGTGGATTTTCTCTCCGTTGAAAACCAGGGTCAGTCCGCTGTTGAGGAAGGCATAATTCCAGAGCAGCCGCTCCACGTGTTCGCGCCGGTATTGGTAGCCCTTGAAGACAGAGGGGTCGGGCTTGAACCAGGTGCGGGTGCCATTGCGGAGCGAGGTCTTGGCAATGGCCTCGTCATCCTTGAGGACGCCGAGCTCGAAGCGGGCGGCCTTGACCTCGCCCTCCCGGAAACTCTCGATCCGGAATTCGGTGGACAGGGCGTTGACCGCCTTGGTGCCCACCCCATTCAGGCCCACGGTCTTGGAGAAGGCGCCCTCGCTGTACTTGGCGCCCGTGTTGATTTTCGAGACACAATCGACCACGGCTCCGTGGGGAATGCCCCGGCCGTAATCCCGGACCTGAACGGCTCCGTCCCGGATGCTGATCTCGATGGTCTTGCCGTTGCCCATGAGGTGCTCGTCGATGCTGTTGTCGATGACCTCCTTGAGCAGCACATAGATGCCGTCATCCGCGCTCGCCCCGTCACCGAGCTTGCCGATGTACATGCCCGGTCTCAACCGGATGTGCTCCTTCCAGTCGAGCGAGCGGATGTCGCTCTCCGTGTAGTTCTGTCCCGTTTGCTTCGCCACGCTCCTTTTCTTGAACCCTGAAAAGTAGGCAGAAACCGCGCCCACGGCGGGATTCAGAGCGCCCCGTTTTCCACATGAAGTCGACTTCTTTCCCGATGACGATGACAAATCTCATCCCCCGGGAAGGCCCGCTCAGGGTGGATTCGGAAGCAAAATGATGGTTACCTTGTTGTATGGACATGCCCAACAGTCTCCGAACCCCTCTCCTTTTCGCCCTGCTTTCCCTGTCTCCGCTGGCCTCCCAGGCCCAATGGTACGCCGTACCGCCCAAGGCGGAAGGCGCGGACTGGCGTGTGGGGGACCCCACGGCCGACCAGGACCGGGAGCGCGTTCCGGAGGCCCGTGCCGTGGCCTATGACCATGATGACCTCATCGCCATCCTCGAAGCGGCGCCCCGCGAATGGGACGAGGCGACCCGCACGGGATCGAGCCTGGCCAACTCCAGTTGCATCCTGACGCTGCCCATGCCCACCCCGTCGGCCCTGCCAGGTTGGGAACCGATGGCCTTCCGTGTGGTCCGCTCGGACATCCTTCATCCCGACCTCGCCGCCCGGTATCCCGGCATTTCCAGCTTTCTCATCCAATCCGAACGGGACGCTCTTCTCTTCGGCCGCATTGACCTCGGCGATCAAGGCTTCCATGGCATCGTGCACACGGAAGGCGGTACGGTCTATCTCGACCCGTGGAACCCCGCAGACACCGAACAGTTGATGGTCTACACCCGTGCGGAATTCATGACGAGCACGAGCAAGCGCCGCGAGGGGTGCGACGTGCGCACCATGGGCATCGGCAAGAGCGGAGACGTGGACGGCGGACTCGGACTCGATGACGGGCGCATTGCCCAGCGCATTGGCCCTCCCTACGGCCAGACCCGCCGGGACTACATGCTCGCCCTGGCCTGTACGGGGGAGTACGGCCAGTTCCATGGAGGCACCGTCTCCAGTGTGCTCTCGGCGATGAACACCACCATCAACCGCATCAACAGCATCACCGAGCCCGAGCTCGCCGTCCGGCTCTATCTGGTCGCGGACAATGACGAGCTCATTTTCCTGAACGGATCCACGGACCCCTACTCCAACAACAACACGAGCGCCATGCTCGGGGAGAACCAGACCACGATCAACTCCATCATCGGCTCCAGCAACTACGACATCGGGCATGTCTTCTCCACGGGAGGCGGTGGCGTGGCCTACCTCTCCTCCGTCTGCACGAGCTTCAAGGCCGGCGGCGTCAGCGGCTTGCCCGCCCCGATCGGGGACCCCTTCGATGTGGACTATGTAGGCCACGAGATGGGCCACCAGTTCGGCTGCAATCACACCTTCAACAACTCCTGCAGCGGCAACCGCTCTTCCGCCGACGCCTACGAGCCTGGCAGCGGTTCCACCATCATGAGCTACAGCGGGATCTGTGCTCCCAACCTGCAGAACCTCTCGGACGATGTCTATCACGTCCACAGCCAGATCGAAGCCTCGGACTACCTCCACAGTGGATTCGGCAACACCTGCGCCACCCAGGTCAGCAGCGGCAATTCCGCCCCGTCGGTCACGGTCGGCGCCTCGGCCTTCTCGATTCCCGCCTCGACCCCCTTCGAACTTTATGCGACGGCCAGCGACGTCAATCCGGGACAGTCCCTGACCTACAGCTGGGAACAATACAACCTCGGTCCGGCCACCTCCTCAGGCGACAACAACCTGAACAACCCCTCAGGCAATGCGCCCTGCATCCGCTCCTTTGCTCCCGTGAGCTCCCCCACCCGGGTGGTGCCCAAGGTCGAAAGCCTCGTCGCCAACCAGACCTCCTTTGGAGAGCACCTCCCGGATTACGATCGCACCCTCACCTTCAAGTGCACCGTGCGGGACAACAATCCTGGATGCGGCGGTGTCGCGGTCGCCACCAAGACATTCTATGTGGACGAGACGACCGGCCCCTTCCTGGTCAGCTACCCCAACACGTCCATTACCCGGCCGGGCAACTCCGACCTCACCATCCTCTGGGATGTGGCCGGCACGGACGGCGGAGACGTGAACTGCGCCAACGTCGACATCTTCTGCAGTGTGGACGGCGGGTACACCTGGCCCTACCAGCTGGCCGAGGCCGTGCCGAATGACGGCTCCCACGTGGTCGTCCTGCCGCCGGTCACCACCACACAGGCCCGCATCAAGGTCCGCGGCGACAACAACATCTTCTTCGACATCAGCAACAGCAACTTCACACTCAACGCGGTCCAGGGCTGCACGGACCCCAACGCCTGCAACTACATGGAGATCGCCTCCGTCGACGACGGAAGCTGCGTCGACCCGCTCACGCTCTATGCCGACGCGGACGGAGATGGCTACGGAAACTCCGCCGTGACCGCCACCGGATGCGAGAACGATCTCATCGGATACGTCACAAACGCAACCGATTGCGATGATACCCGTAATGACGTCTACCCGGGCGCACCGGGGACGCAGGATGGCGTCGACAACGACTGCAGCGGAGGCCCCCTCGACCCCGAGGAGGAAGCCCAATGCCCTGAGGACCTCGACAACGATGGACTCGTGAACGTGAATGACATCCTCCTGCTCCTCGGCGAGTTCGGATGCACCACGGATTGTACGTTCGATTTGAACGGCGTTCCCGGTGTGGACGTGGCGGACTTTTTGCTCCTACTCGGGGCCTACGGTCTGCCCTGTTCGAATTGACCTCCCCTTCCAGGGGACCAACTGGATTGAAACATGCCCCTCGCCCAACCAGGCGCATTGCTTCCCACCCCGATCAGGACCCTCGCGGTCCTGATTCTGCTTTCCTGCTCCGCGGGAATGGCGGGACAGGACGCCGTGCACTGGAGTGGCCTCATGCGCAATCCGGAGGTTCCGATTGACTCCGTGCGACAGGCCTTTGAGGCATGGGCTGAGCAAGGCAACGTCGAGCGGGGCAAGGGGATGAAGCCCTTCCAGCGCTGGCTGTCTTTCATGGCTCCCCGCGTGGACGCTGATGGCCTGCGTCCGCCCAATGGCCGCACCCTCCGCGCCCTGGAGGAAGCCCGCGTGGATGCCCTGTCCGAATCCGCTGCCCGTACCCTGAACGACCCCGAATGGCAATACGAGGGACCGATTGGCCCCACCGGTCTCGGCGGCAGTGGCCGCCTGAACCGGGTCGTGCCCCGTCCGGGTGTCCCGGATGAATGGTGGGCTTGTGCCCCTGCCGGAGGACTGTGGCGCACCGTAGATGGGGGGAGCACCTGGTCAGCCATGGGCAATGGCCAATTGACGTCCATCGGCGTCACCGACATCGCATTCCACCCCACCGACCCTGGCCGCCTCTGGATTGCCACGGGAGATGGTGACTTCGGAGACACTCGGTCCATCGGGGTCTGGACCTCTGAAGATGGCGGCGAGAGCTGGAGTCCCACTGCTCTGGACTGGGCGCCATACATGGGCCGAACCCAAACTCGCATGCTGGTGCACCCCGACCAACCCGACACCCTGTGGACCGCATCGAGTCTCGGCGTATACCGCAGCCTCAACGGCGGGGCGAGCTGGACAAGGACCTTGACGGGAGACATCGCCAGCCTGGAATTCGACCCGTCCGACCCGAATCATCTGTTGGCGGGATCATTCGGCAATGTCATCGCCGAGAGTCATGATGCCGGCGGCTCGTGGAGCACCCAGTATCTCGACGGCAACTCCTATGGACTGAGCCGAATTGCAGTGGCCTTCAGCCCGTCCGATCCAAGCGTGGTCTACGCCATGGCCGGTAAGGTCAGCAACCAGGGATTCGCCGGAATCTGGCGCAGCTTGGACGGTGGAGGCACCTGGGATGCCCAAGCGCTGGACGGCGTCGCCCCGAATCTGCTCGGCTGGACGGTCGACGGCGCCGACGCCGGAGGCCAGGCCTGGTATGACCTCTGCCTCGCCGTGGACCCCACCAATTCCGACAAGCTGTACGCCGGCGGTGTCAACCTCTGGACCTCCTCCGATGCCGGGGTGACCTGGTCCTGCGCGGGTCACTGGTATGCTGGAGGCCAGCGGCCCTACCTCCACGCGGACCAGCACGGCATGGCCTTCCTGGACGATGGTCGACTCGTCATCGGCAACGATGGTGGCGCCTTCACCTACGACCCGGCAAACGATGAGGCGGAGGACCACAGTGCCGGACTCGCCATTGCCCAAGCCTACCGAATCGATTTGGATCCCCTCGCCATGGACCGCTTCATCGCAGGCACCCAGGACAACGGCACCTTCCTCAAACACGACGGCCAATGGGAACATGTCCTTGGCGGCGATGGATTTGCCTGCGCTTTCCACGGCGAGGTCGAAGATGTCGTCTACGCCTCCCTCTATTACGGACAGATTTTCCGGTCGGATGATGGCGGCAATGCCTTTGTCGAGATTGCGGGCAATGCCGGAGGTGGCGTCGATTCACAGGGCGCCTGGCTGACCCCCTGGGCCGTGAGCCGGTTCAACCCCGACTGGGTCTACGTCGCCAAGGACCGCGTCTATCGCTCAACGAATCGTGGAGCGGACTGGACGACGCTTGGTGACATCCCCAATGGAGAAGCCACCGCCTTGGCCCTGTGTCCGAGTGATGTCTCGCGGATTTACGTGGCCAAAGAGTTCCGCCTGTATCGATCCACTGACGGACAAACTTTCGACCTGCTTGACACGCCCAATGGATTTTCCTGGATCCAGGACATCGAGGTCGATGTCGCCGATGCCGATCACCTGTGGATTACGCTATCCAACTACAACAACGATGTCAAGGTCCTCGAAAGCACCGATGGAGGGGAAACTTGGTCCAACCTGTCCGACGGGCTTCCCGAAGCCCCCGTGAATTGCATCGCTCCCGATGTGGCCGGATCCGGTCTGCATTACGTCGGTACGGATGTCGGGGTCTACCGGCTGGATCCCGCCTCGGGAAGCGAATGGGAGCGCCTTTCCGAAGGATTGCCCAATGTCGTCGTGTCCGACCTCGTCGTCCATGCGCCGTCCGGCCGCCTCGCCGCTGCCACCTATGGGCGGGGCATCTACACGCTGGAACTGCCCGACCCCCCGACGGTCGATGCCGCCCTCGGCCGAATCTTCTCCCCAAGGGGGTCGACCTGTGACGCCGAATCCCACCCGGTCCTCCCGGTCATCAACCTCGGTACGCAACCCATCCAGCAGCTTCAGATCCAATACGGCCACTTCGGCGGGGCCTCGGCCGACACGGTCTGGAATGGCTGGATCGAACCAGGAGACAGCCTCCACCTCCAGCTCGCCCCCCTCCCCATCCCGTCAGGCTGGTCCCAGTTCACCGCGATCCTCACCGGGGTCAATGGTGCCATCGATGAACGGGCGGCCAACAACACCCGCTCGGTGGAAGTGCACCGCATGGACAATGGCACCCCGTTGATCCTGGCGTTCGAATCGGACTGTTTCGCCTCCCAGCACGGGTGGGTGCTGCGCGATGCCCTCGGCCGGGTCCTGCACCGATCCGGGTGGGTCGCCCCGCAGACCCTGACGGTCGACACCCTCTGCGTCCCGAATGCCTGTCTGACCCTGGAAATTCACCGGGACCAACTCAGCGGGTACGAGCCGCTCATGGCCGATTGCGCCACCCCCTTGGCCTTCAGCCTCTCCATTCCGGGAGCGGACGACCCATTCCTGGTCTCTCCGGAGGCCGGTGTGGTGGGGACCTACACCCTGTGCATGGACAACTTGACGTCCGGCGGATGTCAAGATTCCTATGCCTCCAACTACGACGCCAACGCCCTCTTCGACGACGGCACCTGCGAGCCCACCTGCTATCCTCTGACCATTTCCATGGCGCCCGGGTGCAATGCGCCCGAGGTCAGCTGGAGCTTGGCGCCCGATGGACTCGCCATTTCAGCGGGTGCGATTGGTCCGGATCCCCAGTCGTGGACCCTCTGCCTCGACGAAGGGTGCCGGGACTTCCAAATCCAGGATGCCAACGCCGATGGCTGGGCGGAATGCCCGGACGGGGCCACCTTCTGGACCTTGCTCATCGGGAGCGACACCCTCGTCCACGAGGTGAATCCGCAGTTCAGCAGTGTCCTCACCGAGGAAATCTGCCTGCCCCCGGTCTCCCATCCCGGATGTCGGGAGCCCCAAGCCTGCAACTTCGATCCGGCTGCTGATGGCCCCGGATTCTGCGATTACTCCTGTTTCGGATGCACCGACCCCGGCGCGTGCAACTACGACCTAGATGCCACCCTCGACGACGGCACCTGCCTCCAGGCCACGGGATGCACCCATCCGGCCGCCTGCAACTTCGACCTCTTTGCCCTGTGCGATGACGGGACGTGCTTCTTTGCCGAGGAAGGCCTCGACTGCGCCGGCGACTGCCTCAGTGGCGATGCCGACGGCGACGGGATTTGCGACGGCGATGAATTCGCCGGCTGCACCCATCCGGATGCCTGCAACTTCACAGCCGGCGCCACGGAGGACGATGGAAGCTGCTTCTTCCCCATCCTGGCTTGGCCCGATGCGGATGGCGATGGCTTTGGCGACGCCGATGTAGGCACGGGACAGTCCTTCTGTGGGGTGCCCCCTCCCGGATGGGTCACCAACACCGGCGATTGCAACGACGGCAGTGCCAGTTACTACCCCGGTGCACCGCTCGCCCCGCTCGGTGGCGATGTGAACTGTGACGGCTTCGTGTCCGGCAGCGAATTGGCTCCCTGCGCGAGCGACCTCAACGGTGATGGTCTGACCGCGATTGAAGACCTGCTCGGCCTGCTCAGCGAATTCGGCTGCACGGTAGACTGCTCGCAGGATGTGGATGGCAATGGGGCCGTGACCAGCGCCGACCTGTTGATCCTTCTGGCCGGCTTCGGCACGGTTTGCACTCCTTGACGGTGGAGACGCGGGGATTTTGGCCGAATTTCGAGCCATGTCCGAAGCCGTACGTCAATTGGAGCCCCGCACCCTCTGGGGCCGTTTCGCCGACCTGAATGAAATCCCCCGTGCGTCGGGAAAGGAAGAGGCCGTCTGCGCCTGGATTACCGGGCTCGCCCGTGAAGCCGGTCTCGAGGTGGAATCCGATCCCGTGGGCAACGTGCTTGTACGGAAGCCGGCAACCCCCGGCATGGAGAACCGCAAGACCGTCATCCTCCAGAGCCACGTGGACATGGTCCACCAGAAGAACAACGACACCGACTTCGACTTCGACACCGAGGGCATCCGCATGGTTGTCGAAGGCGACTGGGTCAAGGCAGAAGGCACGACGCTCGGTGCGGACAATGGCCTCGGCGTGGCCACCATGCTCGCCGTGATGGAATCGACCGACTTGCCCCACCCTCCGCTCGAGTTCCTTTTCACCATCGACGAGGAGACCGGCATGACCGGCGCACTCGAGCTCCAACAGGAGTGGCTCCGCGGCGACATCCTGCTCAACCTCGACACCGAGGATGACCGGGAAATCGGCATCGGTTGTGCCGGAGGCGTCGACCTTTCCTTCCGCGGGACTTACGCGCCCATCGCGGGAACGGAGGACCACGGGGTCGTGGTGGAGGTCAAGGGCGGCAGCGGCGGCCATTCCGGAATGGACATCCACAAGGGATTGGCCAACGCCAACAAGCTGTTGGTTCGGGTGCTCCAGGAAATGGGCGCCCGAGAGCCCCACACCGAGCTTGCCGCCCTCGATGGTGGAGGACTGCGCAACGCAATTCCCCGGGAGGCCAAGGCGACGCTGTCCTCCAGCTGCCGTGCGGCGGACTGGGCGGCGGATCTCGCCGAATTGACCGCCTCCATCCAAGCGGAATACCGGACCACGGACCCCGACCTTGCCATCCATTTCCACGAGGTGGGCGCCCCGGACCAGGTGGTGCCGGAGGAGCAGGCCGCCTCGCTGCTGGCCGCCCTCGACGCCTGTCCGAACGGGATTGACCGGATGAGCCCGGACATCCCGGGCCTCGTGCAGACGTCGAACAACCTGGCCCGCATCCTCCTCGAGGACGGTCAGGTGGAAGCCCATTGCCTGACCCGCAGCTCGGTCGACTCCGAGAAGATGGACTTCGCGCGTCGCATCGAAGCCCCCTTCCGGATGGCGGGCCTGAACCCCAGCCGCGGGGGCGCCTACCCCGGCTGGACGCCCAACCCCGACAGTGCGGTCGTGCAGATGATGACCGAGCTCTACCGGGAATTGCACAACGAGGAACCGCTGGTCCTCGCCTGCCACGCCGGCCTCGAGTGCGGCATCCTCGGCAGCCGCTACCCCGGTCTGGACATGGTCAGCTTCGGGCCGACCATCCTCGGCGCCCACAGCCCCGACGAGCGGGCGTCGGTCTCGTCGACCGCCAAGTATTGGAACTGGTTCCAGGAAGCTTTGGCCCGCACCCCGCAGAACTGATGGCCGTTTCCGACTCCCAGGGCAAACGCCCCCGCATTGTCGTCACCAATGACGACGGCATCACGGCCAAAGGCATCCAGGGCCTTGCCGAGGCGATGACCGAATTCGGCGACGTATACGTCGTCGCGCCGGACAGCCCGCAAAGCGGCATGGGCCACGCCGTCACCTTCAGCCGCATCCTGCGGCTCCACCCGTTCGAATTCGGCCGCGGCATCACCGAAGCCCGCGCCTGCTCAGGCACTCCCGTGGATTGCGTCAAGCTCGCCGTGGCCGAGGTGTTCGGAGAGGACAACCTGCCCGACCTCCTCGTGAGCGGCATCAACCACGGCAGCAACGCCTCCATCAACGTAATCTACTCCGGCACCATGTCCGCGGCTGTGGAGGGCGCCATGTGCGGCATTCCCTCCATCGGTTTCTCCCTGCTCGACGAGCGGTGGGACGCCGACTTCACCGCCTCCATCGGCGTAGCCAAGACGATGGCCAAGGCCGTCCTCGACAACGGATTGCCCCAGGGCACCTGCCTGAACGTCAACATCCCGAAAGTCAGCCCCGAGGAACTCCAGGGCATCCGCATCTGCCGTCAGGCCATGGGCCATTGGCGGGACACGTTTGACCAGCGGGAGACGCCCGGAGGCAGCCCCTACTACTGGATGCGGGGCGAATTCCACAACCCCGACAAGGGAGAGGACACCGACATCCATGCCCTGAAACGCGGGTTCGCCAGCGTCGTTCCGGTGCAATTCGACCTCACCGCCCACCACACCATTGGCACCCTGAACGGGTGGAACCTGAACGATGCAGGCTGACCGCCGGGATACCTTTGGAATCGGGGCGGCTGCCGGTTTGCTCTCCGCCCTCATCGGCTACCTCCTCCTCGGCCTCCTCTGGGGTGCGGCTCAGGGGGAATCCATCGGCTATTTCCATCGGGAGGTCTTCCTCGGAAGCCCCCTCTTCAAGGACCGCATCCTGAGCGTGTGCACCCTCGCCATCGTGCCGGCCTTCCACCTCGCCTACCGTCGGAAGTGGGATCGGTTCGCGAAAGGCACCCTGTTCGTGATGATTGCCCTGGTCATGGCCATCGTCTGGCTCCAAATGGAGGCTTCCTGATGACCCGTTCCGATTCCCGGCCGCAGCGCCTGTACATCCTCACAGGCGAGCCCTCCGGGGAGGCCCACGCCGCCCGGGTCGTGGAGCGCATCCGCGACCAGTGGCCCGAGGTCGAAATCCGCGGCATGGGAGGCGATGCCATGGAAGCTCAAGGTGTCGACCTCCTGGAGCACGTGTCCAACACGGCCATCATGGGCTTTGCCGAGGTGGTGGCCAAACTCGGCTTCATCCGCACCCTCATGGTCCGGGTCAAGGCGGACATCCTCGCGTTCCGACCCGACCGCATCCTGATCGTTGACTACCCGGGATTCAACCTGCGAATGGCCCGGTGGGCGCGCGAGCAGGGATTCCCTGTAGACATGTACATCGGTCCGCAGGTCTGGGCATGGAAACGCCGGCGCGTCCACGCGATGGCGCGGGACCTGGACCGATTGAGCGTCATTCTCCCCTTCGAGAAGGCAGCTTATGTCGGGGTCGATCTCGACGTGGACTTCGTCGGACACCCCCTGTTGGATGTGCCCCCCCTCCCGCCGGTGGACGAGTCCGCCACCCGCCCTTGGCGCGAGGCGCGCAACCTCCCGTTGGACCGTCCGATTCTGGCCCTCCTTCCGGGCTCCCGGCCCCAGGAAATCCGGAGGATGCTTCCGATCTTCCTTGAGGCAGCCCGCTTCCTACCGGACCATGTGCCGGTGGTGGCCGGAGCACCAGGACGCTCCCGGTCGGATTACGAAACGGATCTCCCTGTTCTCTTCGGCGACACTGCCGATCTGTACCGGCATGCCGCCGTCGGGTTGATCACCAGCGGTACGGCGACGCTGGAGGCGGCCCTGGCTGAATTGCCGCAGGTCGTGGCCTACCGGACGAGCGCCATCACCTATGCCCTCGCGCGGGCATTCAGCCGGGTGCAGTTCATCAGCCTTGTCAACCTCATTCTCGACCGCGAGGCGGTCCCGGAGCGGATTCAAGGGCAATGCACGCCCGAGGTCCTCGCCCGGACCCTCCAGTCCATCCTGGCTCCCGAGGGACAACGCAATCAAAAGGAGCAGTACGCCCATTTGCGCACCGCCCTCGGGTCGGCCGGTGCGGCAGACCAGGTCGCCCTATCGTTGATGCGACCAGTGGGGGAATAAGTTCGGGCCTCAGTTGAACCCGGACACGCGGACGTCCCGGTCGTGCTCGACCGCATAGGCAAAGCGCAATGTCCGGCTCTCCCCGGGCTTCAGTTGGAGTTCCCACACGACGGCTTCGTTGACAGCGTCCACCACGCCCCCGTCGAGCTCCTCGGGATTCAACTCAATCTCCAGTTCCCGGGACCGGGGAAGTGGCTCGACCACCCGGACCGATCCCGCCACCGAACTGCCGTTGGTCACCCGGATGGAAAACGCCCGTTGGTGGCGGATGCGGCTGCCGAGGTTGGATCGGCTGCACAAGGAGGCTTCTTCCGCCCGCGACACCGTCCACGTTTCATCCACCCCGGTCATAACGACCAGGCTGTCCGCCTCATGGACCACGTTCCGCGGACCGAGTGGCGCCCCATCGAGCCGCACATCCACCCCTTTCGCGCGAACCACGGACCGGCCCGACGAGGAGACGGAATGCCAGACGTCGACCACCTCCGCCACCTGAGGTTGGGTGACCGCTTGACGGCGGAAGGCGGCAGTCCATTCCCCCACCTTCACCGTTCCTCCGGCATCGGCCCCCACGGCGAGCGGGCCTTCTGGACGGCACCGGGAGCGCCCTTCCTCTGTCCCCCCGCCTGAGGCGGCGTTCGACGCTCCGGAACCGCTGCGCTTCGACTTGCCTCGCGGTTGATCATAGGAGGGCACAGCGTCGGGAAGGGGCCTGTCCGCCGAGCCGTTCGGGGCCCACCATTCGTCGACAAAGAGGAGCTCCGCCTCCCCCGTGTGGGGCAGGGAGAGTCGGTATTCGATTCGGCGATGCCATGTGGAGGGGCTCCCGTCGGAAGCGAGGTCCACGAGGTCGACCGGAGACCAGCCGGCACCGTGCGTCTCGACCACCTGGGTCAGGATGTCGCCACCCACACCCTCCGGCACCTCGACCATCCAATCATACGCGGCGCGGGGCCCGGTCTGGCCGAGGGATGCGAGGGCCACGCGGTGCTCTTCTTCGAGAGCCGCCAATTCTTCCCGCAATTCCACCCTGCGGTACAAAGCCTCCCGGAACGCGCCGTGCATCCACTCCGCCATGTCCTCGAGGTCCTCCACCAGCAGGCTTTCACTGGTTCCGCCCACCGGGCGGTTGGCCCGGAGCATGGCGAGGTCTTCCTCGATGATGTCCAACTGGGCCTGCTTCAGCGCCACGTCCAACCGCAAGCCATCGACCCGGTCCCGGGCGGCATTGGCCCCCGCCCCGCTCGCCATGGGCCACTCTGACTCCCGCTCCTGCGCGGTCCCCAACGGGGCACCCGCTTCATCGGGCATGACGGTCACGAGGGACGCCTCGATCGGGGAAAAACTGCGGGCGAGGACCTGCTCACCCGCCTTGGCCTCTGCCCTCCAGGTCACGACGGCGGCATCCCGATACAGGACCACATGCTCAACCTCCTGGGCCGGCAGGGCGCAGTTCATGGCCCCGAGAAACAGGATGGAAACGAGGAGAAGAAAAGAATGACGTGGCATAGACCCGAAAGGTAATCCGCCCCAATCAGGGAACGCAGATGACCGTGTCTACAAACGGCGAATAGGCCACCCACAGCCCCAGCCCCCCGGCAATGTTGGTGGCCACATCCGCGGGATTGGCAAAAGGACTGCCTTGCGACTGGAGCTGCTCCTCCATGCTTCGGATGGCTTCATAGGCGCCCCGGTCGATGTGGTCCCACCGGACTGTCACCGTGTCGCCCCACTTGTAGAAGCCGATCTCGTCGGGATTGGCATCGTCTTCGAAATCCTCCGCCGTGACCGGTCGGAATTGGTTGAACTCGAAGGACAAACCATTGAAGAAGGCATCCTCCACGGTCGAGAGCGAGTTGTAGAGCAATCCGGGGTCCACCCCCTGTCGGCCCGCGGACCAACGGTAGGCATTGCCGAGGGAGTCCGGGTCCTCGAAGAGGGCATGGATGAAGCCGAGCGAGTCGGCCGTGCCGGGTACCTCGAACCAGACGCTGTCGAGTGGAACCGGCGGATTGAGCTTGGAAACGGACGACACCGTGTCCCCGTCGAGGACGGCTTCCAGCGCATAGGTGCTGCCGATTTCCCCGATGAGGCCGAAGGAGGTGTAGGCGCAGAGGTTGCTGAACATCAGGACCTCCAACGGCAAGCCCAGGAGCTCGGAGGCGAGCAGGAGTTCCGTCGGGCCGAGGTCCCCCGCACAAACTTCATCCAGAAGGATGGTCTCGCCGTCCACGGTGATCCGGACCTCTCCGCCGCCTTCGTAGAGGGAGCCGAGCAAGGTGGCATCCACCGGATCGAAGTAGTTCTGGGAGCGGCTGAGCAGGACGATGGGCGGGGCTCCCGTCTCGATCCGCCCCTCCACCACGAGCATCGGCTCCGCGAGGGGGATTTCCACGTCAATGGGTGTCTCACAGCCGGTCGTCAGCAGCAGGGCGAAGACAGGGAGGAAGAACAATCGGAAGGACAAAGGACGCAGGCGCATGGGGAGCGGGGTTGTGCAAGCAACGCAGGAAGCCGGCACATGTTCAAAATTAGGGTCTCCGGACACAAGGAAACCCCTGATTTCTGAACGGTTTGCACCACCTTGCAGGTGATTCGCCTGCACCATGTTCAATCGCCGCCAGCTCCGCATCAAGGTTCTGCAAGCCCTGTATGCCCTCCACTCCGACAAGGAGGGATCCGTGGAGGACGCCCACAAGCTCCTGATGAGCGCCGTGGAGAAGACGTACGACCTGTATCTGCTCTTGTTGCTGCTGATTGCCGAAATGCAGGATGCCGCCATCGAGCGCATCGAGGCGGGCCGGATGAAGCAGCAGCCCACGCGAGAGGACCTCCACCCCAACACCAAGTTCGTGAACAACAAGCCCCTGCGGGTCGTGATCAAGAGCAAGGCGCTGGCCAAGGAGGCGGCCAACCGGAGTCTCGGGTGGGCCAATGAGCAGGACCTGGTAAAGCGGCTGTTCAAATCCCTCGTGGCCAGTGAGGAATATGCGGCCTACATGGACAATGAGGAACGCGGATTCCAGCACGACCGGGAATCCCTGAACCGCATGTTCCGCAAGCACCTCATCAACGATGAGTCCCTTCAAGATTGGCTGGAGGAACAAAGCATCCTCTGGAGCGATGACCTCGACCTGGCCAGTTCCATCGTGCTCAAGACGATCAAGACCATTGCTGAGGATTCGGACGATCTCTTGCTGAGCGAGATGTGGAAAGAGGAAGGAGACGACAAGGACTTCCTCGAGCAGCTGTTCAGCCGCACGCTTGCGCTGGCCGGTGAGCACGACCAAGCCATCGAAGAGGCAGCCTCGAATTGGGATCTCGAGCGGATTGCCACCATGGACCTTCTCTTGTTGCGCATGGCCCTCGCCGAAGCCCGCACCTTCGAATCCGTCCCCCTCAAGGTGACGATGAACGAGTACATCGACCTCGCGAAATTCTACAGCACCGAGAAGTCCGGCGCCTTCGTCAACGGAGTGCTCGACAAGCTGTTCGGCGCCATGCGAGAGGACGGGCGCATCGTCAAGACCGGCCGGGGCCTCATCGAATGAGACGCCCCTCCGGAATCCGCATTGCCGTCGTGGCCATCGGCCTTCTGAGCGCCGCTCTGATGGGCTGTTCGGGATCCTCCGGAAATCAGGTGGACTCCAGCTTCATCCACCTCCCCGGGGCCGGGGGCACGGAGGACGCCCCCCGGATGGCCTGGGTCGAAACCGACATCGACCTGGGGCTTGTTGCCGCCGGGGAATCCCGCGAGCTCGCCTATGAGTTGACCAACACCGGAGGGTCCCCCCTCATCGTGACGCAGGTTTTGCCCAGCTGCGGCTGTGCCATTGCTGAACCCTGGGACCCCTCTCCCCTCGCTCCTGGCCAATCCACCCGCATCCTGCTCCGCTTCGAAGCGGGAGAATCCACACGAACCCTGT
The DNA here is from genome assembly GCA_036159995.1 of Bacteroidota bacterium. GTDB lineage: Bacteria > Bacteroidota > Bacteroidia > Flavobacteriales_D > Sanyastnellaceae > UBA8752. Next base: position 154,864 of record JAYYEI010000060.1, read on the forward strand.
CCGAATCGGCCACCGTGGTGACCAATGCAATTCCCGCCTCCGTGGAATTGCGGTTCACCGCCCAGGTGCTCGGCCCGGACCGCATTCCAGATCCAGAATCATGACCCTTTCCCACATCCTAGCCCAGGCCGCTCCAGCCGGCGGTGGCAGCACCCTGGTGTTCATCGTCGGCACCATGCTCGTCTTCTATTTCTTCATCATGCGTCCGCAGATCAAGAAGCAGAAGGAAGCCCGCACGTTCCGGGACAACGTCGCCCCCGGTGACGAGGTCGTCACGGTCGGTGGAATCCACGGCGAGGTGATGTCGGTCAACCACGACAAGGGCTATGCCGAGTTGAAGGTGCTCAAGGGCGAAATCCGCGTGGATCTGGCCGGCATCTCTGCGGAAGGCGGCGCCAGCCAAGAAGCCATCGAACAACGCTCCTGAGATGGGCCTCCTCGGCACCTTGCGCAAGCGGGTTCTGGCCCTCAACGGCCGCACCCTCCTGATCTGTGTCGGCCTCTCGTCCTTCCTCTGGATGCTGCGGACCATGGAGGGAGAGCGGACCGTGACCTACACCTTCGGCATCGAATTGGTCGGGGTCGAGGCCAGCACGGGCCTGCAAGCGGACCTGCTGGATTCCCTGGCCAAGGCCGAGGTGGTGCTCTCCCCATGGGATCACCTCAGCGGCCGGTGGCGCCCGAACCGCGAACCCGTCCGGCTCCGCGTCGAAGGACTGCGGACACCGCGCACGGAAGTGCCTTCCGAGCAGCTCGGTGCGGAAATCGAACACCGGCTCGGGAACAGCGCCCGCGTGAGGGCCATTTCGCCGGCCACCCTCGCCATTGACGTCCGGCGGGGCAACCGCACACGATGATGCCATGACCTCCTCGACCTCGCCCACTACTTCCCTAGGGATGGCCCTGCTGCCCATTCTGTTGCTCGTCCTCCTGTTGGCGGCGGATGTCATCGCCTTCGGAGAGGACAGCAGCTATGGAAGCAATCAGGTCGCCCTGCTCATCGCCTCGGGGGCCACGGTCGCCCTCGGCATGGCCCGGGGCCAATCCTGGGACCATTTCGAGTCCCGGATCAAGGACACGCTGGGCGATGCCGTTGGCGCCATCCTCATCCTGCTCCTGATTGGGGCGCTCGCCGGAACCTGGCTTGTCTCCGGCATCATTCCCACCCTCATCGACGTCGGACTGGACGTCCTGAGCAAAGACATCTTCCTGCCCGCCGCCTGCATCCTGTGCGCCGCGGTGAGCCTTGCCACAGGGTCGAGCTGGGGCACAGTCGGCACCGTCGGTGTCGCCCTGATCGGCATCGGACAGGCGCTCGGCCTCAGTGAAGGCTGGACGGCCGGTGCCATCATCTCCGGCGCCTACTTCGGCGACAAGCTCTCCCCCCTTTCGGACACAACGAACCTCGCCCCGACCGTGGCGGGCACCGACCTCTTCACCCACATCCGGTTCATGCTGTGGACCACGGTGCCCAGCATCCTCATCGCCCTCATCGTGTTCACCTTGGCCGGACTGGGCGCGGAGGGACCCGCAGACCTGGGTGGAGCCGCCGAGCTGCAGTCCGTGTTGGCCGCCCACTTCAACCTGCATTGGGCCCTGTTCCTCGTTCCGGTTGGGGTCATCGTGTTGATTGCTCGGAAGGTGGCGCCTGTTCCCGCCCTCTTCCTCGGCGTCCTCGGAGGCGCTTTGGCCGCTGCCATCGCCCAACCGGACCTCATCCGAACCCTCGGATCGGATGCGATCGGCCCCGCCCTCGGGCTGGGTGACACCTACCTCGGAGCCGCCTTTTCGACGCTGATGACCGCCGCCGCGCTCGACACGGCCATCGAAACCGGCAACCCGATGGTCAACGACCTGCTCACCGCCGGTGGCATGGCCGGCATGTTGAATACCGTGTGGCTGATCATCTGCGCCCTCACCTTCGGTGCCGTGATGGGGGCCGCCGGCTTCCTCGAGCGCATCACCGCCGCCATCCTCTCCGCGGTCCGGGGCACCTTTTCCCTGGTCTTCGGCACGGCCTTCTCCAGTGTGGTGTTCAATGTGATCGCCGCCGACCAGTACATCGCCATCGTCGTCCCGGGCCGGATGTTCCGCGAAGCCTATGCCGAGCGTGGTGTGGCACCCCAACTGCTCAGCCGGACCCTGGAGGATGCCGGCACCGTGACCAGCGTGCTCATTCCCTGGAACACCTGTGGCGTCGCCCAGAGTGGCGTGCTCGGCGTTGGGGTCCTCGCCTTCGCTCCCTACTGCGTCTTCAATTACGTCTCGCCCTTGATGACCCTCCTTGTGGCCGCCCTCGGCTTCCGCATTCCTCCGCCGGTGCCCGTCCAAGGGACTTCCGCGGAGGTGGAGTAAACCCAACGCGCCTCCCGCCTGTTGAACCCCTCCATGGAGCAGGACGCCTATCTCGCCCTACAGGACGACCGGACCATCCGGGTCGAACGCGCCGCGGAAAACAACCTGCAGCACATCGACGTGGACATCCCCCGGGACCGGCTCGTCGTGGTGACCGGCGTGAGCGGATCGGGGAAATCCAGTTTGGCGTTCAACACCCTGCACGCCGAAGGCCAGCGCCGTTACCTCGAGACCTTCAGCGCCTACGCCCGCCAGTTCATGGGCGGACTCGAGCGGCCCAAGGTGGAGCGCATCACGGGGCTGAGTCCGGTCATCGCCATCGAGCAGAAGACCATCAGCCGCAATCCGAGGTCCACGGTCGGAACGGTCACCGAACTGCTCGACTTCCTCCGCGTGCTCTTCGCTCGGGCCGCCACGGCGTATTCGAGTGCCACAGGGGAGCCCATGGTCCGCTTCACCGATGAAGGCATTCTGTCGCGCATCGTCGAGGACTATGCCGGTGAGCGGCTCCTGCTCCTCGCGCCCCTCGTCCGGGGCCGGAAAGGGCATTACCGGGAGCTCTTCGAGACCATCCAGAAGCAAGGCTACCTCCGGGCCCGCGTGGACGGGGAAGTCGTGGAACTCGAGCCTGGATTCCGTGTGGACCGCTACAAGGTCCACGACATCGAGGCCGTGGTGGACCGCATCGTCGTGCCCGACCCGCCGGCACTGGACGAAGACGGCAAGCCGGCCAACGAGGAGGCGGCCCGGGTCATGCGTTCCCTGCGGACCGCTCTGGCCATGGGCAAAGGCAGCATGATGGTGCTGCCAGTGGACGACGCGGTGCCCCGCCACTTTTCCCGGGCCCTCATGTGCCCGACCACCGGGATCAGTTACCCGGAACCGGAGCCCAACCTCTTCTCGTTCAACTCCCCGTACGGCGCCTGTTCCACCTGCAATGGCCTGGGGCAGGTCGCGGAAGCGTCTCGGGAGCTGATCATTCCCGACGGGAGCAAAAACCTCCGACAGGGTGGTCTCGCTCCCCTGGGGGTCCTGAAGACCGGATGGACCCGGCAGGTCGTGGAGGTGATGCTCGAGTCAGCTGGCCATTCGGCCCGGACGCCGATGGAAGAGGTCGATGAGGCCACGATGTCCAGCATCCTGTACGGCGCGGACCAGCCCGTCGTCCTCCCCGGCAAAGCCGGAACCAAGGAGCGCCGCGTCCGGTTCGACGGGGTCATTGCGACCATCGAACGGGCCGCCAAGGATGGGTCCGGGGCTCCGCTGAAGCGGTGGGCCCAGAAATTCCTGCACAAACGCCCCTGCCCCTCCTGCGGGGGGTCCCGCCTCAAGCCCACCGCCCACCAGTTCAAGATTGCCGGGGCCACCCTGCCCGACGTGGTGGGGATGGACCTGAAGGACCTCATGGCCTGGGCGGGCAGTGCGCTCGACACCCTGGGAGAACGCGAGGCGGCCATCGCCAAGGAACCGCTTCAGGAAATCCACGCCCGACTGGGCTTCCTGCTCGACATGGGGCTCGACTACCTGACGCTCGACCGCCCTGCACGGTCCCTGAGCGGTGGAGAAGCCCAGCGCATCCGGCTGGCCACCCAGATCGGCTCCAAGCTCACCGGCGTCCTGTACATCCTCGACGAACCCAGCATCGGCCTGCACCAGCGGGACAACCAGCGCCTCATCGACAGCCTCAAGACCCTGCGTGACGTGGGCAACACGGTCATCGTGGTCGAGCACGACGAAGACATGATGCGGCAGGCCGACCACCTGATCGACATCGGTCCGGGCGCGGGAAAGCACGGAGGCCAGGTCGTGGCCGAAGGACCGCCCGCCTCCCACCTCGCCCAGGGCAGCGTCACAGCCGAGTTCCTCGACGGACGCCGGGGCATCGCCATTCCCGGGAAGCGCCGGAAAGGCAACCGGAAAAAGCTCGGCTTGCTCGGTGCTACCGGTCACAACCTGAAGTCGGTGGACCTCCGGCTCCCTCTGGGCACCTTCATCTGCGTGACCGGGGTCAGCGGCAGCGGCAAGAGCACCCTGATTAACCAGACGCTCCACCCCGCGCTGCACAACCATTTCTACGAGGAGACCAAGCGCCCCCTGCCCTTCAAAAAACTATCGGGCCTCCAGCACCTCGACAAGGTCATCGCCATCGACCAGAGTCCCATCGGGCGCACGCCCCGCTCCAACCCCGCCACCTACACCGGTGTCTTCAGCGAAATCCGCTCCCTCTTCACCCAGCTGCCGGAGGCCAAAATTCGCGGGTACAAACCCGGACGGTTCTCCTTCAATGTGGTCGGAGGCCGCTGCGAGACCTGCAAGGGGGCGGGCTTGCGGACCATCGAGATGAACTTCCTGCCGGACGTGCACGTCCAGTGCGAAGACTGTGGGGGCAAGCGCTACAACCGGGAAACGGTGGAAATCCGCTACCGCGGCAAGTCCATCTCCGATGTGTTGGACATGACGATTGAGGAGGCGCTCGAGTTCTTCGACGCGCACCCCAAAATCAAACGGGTGTGCAGCACGTTGCGGGACGTCGGTCTCGGCTACCTCACCCTCGGCCAGCCCTCCACCACCCTCTCCGGCGGAGAAGCCCAGCGCGTCAAGCTGTCCACCGAGCTCGCGCGGAAGGACACCGGCAACACCTTCTACATCCTCGACGAGCCGACCACCGGGCTTCATTTCCAAGATGTCGAGATGCTCCTTAACGTACTCCATCGCCTTGTTGATCAAGGAAATACGGTCCTTGTGATCGAGCATCAGTTGGACGTGGCCTGCAATGCCGACCACATCGTTGACATCGGTCCGGAAGGCGGCCATGGAGGCGGCACCATCGTCGCTCAGGGCACGCCGGAAGAGGTGGCCAACAGCGACGGAGCCACGGCACCGTTCCTCCGCCAGATGTTGGAACGCCCGTGAACGCTACCTTTTGTGCCGTATATTATATCTATGGCACAGAAACCGATTATTGACCCGAGGAGCTGGAACGACATCAAAGCCCACGACAGCTGGTCCATCTTCAAGATCATGTCCGAGTTCGTGGAAGGCTTCGAGAGCCTGCAGCGTGTCGGACCCTGCATCAGCATTTTCGGTTCAGCCCGGAAGGCGCCCGATGACCCGGATTACGTGCTGGCCACGGAAATCGGCAGCAAGCTCGTCCGAAGTGGATATGGCGTCATCACCGGAGGGGGACCTGGCATCATGGAAGCGGGAAACAAGGGCGCCCACGAGGAAGGAGGCGTGTCGGTGGGCCTGAACATGAACCTGCCCCACGAGCAGCACCACAACCCGTACATCAGCCCGGAGACGAGCCTCGAATTCGACTACTTCTTCGTGCGAAAGGTGATGTTCATGAAGTACTCGCAGGGCTACATCGTGCTGCCCGGCGGCTTCGGCACCCTAGACGAGCTCTTCGAAGCCATCACCCTCATCCAGACGTCAAAGTCCAAGCGATTCCCGATTGTGCTGGTCCGTTCGGCCTTCTGGAATGGCTTGATGGACTGGATCAAATCTGTCCTCCTCGAGCAGAACGCCACCATCAGCGCCAAGGACCTCGACCTGATCCATGTGGTGGACACCGCCGACGAGGCCGTGGCCATCATGGACGACTTCTACTCGAACTACCTGCTGAAGCCCAACTTCTGAGCAACGTCGATTCCGCCGCCTGAGTTCGGAGAGCATGAAGCCGCTGCACCTTCTTCCCCTCGTCCTGCTCCTTGCCAGTTGCGAGGGGAGAACGAGCATGACCCACACCTTTTGGAATGGGACGTCCGATACGCTCCGGTTGACAGCACGCTTTGATGCCCTGCCTTGGAATGACTCGATTGCCGTCACCCTGCCGCCTGAAGGCGGCATGACCTTGTACACCTATGACATGCGAGGCAAGTGCTCGGATTGCGCGGAATTCGGCTACCCGACCCGTTGGGTCGACACCCTCGAGCTCGACAGCCGGAATTGGGCCCAGTATCCTGGTCCCGCGGCATGGTATACGGAAGTCAGCGAGGGGCGGACGTGGATAGAATTCAATCACATCCTGCACATCGGCATTGGAATGGTGGAGTGAGCCCTGCACCTTCGCAGGGCAAATCAACCCCATGAAACACGCGCTTCTTCTGGTCCTGCTTTCGCCTGTGACCCTGTTCTCCCAGCTGCCGTTCGACCTCACAGTCCTCGATCAGCCCTACACCCCCCTGCTGGAATCCACAGTCTTGGAAACCAGTCAATATGACTACTCAGATGGGTGGGATGACCCGGAGTTTTCCGTGCCGCTCGGGTTCGATTTCAATTACAGCGGCTATGTCATCGACGCCCTCGATCAGGTGGGCGTCGGGGCCCTGATGATGGGGACGACCATTGACGACAAGAGCGGCCTTCCCTTGCTTCACGGCTTCATCCCCACCAACTTCGATTTGGCTGACAACGGAATGGCAGGCGGTTCGCCTTCCCTCATCCGGTGGCAGACGTCAGGGGCACCCGGGGAACAGGTCTTCACCATGGAATGGGCTGATGCCGGACTCTATGAGGAGGTGTTTGCTGACTCTGCCGTCAAGGAACTCAGCTCGATTGACCTGCAGTTGAGGCTGTACGAAGCGGATGGGGTCATTGAATTCCACTTCGGCCCCTCTTCCATCCTCACGCCCCTTGAAGAACCTGCCATCAGCGGCTTGCTGCTCGAGTTTGACCCCTTCAGCTACAGCGGAACGGTGTTTGCCTTGGACGGCAATCCCACAGATCCCACGCTCGAGCCCCTCGGGGACATCTACGAGTGGTACTATGGTCCCTATCTCCTCTCTCACCCGGCGGATGGCACCGTCTATCGCTTCGGCCCCACCGGCACGACCCTTGACCTCGTCGAGGTCCAGGCCACCGAGTTGCAAGCATGGCCCAACCCCACGGCAGGTGAGGTCAATCTGGCCTTTGATGGCGGACACGTGTGGACCGTCCTGGACGCTGCGGGTCGCGTTGTGATGAGCGGTGAAGGGCAGGATGGCCAGCGCCTCGACCTCTCTGGACTCGACGCCGGTGCTTACACCGTTCGGCTCGACAACGGCGCCGCCCAGCGCTTGGTGAAGCTCTGACGGGCTGACAGCCTGACACGAAAAATCCGGTGACCTCCTGTCAGGTCGTCGGATTTTTTGCTTTGGCACCGCCCGGCACGGGATTTGACCTTGGCTCTGCACGACATTGATTCATCATGCAACAAGGCCAGATCAACGTACAGACGGAAAACATCTTTCCGATCATCAAAAAGTTCCTCTACAGCGACCACGAGATCTTCCTGCGAGAGCTCGTGTCCAACGCCGTGGACGCCACCCAGAAGCGCAAGGCCCTGATTCGGGTCGGAGAGATTGAGGGCAACGCCGATGGCGCGCAGGTCCACATCCTGCTCGACGCCGACGCCAAGACCCTGACCATCCGGGATGCCGGCATCGGCATGACCGAAGAAGAGGTCGACAAGTACATCAACCAAATCGCCTTCTCCGGCGCCACGGAGTTCGTGGAGCAGTTCCAGGAGAAGTACGCCGACAAGGCGGACGCCAAGGAAGCCATCATCGGTCACTTCGGACTCGGCTTCTACAGCGCCTTCATGGTCGCCGACCGCGTGGACATCTACTCCTGGAGCCAGCGCAAGGACGCCGTGCCCGTGAAGTGGACCTGCGATGGCTCCCCGAACTTCGAGATGGGCGCCATCTCCGAAGACGACTTCAAGGCCCTCGGCCGCTCTGAGGACCAGCTCCACGGCACCGACATCGTGCTCCACCTCGGAGAGGATGGAACCGAATTCGGTGAGGACGCTCGCATCTCCGGCATTCTCGAGAAGTACTGCAAGTTCATGCCGGTCCCGGTCGTCTTCGGCACCAAGACCGAGTACATCGACGACCCGGAGGGCGCCAAAGACGAGGAAGGCAACGTCAAGCGTGTGCCCGTCGAGGAGCCCCGCATTGTCAACGACACCGACGCCATCTGGCTCAAGTCCCCGGCCGATCTCGAGGACCAGGATTACCTCGACTTCTACCGGACGCTCTACCCGATGAACTTCGAGGAGCCGCTGTTCCAGATTCACCTCAACGTGGACTTCCCCTTCAACCTGACGGGCATCCTGTACTTCCCGAAGTTGAAGAAGGAGATGGACCTGCAACGCAACAAGATTCACCTCTACAGCAACCAGGTGTTCATCACCGACAACGTCGAGAACATCGTGCCGGACTTCCTGACGCTGCTGCACGGCGTGATCGACTCCCCGGACATTCCGCTCAACGTCTCCCGCTCCTACCTGCAGGAGGACGCCAACGTGAAGAAAATCACCGCCCACATCTCCAAGAAAGTCAGCGACAAGCTTGCCAAGATGTTCAAGGACGACCGGGCCGACTTCGAGACCAAGTGGCAGGACATCCAGGTCTTCACCGAGTACGGGATGCTGATGGACGAGAAGTTCTTCGAGCGCGCCGGCAAGTTTGCCCTGTACAAGGACACCGAGGGTACCCACCGCACCATGGAGGAGCTCCTCGAAGCGGTCAAGGAGACCCACACCGACAAGGACGGCAACGTGGTCATGCTCTACACGCCCGATCCAGAGGGCCAGCACGGCTATGTGTCCGCCGCCCGTGAGGCCAGCTACACGGTGCTGCACCTGGAGAGCCCGTTGACCTCCCACCTCATCCAGAAGCTGGAGATGGGCAGTGGCGAGACCAAGGTCCAGTTCCGCCGCGTCGACGCCGACATCGTGGACCGTCTCATTCCGAAGGACGACGCGCCGGAGAGCGCGCTGACCGAGGAGCAGCAAACCTCACTGAAAGAGGAGTTCGAGGGCTTCGTGCCGGACAAGATGATCTACAAGGTGGCCTTTGCCCCCATGTCCCCCACGGCACCCCCAGTCACCATCACGCAGAGCGAGTTCATGCGCCGGATGAAGGAACAGCAACGCGTGGGCGGAGGCGGCATGGCCATGTTCGGCGACATGCCCGACACGTATGACCTCATCTTTAATGCCAACCACCCGTTGGTGACCTCCCTCGCCGAAGCCAGTGCGGAAGACCGCGAGCCCAAGGTGCGCCGGGCCATCGCCCTGGCCCGTCTCTCCCAGGGACTTCTGACGGGCGAAGAACTGACTACCTTCATCGCGGAAGGGTATGACGCCCTCTCCTAAACTCTTGATTCACAATATGAAAAACCTCATCTGGATCGTTCCCCTTGCGCTGATCGCCATCGTCGGCTACAGCGCCATGGGCAGCTACAACGGCTTTGTCTCCCTCGACGAGGATGTCGATGGACAATGGGCCAACGTCGAAACGCAATACCAGCGTCGCTTCGACCTGATTCCCAACCTCGTCGCGACCGTCAAGGGCGTGGCCGAATTCGAGCAGGAGACGCTGACTGCCGTGACCGAGGCCCGGGCCTCCGCCTTCAACGCCATGCAGGCCGTGGGCGAAGGAACCGGCAGCATCGCCGACTTCCAGCAGAGCAACCTGGTGCTCGGACGGGCCATGAACGGCCTGCTCGGGTACTCCGAGCGGTACCCCGAGCTCAAGGCCAACCAGAACTTCTCCGACCTGCAGGCCCAGCTCGAAGGCACGGAGAACCGCATCGCCGTGGCGCGCAAGGATTTCAACGCCTCCGTCAAAGCGTACAACGGCAAGGTGCGCCGCTTCCCGGGCTCACTCTGGGCCGGCATGTTCGGCTTCGAGCAGCGGGATTACTTCGAATCCGTGGCCGGTTCCGAGGCCGCCCCGGCCGTCGACTTCGGGTCCTGATGTCGGCACGGGACTTCTTCAGCGATGCCGACCGGCAGGCCATTCGGGCCGCCATTGCCGATGCCGAAAACACCACGAGCGGCGAGATTCGGCTCCATGTGGAATCCCGGTGCAAGGCCGACGTGCTCGACCGCGCCGCCGGCGTCTTTGAAGTGCTCGGGATGCACAAGACCGCACTCCGCAATGGCGTCCTGTTCTACCTCGCCACCGAGGACCGTCAATTCGCCATCCTTGGCGATGGGGGCATCAATGCGGTGGTGCCGAATGACTTCTGGGACGGAGTCCGGGACACGGTGATCCAAGGACTGGCTGCGGGGAACGCCGTCGAGGGTCTCGCTGCGGGCATCCGCCTGGCCGGAGACCAATTGGCTGCGCATTTCCCCGTGGCGGCGGACGACGTCAACGAATTGTCGGACGACATCAGCTTCGGGTCATGAGGCTGGCACATTCCCTCCTTCTGGCGGTTGCCCTCCTGTGGGGTGGAACCGCGATGGCCCAGGCCGACCTCGACTGCCTGCCCGCCTCCGGAACGCCGGGCACCTTCGTGTATGACTACGCGGACATCCTCGGCGCCGAAGATGAGTTTGACATCAACGCGACCATTCGGGCACTCAACGACACCACGCCCAACAGCATCGTGGTCGTCACCCACCCTGACTTTTGCGGGGAGTCCCCCTTCGATTTCGCGACCGGCGTCGGGCGCAAATGGGGCGTCGGCGATGCCGAATTCGACAATGGCATTGTGATCGCGGTCTCCCCGAAGACCGGGGACCGGAAAGGACAAGTCTTCATCGCTGTGGGCTACGGGCTGGAGGGTGCCATCCCCGATGTGACCGCCAACCGGATCATCGACCACGAGATGATCCCCGAGTTCAAGCTGGGTGGAACTGAGTCCTACGCGTGGGGCATCGGCAACGCCGTCGCCGTGCTGGGACCGTTGGCCAGCGGTGAAGTCCAAGGGTATGAGCCGGGCGCCCCACTGGGTGCTGGAACCATGATCGTGGCCCTGTTCTTCTTCTTCTTCATTTTCATGGTGCCCATCATCATCGTGGCGGGCATCGTCCGCCGCTATGGCAAGAACAACGACTTGGGCTCCCTGGTCGCCTTTATGCTGCTTGCCAACCAATCGGCCAAACGCAGCAAGGGCTCCTTCAGCAACTTCAGCAGTGGAAGCGGGGGATTCAGCGGCAGCGGGGGATTCGGAGGTGGAGGCTTCGGAGGCGGTGGCGCCGGAGGAAGCTGGTGATCCAGATAAGCAGACCATGAGCTACACGAAATGGATTGGAGGCGCCCTCGGATGGGCGCTGGGAGGACCGATCGGCGGCATCCTCGGATACGCTTTCGGATCGATGGTGGCCGACAAGAGCCTCTCAATGGAAGACGATCCCCGCGCCTACCGGGAGTACCGACAGGCACCCCACGGAGGTGGACCCAGAAGGCGGCAGACCAGTGGCGGGGACTTCGCGGCGTCAATGATTGTGCTCAGCGCCGCCGTGATGAAGGCCGACGGCCGCATCCTGAAGTCCGAGCTCGATTACGTCAAACGCTTCTTCGTCAGCAACTTCGGCCAGCAACAGGCCGAGCGGTACGTCCTGACCCTGCGGGAGGTGCTCAAGCAGGACGTCGACAGCCGGGCCGTGTGCCGCCAAATCCGCAGCATGATGGAGCACAGCAAGCGCCTGCTCCTGATCCAATACCTCTTCGGCATCGCCCAGGCCGATGGCCACGTGGACGCCACCGAGGTCGAGGTCATCCGGCGCATGGCCGATTGGCTCGGGATCAGCCCCAAGGATCTGAAGTCCATCGAAGCCACCTTCTACACGGATGTCGCCTCCCACTATGCGGTGCTCGAGGTGGCCGAATCCGCCAGCGATGCGGAGGTCAAGAAGGCGTACCGGCGGATGGCCGTCAAGTTCCACCCGGACAAGGTGGGCGACATGGGAGCGGATTACCAGAAGCAGGCCCGCCTCCGCTTCGACCGCATCCAAGAGGCCTACGAGGCCATCAAAAAGCAGCGGGGGATGAAGTGACCCTCACCGTTCGCCCCATGAAAAAAGCCGAACTTCGCAGTCCGGCTTTTTCGTGTCGTTCAGGGATTGGCCTCACTGGCGGATGACCGGCAGGCGCCATTGGCCTTCGCCATCCGTCAGGCGCACGGTATAATGTCCCGGCGCCACCGGTCCTAAGTCGAGAACGCGTCGTCCCGTCGTCTGGCCCATCCACTGCTCCGAACGGACCAGTCGCCCACTTGCGTCGCGCAACTCCATCGTCAGGTCTTTCTGCTCGGCCCCGAGATCGAGGTCTAGGCTGAGCTCGCCAGTCGTTGGCACCGGGAAGGCACCGACCCCCTCGAGACCGTCAATCTGGCCAACACCGACGGGGTTGGTCACCGTCACCGTCAGGGGCACCCGCTCAGAAGCGCATCCCACCGCGTCGACGGACACCGTCCAATCGTAGAAGAAGTAGTAATAGTTCTGGCTGTTGGCCCCGTTGACACTTGTGCCGGTGATGGCGCCAAAGTCGCCGAGCGCATACGGGTAGTCGGGGTCGGACCCGATGCCATCTCGCCACAGCTGGGGATTGTCGTCCGTGCTCCGCAGTCCGTAGCCGGATCCCGCCGGCACGAAGAAGCCCAGTTCGACGACGCTTTCGCCGTCGGCCACGTCGACCGTGACAGACTCGAGCTCGGTGCCTGCGTCATTGACCAAGGCGATGGTGCGGTTGCCCGCCCCGTTGGCCCAGACCCGGACGCTCTCGATGGTCAGGCCCTGATAGGCATCGAATACCAACCAGAACCCGGCGTTGGTGTGGTGCTGGCCATTCTCCTCGTCGCGCTCGGACTTGGCGCCCGTGCCCATCGTGCCAGGATTGGCAGATTCACTTTCGACCCAGAAGGTCGTGGTGGCGCCAACGTAGACCGGAACGTCCGGACCGGCGCCAAAGGGCAGGATGTCGTCCTCGTTCTCGTACCACAGCAGGTTGTCTCCCGTCGCATTGAGCGACACCTCGGCCGGGTTCTCAATGGTGATGTCCTCGGTGGCAGGGGCCGCCGGGATCGGGTAGACATCGACCGTGATTTCCTCCCCCACGTTTTCGTTGCCACAGGCGTCGGTGAAGGTCAATTGGAAAGTGCCGCTGGTGCCCACCTCGATGGAGGGACCTTCGACGCCCACGTTCCAGACGCACACGCCGTCTTCGGGGCCGGTGAGGGTGACCGTGCCGCCTTCGCAGAATCCGAGCTGACCATCGATGGCCACGGTCGGCGCGGCCGGCTCGAGCACCTCGATGGTGACCGGATCGCTGGTGAAGCTGCATCCGGCGTCGTCGGTGAGGGTCACGCTGTACGTGCCGGCCTCGGAGACCTCGATGCTGGTCTCGGTGGCGCCATTGCTCCACGCGGTCTCAAACCCGCTGTTGGTGGTCAGCGTGACGCTCTCGCCCGGGCACAGGATGCCGGGGGGGCCGCTCTGGGTGATCTCGGCGTCGATGAAGCAGAACGGCGGGAGGACGATGTCGTCGACCCAGCAGGCGTCGGCGCCGCCGGAGATGATGTTGTCCTTTTCGTAGGACCAGGTGATGGTGTGGAATCCAGCCGTCAGCGGGAAGGACTCCTCGGCCCAGTCGAGCTCGCCCGACCATTCGGCCACCAAGGCCCCATCGATTTCCAGACGGAGGAAATCCCAGCCGTCTTCGGTGGACACGCGTCGCGCAAACGTGAGGTCGCCGTCGCCCAAGAACTCCAGCGCGATGGTGAGGTCGGTGCTTTGGTTGTCGCCGATGTCGCCACTCTCCATGCAGAAGTCGCCCTGGTACGGATTGTTGGTCGACACGAACCAGTCTTCGTTGCCATCGTAGGCCCACGGGAAGCTCTGGTCGTCTCCGGTCTCCCACGTCTCCATGATGAGGTTGATGGGCTCGAAGAAGTCCGCCGTGGTCAAGTACAATTCCGCATTGTCCGGACCCGACGTGTTCACCGAGAAGGTGATGGGAAGGAGTCCGCCGAGGCCGGCGTCCTCGGCCACGGTGACCGGGTAGGACATCGTGATAGACCCGCCGGGCTCGATGATGTCCAACTCGTAGTTTCCGTTGAAGCCCATGGTCACATCCGGGTGCTCGAAGGCGAGGATGCCCACTGCACCCGGCGCTCCATCGTGGCCGTCGTTGACGATGGTGAAGACGAGGTTGGCCTCCTCCCCGCTCTCAAGGATGCCGTTGCCGCTGTCCTCGACGACGAGATCGACGATGCTGAAATGGGGCGCATTGAGGGTCACGGGGAAGGACGTCGTCCACTCGTTGCCGTCGGCGTCGGTGATCAGCACGTCGAACAGGGCCACGTGTTGGTCGGCCACGCCGGGCGTGACGTCAAACGCGAAGCCAGACAGCGTCAGGGAACCGTCTGCGGCGATGTCGCCGGCGGAGACCGCCCCATTGGTGATGGTCACCCACTCGTCGGCCGTGGTGATGGTCACCATGACGTCGGCGGCGGTTTCGATGCCCACGTTGGACAGGTCGAGCTCGAGGTCGATGCTCTCGCCCTGGTCGACCATGCCGTCGTTGTCTCCAGTCGGGTCGAAGGCCGCATTTCCGCTGCTCAGGACGTACGGTCCATCGGCAGGAACTGCCTGGACCGACGACTGGTAGGGAATCGTGTTGTAGGCGGTTCCCGTGATGAGGTAGTCCCCGGGAACGCCCAGCGGCTCGTTCAGGGTGATGGTGGCCACGCCGTTCTCCACAAAGGCGGTTCCGAGTATCTGGTCGCCCTGGGTGATGGCCACGAGCGCGCCTTCGGTCGGGCAGCTCACCTCGATGGTCGGGGTGCCGAGGAAGTAGACCTCTTGGTGGGACAGCGCCAACTGGTCCGGGAAGGCCGTGCGGAGCACGACGGACGGGTCGCCGAAGATGCACCAGGTATCCATCATCTCCTCGCCGCCACCTCCGTAACTATCGATCATGCCGGAACAGCCGTGGGCCACGATGGAGCCAAAGGTGTGGCGGATCTCCACTTCACCGTCTTCGACCACGAGGTCCGTCATCTCGTCCTGACCGCGCATCGGCGGTGCCCAGCTTTGCAGCACGCTGGAGAACGCGCCGCCGATGCCGCCCGCCGGCTCTCCATTGGAGGTGTGCTTGATCCACACTTCACCGAAGCAGTCTCCCGACCCCTCGCCTTCATCGAAGTCGCCGACGCAGCAGGCCACCGGCACGAAGAAGCCGTACATGCCGTTGTTGGTGGTCTGGCCGATGGCGTTGATGTCGAATCCACTCGAGGCGATGCCCCCGTGGTATCCGTGACCGGTGTAGTTGATGAAGGACAGCCCCTTGTTCACCAGCTCGATCATGTCGTTGGCGTTGGGGTTGCCCGCTTCGTCGGCGGTCTCCCCGCCGGTCGGGCTGTTGCCGGCCTGGCTTCCGTCGTACAGTTCCCAGACCTCTTGGAAGTCGTAGTCGATGAGCTTGTCCTTGATGGCGTTGAGGTGCTGCCAATCGCTTTCTCCGTTGTCGCCGATGCCAGCGCCCTCATTGGATCCGATGCCGACGCCGATGTTGAACCACTCCTCCCCGAGGAACGGATTCTTCTCGTACTCTAGGGTGCGCTCGACCAGCGTCTCCATCTCGTCCACATCGTGCACAAGCAGGCGGCCGACGAAGAACTCCGGGTAGTGATCGTCCCCCTCCACGTAGCCGTAGCAAGGATCGCAGTATCCAGTGCCGCCTCCGTTGGTCACGAGCGTGGCAGCCACCTGGTCCTCGTCTCCGGCGAGGATTACGTGTGTCAACCCTTCGTTGAAGTACTGGTCGGCGAGGAAATCCTTGATGGCGTCGTAATCGTTGCCGAAGTCCGCCGCGTAGACCACCTCGGTCGTCAGTCCCTTCTCGATTTTCCATTGGATGAGCGGGGCCAGCACGTCGTCGTACATAGCGTCCGTCACAAAGACCACCTTGCCGTGCTCCTCGATGTAGTCGTAGCGTTCGCTGACGCTGGCCGCATTGAGGAAGCGGCGTCCAAACTGGTCCGCAAATTCAGCAGAGAGACGGACCGGCGCCACGGCGGGATTGACCGGAGCCATTTCTGTCTCCACGATGCGCACCGTGATGGAGGTGTGCACCCGCAAGACCCGGCTCACCGGGTTGTACTGGAAGGGATTTGCCCAGATGCTTTGGCCGCGCACGCCGCGCTGGACAAAGGGCGTCTGCAGTGCGGCCACGGATTGCGGGTAGAACGCATCCTCGACATAAACCGCGCCTTCGGTGAAGGGCACGGTCGCCGGATCGACGTTGCGGTAGAGGTTGCCCTTGCTCGGCACCACGTCCACCTCAGTGAGGTCGACGAATTCCGTCTCGACGATTTCGAGGGCCGTGCCCACGGTCGCCCCGATCATCACGGTGGCGTCAACCTTGGACAAGTCCGGAGCGCCAGCGCGAAGCATGGGGGTGTCGCCGAGTACCCGGGGCATCACGGCGACCCCGTCGGGGGTGGTCACTTCGTGCAGGATCGGATCGGAGAAGTCGAACCGGACGACGATGCCGTCGTGGTCATCGGACAACAGGGTGGCATTCTGGGCGGACCCGGTGGTCACAGTCCCGATCAGCAGGAGCAGCGCAGGCAGGGCTTTGGAGTGCAATGTGTGCATGGTTTCTTCTTGGTGCAGGTCAATGGACCATCAGTCGCTCGAAGCGACCCCCTCCCGTCCATCGTAGGAGGTACATCCCGGTGGGCCATCCCTCCGTCGACAGAAGCCAACGGCCATCAGACCTTTCCGGTGTGCAATTGAGTAACCTTCCATCCGGGGTCAACCGTTGCATGGTTGGATGGAAGTTTCCATTCGGGGGCATGAACAGGACAATCCGCTGTCCGGCACGGCATGGATTCGGATGCAAATCGACGGTGGGAAAAGACGTCGAGGGGATGGCGTTCACCCCTCCATTGCGCAGGTCGAACCAGACGTTGACCAGCGCGTCCGGATTGTCGGTCGGCCACACCCAGAAATGGAGAAAGCAACTGCCCTCGATGTCCAAGGCATTGACGATGAGTTTCAGGAACCCGGCGCCGCCCTCAGGCATGGGCAACATGTCGGCATCGGAAGGAACTCCGGTGTAGCATTCGCCGAGGTCGCAGAGGTTGACGTCCCACCCGTCGGTCCATCCCCCGTCGATGTAGCGCCAGGTGAGGCCCAGCGAATCCGCAGTCTCATTCGGGAAGTCAATCTGGAAAATGCGGGTGAGGCTGTCCGTAGGGAACTCTGCCACCAAACTGTCCGTGGGCTCGATGCCGAACTGGGCATGAAGGACATACGGCACCCCTGTCCAGAAGAGTAGCGTGAGGGCCAAGAGCTTGGTGGTCAACCGCATCCTCCGAAGTTAGGGTGTTCTCCCTGTCGGCCGGCCAAACAGGTCCGCCATCCTCTCGGAACGGTACGCAAACAGGGACTCGATGCTCCGGCGCACCCAGCGCCCGGCCACCCACGCGCCAAGCCGCCCCATCGGCAAGCGATACGTGAGTTCGTCCACAACCAGGCACCCTCCATCGATCGGACGGAATTCATGCCGGTGGTCCCATTCTGAAAAAGGACCGCTCAGCTGGATGTCGCGGAACCAGCCCATGCCCTCTGGGCCGGCTGGAGGATGGACCTCCTCGATCCGGGTGAGCCAGCCAGTTCGGATGCCGGGCACCGGGGACACCGAAATCCGAACTTCCAATCCAGGATGCAAAGGGGTGTCTCCTCCCCGACCGATGCGCACGCGCTGCTCCGGCGGAGTCATTTCCACAAGGTTCTGGGCGGTTTGGAAGAAGGTCCACACCTCCCCGACCGGAGCGGCCACAGCGAGCTCAGACCTCAAGACAAACGGGGTCATTGGCACAGGGCATCCGCTGCCCAAGCCGCCATCAGCAGACCCGGTTTGGCTCCACTCTGAAAGCCCAGTGATTGGATGTATCCGGCAGAAGCACTCAGCACCTTGTTGCTCGGATGGGCCGGATCGGTGTTGAAGTCAAGGTCAATCTGGGCCACTTCCACTCCGGCCTCTTCCCGAAGAAGGTTGGCCAGCGCTACGGAGCGCTCGGTCTCGCCCCACAACTTGGTCCACAGGTCGCCAATCTTCGGCACCTTCTCCTTCCGGTAAATGACGTGAGCCCCTGATCGGGGAAACCGGAACACGACCGTGGTGACGTAGACGGTGTGGTTCCGATGATTTTGACTGTCGCATCCGACGTACAGAACAAATCGGGCATCACTCGACTGCATTTCTCGGACGTAATCGCATACGTCGAACGAGCGCCTGCCCCCCATGATCTTGAATCGTCGTGTTGATCTGTCACCCTCCATGCTCCGACAATTTACCGAGGGGGAGAGCCGGAGCCGGGCTGGGTGCTCAAGCCTTGTCCACAAGTTGCCAAGCAATGGACCGGCTAGAAAATGGAAACACCCGCCGTTGCGGGTGCTTCTCTACGATTCACAACTGTGATTGACTTCCCTTGGGAAGTGCCTGTCAACCACAATTACAATTTACACATTACATCCGAACAAACCAAGACTTAACCCCTTTTCGTCTATTTATTACATATTTCAGTCGGTAATTTGACTGATTCAGTCGACCCAACCCGACAGTTGGGACAATTACAAATCAGAGGAAATGAACCGAAGACACATGGCCTGCAATTCCTCCCGACTGAAGGGCTTGGACATGTGCATGTCCACGCCGGCCTCCCTTGCCGCCTCCTTGTCATGGTCAAAGGCAAAAGCACTCAGGGCCACAATCGGCGTGGGTTCCCTTTGTTCGTCCTGCTCCAGTTTCCTGAACCGGCGGGTGGCTTCCAGTCCATCCATCTCAGGCATTTGAATGTCCATGAAGACCAGATCAAATCGGCTCTCGGTCATCGCCTGCAGCGCTTCCACGCCGTTCTCTACGCAGGTGACGTCCGCCTTCCATTTCCCAAGCAGGGACCGGATGAGGAATCGATTGACGTCGTTGTCTTCTACCACGAGGATTTGTCTTCCCTCAAGGAGGGCGCTCTCCAGTTTCACGGGCTCGACCGATGCGTGAATCACCGGGGCCACGGCCAGGGTGAACCGGAACGTGCTGCCTTGGCCCAATGTGCTCGTGACGGTGGCCTCGCCCCCGTGCAGGAGACAGAGTTCCTTGACGATGGCCAAACCCAATCCCGTTCCACCATGACGGACTTCCCGGTTGGTCGCCTGACTGAATCGTTCAAATACGACTCCCAAATCCTTCTCGTCGATTCCCAGCCCCGAGTCCGTCACCTCCAACACCAGGCGATGCCCAGTTTGTCCCTCCGCTTCAAGAGACAGGGTGAGGCCAATGGTTCCGGAGTCAGTGAACTTGACCGCATTGCCGAGGCTGTTGATGAGAATCTGAGTCAGAATGGAAGGGTCCACATTCCAGCGGGTCCTGAGCTTGGCATCACATTGAATGTCGAGCCGGATGCCCTTCGTTTCGAGTTGGGCTTGGAAGATGGAAGCCACCCGCTCGGCAATGGGCTCGATGAGGGTCGGTTCCTTGCGGCAGACCCGTTGGCCGGCTTCGAGTTTGGCCAAGTCGAGCATGTCGTCGAGCAGCTCCTTCAGAAGGACGCTGCCTCCCCGAATCGAACTGAGCAAATTGTCCTGTTCGGCATCGAGGGGGGTGTCTCCGAGCAAATCCGCCATGCCCATGATGGCGTTCATCGGGGTCCGGATCTCATGGCTCATCCGGGTCAGGAACTCCCGTTCGGCCTTCTCGGCCGCCCGGGCCTCGTCTCGCGATTCACGGAGGTTCTCCTCCACCATCTTCCGATCGGTGACGTCCTGGTGGATGCCCACCGAACCAATGACGTCCCCCTCTGCATTGCGTTTGGGAACGCCGCTGATCAACAACCACTTTCTTGCTCCATCGGCCGTGGTAATGGGCACTTCATAAGCCCCTGCCTCTCCAGAATTCCGAGCCCTCGTCCGATCGTCCATGTGTTGGACCTCCTCGCCGGAGAGGAACACGTCCGAAGCCTTCTTCCCGATCAAATCGGATTCAGAATACCCGACAATCGAGCAGAAACGTGCATCCGCCCGAACGATTCTCTCTTGGGTATCCACCTCGAGGATGCCCAGGGCCATGTTGGCCACGATGTCCTCATACCGATTGCATTTCGCCTGCAGACGGCGCACTTCCCCCTGCAGGAACGCAAGACGTTCCCGGGGTAACATTTCGTGGATGTAATCGACACTCATTGGGGGCAACAACAGGGTGGCTACTGAAAGATACTGCCTATCCCCCCCCATCTTCGTCAGACGGCCACCTCAATCCCGTGAAGACGCCCGATTTCGTCCGATTCCTACTGTTTCTCCCTTGGGCCGGAGCCGTCCTGGCCCAGCCTGACCTGTCGGGATGGTCCTCCATGGTGTCCGCTTTGGAGGAATCCCAATGGGTTTCGGACCTCGAGGCCCTCGAACCGGGCTGCATCCTCGACCCGATGCAGCCGGAACTGATGGTCGACGGCGTCCGTGGGCACAGCCCCTGGGCAGATCGCCTCATTGCCGAACTCGAGGCCCTGCCCCTCGCCGAACATCACGCGGACCGCGCCCTGACCCGGCTGCTGGGCGATGGCATGCTACATTTTCGGCTGGTCCAGGCCGCCTCAGACCGGCACCGACCGGCCATGGAATCGGCCCTCACCGAGGCTGGCCTCCCAGTCGAATGGGCTGTTTTGCCCATGGTCCTGACCGGATGGGACGCCGCCTATTACGGTCCGGGACGGCGAGCTGGGGCGTGGGCCATGGACTTGCCCACCGCGCTGTCCCTCGGATTGGACATCCGTCGAGGATGGGATGAACGCCATGTGCCCGAACGAATGGCACAGGCCGCCTGTCTGCGGATTGCTCAAGTCCGGAACCAGCACCCAGATTCCCCCTTGCGACAAGTGCTCTCCTTGGTCCGGGGCGGGAATGCAGGAAGCGCCGTCGAGGCGGACGCTCTGGACGCGGACCTTCTCGGTTGGCTGCATCTGCTTCGCGTCATGATCCAGGTGGACCGCAACTTCCGCCGCGACCGGCTTCACGCGCTGTGGGCCCTGCGCGAGCGCGACTGGGTGCCGTTTCCGTGCGAGGCTGAGATGCCGCTGTATTTCAGCCACCACCGCACCACGGGGTGGGACCTGCGGGCCCTGCGCAGTGAGAACCCCTGGTTTACCACTGACTCCATCGGACGGACGGCCTCCCGCCCCTCGGTTCGGGTCCGTCGGGAATGGCTGACCGCCTCCGATTCACCGGCAAGTGATTGGTGTGGCGCCCGAGCGCCCAGCGCGTCGGAATCCGTTTGGGAGTATACCGTGCGTCCGGGCGATGTGCTGGGCACCATTGCCCGTCGGACGGGCCTCCGCATCGAGGACATCCGACGGTGGAATCCGATTGAAGGCGATCTCATCCGGGTGGGCCAAACCTTGAGCCTACATGGTGGCCTTCCGCCGGAAACCTCTCAGCCCGCCACACCCGCTGCCTCTTCCGAGGCCAATCCATGGAAGTGGCACACTGTCGAAGCCGGGGAATCCTATTGGTCCATTGCACGGGACCACCCGGGTGTGGATCTCGCCCACCTGCTCGACCTCAACGCCGTGGCGCCGGAAGACCTTCGACCGGGCATGCGCATCCGAATCCCCATCCAGTGAGCGCCCCGAAATCCTCCCCACAAGACGCCCGTTGGCGTCCCCTGATTGCGCTTCTTGCGGTCGGCGGAGCCTCGGCACTCCTCGTTTGGGCCTGTCCGGATGAAGGATGGGACGTTGCCGGTCACACGGTGCGCATCGAAACGCCGTCCGCCTGGAATGGCTGGTGGGAATCGGAGCCGCAGCCCACCATCATCCCCCGATGGAAACCAGAGGATGTCGAGGCCCTGCTCGCGCGGTATGAGGAACAACTCTCGGCCATCGAAGCCCAAGACACCGTGCTCCCGATGGACACGGTGGCGGGCTCCGGCCTCCGGATGACTACGCCCTCCTTGCCCGACTCCTCCGCGAGCACCAGCGTGGCCGAGCCCCTGCCCGCTGTGGCCGGACCGCCCCCCTCTGCGCCCCCGACGGTCGCCTCTGCGGCTCCACGACCGAAGACCGTGGCCGAGTCTGACGGTCGCGACTGGCTTCCCGGTAGCCTGCGCATCGGCATTCCTCCGGAGGAAGAAGCGGCGTTCCACCGTCTGTTCGGCAAACTGGACCGGGGAGAGCCGGTCAACGTCCTGCACTACGGAGACAGTCAAATCGAGGGCGACCGCATTTCCGGCACCATGCGGCAGCGTTGGCAGGAACGCTGGGGCGGGTATGGTCCGGGCATCCAGCCCCCGGTCCCGCTGGTCCAGAGCTTTTCCCTTCGACAGGCGCTCAGCGGTTCGTGGAAGCGCCACACCCGCTTCGGCCGCCGCGACTCTACGGACCTCGACGAGAACTACGGCCTGCTGGCCAGCTATGCCACAGCGGACTCCACCTCCATTCCCTCCTGCATCGATGTGGGGCCCGAACGACGCAGTCCAGCCTCCTTTGCCCGCTGGGACCGGCTCGACGTGTGGCATGACACCGTCCACACCGTCTGCGAGGTGCTCGTGAATGGTCTTCCGGTCGACACGCTCGAACCCGGCACCCTGCCCGGTGTGCTGACCCTGTCCATGTCCCATATGGAACCCGGGGGAACTCCCGTGCGACTGTGCTTCTCAGGACGACCTCCTCGCCTGTTTGCCTTGCATCCCGTCGGACAGGGCACCCAATGGCATTCGGTGGCCATGCGGGGCTCCTCCGGCACCTTGTTCCGAAAACTGGCCCGCAGCCCCTTCAGCACCCAGCTCAGGCGAGTGGGCCCCGACCTCATCGTCCTTCAATTTGGAGGCAACACCGTGCCCTACACCCGAGACTCTCTGGCCGCCGTGCGCTATGGAGGGTGGTTCCGGCGCCAAATTGAATTGTTCCAAGCCCTGACTCCGGAAGCCGCCATCCTGGTGATCGGTCCCTCGGACATGGCCGAGAAAACGGGCACCCAATGGACGCCTTTCCCCCAACTGGATGCGGTGCGGACCGCCATCCGAAACGCGAGCCTCGATGCGGGCGTGGCCCATTGGGACCTGCTCGACGCCATGGGCGGACTGGGCAGCATGCCTGCTTGGGTCGCCTCCGAACCACCCTTGGCCGGTCCGGACCACGTCCACTTCACCCCCCGCGGAGCACGGCAGGTGGGTCAATGGCTCGACCGGGCTTTCTGGGCCGAATTCAGGCGGTGGGAACATGGAGGACAGACCCCGGCGATGACCGGGATGAAGCGCCGCCCGTCCTCCTCCATTCCCCTGCAACTCCCCTCATCCGATGACCGCTGAGGTGCGCCGCCACATTCTCATTGCCGTTTCGGCCCTCTTCCTCGCCGTGGGGCCGGTTGGCGCCCAGGACCGGTCCGCGAGCGAAGCCGAGTCGGTCGAGCAGGTGGCTGGAACCGCTGTGACGGACCCGCTCCGATCCGATGCCTTGGCCTTTCTGGGCAGTGAAACCCAAAGCCTGATTGGGCAGGAACACCTCGCCCATTTCCTCGGTCGGTTTCGTGACCTCCTGATTGGGGTTCCGTTGGCCGAGGGGCAAGAGGCACTGTCCATCCTGCACTTTGGAGGATCCCATGTCCAAGCCGGTCGAATCGGGTGGACCTTTCGCAAGCGACTGTCGGAGGATCGGCCGGATCTGATTGTCAGCCGGGGCATTCTCCCTCCCCACCGCCTGGCCGGAGAGAACGGTCCCCCGCAGGTGCGGTGGGCCAGTCGGGCCCGATGGACGGGCCAGCGCTCAGCTCACCGACGGCACGAAGGAGAATGGGGGCTGACCGGCCTCGAAACCTCCGCCCTCGGCGCCGACACGGTGAGGCTTTGGAATGGAGAATCGCACGGCCCCGGGTGCATCGCCGGGGTGGAGGTCCTGAATCCGCCCGGACACCAATGGGCGTGGGCGGACAGCGGAGCAGATACGCTGCTCCTGTGGACACCGGACAGTCTGGCGCGGCTGCACGGGGTCTGGGTGAAGGAGAAAGACGCCGCCCTGGTTTTCCATGACTTGGGGGGCAACGGCGCCAGCACCGCAGCCTGGTTGCGGCACCCCCACCTGGGTCAGCAGCTCGCCCGATGCTCCGCCGATCTGGCCATCCTCGCCTGGGGCATCAATGACGCGCACATGGCCCCCGACCGGTTTCGGGAACATCGGTTTGCCGAACGGTATGCCGACATCATCCTCCGCCTCCGGGAGGCCCGGCCCGACATCGAGATCCTGCTCGTCACCAACAACGACAGCCATTACCGGAGGCGGCACAACCCCAATTCCGAGCGGGTCCGCCAGGCGATGGTGTCGCTCTCGGACGAACTCGGCGTGGCCTGTTGGGACCTCTACGGCGCCCTCGGAGGGGCCCACAGCATCGAACGGCTTCGCGAGGAGGGCTTCGCCGCCACCGACCACCTGCACTTCAACCGGACCGGCTATGAACTCATCGGAGAGCTGCTCTACGCCACCCTCATGAGGGCTGCACTCGACCACGCCCTGGCCCCATGATGGACTGGCTGCACCTCCTCGACCATGATGCCAGCGCGCCCTGGACCTTCCTCGATTTGGGGTTCTGGGTGTTCCTCGTGGGCGTTCTCCTCGTGGACGGACTCTGGAACCGAGACCGCCAGCGGGCCCTCCGTCACGGGTGGCTGCTCCTCGCCAGTCTGTTGTTCTATTGGAAGACCTCGGGCTGGTTCGTGGGTATCCTGGTGTTCTCCACCTTCAGCGACCACCTGATCGGACACCGCATTGCCCGGTCGGATTCAGACCGGGGCCGAAACGCATGGCTCGCCCTGAGCATCGCCCTGAACCTCGGCCTGCTCTTCTATTTCAAGTACACCTACTTCCTGACCGATGCGTGGAATGGGGCCACAGGCAGCCACATCATTCCGAGAAACTGGCTCGCCGTGGGGGCCAATGCCGCGCTCGGCACGACCTGGTCGGTCGACCGCATCCTGCTGCCCGTCGGCATCAGTTTCTACACCTTTCAGACCATCAGCTACACGGTGGACATCCGACGGGGCCAGGTCGCCCCGCTGAAAAGGCTGACCGATTTCGGATTCTACGTCTCCTTCTTTCCCCAGCTCGTGGCCGGCCCCATCGTCCGCGCCGCGGAGTTCGTGCCCCAGATCCTAAATCCCGGGCGGGTCACCCGGGCCACCGTGGGCCTCGCCGGTTTCTGGATCCTCAACGGACTGCTGAAAAAGGTGCTGCTGGCGGACTGGATTGCCGTGAACTTCAACGACCGGGTTTTCGCCGCCCCGGAAGCCCACAGCGGTTTTGAGATGCTGATGGCCCTCTACGGCTACTCCTTGCAGGTTTACGCCGACTTCAGCGGGTACACCGACATGGCGATCGGCGTGGCCTTGCTCATGGGCTACCGCTTGCCGCAGAACTTCAACAGCCCCTACAAAGCCGACAGTTGTGGAAATTTCTGGAAGCGCTGGCACATGAGCCTCTCTGGCTGGCTCAAGGATTACCTGTACATCCCGATGGGCGGCAACCGCTCCGCCTCCTGGTTCACCGCGATCAGTGCCGGCTTCCTGCTCACCTTCGTCGTCTTGCTTCAGCCTGGCCTGACGACGTTGGGCCTCCTCGCCGGAGGCCTCCTCGGCGGGGGCATTGCCATGGCCCGCATTCCCCGGTTCAACCGGTGGGTCATCACCAACATCAACATCTGGATGACCATGCTCCTGGGCGGTCTGTGGCACGGGGCGAGCTGGAACTTCGTCATCTGGGGCGGCCTGAATGGCCTCGGCATCACGGTCTACAAACTGTGGCGAACCGTCAGCCCCTGGGAATTGAAGGACCGCTTCTGGAAGCGCGCCGTGGCCGTTCTGATCACCTTCCACTTCATCACATTCACCCGCATCTGGTTCCGGACGGCTTCCCACACCACGTGGGCTTCCTTCGGCACGGAGCATGACCTGCAGGCCGAATGGTCCTCCGCCAACCTTGTGCTCTCCCGCCTGACGAGGTCCACGCCGGTTGCGGTGATCACCGAGGTGCTGGGCCACTACGGCCATGTCTTTGCGGTCATGGGGCTCGGGTACATCATTCACCTGCTCCCCTCCCGGTGGAAGGAACGCTATCGAACCGCCTTCGTGCAGGCGGGACTTGGTCTCCAAATCGCGGTGGCCACCGCAGCCGTGGCGGTGGCAATGGCCGTCCTCGCCGCGGGCGGGACCCCCTTCATCTACTTTCAGTTCTGAACCCCCTCAGGCTGGTCGGTGGCCGCCAACTCGAGCCGCACACCGTCGTAGGCGCTGCAGTTCTTGCTGCTCCGGCTGCATCCGGTCGCAAACGCCAGCATCCAGAGGAGCCCCATAAGGATGACCACGTGGCGCTGGAGTCGGGAATGGCGCTCCTCACCGTTCTGGCCGGAGGGCTGTCCGTTCTTGCCGAGGGCAATCACACGGACTTTTGGGCGGTTCAAATCTTGCATGGCAGGGTACCAACGAAAGTAAGGTCCGAATTGTTTTGTGTGGAAACGAGGTCCTCCGCCAGAGGGCTCCAGATGTACTTTCGCGCCATGGAAGCGTCCTCCGAATCCCGCACGGAACAACGGCTGCTCGATGCGAGTCTCGTGCTGCTCGTCGCCTACAACGTCCTGTTCATGGCCGACATCCTGCTGGACTCCCTGCCGGACAATGCGGCCGCTCGGGCCATGGATTTCATCGACGCGCGCCGCGGGTGGATCACCCTCTTCGAGGCCATCGCCGCCGCCTCCCTGTTCATCGACCTCGTGGTGCGCTTCGACCACTACCAGGGGGGACGCACTTGGCGCATCATCGGAGTGGCCATCATTGGAGCCGGCTTCATCTTCAAGGCCTTCACCTTCTATCTGAACTCCTCCTATCTCGAGTGATTCCGGGAGTCAATCGTCCCACTGATACTCGAAGTCGGCATCCTCGAGCCGATCGGGTCGGGCCTTCCAGGCGGTGAACCGCTCTCGGGTCCACAAAATGAACTCGTACTGGGTCAAGGCCTTCAACACAGCCTCGCCCGGATCCATGAACTCGACGAAGTCATCGAATTGACCGGGGTTCAGGTCCACGATATCGTAGTCCACATACTTGCCCAGGAGTTCCTTCAGGAGGTCCCGCCGCCGATCCTCGTTTTCAAGCCGGGCCACCTCCCGCTTGCTCCGCTCCATCCGATTGAACTGCTCATAGAGGAAAGTGATGGGGCTGGTGAGGGCATCAATGCCACTGGTGCGGTGCTCCTTCTCATCGTAGCCGAGCGCCTCGATGTCCCGCACGATCTCCCCCAGATCCCGGGGCGCGATGACCTCCGCCGTGGACACCTCCACGATGATGCGGGCGAGGTGGATGGACCAGCTGAGGGCGTCGGGCACGCTGTCCGCCGGCACACGGCGGGTGACGGTGCGGAACCCAATGGCCGCGAATTGCAAGGTGTCCCCGGCCCCGGCATCCAAGGCAAACCGTCCACTGGCGCTACCGAACCTCCCCTCTCCAGTGGACCGGTTCACGATCATGCACCCCGGCAGGCCCCGTCCATCCGGACCAAGCACCTCGCCGGAAAGCGACACCCGGCGACCGGATTCGACGGTCGCCTCCTGGGCCTGCGCGCCGCACGGCATCCACAGCAGACCACACCAAAGCATCCACGGAACAAGGAATCGGACAGGTGGGGAATTCACAGGACCAAACTACCGCTAACTTGGGAGCGCCATGGCCAAAGACCCTGAAAACGAAGCGAGGTCGAGGGCACTTCGGAACATCCGCAGTGCCAAGGCCAGACCGGTCCGGGATGCCGCCGAATGGGCGGCCGCCATCACACAGGGAGACCGAACCGCGTTGGCCCAGGGCATCAGCCTCATCGAGAGCCGCCGGGAATCCGACCGGCCGGCCGTGGAGGCCCTCCTTCACGCCATGCCGGCCCCTCCCCACCCCACGCGGCGCATCGGCATCACGGGCGTGCCAGGTGTGGGCAAGAGCACCTGGATTGAAGCCGCCGGCACCGCCCTGCTCGAGCGTGGCCACCAAGTCGCCGTCCTCGCCGTCGACCCCTCGAGCAGCCGAACCGGAGGCAGCATGTTGGGCGACAAGACGCGGATGGAATCGTTGTCCCGGCACCCCCGAGCGTTCGTTCGGCCGTCTCCGGCAGGTGACACCCTCGGGGGCGTGGCGCGGGCCACGATGGAAACCATTCAACTCTGTGAGGCCGCGGGATTCGACCGAATCCTGATCGAAACAGTCGGGGTCGGCCAAAGCGAAACAGAAGTCCGCCGGATGACCGATGCCTTCCTGCTGCTGATGCTGCCCGGAGGGGGCGACGGCGTGCAAGGCATCAAGCGGGGCATCCTCGAATGGGCGGACGTGGTCATCATGAACAAGGCAGACGGAGCGGCCGAGCAGATCGACCTGGCCCGTTCCAGCCTCGCCGCATTCCGCGGGGCCCTGGCTCTCATGCAGGCGCCTCCCGAAGGCGCTCCTCCCTTGCTTGGCCTCGGGTCTGGGCTGGATGCCAAGGGGGTCGGAAACTGGGTGGACCAAATCGAAACCCGCCTCGCGGAAGCCATTGAAAATGGGAGCTTCGAGGCTCGACGGCGCCGGCAGGAACTCGACGCTTTGGACGCCCTGCTCGATCGTGAAATCCTGACGCGGGTCAAATCCAAACCCGGATTCAAGGCCGCATGGAAACGCCTGCAAAGTGAATCCCACCGCACACAAAGTGCAGCGTTTGACGCCCTCCGACGCCTGTTGGACAGCCTAGATTGAGGTCCACCTCTTCGACTGTCTGCCGTGTTGCTCCTCGTGCTCATCCTGTTGCCCTGGATGTTGATCCCCGCCCTGCTGTTCGCCGCGCGACCGGTGGTCACCGGAACGTCCACCGGGGAGGATGTGCCCTCCCGTGAAGTGGACCCCCCACCCGGTGGAGCATGTCCCCTTCCGGTTCCAATGGCTGACCAGCCTCTCTCCCATGCTGGGGCTCATGCTGCTCCTCGGCGCGGGCATTCTAGGGAACAGCCCTTCCGCCTGGACCGTGCTGATCGAAATGCTCCCCCTGCCCCTGCTTCACCGCACAGCCCAAACCGCCTGCCGCTCCTTGGCGGCCGAGGAGGCCCGTGCCTCTCAGGAAATGGCCTGGATCGTCTGGCGAAGAGGCAGCATCCAGGACGGCATCATGCGGGCCCGGGAACACGAAGCCATGGACCGCCGAATGCGGCGATGCCGTTCGACCCTGCTCCTGTCACGGGATGATGGAGACGATGTCGACCACCTGTTCCGCACCCTGGAGTCCGTGCTGGCGGCTCCCGACATGGACCGACATGTGTCGGCCGCCCTTGTTGGCGGTATGGCCACCCACCTCCGCCACGTGTTCATCGAGCGTGACCGGGATGATGTGTGCTTCGGGGAAACGGCCGGCCACATTGCACGCTGGGCACGCTGGTTGGAGGACATGGGCGTCGGTTCAATTGACATCGTGGGCGCTCCAGAACCCCGGTCCGCCCTCTATGCCCGAAAGGTGCTGTCTACCCTCTTTCTCGGCATGGCCGAGCGGATGGGCATCGCTTTGCTTGAACACCCCGAGCCCCGGAAGGTCCAGTGGGCATGGAGCCTTGAGGAAGACCGGGTCCGACTGTCCACCTCGGGCGGACCGATGACCCCCTGGTCCGAGCACACCAGCAAGGATTGGGACGCAGCCTTCATGTTGCGACACGGAGGAATCTCCCATGCCGGTGGTGCCTGGCATTTCGAGCTTCCTCTGATTCCGGAATGACGTCGGGACGCGGGCCGGCCCCGAGTCAGGAATCGAGGCGGTCCATCACCTGATCCAGCGGTTGGGTCACCTGCTCTCCGCTGCGCATGTCCCGCAGGGTGCACGTGCCGGCCTCAACCTCGTCACTCCCGAGGACAAGTACATAAGGGACCTGGCGGTCGTCCGCATACTTGAATTGCTTCTTGAGTTTGGCGGCATCCGGGTACACCTCGGTCCGGAGTCCCTGCTCCCGGCAGCGTCGGGCCGTCTTGAGCATCGCTTCGAGGGACTCCTCTCCCATGTGGAGAACCAGCACATCGAGGTCGGTGGCCAAATCCGGAGGGAAGGCGTCGAAGTGCTCGAGCACGTCGTAAATCCGGTCGGCTCCAAAGCTGATGCCCACACCGCTCACCCCCGGCATGCCGAAGATGCCCGTGAGGTCGTCATACCGCCCGCCTCCGCAGATGCTGCCCACCGGCGCATCGACCACTTGCACTTCGAAGATGGCACCCGTGTAGTAGTTCAGGCCCCGTGCCAAACCGGGCGCAAAGACGAGCTCGGGCTCACCGATGCCCTCGGAGGTGGCCAGCGCCCAGAGTGACGTCAGGGAGGCGACGCCCTCCTGGACCTGGGGATGATTGAATTCAGCAAGGAGGGCCTCCATGCCGGCCACACCGGATGCGGTCATCCCGAACAACCGGCGGGTTCCCTCTTGCACGCCTCCGTCGAATCCACGTCGCTCGAGCTCGTCGCACACCCCGTCGAGGCCGACCTTGTCGTGCTTGTCGACGGCCACGGTCCAGTCCGTCAACCGGTCTGTTCCGACGCCGATGGAGGCCGCAATGCCCGCCAGGATGCGGCGGTCATTGACCAGAATGCGGTAGCCGGGCACGCGCAACGCCCGGAGTGCTTCGTCAAACAGACTCACCAACTCAAGCTCGCACAGGATGCCGGTCGACCCGATGATGTCCGCGTCGCATTGGACGAATTCCTGATACCGACCGCGGCCCGGTCGATCGCCCCGCCAGACCGTCTGCATCTGATACCGCTTGAAGGGCATCGGCAGGTCGTTGCGGTGCATCGTGACGAACCGCGCGAACGGCACGGTCAGGTCATAGCGGAGGGCCTTCTTGGAGATCTGGAACGACAAGGCCTTGCTGTCGCGAGCGGCGAGCGTGTCGTCCTTGGCCTTGCCGAGGAAGTCCCCGTTGTTGAGCAGCTTGAAAATGAGCTGGTCTCCTTCTTCTCCGTACTTCCCGGTCAGGGTGGCCAGCGACTCCATCGCTGGCGTCTCGATCGGCACGAAGCCCCGCGCCTCGAACGCCGCCCGAAGCGTCGAGAAGATCCACTGACGGCGGGCCATGATGGCCGGCGTGAAATCGCGGGTTCCCTTGGGGATGCTCGGCTTGCTCATCGGGGTCAAAGTTAGTCGGACCGACGCTCCCACAGGAGGATGCGGCGGTCATCCCCTCCCGTGGCGATTGTGTGGTCATCCAACCAGCACAGGGCGTTGACCGAACGGGTGTGCCCTTCGCCTGATGAACGGGACAGGCGGGCCTCCAGCGCGAGATCGGACGCGTTCCAGACTGCGACGGTCCGGTCCCGCGAGGCACTTGCCACCCGAAGTCCATCCGGCGACGCCTCCAACCGGTAGACTGCGCCCTTGTGGGCGTCGATCGACACAACGTCACGCAGGGTGTCTCCGGCCTCCTCCCAAATGCGGATGCGCCCGTCGGCCCCCGCAGTCCCGAGGGCCTCCTTACCCGGCCACGGCATCATCGCGCGGACACTTCCGTCGTGCAGGGATTGTGGCGACGTCGACCCCAACCTGGCCGCATGGCCGTCGTGAAGGCCGACGCGGGTCCCCCTCCGGGTGTCCAGCACGCAGCGGATCCGGCCGGGAAACGACCCCACGGATTCTCCGGTCCGCCAACGTCGAAGATGACCGTCCGCTCCGGCACTCCATTGGTCCGTGACCACAAAGGTTCCGCCGGCATGCCCGCCGAGGATTTCCACCCCCGCGTTCGTCCATGCAATGAGCCCGCCGGATGCGCCTCCGGCCAGCACCTCTCCATTCGGCAACACCCGGACACAGAACAGGGCCTCGTCGGCCTTGGCCATCGCCATGCCCTGGGGATTCCACGCCCCGTCGCGTCGGGTCCACCGCACGAGACAGCCGTCCCCCCCGACGCTCCACAGCGTACCCGGGTCGCCGGACGACAGGTCATAGACGGCGCCGAGGTGTCCTTCGAGGACTGCGCTGCACTGCCACACACCCGTCTCCTTGCTTTCGCTGCGGTCGACCATGGTGCGAAAATACCGCGGATGGGGCCGTCACCACGGTTCGCCGAACCACTCGATGGGTGTCTCGCCCCGAGAGGAGAGCCAGCGGTTCACCGCACCAAAATGGCCACAGCCGAGAAAGCCGCGGTGGGCGCTGAGCGGGCTCGGATGGGGCGCTTCCAGCAGGAGATGATCGGAGCGAAGGGCCTCGATCGCCGCTCGGTGGGACCGGGCATGGCGCCCCCAGAGCAAGAAGGCCACGGGGCGATGCTGGAGGGAGCCGAGGATGGCACCTGTCACCGCCTGCCAACCAAGACCGGCATGGGAGGCCGCCTGTCCCTCTTCCACGGACAAAACGTCATTGAGCAGGAGGACCCCTTGCGCCGCCCAAGGCCGAAGGTCACCGTGCGCGGGAGGCGTCCCTCCACAATCCCGGGCCACCTCCTTGAAGATGTTCCGGAGGGAGGGCGGAATCGCCACACCGCGGGGCACGGAAAAGGACAGCCCGTGAGCCTGTCCCGGCCCGTGATAGGGGTCCTGACCGAGGATGCAGACCCGAACCTGCTCCGGCGGGCCCACCTCACGCAACGCCGCGAACCAGTCCTCGGGCTGCGGATGGCACCGGGCTGATTGGTAAGCCCGGGAGACCGACTCGGCCACATCCACAGTGAGGGCCTTCTCGAGCAGAGAGGTCCACCCCTCCACCGATTGGGCCATGATGCGGGGATCTGACGCGTGCATTCCTGTAGACGACATGTGTGAAACCTCCGAAAATACAGGGGCACTTCCATTGGTCCCGGCCATTCCCGGGGGTACTTTTGCGCCCCCCGATCATGATCGACGCGCTCAAAGAGAAGCTCATTTCCACCCAGGGAAAGCAGCTGTACGGCTACCAGGCGAAGGCCATCGATGCCATCATGGAGCGCATGCGGAAGTTCCCGGAGAACTACAATGTGCTCTACCAGCTTCCCACCGGAGGCGGGAAAACCGTCATCTTCAGCGAACTCGCCAAGCGCTTCATTCTCGAGCAGGGCAAGAAGGTCCTCATCCTCACCCACCGCATCGAGCTGCTCGGACAAACCAGCCGGATGCTGTCGGACATCGGCGTCGAGAACAAGATCATCGACTCCAAAGTCAAGATGCTCGACGAGGACAAGGAGCATTGGTGCTACGTCGCCATGGTGGAGACCCTCAACAACCGCCTCAACGACGAGCACATCGCCTTTGACAACCTTGGATTGGTCGTCATCGACGAGGCACACTACAACAGCTTCCGGAAGCTCTTTAAGTTCTTCGAGGGACAGATCCTGCTCGGGGTCACGGCCACTCCCCTCTCCAGCAACATCAAGTTGCCGCTGAAGGACAACTATCAGGAGCTCATCGTGGGGGAATCCATCTCCACCCTCGTGGACGATGGCTATCTCGCGCGGGCCAAGACCTACAGCTACGACGTCAACCTCAAATCGCTGAAGGTGGGCATCAATGGAGACTACACCGTCTCCAGCTCGGAGCGACTGTACGGCAACTACTTCATGCAGGAGAAGTTGCTCTACGCCTACGAGGAGAAGGCCAAGGGCACCAAGACCCTCATCTTCAACAACGGCATCCACACCTCGTTGATGGTGGCCCAGCTGTTCGAAGAGGAAGGGTACGAGATTCGCCACCTCGACAACACCCACACCGAGAAGGAGCGTCAGGAAATCCTGACGTGGTTCCACGAGAAGCCGGACGCCATCCTCACCTCGGTGAGCATCCTGACCACCGGATTCGACGAGCCCTCCGTCGAAACGATCATCCTGAACCGGGCGACAAAGTCGTTGACCTTGTATCACCAGATGATTGGCCGGGGTTCCCGCGTCTTCGGGAAGAAGAAGGACTTCACCGTCATTGATTTGGGCAACAACGCACGCCGGTTTGGCCTGTGGGACGCCCACGTGAACTGGCAGGACATCTTCCGCGCTCCGAATGCCTACCTCGAAGGGCTGTACACCGACGAGGAGATTGAGGAGACCTTCGTCTACGAGATGCCGGACCGGCTGAAGGCCCTGTTCCGCATCGAGGAACTGGAGCCCTTCTCCATGAAGGACGCCTACGTCGATGCGACCCGCAAGGGAAAGCGCCCCAAGGAGGCCATCGAGATCAGCCTCCAGAACCACGTGCACATGATCAAGCGGGTGGCCGAGGACGAATTCCACGCCATTGAACTCATCGACGAACTCGAAGGGGACATCGAGCAGCGGATCCGCGACTACACCAAGTGCATCTCGAAGACCACCGACAACTACCGTCAGTGGCTCATCGATGAGTACAACCGCAAACTGCGGCAGGGCCTCAGGATGGCCTTCGAGGACTGATCCGTCCCCGTCCACAAACCCAATGTCGACGCCCACAAAAGCAGCCGGCCTCCCGCTTGGAGGATCGGCCCTTCCGGTTTCCTTGGTCCCATGGACCTTCTTGTCCACGGCAATCAATGGGCTGAGGCGACCTGCGGGGCCATTGCCCTCGCCCTGACCGCCGGAGCCGTGCTGACGGCCTTCCGCATGGACCGGTCGGAATGGCGGAAGTGGAGACGCTGGCGCCTCCTCGCTCCCCGGGCGGCCTGGTGGCCTTTCTGGATGTTGGTGGTGGTCATCATCCTGGTGCCCTCCGTCCAAGGGCGCACCGGCATTGCGTGGCCCCTCGTGGCGATCGTGGGACTGGCCGGCCATGGACTTCTGCTCGACCGATCGGTCCAGGAATACCTCGGCCGCGAACAACGACGCCGGCATGCGGAAATGGCCCATTGGCAAACCCGAGTCCGGGCCGAGCGCTGGCTGGCGCAGCAGTCCCTGATGAAGCGACGCGAGCTGGCGAGGGTCCAGGTCGATTCCCTCCGTCACCTGATGGACCCGCATTTCCTGTTCAACGCCCTGAACGGCGTCATGCATGACTTTCTCCGCGGAAAACGCAAAGCCGGACTGGCCAACCTGCAGGCCTTCCGTCGCCTCGCCGTGGACCAGATTCAGGCTGGCCGAGACGGATGGCTGACCCTCGACCGGGAATGGTCCATGCTCGGGGATTACATCCAACTCGAACTCCGCCGGATGGACCGCCCGGTGGATTGGACGCTCCTGCCCATTCCCGAAGGGATGCGCACCAAACAGATTCCCGCCTTCATGATCCAGCCCCTGGTCGAGAATGCTTTGTGGCACGGACTGGGAGGAACTGCCGTCCACGGGGCCGGGAGCCTCAGTGTGGAGGTTCGCCCCGGGCCGGCGGACCGGGCCATCGTCCTCGTCCGGAATTCCCGCCATGATGGGCAAAACGAAGGGGAAGACCACCCCATCAATCACCATGCCTCCCCCCGCCGCCGGCGGCATGCCACGGACCTTATCCGCCAGCGCCTCGCCCTGATGGAGCCCCGGGATCCGGATGCCCTTCGACTTGACACCACGCCCTCCGAGGCGCAGGCACGCCTCGTGCTGCCTTGCCGAGGCACTTTGTGGACAACGAGTTGACGCCCTCCATTGTCAGCCTCCCATCATCGGCTATCTTGGTATTTCACCTTGTTACGACATGAAACTCCAGACCGAGAACATCTATCAGGTCATCGAGCTTCCGGCCCCTCCGGCCAAGGTTTTTGACGCGCTGCTCGACCAGGATGCCCATGTGGCCTTCACCGGAAAGGACGCACTCATCCAGCCCCATGAGGGCGGAGCCTTCTCGCTGTGCAACCAGAACCACACTGGATACTTCCTGCACATCGTCCAGAACAAGCGCATCGTTCTGGCCTGGACCCACAAGAAATTTCCCGCCGGCCACTTCACCACCGTGGACATGCGGCTCTCCCGCAATGAGGAGGGGTGTACGACCCTCATCCTGAACCACATCGGGGTTCCATCCGGAGACGACGGCTGGATGACGGAATCCTGGACGAAGAGCTATTGGTCCCTGCTTGTCGAGCACCTAGAGGAGGCCGTGGCCGCCGTTCAGGCCTGATCGGACTCCATCGGCCAGCGCGGCCTCGGCCCATCAGACAGGGCGCCTTCGCCCCCCTTCATTGCCGCAAACTGACCCGCCATGGCAATCATGGCGCCGTTGTCCGTGCAGTATTTGAATGGCGGAATGTGCACGGACCAGCCCCTGCGCTCTCCCAATTCCTGCACTGCGTTCCGTAGCCCTGAGTTCGCACTGACTCCACCTTGGATGGCGATGGCCGTCCGCCCGTACTGATCGGC
Source organism: Bacteroidota bacterium (assembly GCA_036159995.1). Classification (GTDB taxonomy): domain Bacteria; phylum Bacteroidota; class Bacteroidia; order Flavobacteriales_D; family Sanyastnellaceae; genus UBA8752. Next base: position 191,229 of record JAYYEI010000060.1, read on the forward strand.
GGCCTGCTCCAGCCGGGAGACCAGCATCTCCACGATGGTGTGCTGCAGGGAAGCGCAGACGTCCGCCTGCCACCCTTTGCGTTCCATGGCCTCCCTGCCGTCGCGCTCGAGGGTCCTCAATACCGAGGTCTTCAGCCCGCTGAAGCTGAAGTCCAACCCGTCCATCCGCGGCGCCGCGAAAGCGAAGGCCGCCGGATTTCCCTCCTTGGCGAGGCGGTCCACATGGGGCCCACCCGGATAGGGCAGACCAATCATCTTGGCCACCTTGTCAAAGGCCTCTCCCGCCGCATCGTCCAATGTGGTGCCGACCACCACAAGCTCCCAAGGAGACCGCACATCCACCAACTGGGTGTGTCCGCCCGAGACTGTCAGGGCCATCATAGGACCAGACGGCGGGTTGGCATCGGAAATCCAATGGGCGAGGACATGGGCCCGCATGTGATGCACCGGCCAGAGCGGCAGACTGCGGGACCACGCGAGGCTGCGCGCGAAGGCGCTGCCCACGAGCAGAGATCCGTGCAGGCCAGGGCCCCGCGTGTAGGCTACGCCATCCACGTCATCCAAGGTGAGACCGGCCTGTTCAAGGACACCGTGCAACACCGGCAGGATGTGTCGCTGGTGCGCCCGGGAGGCAAACTCGGGCACCACGCCACCATACTTGGCATGGATGTGTTGGGCAGCCGTGAACTGGGCCACGAATTCGGAACCACGCAGCACGGCAATGCTGGTGTCGTCGCAGGAACTTTCGATGCCGAGCATGATGCGATGCGGCACCTTTCCGCCTTCCTCGTCCATGAATTCTCGATTCCCCATCATTCCATGCCGGTGTGGCATCATTTCTGTTGCGAAGTTCGCAGGTAGACGATGAACGAGCACACTCCTCCCCTTGCTGAGGTCCCAATTGGGGGTCCGACCAGCCGCCGCCGATGGCGGAGGGGACTGTGGAGTCTGCCCATATTCCTGCCGCTCCTCATCCTCGCCACGCCTGCCGGTCAGCGACAAGCCGTGCGTTTGGCCATCCACCAATTGGATCGAATGCTCCCGAAGGAGGCGCCCGCAACCCAGGTCCGCGTCGGGTCCGTCGGCCTCGACCACTCCCCCTTTGGCGTCGCCCTCCATGGCCTCGAATGGACCCTGGCTGAAGGGGGTGAGCCGTTGGCCCAGGTCGAGACCTTGACCCTGCAGCCCTCTGGTCTCCGGTCCGGGCGGTGGGCGTTGGTCGACGTTGAGGGCGCGCGCATTCAAGCCGCTGCCTTTGAATGGATGGACCACCTCGAGTCGAATGGCGAAGACACGGCAACCTCGCTTGAGTTGGCGTCCCTCCACCTGACCGACGTGGAAGTCGCGCTGCCCGGGAAATGGACGGAAGGCGTGGATTCCCTTTCGATCCGCTTGACGGAAGGGGATCTGACGGCCCTGGTCTTCGACGGACCCCATACCACGTGGCAGGAGGCCCATGCCCGTCTGGAAGTGAGCGGCCAACGGGCCACTGGCCCCCTCGCAGCGGATGTAGAGGTCGATGGCCATCCGGAATCCCTCACCCTTGGCGTGAACGCCCGAGAGGGTGCCACTGGCTGGGTTGTCTCCGTCCTGGACTCGACCGAGTGGCACTTCGAAGGGGCTCACCTCGAGGCCGATCTCACCCGGCAGACGGCTTCCCTCCGCACCCGTTTCGACGCAGGCCGTGTGGAACTGGACGCAGCATGGACTTCCGATTCATTGGAATTCCAGCGGCTGCGGGTAAAATCCCCCGACCTCTCCCGCCTGTTTTCCTCCCTGCCGGCAGGAGCAGGAGAAGTGACCCTCGAGAGTCGCCTTCCCCTCGCTTGGTCGGGCCTGGATGTTCCCCCGAAATGGGGCACCCCCCAGATTCCTGAAGCCGTGACGGTGAAAGCAGAATTGGCCCGTTCCTCAGGAGAACCAACCTCGCTCGAAGGCACGTGGGCACCGGACGAGGGTGCCATCCATCTGAATGCCGCGATTCTACCGGACTTGTTTGTTCCCGACCATCAGCTGAACCTCGTGCTTGACGGATCCGTGCCCCGGTGGAGCCCGGAAGCGGACGTGGCCTCCATCGCCTCGGATTGGTCCGGAACGTGGTCGATTCGAAAGGCCTCGGAGCAGGCGGGATTGGACACCGAGGACGGCCAAATCCACGTGACGGTGCAACGGACCGGAACCGGCCCCTGGTCTGTGGATTTCGATGTCCTCGGGCGCTGTGCACCCTTGGCGCTCAATCCGCAATTGGCCCTGTTCGGAGACCTGACGTGCTCAGGCCAACTCACCTTGGATGAGCAGGCTGGCCTGACATCCTGGTGGACCCACGTTGACCTGCTCGATTCCCGCTGGATACCGCAAGCCGGTTTCGGAACGTCCGGACAGAATGGAGCCCCGCTGTCCATGCGGCGGTTTGCCCTGCGCGGCAGAGGCGATGCGGACGTCTTCGCCGCCACGCTGGACGGAGATTTCATCCAAGGCGACATCAACGGCCCCCTGGACCTCGGAGACTGGTCCGGGCCCATCCAGGAGGCCCTGGCCTCTGGCGGGTTTGCGGATGCCCCGCCTCCCTTCGACCACACCCGAGACTGGCGGGTGGACCTGACGCTGGTTCGGGACGACCTACTGGAACGGTGGAGTGGCGGAACCCAATCGGTGGGACCAGGATCCCGGTGGACCGGTTCCCATGTGGAGGGCCAATTGCAAACCCGCCTCCTTCTCACCGGACTCCACGTCGATGAGGTGCGGACCGGCCCGATGGAGGTCGTGCTCGAAGGCGGAACCACGGCACTTCACGTGGGACTCGAGGCCGACGCGATTCGGCACGCCCAAGCCGGACGCATGGAGCACCTGACGGTGGATGCCACTGTCTCCACAGGCACCCGGTCGGACATCCTGGTCGCCTGGGAGGCTCCCCTTGCCGGGAACATCTCAGCTGGGCACACCTTGGAAGACAACGGGCAGCACACCGTGACCATGGAGACGGTCTCCCTCGTGCACGACTCCGGGTCCTGGGACCTCGACACCACGGGGGCGAGAACCGTTCAGTGGGACGGGACGGATTGGACTTCCCTCACCGCGGAGGAGGTTGTCCTCACCGGCCCCTTGGGAAGGGTCAGCCTGAACACGGAGGCCGGACCCATTGGGGAGCGATCCTGGCTCACCCTCGACGTGGATGGCGTGCCGGCCGAGGTTCTGCCCGGCTGGGCCGGAGCTGCGCTGGACGTTGACCTCCCTGCCGTCGACGGTTCGCTCAATGGGCGGGCGCAAACGGACCTGACGACCCGCGAGGGACTGGCCTTCCTGCAGTGGCAGGATGCCGCGGCCGCCCCCTATGCCATGGGGGATCTCTGCCTCGACCTGCGATGGGGTGCCGGGCTTTCCGGCTCGGTCCAGCAGTTTGTGGAAGACGACGAAGTTCTCGTGGCCCGGCTCAGGGGCCCCCACTCCGGTGTGGTGGAGATGAACCAATGGCCCCTTGGCCTGCTCAATCCCCTGCTCGACCAAGGGGGCGTGGCGCTGCGGGGCACAGCAGACGGAGAGGTCAGCCTCGATTGGGAAGACGGACTTCCCCTCGCCCTCGGCCGCATCCGATTGGAAGTCCCGGAGCTTTCCGTTGAGGCCACGGGCGGGCAACACGCGATCCAAGGGGATTTCCGCCTCGAGCGCGGATTCCTGGGGATGGACCAGGTCCTCGTCACCGATCCGGAAGGGAACGAAGCCCGGCTCAACCTGTCGGTTCTCCACGAAGACTATGCGCATTGGAACTACGACCTCGGCATCGACATCGTGGACGCCCCGTTCCGCGTCATGGATCTCGCCCCTGCGGCCGATCGCCTCTTCCATGGCACGGTCTACGCCACGGGAGAACTCGATGTCTTCGGGGACGAGCATGGCGTCGAGATTGAAACGGCCCTGCGCAGTGAAGCTGGAACGCGCTTCACCTTGCCCCTCGACGCCCTGGAGGGAACCGACCTCCCCAGCGGCATCCAATTCGTCAGCCGTGATGTAGTGCCGCCGACGGCTGAAGACCGAATCCCCTTCAACCTCGGCCTCGATCTGGACCTCGACGTCACCCCCGACGCCGAGCTCGCGTTGGTTCTCGATGGAAAAGCCGGCGAACGGGTCGATGGCCAGGCCAAGGGCACCCTTCGGATTGCGCAGTCACCGGACCTGCCCTTGACGGTGGAAGGCGGAATTGAAATCGTGGAGGGACAATACCGGTTCAGCCTCCGGGACCTGTTCACCAAGCGCATCGACATCGCTCCAGGTGGGCGCATCGATTGGGATGGGGACCCCTACTCGGCTGAACTCCACCTGGTCGCCTTCTCGTCGATGCGGGTCAATCCCTCCCCCCTCCTGCCCAGTGTCGTCCAATCGAAGAAGACCCGCGTCGAAGTGGGGCTCGGCATCCGCGGCGCCCTTGAAGCGCCCCAGCTCGAATTCGACATCGCCTTCCCCGAGTACGAGGAATCCGATCCAGCGATGCTCGCCGAGGTGCAGGCCGCCTTGTCCACCGCCGAATCCGTGGAAAGACAGGCCTTCGCCCTCCTCGCCACCGGCCAATTCATCCCGGCGGAGGCCCAAGGGGCGTTCCTCTCCCAAACCGCTGCGGCACAGGCGTCGGAACTGGTCTCCGCGCGGGTCTCCGAGTGGCTGAGCGGGCTGTCCGAGGACCTGGACATCGGGCTTCGCTACGTCCCGTCCGCTGCGGCCACAGCTGAGGGGTCTGACTCCGGCTTCGAGGAGGCCTTCGAGCTCGATCTGGGCTTGAGCCTGATGAACGACCGGCTCCAGATCTCAGGCAATGTGGGCGCCCAAGGAATGCAGGGATTCTCTCTGGGCACGTCCGAATTCCGGGGAGGAGTCGATGTGCGCTACCGGTTGACCGCCGATGGCCGATGGGAGCTCCAGGCCTACAGCATTCCCGAGAGTCCACTCGAGGAGGATCCGAAACAGGGCATCGGCGCGGCCTACCAGCTCCGCTTCAACCGGCTCTCGGACCTCTTTCGTGCCCGCGGCAGGGTCACCGGGGCCGAAGATTGACCGCCCGTACCTTTGGGCCATGCGCCTGTTCGTTCTTTTCCCGGCCCTGCTCGCCTGTTTCGTCCTTCACGCCCAGCCGACCATCGGCACGGCGGATCTGCCCCAAGGCGGCACCGTCTACCTCCGGGCCAATGCCGTTCCGCCGTTCAACGCGGACGACATCGACAATGACGGGGAGGACGTGACGTGGAACTTCAGCGACCTGATCAGCACCGGCGACCAGGAGACGGAATATTTCTCCTTGGGGTCCGCGAGCTTCACCACACAACTCGTGTTCTCCTCCGCGGATCACTTCACCGCCTTTGACCTGCCCGACCTCGGCGCCGACCTCCCCATTCCCATCAGCGGAGCAACCGTGTACCGCGAATTCGGAGGGGATGCCTACAAGACGGTGGGCATCGGTCTGACCACCGACTTCATCGACCTCCCCGTCCCCTTTGATGATGAAGAGGAATTGCTTCCCCTGCCGCTCGTTTACGGCGCCGAAATGGAGGAGACTTCGGCCTTCACGCTCGATGTGGAAGGCGTGTTCTTCTATGCCACTGAACAGGACATGGACATCGAAGTCGATGCCTGGGGCACCTTGCTCCTGCCGGGAGGGGAATTCGATTGTCTGCGGGTCAAGCGCACCTTCTCCGCCCTCGACACCATCAACGTGGCGGCGGCCGACATCGGCTTCACCCTGCCGCGGGAAGGCACAGTGTACGAGTGGTACGCTCCGGGTGAGGGCATGCCGGTCCTCAGCGTCCAGACCTTCATCGACATCCCCGCCATCTGGCAGTACAAGCCGGGAGAAACCGACGCCGTGGCCGAATCCGCGCCGGTGGATTGGAAGCTCGGTCCCTCCCCCCTCCAGCTGGGGGCGCCCCTCCACTGCCCGGGACTCGCCGGCCGCGATCTCCTCGTCACCGACGCGATGGGACGGACGCTCTTCCGCGGTCAGCCGGCCGTCACTGGCACGTTGGCCACGCTCGACACGAAGGGCTGGACCAACGGCATGGTCGTGGTCACCGATTTGAACAGCGGGCGCTCGGCCCGGGTGGTCATCCGTTGAGTTCGGCGGCGAGGTCGAGGGTGGCCTCCTTCCTCGGCGTCACCGAGGGCGTGAAGGTGCCGGCCCGATCCTGGAGCCAGGCCTTGCCGACCCGCCGGTTGCGGAACACCCGCACATTGGGCCGCATCCGGCTCATCATCTGATACAGGCGATCCCGCCACACGAGCAGGTGTGCCGGCACCACGATGGCGCGGTGATGAACACCGGTCAGGGCACTCTGTTGGGCCAGCCAAGTCAGCGCTGCCCGGTCGAGCAACAGATGAGCCCGCGGGATCACGATGAGCTCGGCCACCTCCCGGTCCCCGAGCAGTTCCAGGCGCTGGGCAGCCACCCGCTGCATCAGGGGCAGGTCCACAATCAAGTCTTCCGCCAATTCGACGGTGAGCAACCCTTCCGAGAAATGGAAGACGCCATAGGGCGCCTGATAGGTGAACGCATGGGCCATGTCGGCAAGGTGGGCCGGAACGAGTCCGCACCGACGGAGGGGCGGGGCTGTCTATCCACAACCCCACCCTGAATTTCCCCGGTCAGGGGCAGGCGTACTCCGCCACGTCCCCCTCGGTATCGGGTGGCAGGCAGAACTGAAGGGCTGCGGTGTGCTGCCCCTCGACCAATTCCTGCACGGAGGGCTTGGAGATGCCGAGGCCGTTGACCCGCTGCTGGGTCCGGCTGGCAAAGAGGCCGAGCCCACCCGTGATGTTGGTGTACTGCGGGCGCTCCTGAATGATGCCGGTGACCGGCGCGTTCACCGCGAGGTAGGTGTCGAGCTCCTCATTGGCGATGCTGAGCACGAAATCGAAACAGCGAACGCGGTCGATGTTGTCGTTCCACACACCCAGCTGCCGGGTGATGAGCGGATCCGCCTCGAGGTTGCTGGCGAGGTAGAGGAAGAAGGCCTCGCCGTTGACCGGCAACTTGATTTCCTCGCCCCCCTCATCATCCGAGGTGCCCTCCTCGCCCAGGTCCCACCGGAGGACACGGTCCGTTTCCGACGCGAGCTCGGTGTGGGCCGCATCGACCCAGATGCGCTCCGTGTACTTGATTTCCACGGCGGCTTCATAGCGCTTGGCGCCAGGCGTCGAGGACCACTTGAAGTTCACGTTGGGATAGGTGACGAGCCCCCCGGTTCCGCTGGCGAAATTCAGGCTGAAGCCTGGGATGCCAGCCGGCGGGTTGCTGATGTTGCCAAGGGACTCCCCAATCAACGTGGTCGTGGCGGTCAGCGAGGGCCGGCCATCGGCGAAGGCCACCGTCAGGCGATAGACGCGCAGGGCATCGGGGTTGTTGTTCGGGGCTATCTCCAGCCCGTCCGGTGTCGCGAAGTGGTAGGCCCGGTACTCCGGTCCGAAGAAGATGCCGTTGGCGTCCTTGTCTTGAAGCAGGGTGTCGATGGCCGTGTAGGTTGCCAAAGGCGATGAAAAGGCGGGGTCATTGTCGGCGAAGGCCTCCACGGTGACGGACACCTCGCCCGGTGCATACTCACTGCTGTCGGCCACCTGGGCAAACTCGAGGTTGTTGCCCTCCCCCAACCAGGTGCGGTTGACCCGCACCCATTGCTCGTCCGCATTGGGGTCAAGCAGACAGAACGCCAAGGTGCGCTCCTCGTACGGGGCGTTCAGGTCCACGTCGGTGGAGCACCCAGTCGACAGGACGACCAGGAGCAGACAGGACCACAGCAGGAAACGCGTCTTGGGCATGGCGCGAAGTTAGCGCCCGAGACCGAGCAGGAAGGCCATGGTGTCCACGCCGTCCGCGTAGTCGGTCAGCCCGGGGTGTTGGGCCTGGCCAAAGGACAGTCCGCCCGTCCCCACGCGACACTGGATCTCGTCGGCGCCAGCGGCGAGCCGGGCCTCCACGTCGGCGAGGTCATCGTAACGCTGGTAATGCAGAGCGCCCACCGGCGACACCCATTGCGGGTCCTCCTTGAGCAGGACGAAGCCATTCTCCAGCAGGTCCACGGCTTCCATCAACCACAGCGCCTTGTGGTAGGTGTAGTTGTTGTGGTAGCGGTGGTGGTCGCCGAGATGGGCCCAATCCACGAAGGCGGCGAACAGCCGGTCGAGGTCGAAGTCCCGCGGTACGAAGACCTGGGTCACGTTGCGGCAACCGAGGCCGAAGTAGCGGAAGATGTCCTGCGACAGGGCCTTCATCTGCTGGTGGGTCTCGCTGCCGTCGAGCACGGCGACGGAGGTCCGTTGGCCCCGGATGATGTGCGGGACCTTGCTGAAGTAATGCTGGAAGTACCGGCCGCTGTTGCGGCTACCGGTGGCGATCACGGCGTCGAAGCCATCCAATCGCTCCACGATCTCGACCTGCTCGCCGATGCCGGGGCAGGCGGCGGCCCATCCCTGGATCAGGGTCACGGTCAACCGGGCGTCGTCCCGACTGGGCTTGACCCGGACCCGGTGGCCGGAGACCACTGCACAGAGCAGGTCATGCACCCCGACGAAGGGAATGTTTCCGGCGAGCACGAGGCCCACCGTGACCGGCTGGGCCTCCCCTTCCGGCACCGAAAGCCCTTCCAACCAGGCCTCGATGGCCGCGTCCTCGAGGGCGGTGCACCAGGTCTCGGCGGCGTGCCGCACCTCGGACGGTGCAAACCAGCCGTTGGCGTGCTCGGCGGAGGCCATCGCCGCGTGGAGTGGGCCCCAGGATGCCGAGGGCGCGTCGCCCAACGCCTCGAGCCACCCCTTGCGGAGGGCGGAGAGCACAGTGCGGGCACGGTCGAGGTCGACGGAAGTGTGGGTAACCATGTTCATCATGCGTTGCAGGGTGCAAAGATGGCCGCAACATCTTGAGGGGTCGAAGGGTTAATTTTGCTCTACCCAAACGCCCCGTCCCATGGCCATCATGATCACCGACGCCTGCATCAATTGCGGAGCCTGCGAGCCGGAATGCCCGAACAACGCCATCTATGAAGGCGGTGCGGAGTGGACGTTTGCCGACGGCACGGGCCTGAAAGGCGACGGCAACCACCCTTCTGCCGGATCGATCAATGCGGACGCCACGCAAGAACCCGGGAGCATGGACGTTTACTACATCGCCACCGACAAGTGCACCGAATGTGTAGGCTTCCACGACGAACCCCAATGCGCCGCCGTCTGCCCGGTGGACTGCTGCGTCGACGACCCGGACCACCGGGAGTCCGAGGACCAGCTGCTCGCCAAGAAGGCGTTCATGCACCTCTGATGGGCCGCACCGGCCT
>JAYYEI010000061.1:0-7909 GCA_036159995.1 Bacteroidota bacterium
TGTCGTAGAACCGCCAGTTGCTCACCGGGGCCACGGAGATGCCCGCAGCATAATGCTCGGCGCCCTTGGTCATGGCCAGCAGGGTCATGTAGCCCCCATAGCTCCAACCCTGAATGCCGATGCGATCCCCGTCGATGTAGTCCATCGCACTGAGATGCTCGGCGAGGTCGATGAAGTCCTCCGTCTCGAGTTTGCCGAGTTGGAGGTAGGTGCTGTGTTCGAATTCCCGGCCACGCTTCGGCGTGCCGCGCGGATCACAGCTGACCACGACATAGCCCTCCTGACAGAGCAGGTTGTGCCAGTAGTACGTTGTGCCCCCCCAGCTGTCGTTGACCGTGTTGACTCCCGGCCCACCGTAGATGGCCACATAGACGGGATACTGCTGGGTGGGATCGAAGTCGGTGGGCCTCATCATCCAGCAGTTCAGATCCTCACCGGCATCGTCCGTGAAGGTGAAGAATTCGCGCGGGGCCACCGCATAATCGGCCAACGTTTCCCGCAGTCCCGCATTGTCCTTCAACAAGCGAATCTGACTCCATTTGCGGTCACGCAGGACATACACGGGAGGCGTGTTCGCATCACTTTGGTTGTGGATGGCGTAATCGAAGGTCCGGCTCCAGCGCACCCCGTGGGTTCCCGGCGTCTCGTCCAGCTTCGTCATCCGACCTTTCAGGTCCACCTTGGCCAGGTGTTCTTGCGTGGCTCCTGCCCAGGAGCCGGCGAAATAGACCACTTTTCGCTTGGCATCATACCCCTGTACAGACGTGATGTCCCAATTGCCGAAGGTCAACTGCTTGTCGGCCTTTCCCGGACGAACGTGGTAGAGGTGGTTGTACCCATCCTTCATGCTCGTCATGAGAAACGAGCCGTCCTCCAGGAACGTGAAATTGTCTTGCACAGGCACGTGCGTCGGGGCCTCCTCGACCAGAATCTCTTCAGGCTCGGGAGACCCGCGCTCTGCCAGAACTCCCAAATCGAAGCGCAGCAACTCCATGCGGTTCTGGTGGCGGTTCATCCGCATCACCATCAAGTCGTCGGTCTTCCCCATCCACATGATCCGGGGGATGTAGTTGTCCGGGTCCACCCTGACAAGGGCGGACTTCCGACCGGTGGCCACCTCCACCACATGGATGCTGACCTCTGAATTGGCCTCGCCCGCTTTTGGATACTTGAACGTGTATGGGTCCGGGTAGAGGGATCCGTACATCGGCATGCTGAACTCGCGGACCGCAGACTCGTCGAACCGATAGTAGGCGATGTATTGCCCATCCGGAGACCAAAAGAACCCGCGATCCTTACCGAATTCCTCCTCATACACCCAGTCTGAAGCGCCGTTGATGATGCGATTCCATTCACCATCCGACGTCATTTGAGCATCCCGCTTCTTGGCATCGAGGGTGGTGATGTACACGTTGTTGTCCATCACATAAGCGACCTTGTCTCCGGCCGGGGAGAACGTGGCCAGACGCACGGGCTGGCCGTCTTCTCGCAGGGCCATGCCCGCCTTCTCACTGCCAATCTCGTAGATGTGGTAGTCGGCCGTGTAGCTGTGTCGGTAAATGGACTCCTGGTTGCTGCTCACCAGCACCTTCTTCTCATCGGACGAGAATTGATAGCCGGCGATTCGGGTCTCCCCATCTGGATAAATGACCGCGCTCTTGGCCAGGGTGTCAACCGCCTGCCCGGTGGCATAAGCATACTTGACCACGGCATTGCCTTGACCGACCCGGTCCAGGCTCGTGTAGTGCACGCCATCGGCCATTGAGCGGATGCCATAGACCCCTTCCGACCGGAAGGTTCCGCTGTACCAAATCTTCTCGTTGGACCACCGTTCCGTGGGGACGGTGTTCTTCTGGGCGGTGAGCAGGGAAGGGAGGAGGACCAGAAGGCCCAATGCGGTTGTGATGCGCATGATGGTGGAAATTTTCACGGTCTGAACCCGGCAAGCCGGGGCTGTGGTCGGCAAATTACGGCCCGATGTCCGGCCATTCGAATTCCGAGGCGAAGTCACGTCCGATCGCGGAAGCCCTGCAAGCCGCCGTGCCCGGATTGCTCGTGGAATGGACAGCGGAATCCAGGGAAGCCCACAGCCGCGACCACACCGAGGACCTTCAGTTCCTCCCTGACGTCGTCGTCTTTCCGACCAGCACCGCAGAGGTCTCTGCGGTCATGCAGTGGGCCCATGCTCGCGGGGTGCCCGTGACGCCCTCCGGAGCGTGGACCGGCCTCAGCGGCGGAGCCCTTCCCGTGCGCGGGGGCATTGGACTCAGCACCAAACGGCTCAACCGGATCATCCGCATTGACGAGCTCCATCACCAACTCGTCGTCCAGCCCGGCGTCATCGTCCAGGAAATGCAGGAGGCCGTGCAGGACAAAGGTCTCTTCTATGCCGTCGACCCCGCTAGCCGGGGCACCTGCACCATCGGAGGCAACCTCGCTGAGAACAGCGGAGGCCCCCGAGCCGTCAAGTACGGCGTCACCAAGGATTGGGTCCTCAATCTCGAGGTCGTGTTGGCCGACGGTGCCGTCATCCGAACCGGAGCCAACACCCTGAAGAACAGCACCGGGTACAACCTGACCCAACTTATGGTCGGGTCGGAGGGCACCCTCGGCATCATCACGGAGGCGACCTTGAAGCTGTTGCCTTGGCCACGCTTCAACGCCCTGCTGCTGGTTCCGTTCGCCGATTCGGCCGACGCCTGCCAGGCCGTCGCCGGGCTCTTCATGGACGGCAATCAGCCCAGCGCCCTCGAATTCATGGAGCGCGCCGCCATCGAACTGGCCATGGACTTCACGGGAGACCGGCAGTTGCCACTGGCTGATGACACAGCCGCCCACCTGCTCATCGAGGTCGATGGCTTCCGGGAGGAGGAACTGATGCCCCAGCTGGAGCGCATCGCAGCGTCACTCGATCAATTCCACGCTGGAGAGCCTCTGTTGGCTATGGATGAAGCGGGAAAGAATCAACTCTGGAACCTGCGCCGGAAAGTCGGGGAGGCCGTCAAGGCACACTCAACCTACAAGGAGGAGGACACTGTGGTGCCTCGAGGCCATTTGCCCGAATTGCTCGCCACTGTGAAGCGGATTGGCGCGGAACACGGATTCGACAGTGTCTGCTACGGCCATGCCGGGGACGGCAACCTGCATGTCAACATCCTGCGCGGCGACATACCCGAGGGCCAATGGAACGACTCACTGCCAAACGCCATCCGCGAGCTCTTCCGTGAGGTCATCCGCTTGGGCGGAACCTTGAGCGGAGAGCACGGCATCGGCTGGGTGCAGAAACCGTTTATGGACCTTCGGTTCAGCGAGGCGGAGCTCGCCCTGCAGCGCCGCATCAAGGACGCGTTCGACCCTGTCCACATCCTCAACCCGGACAAAATCCTGCCCGAGGCCGGGCAACGCTAGGCGGATTGCGCTTATTTCGCCGCTTCAGACACCATTGACCATGAACCTGCTTGAAGGAAAGAAGGGCATCATTTTCGGCGCCCTCAACGACATGTCGATCGCCTGGAAGACGGCGGAAACCGTTCACCGAATGGGCGCGGAGATTGTCCTGACCAACGCCCCCGTCGCCATGCGCATGGGCGACATCCACAAGCTCGCCGAGCAATGCGGCAATGCGCCCGTCATCCCGGCCGACGCCACGAGCATGGAGGACCTCAAGGCCCTCTTTGAAGGCGCTATGGAGCACTTCGGCGGCAAAGTGGACTTCGTCCTGCACTCGATTGGCATGTCCCCGAACGTCCGCAAGGGCAAGCACTACACCGGGCTCAACTACAGCTACCTCGACAAGACGTTTGACGTCAGCGCCATCAGCCTGCACAAGACGCTGCAGACCGCCATGGAGCTCGATGCCATCAACGAGTGGGGGAGTGTCGTCGGACTGAGCTACATCGCCGCCCAGCGCACGTTCCCGGACTACGGCGACATGGCCGACGCCAAGAGCCTGCTCGAGAGCATTGCCCGCAGCTTCGGCTATCACTATGGCACGCAGAAGAAAGTCCGCATCAACACCATCAGCCAGAGCCCGACCGTCACCACGGCCGGCAGCGGTGTGAAGGGCTTCGATGAATTCATCGCCTATAGCGAGGCCATGAGCCCGCTCGGAAACGCCACGGGACAGGCCTGCGCGGACTACTGCGCCACCCTGTTCAGCGACCTCCCCCGGTATGTCACCATGCAAAACCTCTTCCACGATGGAGGCTTCTCCAACACCGGCGTCAGCATGGAGGTCATCTCGAAATTTGCGAAAGACGAGGCCTGATTGGGGTTTGCGCCGTAATTTTTATACGGAAATCGCAACCTCCCGATGAACGATGCGTAGGGTGGTGACCAACCGGCTCCTGCCATGCAGATCCTGAAATTCGGAGGTTCCTCCGTTGCCAATCCTGACCGCATCCGCGCCTGCGGACGCGTCCTGGCGCACAAACGCCAGCAAGACGGCTACCGCGCCATGGTGGTCTGCTCCGCCCTGGGTGGCATCACCGATGCCCTCGGAAATGCAGGGCGTCTCGCCCAATCCGGCGATGGCGGCTATCGCGATGTGGCCCGGGAAATCCACGACCGCCACATCCAGTGCGCGCTCGACCTGCTCGAGCGCCCCACCTATGATGCCATCGAAACGGAGTTGAAGGAGCGGCTCAGCCATTTGGACGATCTCCTATACGGCATCTACCTCCTCCGTGAAGCCAGCGCCCGCACCCTGGACGAACTTATGGGGCTGGGCGAACGGCTTTCCGTGCCCATCCTCTGGGGACACTTCACCGACCTCGGCTTCTCTCCACATCGCCTCGACGCCCTCGAGTTGATGCGAACCGATGATCGGTTCGGCTCGGCCCGCCTCGATGTGGAGACCTCGCGTCACCATTTCAGCCAGGCTGGATTCGATCAGGGTGACCTCTTCCTCATGGAGGGTTTCATCGGCACGACGCCCCAAGGCACTCCGACCACGCTGGGTCGGGGAGGCAGTGACCTCAGTGCTGCCTATGCCGCCTGCTTCCTCGACGCCACAGCCTTGGAAAAGTGGACTGATGTGGCCGGCATGATGACCGCCGATCCCCGGATGGTGCCGACCGCCCGCGTCATCGACGAGCTCAGCTATGCCGAGGCGATGGAGCTCTGCCACTTCGGGGCCAAGGTGGTCTTTCCACCGACGGTGGCCCAGCTCTCCGAGAAGGACATCCCCATGCACGTCCGCTTGACGGACGACCCGGAAAGCAGCGGCACCCTCATTGTCCCGCCTGCCAAACGCCGAGACGCTCCGCTGTCCAACCGCGGCGTCGCGGGACTGAGCACCCTCAAAAACATCACGCTCATCACCGTCAGCGGTGGTGGCATGGTCGGCGTCCCTGGCTTTTCCCGCCGCCTCTTCACCGCACTTTCATTGGCCGGTGTCAACGTCGTCCTGGTCTCTCAGGGCTCGAGCGAGCACGCCATCAGCATCGCCGTGGCCGACGGAGATTCAGGAGAGGCCGAAGCCGCGTTAAACCAAGAGTTCGGCGCGGACCAGCAACTCGGCCGCATCGGACCACTGGTCATCGAATCCGGCTTCGCCATCGTGGCCTTGGTCGGAGACGGCATGCGCCAGCAAAGCGGCATCGCCGGGCGCGCCTTCGGCACCCTTGGCCGGAACGGAATCAGCATCCGGGCCATCAGCCAGGGCTCCACCGAGCGCAACATTTCCATCGTCATCGACGCCAAGCACGAGCGCAAGGCCCTGCAGTCCATCCATCAGGCTTTCTTCGAAACCGAGGTCAAGCGCCTGCACATCTTCTGCCTCGGCGTCGGCAACGTCGGGGGCACCATGGTCGACCAGGTGCTCGCCCAATGCGAGGACCTCAAGCAGGTCCGCCGACTCGACTTGCGCATCATGGGATTGGCCAACAGCCGAAAGATGCTGATCGATCCCAATGGGGTCACCGGCGATTGGCGCTCCCAACTCGCCGACGCCACCACGGACAGCTCGCCCGAAGCGTTTGTTCAGGCCATCGCCGACCTCGATCTGGAAAACAGTGTCTTGGTGGACAACACCGCCAGCGCCGAAGCGGGCGAAGTCTACGAGCAGGCCCTGGCCCACAGCATCGCCGTGGTCGCCTCCAACAAGGTCGCCACCAGCTCGGAGCAAGCCCGCTACGAAGGCCTCAAGGAACTCGCCCTGCGCGCCGGGGTCGAGTACCGCTTCGAGACCAATGTGGGGGCCGGATTGCCGTTGATCGACACCATCCAGCACCTCGTCCAAAGTGGGGACCGGATCCACAAGATCGAGGGCATGTTCAGCGGCACGTTGAACTACGTCTTCTCCAATTTCAATGGCGACATCACCTTCAAGAAGGTCATCGAGGACGCCCGGGCCGCCGGCTTAACCGAGCCCGATCCCCGCACCGACTTGAGTGGGGTGGATGTCCAACGTAAGATCCTCATCCTCGCCCGTGAAGCCGGCTATACGCTGGAGATGGCCGATGTAGAAGGAAAGGGGTTCCTGCTCGACAGCCAGATGGAAGGCAGCATCGACGCCTTCATGGAGAGCCTGCCCCAAATCGAGGACACCATGCAGGCCCAATGGAAGGCCGCCGACGCCAAAGGCGAACGCCTCAAGTACGTCGGCTCCTTCGATGCCAAGACGGGCAAAGCCTCGACCGGCCTGACCACCGTTCCGGCCGACCACCCGTTCTTCAACATCGAGGGCACGGACAACATCGTCCTGCTCACTACCGACCGCTATGCGGAGCGCCCACTGATCATCCAGGGCGCCGGAGCCGGTGCCGCCGTGACCGCCATGGGGGTCTTCGGCGACCTGATCCGCATCGCTGCCAGCCGTTGACGCGCCCAACCAATCTAGCATGAGCCCTAGGGACCACATCTCCGTTGCCGCCCCGGCCACCGTCGCCAACCTCACGGTGGGCTTCGATTGCCTCGGTCTGGCCTTGGAGCGCCCTTTGGAACGCCTCGACCTGAAGCGCACGAACACCCCCGGTGTCGTCATCCGCGAAATCATTGGAGCCGACCTCCCCATGGACGTGGAGCACAACGTGAGCGGCATGGCCGCCCGCAGCGTCCTCAACACGCTCGGCGTGGAGTGGGGGGTCGAGCTGACCATCCACAAGGCCGTCCTGCCCGGCAGCGGCATCGGCTCCAGCGCCGCTTCCGCGGCTTCCGCCGCATTCGGTGTCGCTGCACTGGCCGGCGCCGACTTCCGACCGGACGAACTTCTGCCCATGGCGCTCGATGGAGAGCAGGTCGCCAGCGGTGCCCGCCACGCCGACAACGTGGCCCCAGCCCTCTTCGGCGGACTCTGCCTGTGCCTGCCTGAAGGGCGCATCGACACTTTGCCTGCTCCAGATTGGCACCTCACCGTGGTTCACCCACAAACGGTCATCAAGACGGCCGAGGCCCGCGCCGTCCTTCCGCAGGACGTCCCCATGCCGGACGCCCTCCGCCAGATGGCCCGCCTCGGCCACTTCGTCCACTGCTGCCACACGGGCGATGCCATGGAAGCGGCCTTTGCCCTCGAAGACGCGCTCGCCGAGCCCCACCGCATACCGCTCCAACCGCATTTCGCCGACGTCAAAGCCGCCGCCATGCAGGCCGGCGCAAGAGCAGGGGGCATCAGCGGAAGCGGACCATCCAGCTATTGGATCAGCTTCGATGCCGACACGGCCCAAAACGTGGGGCAGGCCATTTCCAACGTCTTGTTGCTCAAGGGACTCGATCACCATGTTCACGTCGGACGCATCGCCAGCCGCGGCGCCCACGTTCTCGACGCCTGACCACCATGCAGTTCCACAGCACCAAGAACAAGAACGAGACGGCGGCCTTCCACGAGGCCATCCTCCGCGGACTGCCACCGGACAACGGCCTCTATTTCCCGGACCACATCCCGACGCTCCCGTTGGAAACGTGGATGGGC
>JAYYEI010000062.1:0-3564 GCA_036159995.1 Bacteroidota bacterium
TATCCCGTCTATGTGGCCATCTACGGCGGTCCGGGAGTCAACACGGTCAACGACAGCTGGGGGGGCACAACGTACTACTGGCACAACTTGCTCTGTCAGGAGGGCTACATCGTGGTGAGCTGCGATCCGCGCGGCACGCCGAAGCGTGGCCGCGAATTCGAACACAGCACCTACCTGCAGCTCGGCAAGCTCGAGACGGAGGACTTCATCGACCTCGCCGAGCACCTCAGTGCGATGGATTACATCGACGGCGACCGCATAGGCATTCAGGGCTGGAGCTACGGAGGCTACATGACCCTGCTGGCCATGACCAAGGGCGCTGAGCACTACGCCGCGGGCATTTCCGTGGCGCCGGTGAGCAACTGGCGGTTCTACGACAGCATTTACACGGAGCGCTTCATGCGGACTCCCCAAGAAAACGCAGACGGGTACGACGACAACAGCCCCATCAACCACGCCGAGAAGCTGGAGGGTCCGCTGCTGCTCGTCCACGGTTCTGCCGATGACAACGTGCACTTCCAGAACGCCATGGAGATGGTGGATGCGCTGGTGGCCGCCGGCAAGGACTTCGATTTCTTCGCCTACCCCAACCGCAACCACGGCATCTACGGTGGCAACACCCGACTCCACCTGTTCAGCATGATGCTGGACTTTGTCAAGGAGAACCTCTGAGCAAACCAACACCGGGAGCGGGGCCTTGCGGGCCCTGCCCCCTATCTTGACCCCAACACCTGAATTGATTTTCAATGTCTGATTCGAACGTGGCCCAATCCGGGCACCCGCGTGGACTATACACGCTCTTCTTTTCCGAGATGTGGGAGCGCTTTTGCTACTACGGCATGCGCACCCTCCTCACCCTGTATTTGGTGAAGTCGCTGTTCAAAGGCGATGCGGAAGCCAGCCTCATGTACGGAGCCTATACAGCTCTGATATACGCAGCGCCCGTGATGGGCGGCCGATTGGCGGACCAATACCTCGGCTACCGCTACGCCATCCTGCTGGGTGCCGTTTTCATGGCGATTGGTGAATTCCTCATCCTCGGTGGCAACGAGATGTTCCTCCTCATCGGCATGGGCGCCCTGATTGTGGGCAATGGCTACTTCAAGGCCAACATCTCCACCATCGTCGGCAAGCTCTACGAGGACGACGATCCCCGCCGCGATTCGGGCTTCACCATTTTCTACATCGGCATTAACATCGGCGCCTTGCTCGCAACCACTGTGGTAGCCTATGTCGGGGAGACCTATGGGTTTAACTACGGCTTTGGCCTGGCTGGTCTCGGCATGCTCTCCGGACTGCTCATCTTCTGGCTCGGCCGGGACAACTATGCCGCCGCCCCGGGGCTCGACATCCGCGAGGCCGGCATGGAGATGAAGTACGGCATGAAGATGTACCAGCTCATCACTCTGGCTTCCGTACTGCTGATTCCCATCTGCTACGTTCTCATCCTCAAGAACACCTTCCAGATCGGTGGCGAGGACGGATTCACCTTCCCGCTGATGACGGTCCTGTTGACCCTGCTCTTCGTGTATGTAGCCTACAGCTTGGTCAAGGCGGGCATCGCAGAAGGCGAAATGTGGCGGGACCGGATGGTGGCCCTCGTGATCATGATGATCATCAACGTCATCTTCTGGGCGTGCTTCGAGCAGGCCGGAACGTCTCTGACCCTCTTCGCAGACCGCAATGTGGACCGCGTCATCATGGGGTGGGAAATGCCGGCGTCCATGACGCAGTTCTTCAACCCGTTCTTCATCGTTCTCTTCGGCTCCATTTTCACGTGGATGTGGGTCCAACTCGACCGGATGGGCAAGAACCCGTCCATTCCGATGAAGTTCTCGTTGGGCATCCTGCAGCTGGGCCTCGGCTTCTTGGTGACGCTCGTCGGCGTTCAGTTCGTGGACGAGTCCACTGCCATGGTGCCGCTGCTCACCTTACTGTTTCTCTACATGCTCCACACTACGGGCGAGCTCTTCCTCTCTCCCATCGGCCTGTCCATGGTGACCAAGCTCGCACCGAAGAACATGGCCGGTACGGCGATGGGCGGATGGTTCCTGAGCTTCGCCATCGCCAACTATGCCGGTGGTCTCATCGCCACGTTGACCGGCGGTCACGGGGGTGAGGAAGTGGTCGATGCCGGCCTTTCCGATCTCGAAATGAAGACCGCAGGCCTGAGCCAGTATATCGACGTGTTCTCCACGTTGGGCATGGTGCTGGTCGGATTCGCCATCCTCATAGCCCTGTGCAACAAGCCGCTGAACAAGCTGATGCACGGCGTCCGCTGAAAGCTGGTGCAGAGGCTTTCACCTCTTTTACCGCCCCGATGTGCTCTGTGCCGTCGGGGCGGTCCTTTTGTTTGGCGATATTTGACCCATGACGAGAGCGTTGACCCTTTCCCTTTTCTTCGCCACCTCCCTAACCGCCGCGCTGGCGCAGGGGGCGGAAATCAATTGGATGTCGGTCGACGAGCTCGAGGCGGCTCAGGCCAAGGAGCCGCGCAAGGTGATGATTGACGTCTACACGAAATGGTGTGGGCCGTGCAAGATGATGATGCGGAACACCTTCACGAGTCCCGACGTCATCGCGTACCTGAACAAGAACTATTACGCCGTCAAGTTCGATGCCGAAGGGCCGGAACCGGTGGAGTTCAAGGGCCAGACGTTTAGCAACCCGACCTACGTCCCGAACAAGCCCGGACGGAATGGCGTGCACGAGTTGAGCCGGGCCTTCCAAGTGCGGGCTTACCCCACCTTGGTCTACCTCGACGAGAATCTTGAAATGATCGCGCCGATCAGCGGATACAAGAATCCGCAGCAGCTCGAACTCTACCTGCGCTTCTTCCACGATGCCTGGGCGGCGGGCACAACGCAGAAGGACTGGGACAACTTCCAGCAGTCCTTCACCCCGACATTCAACTGAGGCTGAATGGGGATGGAATCCCCAAAAAGAGCCTTGACTTCCGGCCTGCCCTCGAAAGAAGGCGGGCCGGCGTGTATTTTCGCGCCACGCAACGAACGTATCCATGAGTGAAAACGCCCGCCTGACCTTCGAAGACAAGGAAGTTGAACTGCCCATCGTTCGGGGATCGGAAGGCGAGGTGGCATTGGACATCTCCAAGCTCCGCGGACAGACTGGGCTCATCACGCTCGACCGCGGATTCAAGAACACCGGTTCGACCCTGAGCAGCATCACCTTCCTCAACGGTGAGGAGGGCATCCTGCGCTACCGCGGGTACAGCATCGAGGATCTGGCCGAGAAGGCGTCCTTCATGGAAGTGGCCTACCTGCTCATCTACGGCGATCTGCCCGACCAGGAGCGGCTCGACTGGTTCGAGGGCAGCGTCAAGATGCACACCCTCGTGCACGAGAACATGAAGCGCTTCTTCGATGCGTTCCCACTGGGTGCCCACCCGATGGGCATGCTCAGCGCCATGTCCTCCACCCTGTCCACCTTCTACCCGGACAGCCAGGACCCGAACCGCTCCATGGAGGACATCGAGCTGACCATCCATCGGCTCATTGCCAAGCTGCCCACGCTGGCGGCCCAGTGCTACAAGCACAACATGGG
>JAYYEI010000063.1:0-22738 GCA_036159995.1 Bacteroidota bacterium
CGGGGCCGGCCCGCCATGGCCAGCGGCGGGGGCTGGATCTGGCGGCGGGACGCCTTCCCCCACGATCAACTGAGGCCGGAACTCCCCAGTGGCGA
Source organism: Bacteroidota bacterium (assembly GCA_036159995.1). Classification (GTDB taxonomy): domain Bacteria; phylum Bacteroidota; class Bacteroidia; order Flavobacteriales_D; family Sanyastnellaceae; genus UBA8752. The sequence goes on from JAYYEI010000063.1 coordinate 96, forward strand.
CGACGTGTTCTCCCTCGCCGCATTGATCGAGCGGGGCGACGGACACCGCGTCGGATGGCTGGCCGATCGACGGGCCATGGTGTCGGCCGGGCCGATGGACACCCTCGGCACCCTGCTCGACCAGCGCATCCGGTGGGGCGCCAAATCCACGCGCTACCCCAAGGCCTTGCGCGAGGCGCGACAGGTGGCCTGGACCGTCACCGCCGTCCATGCCGCGGGACTGGCTCTGATCCTGATTCACCCCTGGGCAGGGGCGACATTCTGGGCCATCAAGAGTGCCGCCGACATGGCCTATACCGCCCAGATCGGTGCGGAATATGACCTGCTGCCCGCAAGCCGGACCAAGGCCCTGTGGAGCCTACTGGTGCTGGCCATCGCGCACCCACTCTTCATTGCCACCACCCTCCTTTTGATGCCGTTCCGGACGGGCCGTTGGAAGGGTCGACCGGCCACCTAATTTGCCTTCCGTGCACGCCCTGCGGTCCTTCTTCCAATCCGAGCCCACCGCCCTTCTCGGTGCGGGGTGGATTGTGCTCTGGGCCGGCATTGCCCTGTCCAGTACCCTGTGGCGGCCGGACCCCACACCCAACGCCAACGCCCAGCATCTCGAGTGGGCCATGCTGGACCCGGGAACCACGGTCCACCTCGATGCCGATGGGATCGCCGCCAACACCTTGGACACCCGCACCTTCTGGCTGGGGACCGACCGGTTCGGCCGCGACTACCTGTCCCGCGTCGTCGCCGGTTCGGGGCTGTCTCTCTCGGTCGGCATCGTCGCCGTACTGATCTCCCTGCTCATCGGGATTCCACTCGGGGCCTTCGCCGGCTACCTCGGGGGCCGGTTCGACGATGCGGTCAGCTGGTTGCTCCAAGTCATGTGGAGCATCCCGACCCTCCTGCTTGTGCTCGCCATCACGCTGGCCTTCGGCAAGGGATTCCAACAGGTCTTCCTCGCCATCGGCCTGTCCATGTGGGTGGAAGTCGCCCGGGTGGTCCGCGGGCAGGCCCTCGCCTTGCGCCACGTCGAATGGGTGGAGGCCGGACGGGTGCTCGGTCTGTCGACCCCCCGCATCGTGATGGGCCACATCCTGCCCAACCTGGCCGCACCCATCGCCGTCATCGCCTCGGCCAACTTCGCCGCCGCGATCCTCATCGAAGCCGGACTGAGCTTCATGGGGGTCGGGGCCCAGATTCCCATGCCGAGCTGGGGCAACCTCATCCGTGACCATTACGGAGCCATCCTCACCGGACACGCCCATCTTGCCCTCATTCCCGGGGCCTGCATCGTCTCCCTTGTGTTGGCCTTCAACGCCCTGTCCAACGCCCTCGCCAGACATTCCTCGAGCCGAAACGAATCCTGATGAACGCCGACTCCCGCCCCTACATTTCCGGCCACCGCGGCATGGTGGGCAGCGCCCTCTGCCGGGCCCTCGCGGCCGCCGGCCTTCCCGAGCCCATCACCTTCACGAGCAGTGAGCTCGACTTGCGGGACCAGGCCGCCGTCCGCGCCATGATGGAGCGCGAACGGCCGACCCACGTCTTCGTCGCCGCTGCCAAGGTGGGCGGAATCCACGCCAACAACGTCTACCGGGCGGACTTCCTCTACGACAACCTCATGATCGAGGCCAACCTCATCCACGCCGCCCACCAGGTCGGGGTCGAGAAGTTGCTGTTTCTCGGATCGAGCTGCATCTATCCCAAGCTCGCCGACCAGCCGCTCGTGGAAGACGCCCTCCTGACCGGAGCGCTGGAGCCGACCAACGAGCCCTACGCCATCGCCAAGATTGCGGGCATCAAGCTCTGCGAGGCCTATCGGGACCAGCACGGAGCCAACTTCATCTCGGCCATGCCGACCAACCTCTACGGTCCGGGTGACAACTACGACTTGCAGAACAGCCACGTCGTTCCCGCCCTCATCCGCAAGTTTCACGAGGCCAAGGTGAACGGCGACCCGACCGTCACGTGCTGGGGCACGGGCTCTCCGCGCCGGGAATTCCTTCACGTCGACGACCTCGCCGAAGCCTGCCTGTTCCTTATGGAGGAATACGATGGCAAAGCCTTCGTCAACGTCGGAACGGGATCCGACATGTCCATCAACGAGCTCGCAGAACTGATCCGCCGCATTGTCGGATACGAGGGCGACATCGTCTGGGACACGGACAAACCCGATGGCACACCCCGCAAACTCATGAACTGCGACCGCATCCACGCCTTGGGTTGGACGCACAGGATTGGTCTCGAAGAGGGGCTGCGCAGCGTCTACGAGGAATACCGCCGCAACCCCGATTCCGCCCGCGCCAAATGACCCGTGGCCGGCTCATCCTCCGCATCACCGTCCTGGCCGTCTTCGCGGTTCTGGTGGTGGGGCATGTGGCCGGCCAGATCATCGTGCCAGACCGCCTGCAGGGCGGCACCCGAATGGGCGCCTTGGTGACCCCGGCCGACCAGTGCGTGCTCACATTCGACACCGTGAGGACCCTCCCCACCGAATCCAGCGGCCGCGACACCTGGTGGCATCGGCACGCCCTCTTCGCCGATGGAGCGGTCCAGGTCGCTATGGACCCGGTGATTGACTACGCCCTGGACTGGCGGCGAGGCGGAATGGCTGGGGAGGCCGCCAACCCCGAATCGGGTTTCCGCAACATTCGAGGCGTCCGTTACTCCGGCTCAATCGATGGTGCCCTGGGCTTCGGCGGGAAGGTGCTGGAGATGCAACGGACTCTGGTTGGACCCGAAACGGAATGGGTGCTGGCCGCGCAGGGCTACCCCGGAATGGGACCGGGCAAGCTCAGGCCGACGGGCAATGGCCTCTCCGGCATCGACCACAGTCTGGCCGAAGTGTGGTTCGACCTGCAGGCCACGAATCGCATCCGCCTGCAATGGGGACTCGGTTCCGTGGGCATGGGACCGGGCACCCGGAACCTGCTCTGGAATGCCGACATGGCGCCGGCACCGTACTTGTTGATCGACGTTGATCTCGGCAGTGGGTGGCACTACCGCTGGCTCCAGAGTCGGCAGCGCTCCACGGAACGGCTCCCGGCCGACGGGGCCCGGGAAGGACGGTACACTCCACTCGGATTGGGGGTCCGCAGCCTGGGGAAGTCCTTCTCGATGGGGGAATCCCAACTCGATGTGAACTGGATCGTGGCCCGATGGACCGACGTACTCGACCGGGGCAGGGACCGATCAGCCATGGTGGATTGGAGCCTCGCCCTCTCCCCCTGGAGCCTGCCCACCACAGGGGATTCCGCGCAGCCCCATTCTCTGGCGGGCCACCATGGTCTGGATATCCAATGGCGCCATCCGCGGTCGACATGGTACAGCCAAGTCCGGTTTGTACCATGGCTTGACAACCGCTATGAAGGCAGTCAACGTGCCCACGCCATGGTCGGCCATGTACGGCACGGCGAACGGTGGACGGTATGGACGGAGTTTGCCCCGACCGCGGCTTTGACCAATCCGTCACTCGATCCTGCCTCCAGCGGGGGCAGCCTGGGCACCCGATCTCTCTCAAGCCTTCAGCCCGATTGGGTGCAGGGATTGGAATGGCGTCCCGCTGGGGTGACCATTTCCGCCGAGGTGGGTCGATTGGAGGAGCAATGGAGCTGGAAAACGACGGTTTCGGTCCCCTCCATCACGGCGGATGTGGGCTCCGGAAGCCTCCGCACCTCCAGAAAATCGCGGTCGCCGAACCGGTGGCTGCCCGGCCTCGTGCCCCTTTCGCCCTTCGTCTCCATCATGGGCCTTTCCGGGACAGGCGATTGTTGGTGGAGCGCAGGGGTCTCCAGTCCGGTAACGAATTCCCGCAAGACCTATTGACGACTGGCCGTAGGAATGTTCGCATCTGCAATTTCCATGCCCTCCAACTAGACCAACTGACCTCACCTTTAGGAAAAACAAACGCATCTTGATTCCGACCGACCTCATGCTTGCCTTCATCGTTTCGCTCGCCGTGGTGATGTTGGGAATGCCTTCGCTGATTCGCCTGGCCGTCCAAAAGAATCTCCTCGATGACCCGACTGAAGACAGAAAGGTTCACTTGAGAAGTGTACCCCGATTGGGTGGGGTATTGGTGTTCATCGGCACCTTGGTCACAACGACCATGCTGATCAGCCCCGAAGAAGCAACCGCCCTTTCCTTCTTTCGCTTGACTGCTGCCTCGACCATCCTGTTTTTCCTCGGACTCAAGGACGACCTCGTCGGACTTCACCCTTTGAAGAAACTGACCATACAAGTCGTGGTTGGTGCCATCCTCATTCTGGGTGGAGGCTTCATGATCGGCGACTTTTCCGGTCTGTTCGGTTTCGGTGTGCTGAGCCTGTGGGCATCCATCCCCTTCTCCCTGTTCGTCTACATCGTCGTGGTCAATTCCGTCAACCTCATCGATGGTCTCGACACACTCGCCGGGGGCTACGGATTTCTCGTGACCATTTCCTGCGCCCTGTGGTTCCAACTCACGGGCCAAACCGACTTTGCCATCCTCTGTCTGTCCCTCGCGGGATCACTGGCCGGGTTCATCCTGTTCAACATCACGCCTGCCCGCATCTTTCTGGGGGACAGCGGCTCGCTGATCCTGGGCATGTTCATCTATGTCATGGCCTCCAGCATCATGGCGACGCCGGCAGAGCAGATTCCGCCGATATGGTCCCATCGCTCCATGCCGGTCCTGGCCATGACCATGCTCAGCTACCCACTGGTCGACACCCTGCGCGTCTTCACCCTGCGGGTGCTCGATGGTCGGTCCCCCTTCTCCCCCGACCGAAACCACCTCCATCACTGGTTGCTGCACCTCGGCCTCACCCACCTGCAAGCGGCCCTCGTCATCCACGCCTATACTGCCCTGATGGTCGGACTCGGATTCGTCATGCCGGCCATGGACCCGACCCGGGCCTTTTTCATCCTGCTCGGTGCGGCCTTTCTATTTCCCGTGGCCCTGCTCATCGCCGAAAAGGTGGTCATGCACCAGCGCGCCCTGCGCCGCAAGGGACTGCGGACTTCCTGAGCCCCTCAAGCGCCTTAGGTTTGCGACGATGGGCAAACCGCTCTCCCTTCTTCTTCTGTTGGCGTTGGGCACTCAGGCCCTTGCGTTGGATTCCCTCGACGTCTTCGTGGGAGACCCGGAGGCGGCGTTGGATTCCTCCGAACGGTCCCTCTCCGCGTCCATGTCCCTCCATCAGGTCGGCGTCGCCTCCACCCTGGAAGGAGAAACCGCCCTGACGGGATTCGTCTCCACCTCCCTCGTCGTGACCCATGACCGGTGGGCGGGCGGACTGCACTTCGATGACCTGCGGAATGCTGGAACGTTCTTCCGGCGGGTCATTGAAGCCGGATGGGATCACCGTGGAGAATCCGGACGCAACGCTTCGCGGTGGCGCGCCCGGTGGGATTGGCAACCCCTCCCCTCGGTGGGCGTTGCCATCGGCCGGGACACGCTGAGTGAAGGCTGGGGCCTCCGCTCCCTCTTCCGTGGACGGCACAACGCCCCCACCCCCTTCGCCCAGATTGCCTTGGACGGCGGAGGGCGGCTGCGCTACCGACACCGCATCGAGGCCCTGCAAGGCGACCGCCACATCGACTGTTGGACCGGAGCCGAGGGCGATCCCCGAACATGGGTGCCGCCTTCCGGACCCATCCGGACGGACATTGAGCGCATGGTCGTCTCCCACCGAGTGGAGGTCGATTTCGGTCGGCGCCTCACCGGAGCCCTGTGGGGAGCCGTTGTGTGGAATATTGAAGATGGAGCGCGCGCGTTTGAACCGCATTATCTGATGCCCCTGACAAGCCTGCGGCCCACCGAATACACCCAGGGCAGCTCCGACAACGCCCTCGTTGGAGTGGAGGGGCGAATCAAGCTGGGCCAGGATTGGGGCCGGCGACCCCGGACCCTCTACGGCCAGTTCCTTCTCGACGAGCTCATCGTCTCCGAGCTGCTCGGTGGCACCCAATGGTGGGGCAACAAGTTTGCGGCCCTCGGTGGCCTCCGATGGGACACGCGGTGGGGCGGATGGCAATGGGAGGTTTCCGCGGCCCGGCCTTGGACCTACAGCCATTTCACACGCACCGCCGCCTACCTCAACGGCATCACCCCGCTCGCCCATCCCCTCGGAGCCAACTTCGTGGAAACGGCCTGGGCGGGCCATTGGCAGGCGGGCGCCTGGCAAATCCATGCCCGCTTGACCGCATCCATCCGGGGGGACGACCCCACCGGCGAAACCCCCACGGGATCCCTGCCCCAAGTCGGCGACATCCAGCGGACGGAAGACCAGTACGCGTGGCTCAACGGCACCCAGCGCCGGCGCACCGTCGCCTTCATCGACGTGGCCCGGGACCTCCAACTCGCTGACGACGTGGCCATCACCGCCTATGTCCAGGCCGCCGTGGGCCGGGAAACCGCTCCCCTCGATGGCCTGGCCCCCGAACGCGAGATGTGGATTGGCCTCGGCCTCCGGAGTTCAGGCCCCTTCTTCGGAGCGGATTGGTAGGCCCGGCCTAATTTCGCCGTCCGCCATGTCGGCCCCCGTCTCCCACACCCCCACCTTGCTCAAGGACATCGCCGTCCTCTTCAAACTGCGGCTCGGCACCTTCGTCGTCCTGAGCGCCGTACTCGGGTGGTTCATGGGCACGGAAAGCATCGGCCTCGTCCCGTTTCTCGAGTTGACCGTCGGCGGCTATCTGCTGACCGGGGCATCGAACGGTTTCAACCAGATCATCGAGCGGGAAGCCGACGCCAAGATGGGCCGCACCGCCGGCCGGCCGCTCCCCACCGGCCGCATGTCCGTGCGGCAGGCAGCGACCTGGTCCACCCTCGCCGGATTGCTCGGCCTCGCCGCCTTGTTCGACCTCGGCATCCGCGCCGGCCTCCTCGGCCTGCTCGCCCTCGGCAGTTACGTCCTCGCCTACACCCCGCTCAAGTCGCGCACCGGGTTCAGCGTCCTCGTCGGGGCCATCCCGGGGGCCATTCCCCCCATGCTCGGCTATGTGGCCGCCACGGGGCGGTTCGGCATCGAGCCCGGAACCCTGTTCGCCGTCCAGTTCATGTGGCAATTCCCCCACTTCTGGGCCATCGCCTGGGTCGCCCACGAGGACTACCTCAAGGCCGGCTACAAGATGCTGCCCTTCAAAGAGGGACGAACCGCGGCCAGTGCCCGCCAGATCCTGTTGTACACCATGCTGTGCATCCCGGCGAGCCTCCTTCCCTGGGCTTTGCCCGGAGAGGCCCCGATGGTCGGCGACATCGCCTTCACGGTGGCCGTCCTGACGGGCCTCGGCTTCCTCATCCCGGCTGTCCGACTGTGGCGGAGCCTGGAGGTCAAGGATGCCCGCCAACTGATGTTCGCGAGCTTCCTGTACCTCCCAATCGTGCAGCTCACGTACGTCCTCGACAAGATCCCCTGAACCCCCGGGGCCCAACCCGGTTCCTTTGTTGTCCTATGAGCGCAAACAGCGATATGAACACCCCCGACGCCACCCAAGACATCCCGCAAGGCCGCGTGGACGTCTTTGAAGGACTCGATCCCGCCGTGCGAGAGCGCACCAAGAAGATGCTGATGTACTTCATCCTCTTCGCCGTGGTGATGCTGTTCGCCGGCTTCACCTCCGCCTACATCGTCTCCAACGTGGGCCAATTCTGGGTGCACATCGAGGCCCCGACCGCCCTGTGGATCAGCAACGCCCTGATCGTGGCGAGCTCCCTTCCGATGTGGCTCAGCCTCCGCGCCATGAAGGCCGGCCAGAGCATGACCAGCTTCGTCCATCTGGCCATCACCTTCGTGCTCGGCATCGCCTTCACCGCGATGCAGCTCCAGGGCTGGGGTGAACTGCAAGACAAGGGCATGGGCTGGACCGTCGACGAGACCGCCAGCGGTGCCAAGGCCTATCGGTGGAACAGCATCCAGAACCTGCTCGAGGGCTCCGCTCAATGGGGCGTTGACTACACCGTGACCCAGGATGGCGTGCCCCTGAACTACCGTCCAGAGACCAACCAACTGTTTGCCTCCGACGACGTGTTGATGGCCCGCGACATCACCCTCGATGTGGAACGGGTCTCCAATTCAGCGGCGGGGTATCTGTTCATCCTGATCCTCATCCACCTTTTCCATTTGGCCCTCGGCCTGGCCTATGTCCTGGTCAATGGAATTCGCATTCTGACGGGTCGAATCCACCCCGGCGATACCGTGCGTCTGCACACTGGTGGGGTCTATTGGCACTTCCTGGGCCTGTTGTGGGTATACCTGTTCGCCTTCCTGTTCCTCGTCCACTGAGGATGGCGTAATATTGCGGCGCAAATCAGCGTCATGTCCGGAGAGGCAAGCAAAGCAATTTCTAAGGAGGTCCTCTGGGGAGGAGGACGCTCGCCGTTCAGCGTCAGCTACGGCAAAATGATGATGTGGTACTTCCTGGTCTCGGACGCCCTGACGTTCTCGGGACTGCTCGTGGCTTACGGCTTCAGCCGGGCCAGCTCCACGGCTGCCTGGCCGATCGGAGAGCAGGTCTTCCGTGCCCTCCCCGGACTCGAAGGCCATTACCCTCTCATCTACGTGGCCCTCATGACCTTCATCCTCATCGTGAGCTCGGTGACGATGGTGCTCGCCGTCGAGGCGGGACACCGGAACGACCGCTCCGCCGTGCTCAAGTGGATGGGCCTCACCATCGTCGGTGGCTTCTTCTTCCTCGGCAGCCAGGCCTGGGAGTGGAGTCACTTCATCCACGGCAGCGGAGGCAGCTTCCTCCTCGCCGAGGACGTGACCGTGACCGGTCCTGAAGGCGAGACCTTCGAACTGACCGCAGGAGACGCCGTCTACATGGACCATCACTTTGGTCACCTCATGGAGATGCACCTCGCCGGCAACACGGCCGTGACGCTCTCCGAGGACGGCGGCCACGTGGTGCTGACCGAACTCGGCGACCATCCGCACGAGGCGCACCTGCACGGCCTGACCCTCAACAAGTACGTCGAGGGAGAGACCGTCATCGAGGGCGACGCCATGATGAACCTCTGGAATGCCCGGTCCACCGACTTTGCCTTCGGAGCGAACCTGCACGACAGCGAGTACGCCTTCCAGCAGAGCTACAGCAACTTCTTCTTCTTCATCACCGGATTCCACGGGTTCCACGTGTTCTCCGGAGTCATCATCAACATCGTGGTCTTCTTCATGGTGTTGAACCGCGTGATGGAGCGCCGCAAGCACTACGAGATGGTCGAGAAGGTGGGCCTGTACTGGCACTTCGTCGACCTCGTGTGGGTGTTCGTGTTCACCTTCTTCTACCTCATCTGACATGGAGCGCGACGACCTCATCGTAAACGACAGCTACGCCCTCAACGCCCACCACAGCGAAGAAGAAGGTGTGGCCATCCGCAAGAAGATCTACATGGTCACGGTCATCCTGTCCGTCATCACCGCCATCGAGGTGGGAATGGGCGTGATGTTCAAGCGGAGCGAAACCTTCACGTGGACCGCCATCAAGTGGACCTTCATCATTTTGACCCTGTTCAAGGCCGGGTACATCGTGATGACCTTCATGCACCTCGGAGACGAGCGGAAGAACCTGCGCAACGTGGTGATCATTCCCTATTTCGTCTTCATCGCCTACCTGATCTTCATTGCCCTGACGGAAGGCGCCGCCCACTTCGGGCTGGACCTCATGTTCCACTGATCGCTGATGGAAGGACCGACCCCGGGCCGCCGGCGCGGCTGGAAACGGTTCCTCCTCGTGGCCGCCCTCCCCGGCCTCCCCTTGCTATTGCTCCTCGTTCTCGGACGGGGCATGCGCCACGAGTTCGGGGACCTCGATTATTTCTCGCCTTCGGGTGAACGCGTGTCGACGCCCGTCGGCGCCCGGCGCCTGCCCGCCTTCGACCTGACCGACCAGGGCGGCCGAAGCGTGGGACGGGACGACCTCGCCGGCACCTTCTGGCTGGTCGCGTTCATGACCACCGACACGGTCACAACGCCCCACCTGGCCACCATGACCCAGCAGCTGCTCTGGGCCAACTGGCGGTACCGAGATGAGCCGGACGTCGGCCTTCTGTGCCTGACGCTGGACGCCGAGCACGACACGCCAGACCGACTCCGACGCTACGTGGAACGCAACGAGCGCTACAACCGCTACCCGGACAAGTGGCGGTTCCTCACGGGGGACCAAACGGTCATCGACCGGATGATCGCCGAGGACCTCGGTGTCCCCCGGGATTCGGCCGACCCCTTCAACATGGCCACCCTCCTGCTCATCGACGACCGGGGGTATGTGCGCCAGAAGTACCTCGCCTCGAGCGAGCACGAGATCGGCGACGCGGTAGAAGACATCGCCTTGCTGAAGAAGCGCAAGCTGGAGGCCCGCAAGGCCAACCTCGCCCGGCTCGAACAACCGGCGCTGCCCTACCTCGGCGACCGCGAGGTCGTGCGGTCCGCCGATGGGTCCGCCGACACCCTCTTCCACACCGTGCCGAAGTTTGCGCTGACCGACCAGCTGGGCCGCGAGTGCAGCCACCGCGATGTGGAGGGCAAGGTCCGCCTGGTGGACGCCTTCTTCACCGCCTGCCCCACCATCTGCCCGGTCATCAGCTCCCAGCTCGCGCGGGTCCACGACCGCCTGGCCGCCGACGGACTCTCGGACCGCGTCGCCCTCTTGACCCACACGGTCGACCCTGCCAACGATACTCCGGAACGCATGCGCCGCTATGCCGACCGGTTGGGCGCCGACCCCGACCTCTGGCGCTTCCTGACCGGCCCGAAGGACGACCTCTACGACCTGTTGCAGGAAGGGTACCTCTTGACCGCCCTGGCAAGCGACACAGCAGCCGGGGGCTTCTTCCATTCCGACCAGATCCTCATCGTGGACGCCGAAGGCCACATCCGCGGCACCTACGACGGGACGAAAACTTCGGACGTAGACCGGATGTTGGAGAATGTGTATGGGCTTCTTGCCCGCACGGATGCACGAAACATGCCATGAGCACCCCAACCGCCAACCCCAAAGCCGTCCAGCGCTTCGTCTGGACCGTGAGCATCGCCATCCCCCTCGTGGTGCTCGCTCTGTTCCTCATTCCCCCGGCCGAGGGGCTCTCGGAGGAGACGCTGCGCCGCGTCTACTGGCTTCCACGCCTGAACGCCATCCTCAACGCCTCGGCTTTTGCCTGCCTGCTGGTCTCCCTGATGTCGATCCGCAAAGGTCTCGTTGCTCGGCACCGGGCGCTCAACACCGCCGCCCTGTCGCTATCGGCCCTGTTCCTCATCAGCTATGTGATTTTCCACCTGCTGACAGAATCGACCAAATTCGGCGGAGAAGGGACCATCCGGACGGTCTACCTGATCATCCTCCTCACGCACATCCTGCTGTCGGTCGCCATCGTGCCGCTCTCCCTCTTCAGCTATGCCCGCGGCCTCATGGGCGATGTGGCGCGCCACCGCAAAATCGCCAAGGTGACCATGCCGATGTGGCTCTACGTCACGGCGACCGGCGTGATTGTCTATTTGATGATCTCCCCCTATTACCCCTACTGATGCGCGTCCCTCGCCTCCTTCCCCTCCTTCTGGCCCTCGGCCTGCTGGTGGTTCCGGTGGAGGTCATGGAGGCCCAATGCGTCATGTGCAAGGCCGTCGCCGAAGACAGTGCCGCCGAGGGCGCCGTGGGGCGGGGCATCAACCAGGGCATCCTGTACATCATGGCCGTGCCTTATATATTGCTCGGAACAATTGGGTATTTAATCTTCAAAAAGTGGAATTTAGTCGAATAATGCGTAAATTATATGCATGCTCGACCAGCTTGTTGCCCGCCAGCGTTGGCAGAATGTCTGCCTGACCCTTCTCGCCCTGGCCCTGTCCCTGTTGATCTCCCTGCCCGCCGAAGCCCAGTTCACGGCCGAGCGGGCCATTGACCCGACCGAGTCCCTGCTGGGAACCGGCCAATTCAAGCTGACAGTCGAGCAGGAGGGCCTTCCCTCCCAGTGTGACGTGGTGCTCTTCGGATACCAGAACCGCCGACCCGGCCGCTGGTCCGCCGTGGGGGACACGATTCTCCAGATTGTGCCGCACCGCCGCCACACGGTCATCGGCCACAAGCCCGGCCACATGTTCCATGCCGAGTCGTTCTGGCCCGACCTGCTCCACGAACCCGAGATTCGGATTGCCCTTCGCCCCCTGGCGACCGGCCTCCGGACCGACATTCTGGGCATCCACTTCCAAGGCAATGGCGAACGCCTCCATCCCAAGAGCTTCGAGGTGGCCCAGGAACTCCTCGCCTGGCTCCAGGCCAACCCAGACGTCCACCTTCGGGTCATCGGCCACGCCAATGGCGCCGATGGCCGCCGGAGCCGCGCCTTCTATCGGAAGACCTCCGAGCGCCGGGCCGAGTCCCTCATCGCCTGGCTCGTAAAGCAGGGCGTGTCCGCTGAACGCCTCGAAGCCGGGGGCCGTGGCGCCGATGCCCTGCTCTTCCCCGACCCCATCTACGCGTGGCACCACGAAGCCAACCGCCGCGTCGAAATCGAGGTCCTGTCCCACTGAGGACCCCCTTGATGCCCGCTTGAACGGTCGCCGTACTTTCGTGGGGTGATCGCAGCCTTCTGCCCCCCCGCCATGCCGCCGAGGATTTCCCCCCTTCGTTTCACCCGATCCCTTCTTCTCCTTCTGCTCGTCGCGTCCGGCCCGCTCCAGGCCCAGACGACGTCGTGGTCCCTCGACCGCGCCATTGCCCATGCGCAGGACAACAACCTGCAGGTCCGGCAAGGCAAGCTCGGGCTGGCCGGCAATGACATCGATGTCCAAGAGGCCCGGGCGGCCTTCCTCCCGAACCTCAACGGCAATGCGTCCCACGGATACAACTGGGGACAGACCATTGACCCGTTCACCAACCAGTTCGCCACCTCCCGCATCCGGTCCAACTCCATGGGCGTGGGATCCGGCATCACCCTCTTCGGGGGCATGGCCAACCACCTCCGCCTCGATCAGGCCGAGGAGCGCCGGGTCGCCGCCGAGCACGACCTCGAAAGCACGCGCAACGACGTCGCCCTTCAGGTGGCCAGCGCCTTCCTGAGTCTCATGTTTGCCGAGGATGCCCTCGAGATTGCGGCCCTGAACGTCCGCACGACCGAGACTCAGGTGACCCGCATCCGGGCCTTCGTCGACGCCGGCGCCTCGCCTGAATCCGACCTGCTCGACCTTCAGGCCCAGCTCGCCTCCGACCAGTCCTCCGAAGTCGCCGCGGAAGGCGACGTCGCCCTCGCCCGGCTGCAGCTCGCCCAGGCCATGCGCCTGAGCCCGGAGGATGCCGAGAACCTCGCCATCGAGCGGCCGGACATCAGCGGCGTAGGCAATCTGCCAACCCTGCCGGCCCTCGACCGCGTGCTGGAATCCGCCCTGACCTCCTTCCCCGAAATCAAGGCGGGCGAATCCCGCATCCGCCAGCAACAGATCGGCCTCGACCTCGCCAAGACCACCGGCATGCCCAGGCTGTCCGCCAGCTGGAGCTACGGCTCCGGTTTTTCAGGCGCCGCACAGGAACCCGTCGGGGATCCCACCCTGGAGGTCTTCACCATCGGCGTGACCGAGACGAGCCTGGAACCGGTCCTCTCCAGTGCCCTCACCTACAACGACTACCGGACGCGGCCCTTCAGCGACCAGATCAGCTCCAACGTCAACCAGAGCCTCTTCTTCAGCCTATCGGTGCCCATCTTCAATGGATGGTCCGTGCGCAATGGGGTCCGGCGGAGCGAAATCGGCATCGAACAGACCGAACTTGCCCTCGACCAAACCCGGCAAACCTTGCAACAATCCGTGGAGCGCGCCCACCGCGATGCCCGGAATGCCACCCAGACGTTGTCCGCGGCCGAGCGCGCCGAAGCCTCAGCCAAACTCGCCTTCGACAACGCCCAATTGCGGTTCGAGCAAGGCGCCTCGACCCAAGTGGACTACACCCAAGCCCGCAACCGGTATGACTCCGCCCGGCTGCAAGCCCTGCGCGCCCGGTATGACCTGATCTTCCGCATTTCCATCCTCGACTTCTACTCCGGACGCGGACTCCGGTTCACCCTCTGACCATGAGCTCGAGCAAGCGCACCCTCCTCATCCTCGGCGGCGCCCTGGTCGTGCTCACGGGGATTTCCGCCCTCTTCGGGAGCGGACGGGACACCCCAAGCGTGGACACCGAAACCGTGGGCCGGAACCGCATCGTCGAGACCGTCATCGCCTCCGGCCGCATCCAACCCGAGGTCGAGGTCAAAATCAGCGCGGAGGTCAGCGGCCAACTGATCGAGCTTCCCGTCCGGGAAGGGGACCGCGTCGAAACCGGCCAGCTGCTGGCCCGCATCAACCCCGACATTTTCGAAAGCCGGTTGAGCCAGGCCAAGGCTGCCCTCGACAACGCCCGTTCGAACCGCGCCACCGCGGCCGCCCGGCTCGCTCAATCCAAGGCCGCCCATTCCGCCGCCGACCTCGCCTTCCGCCGCAACCGCGACCTCTTCGACCAGGGCGTGCTCAGCGCGGCCGATTTCGAACAGGCCGAAGTGGCCTTCCAAAGTGCCGAGGCCGACCTCGAGGCCGCCCAGCAGGGGGTGGAGTCGGCCGGGTTCAACATCCGCAGCACCGAAGCCGCCGTCACGGAGGCCGAGGACAACCTCCGCCGCACCGTCCTCCGCGCGCCGCAATCCGGCACCGTCACCGCCCTCGTCAAGGAGGAGGGCGAAGGCGTGCAGGGCATTGGTTCCTTCCAGGGCGAAGTCATCATGAAGGTCTCCGAACTCGGGGCCATGGAAGTCGATGTGGAGGTCAACGAGTCCGACATCGTCAAGGTCCAGCTCGGGGACACCGCCCGCATCGAGGTGGACGCCTACGCCGACCGGGATTTCCTGGGCATCGTCACGGAAATCGGCAACACCGCGCTCAATGCGGCCGGAACCGCCCGGCTCAGCCTCGAAAGCGTCACCAACTTCAGCGTGAAGGTGCGCATCCTGCCAGAAGGCCATCGCGACCTGCTCGCTGGACGCGACAGCAGCTGGACGCCCTTCCGCCCTGGCATGTCCGCCACCGTCGACATCGAGACCGACGTCAAGAACCGCGTGATGACCGTCCCCATCCGGGCCGTCACCACCCGGCCGGACACCGCGGACGAAGCCGCACCAAGCCGCCTCTGCGTGTTCCTGGTGGAGGACGGAAAGGCGGTCCGCCACGACATCGAGACCGGCATCCAGGACAACACCAACATTGAGCTGCTCAGCCCCCTCCCCGAGGGCGCCAAGGTCATCACGGGACCCTACGACCTGCTGAGCCGCAAGCTGGAGGACGGGGACGCCGTCTCCCCGTCGAACAAGGCAGAAGACGCGGAGTCGGGCAACGGATTCTCCGTGTCCATTTCCACGAACTGATCCATGATCCTCCTGCTGGAGACCGCCACACTCAACTGCTCGGTCGCCTTGGCGACGCCGGAAGGAGACTGCGTGGCCCGCCGGGATGAAGCCGGAGAACGCCACCAGCATGCCGAACGGCTCCACGTGCTGATCGACGAGGTCCTGCGCGAAACCGCCACGGAGCGCAGCGCGCTCACTGCCGTGGCCGTCGGGTGTGGCCCCGGCTCCTTCACCGGCCTCCGAATCGGTACGTCCGCCGCCAAGGGCATCTGCGCGGGCCTCGGCCTTCCCCTGGTCGCCCCCTCACCGCTACAGGCCTTGCGGCACCTCGGTGGACGATCTCACCCCGACCTCCTAGACTCGCCGGAGCGCATCCTGCCCGCCATCGACGCCCGCCGCATGGAGATCTTCACCCTCGACGCCGAGGGTCGGCCCACTGCGGCCATCGTGGACGGCGGTTTCGCCCCGGAACTGTCGGAGGGTCCCGCCCTGTTGATCGGCGACGGTGCCGAGAAATGCGCCGAGACCCTCGCCGCCCATCCGGCCGACTGGCGGTTCCAAGCCGCCTACCCGAGCGCGGCCGACCTCCTCCCCGAGGCCCTGGAGCGGCTCCGCGATGGCCGCACAGAGGACGTGGCCGACTTCGAACCGTTCTACCTCAAGGACTTCATCCCGGGCACTCCGAAGGATCCGCTCGGCCTCCGCACCCCTTCCGCATGATTCGCCCCCTCCTTTGCCGCTCGGCCGGCCTGCTCGCCCTCGCCTTCCTGCCCCTCTCCGGGTGTGTCGACACCCCGGGCGTCATCCCCTACGTGGATGTCCAGGTGGACCTCAACCTCAGCCTGCCGGCCTACAACAACCTCAATTTCCCCAACAACTGGCTCTACATCTCCGGAGGCAGCCGGGGCCTCATCGTGTACCGCTACACGTTGGACGAGTTCGTGGTGCTGGACCGCCACGCGACATGGGACGTGGGAGCGGGATGCCAATGCACCGTTTCCCCGGACGGCTACACCATCGAGGACCCGTGCAGCGGGTCGCAGTGGTACATCTTCGACGGGTCCATCATCCAGGGCCCGACCACCGCTCCGCTCGAGCGGTACACCACCACCTGGATTCCGCCGGTGCTGTCCATCCGGAACTGACGGACATTCGGCCCCACCTCCGCGCACGAAAAAGCCCCGGCCTGAGCCGGGGCTTTTCGATTCGAATCGAACAGGCCGATCAGTAGCGGTAGGCGTCGCCCTTGAAGGGACCATTGACCGGAACCCCGATGTAGTCGGCCTGTTCCTGGCTCAGGATCTCCAGATCCACGCCGATCTTCTCGAGGTGGAGTCGGGCCACCTCTTCGTCCAGGTGCTTGGGCAGGGTGTACACCTTGTTCTCGTAGTTGCTGCTGTTCTTCCACAGCTCGATTTGAGCGATCGTCTGGTTGGTGAAGCTGGCGCTCATCACGAAGCTCGGGTGACCCGTGGCACAACCGAGGTTGACCAAGCGGCCCTCCGCCAGCAGGATGATGTCGTTGCCGTCCACCGTGTACTTGTCGACCTGCGGCTTGATGTTGTCGTGGGTCGAGCCGTAGTTGGCCTTGAGCCACGCCACGTCGATTTCGTTGTCGAAGTGGCCGATGTTGCAGACGATGGCCTTGTCCTTCATGGCGCGGAAGTGGGCCTCGGTCACGATGTCCTTGTTGCCCGTCGCGGTGACCACGATGTCGGCCTCGGCACACGCATCGACAAACTTCTTGACCTCATAGCCTTCCATGGCGGCCTGCAGGGCACAGATGGGGTCAATCTCACTGACGATCACGCGGCAACCTGCGTTGCGAAGGCTGTCAGCAGAACCCTTGCCCACATCTCCGAAGCCGGCGACACAGGCGACCTTGCCGGCCATCATGATGTCGGTGGCGCGGCGGATGGCGTCCACACAGGACTCCCGGCAACCGTACTTGTTGTCAAACTTGCTCTTGGTGACGCTGTCGTTCACGTTGATGGCAGGCATCGGCAGCGTGCCATTCTTCTCGCGCTCGTAGAGGCGCAGGACACCGGTGGTCGTCTCCTCGGAGATGCCCTTGATGCCGCCGGCCAGTTCCGGGTGCTTGTCGAGGATGACGTTGGTGAGGTCACCGCCGTCGTCGAGGATCATGTTGAGGGGCTGGCGCTCTGGGCCGAAGAACAGGGTCTGCTCGATGCACCACTCGTACTCCTCCTCCGTCATGCCTTTCCAGGCGTAGACCGGGATGCCTGCAGCAGCGATGGCCGCGGCGGCGTGGTCTTGGGTGGAGAAGATGTTGCAGCTGGACCAGGTCACGTCCGCGCCGAGCTCCACGAGGGTCTCGATCAGAACGGCCGTCTGGATGGTCATGTGCAGGCACCCGGCAACCCGGGCTCCGGCGAGGGGCTTCTCGTCGCGATAACGGTCCCGAAGGGCCATCAGACCCGGCATCTCGGCCTCGGCGAGTTGGATTTCCTTGCGTCCCCACTCGGCGAGGTTGATGTCCTTGACCTTGTAGGGCAACTGGGTGGTGGTGTTGGTGACGCTCATGCGTTCGCTGGAATTTGCGGCAAAGATAGCCGTGGCTTTTGGGCTGAAAAACAAGGACATCACAGCTTTGCACCTGTTTTGTTTCCTTGCGTGTCCCATGCCCGGAATTCCCCCATCCATGCCCCCGGAGGCTGACGGTTGTGAACTCATCGCCCGTCGGGCCTCGGGAACCCTGGCCGAACAGCGGGCCGCCCTCGCCGCCTTGATGGCCGATGCGGGGTGGCCCGAACCCACCCGCGAGGACAGCGGGCGGCCCCAAATGGGCGACCGCTACTGTAGCCTCTCCCATGGAGGGGGCTGGGTGGCGGCCGTACGGGGAGACCGGCCCGTTGGGGTCGACGTCGAAGGCGCGACGGACCGCCTGCGGAAGGTCCGGGCGCGCTTTGTCGGTCCTGCGGACCAGCCGGTCCTCGAGCAGTTCGGCGACACCCTAGACACACTGTGTCGGCTCTGGACCGCCAAGGAGGCGGTCTTCAAGGCCTTCGGGACCGAGGTCGACTTCCTGACCGGCATCCAATGGACGCAGGTCTCCGACGACGGCGCTCGGCTCATCGCCGTGCAGCACGACGTGGAGCTGACCTTGCGATGGGAGGCGCTGGACGAATCGGAGACCACCACGTGGATGGCCCTCGCCGTGGCTTTGCCCAAACACCGGGCATGAAAAAAGGCGCCCTGCTGGACGCCTTTCTAAGTTGTTTTGCTTCGGTTTGATTTTCAGCGCTCAATGCCTTTGTGGCGGCGCTCATCGGAAACAGACAGCTTCTTGCGGCCCTTCCGGCGCCGAGCAGCGAGAACCGCACGACCAGCGGCCGAAGACATGCGCTCGCGAAAGCCGTGCTTGTTGCGACGCTTGCGAACCGAGGGTTGAAAAGTCCGTTTCATGACGATGGATTTCGAAAATCGGGAGCGCAAAGATAGGCAACGACTCGAGAAATCCCGCCCCTTTGGGCACTTCGCCATCCGCACCCCGGATTGACCACCGCAAGATGCGGCAACCTAGCTTTGGCGCCGCAACGGAACTTCTTCCTTTTGGCCCGACGCAGATCCGCCCCGACCGACCCCCATGCCGAGCCGCCCCACAAGGGCAAGCTCAACCGCGATGGCGTCCGTCAGTTCCGGCGCATCACCCCCTACCTCCGTCCGCACCGCATCAAATTTGCCGTTGGCATCGTTTTGATCACGCTATCGGGCGTGCTGACCCTCGTTGTGACCCGCCTCTGGGGCCAACTCGGCGGCGTCGGGGTCGACTCCACGGCAGGGCAGGGCGGATTCGAATTGCCCCTGCCCATTGATGCGGGTGACCTCCGGCAGATCGGCGTGGCCATCTTCCTGGTGCTCGTGGTCCAAAGCGCCCTGAGCTTCATCCGCATCTGGCTCTTCGGGGAAATCACCACGCGCATGCTCAAGGCCCTCCGCGAAGACGCCTTCGCCGGGATGATCACGCAGCCAATGGCCTTCTTCGACACGCGGCGCGTGGGCGACCTCGGCAGCCGCATCGCCGCCGACATCGAGGCCATCCGTGACACGTTCACGGTGGTGCTCGCCGAGCTCGTTCGCCAGACCATCATCATCGGAGGCGGTCTGCTCGCCCTCATGACCTTCAGCTGGAAATTGACCCTGCTGATGCTGGGGACTCTGCCCGTGGCCATGATTGCCGCCATGGGTTTCGGCAGGTTCATCCGCAAGCTGTCCAAGAAGACGCAGGACGCCGTGGCCGGCTCCAACACCATCGTCAGCGAGACCCTCACGGGCATCGTGAGCGTCAAGGCCTTCGCGCGGGAGGCCTACGAACTGGCACGATACCGCGACCGCGTCGAGGAGGTCCGCGGCATCGCCCTCCGCACCGCCCTGTGGCGCGGCGCCTTCGCGAGCTTCATCATCGTCATGATCTTCGGCGCCATCACCATCGTGCTGTTCCAGGGCGCCAGCATGCTGAAGAGCGGGGAGCTCAACTCGGAGCAATTCTTCAGCTTCCTCCTCATGACCGGCCTCGTGGCCGGCAGCATCGGGGGCATCGCCAACATCTTCGGCGACCTCCAACGTGGCTTCGGCGCCATCGAGGAGGTGATGGACCTCATCCAGCGCGACCGCGAGCCCGTGGACCTCGAGGAAGAAACGGCGGCGTCCCCCCAGGGCCGCGGCCTGGCCGTCCGCTTCGACGGCGTGGGCTTCCATTACCCCAACCGGCCGGACGTCCGCGTGCTCGACGGCATCGACCTCGAACTCCGGTCCGGAGAGACCCTCGCCCTCGTCGGCGGGTCGGGAGCCGGCAAGAGCACGCTGGCCAGCCTCGTCACCGCCTTCCGCGCCCCCACCGACGGCACGCTGACCGTCGACGGCATCCCGGTGGCGGAGCACGGACTCTCCGCCCTGCGTCGGCGCATGGCCCTCGTTCCCCAGGAAGTCATCCTCTTCGGGGGGAGCATCGAGGAGAACATCCGCTACGGCCGTCCCGACGCTTCAGAAAACGAAGTCCGCCAGGCCGCCGAGGATGCCCTCGCCCTGCCGTTCATCGAGGCGTTCCCGGACGGGTTTGCCACGTTGGTCGGCGAGCGCGGCGTGCAACTCTCCGGTGGGCAGCGTCAGCGCATCGCCCTCGCCCGAGCCTTCCTGCGCGACCCAGAGCTACTCCTGCTCGACGAGGCCACCAGCGCCCTCGACGCGGCCAGCGAAAAGGCCATCCAAGAGGCCCTCGACCGCCTTATGCAAGGCCGCACCTCGCTGGTCATTGCCCACCGCCTGTCCACCGTCCGTTCAGCGGACCGCATCGCCGTCATGGAGAGTGGCCGCATCGTGGAAATCGGCGACCACGAGACCCTCATGGCACAGGGTGGCCGGTACCGGGAATTGGTTGAACACCAACTGGAGGGCACAAGTGGTTCCGCCACACCCGATTCGGGCGAGGCCGCTTCGTAAATTGCCTCATGGCCAATCGACGCGCCCTCATCACCGGAATCACCGGTCAGGATGGGGCCTATCTGACGGAACTGCTGCTGGAAAAAGGATACGAGGTGCATGGCATCAAGCGCCGTGCCTCGTTGTTCAACACCGACCGCATCGACCACCTCTACCAGGACCCCCACGACCGGGACATCCGGCTCAAACTGCACTACGGGGATCTGACCGATTCGACCAACCTCATCCGCATTGTGCAGGAGGTCGAACCCGACGAGATCTACAACCTGGCGGCGATGAGCCACGTGCGGGTGAGCTTCGACACCCCGGAGTACACCGCCAACGCCGATGGCATCGGCACACTCCGCCTGCTTGAGGCCATGCGCATCCTCGGCATGGAGAAGGACGTGCGCTTCTACCAGGCGTCCACTTCGGAACTGTACGGCCTCGTGCAAGAGGTACCCCAATCGGAAACCACCCCCTTCTACCCGCGGAGTCCCTACGGCGTGGCCAAGCTGTTCAGCTACTGGATCGTCAAGAACTACCGTGAAGCATACGGGATGCACGCCTCCAACGGCATTCTCTTCAACCACGAGAGCCCGCTGCGGGGGGAGACCTTCGTGACCCGCAAGATCACTCGGGCCGTGGCCAAGATTTCCCTAGGTCTGCAAGATTGCCTGCACCTCGGCAACCTCGATGCCCAGCGCGACTGGGGACACGCCAAAGACTACGTTGAGGGCATGTGGCGCATGCTTCAGCAGCCGACACCGGACGACTACGTCCTGGCCACGGGACGCACCGTCAGCATCCGCAGCTTCGTCGACATGGCCTTCAAAGAGGTCGGCATCGACATCGACTGGAAAGGCGAAGGCGTCGAGGAAACCGGCACGGACCGGAAGACCGGCAAGACGCTGGTCGCCGTCGACCCCCGCTACTTCCGGCCGACCGAAGTCGAGCTGTTGGTCGGCGACGCGAGCAAGGCCAAATCGGTCCTCGGGTGGGAACCGAGTCACACCCTAGAGCAGCTCTGTGCTGAAATGGTGGCCTCGGATGTCGCGCTCTTCAAACGGGACAAATACCTGCTGGACGGCGGACACGACATCCTGAACCAGCACGAGGCCTGATCCTCACAGAGGCTGGACCTCAGCGCATTCCCCCGTGTCGCAATAGAAGACGAAGCCTCGCACCGGCCGGGACTCGGTGTTGGCCAGGGCCGTCATGTAGCCCCTCACCTGATCCTGATGCTTCTTTCGCTTGGCGTCGGTCACCTTGGTGACGGTCTTGAAGTCGATGACGTCGACCCCATCGTCCCGGAGCACCACGCGGTCCGGCCGGACCAATTTGCCATCAGCCGCGACGAGTTCGCGCTCGTTGTGCACGGTCCCGGACCCATCGAACCAACGCGACATCACCGGGTCGGACACCACCTTCCGGACCAGGGCTCGGACCCGGTCCCAATCCGACCTCGAACAGCGCGTCCAGGGCCAGGGCCGCTCCAGCACCCGGTCCACATCGCCCGCGTGAGTGATCCGTGCGAGTTGACCGTGGACCGCCGTCCCGAGGGCCTTGGCGTCCATCGTGCCCAGCGCCGGTCGGTCGAGGTCGCGCTTGCGGCCGGCAATCACTTCCCCGGAAATGCCGTAGAAGCGGAAGGCCTTCAAACTGTGGATCTCCGGCCCCTTTGCACGGTCGACCTCGAGCGGAAGTGAGGCTTCGAAATCCAGGGTCCGAAAGGGCCGCTGGGTAAGGTCGCACCCCATGGCCGTGTCAATTGCGCGCCCCCTGGCCCGGCCACAGCGGGTGGGTGGTTAGCCCCCAACCCAAAAGGCCTTCACAACCACGCACCCCCCCAGCAACCCCCCCA
>JAYYEI010000064.1:0-19450 GCA_036159995.1 Bacteroidota bacterium
GAGGTCCGTCGGACAAGAGCTCGTTCCGGTGATCTCGCAGGAACCGTCATCGTCCGTGGCCGCCGGGTTGAAGTTGTCGGCGTCCGGGTAAGTGCATCCCGCCACAATGGGGCTCATGCAGCTTCCGTCATCCTCACCGGCGAACGGGCTGTACTCCGCGGAGAATGGATCCGTACAACCTGCACAGAGACCGCATTCGCCGTAGCACACGGCGTCCAGGATGATCGGGCTGTCCACCACGCTCACCTGACGGTCGCTGTATCCACCGTCGGTGCAATCGCCGGAGATGGTCTCCCAATCTCCACCGTTGCGGTACTTGAAGGCGTAATCCCCGACGCCGAGGATCAGCGTGGCTTGCCACACTCCGTAGCCCATCTCAGTCATCACCGTGGCGGGGTCACCCCACCCGTTGAACGAACCGGCGATGTCGATGAAGCCGGCCACCTCGATGTTGGAGGCATTCACGCGGAACACGACCTCGAACTGGCAGGAACCGTCGTCGGTGTTGGCGGCGCTGTCATAGTTGATGGCGTCCGGGTTGATACAACCGTTGTAGTTGCACGGTCCCGGATCGGTGGCGTTCTCGTTGTAGTTGTCTGCGTTCGGGTCATCGCAGCCAGGAATCTCCTGGCAGTCGAGCAGGCCGTCACCGTCCGTGTCGGTGTAATCGCAGAGCAAGCTGATGTCACAAGGGTTGGTGAAGCCACAGGCAGACGGATCACCACAACCCGGCGTGAAGCTAGACAGCGGAGCGGCCCAAAGGAACGACGGGCCGAGCACTGGGACAATCGTCTGCCAGACTCCGTCCTGCTCGGCGAGCGTGAGGATGTTGCCCGCAAGATTGACCGTGAACTGGCCACCGCACATGCCCACTGGAGTGGCGCTGGCGATCGTCACGAGGTCGGCCAACAACCCACCAGTCGGGTCGGTCACGTTGGACATCACGAGCGGTCCGCCCGTTCCATCGCCGAGGAACACACCGTTCACAGCGACGTTGGGGTTGACCCCTCCGTCGAGCTCACAGCCACCGGCGAGCGGCTCGTTCTCGGTACCGGACAGGGTCAGACCCACGAGCCAGACGTTCTCAGCACCGGTCGGCAACGTGGTCTCCATGTAGTCACAGGAACCATCGTCTTCCGTGGCGAAACCGTCGTAGTTGCACGCAATCACATCGGTACAGCCCGGCACCGTCAGGGAGTTGCCGTCACAGTCGAAGCCTTCGGCGGCGTACTCACAGGAGCCGTCATCCGTCGTGGCCAAGGCGCTGTAGTTGCACGCCGTTTCGTCCGTACAACCGGGGCCGAGGGCCGCGACGCCGAGGCTCACCGCCAGACGCGGAGCCGTGTAGTTGGTGATCTCGTTGATCCAGTAAGCGGCTTCGGCCGGACCCATGGTCGGGTTCAGCGTCAGCTGCGTGGCCGCAATGTTCGTGCCGTTGAGGCCGTCGACGAACTCGGTCGTCGCGACATCCCACCACTGCCAGGGAGCACCGTCGAAGGGCTCGGTCGGAGCGCCGTCCACGTAGTTGTTGAGCACCGGGAACAGACCGTCCCAGCCTTGGTTGCCATAGGCGACAGCCGGGTCCGGCAAGCCGATGTCAGCAAACACAGCGTTGTTGTTCGTCGCGTAACCGTTGATCTCGGAGTGGATGTCGTAGGCACCGCTCACCTCCACGACGGGCTCGTTGGTCGTCGGAACGATGAGGACTCCCGTGGTGTACGGAGCAAACTGGTCGTGCGGACCCTGGAAGCTCACCGTCGGGACATCTCCCTCGTCGAGCCAGTTCAGGTCACCGAGGGCACCGCCCATGTTCATGTTGAAGTTGAAGTCGGAACTGTAGCCTACGTGGTTGGCGATGCAGAGCTGGAAGCCACCGGACGAAGCCGGAGCATACGTGTCGGTCGTGGCATCGGGATCACCGTGGATGGACTCGATCACCATCGGGATGGAAGAACCGTCACCCGGATCGTAGAAGAACTTGGTGATGGGCGCGCCCATGTCGTCGAAGATGATGTCGTTGTAGCTGGAGATGCCGGCGGAGGCGAGGGTGATGTAACCCCCGGTTCCTTCACCGAACATGGCAATCTTGTCGGAAGCCACCCCGTGCGGGTTGCCGTCCTCGGCAATGGACTTCCGGAAGTAACGGACCGCCGTGCGGCTGTCCTGCACACCGCGGTAGGCGGCCTGGATCAGCTGGAGGGTCCGCTCGGACTGCGTAGCAGCCGTCGGGTTCCAACCGAGACGGTAATCACAGCTGGCGACCACGTATCCCTTCTTGGCGAACTCGGTACACAGGGCCACCGCACAGGAGTCCGTCCGGTTTCCGACTGCGCTTCCGTTCACATACTGCGGCAAGAAGTTTCCGGTGTGGAAGTAGAGAATGAGCGGGCGATCCGTCTCGGTATCCCCAGCAGGCTCATAGATGTCGCAAATCAGATCCTCCGGACCGGGAGGCAGGCCCTGCAGAGCGGGGATGACCGTGATGTTGTTTCCGTAGACCACGCCGGACGTGACCTCCACCTCGGAGAACACCTCATCGATGTAGCGCACACCCTGGCTATTGATCTGGCCTTCGGTCAACGTACCGAGGGCAAGGCCCATCCGCGGGGTGTTGTAATCCATGATCTGGTCAATCCAGAATAGGGCCTCGGCCTCGCTCATGGTGGGGTTCAGAGAAAGCTGCGTGGCCAAAATGTTGGTGCCATTGGCATCATCATAGGCCTGAACAGCATCCTCGCTCCACCACTGCCAGGGGCTGCTGTCGAAGGGCTCGGTCGGAGCACCATCCACATAGCTGTTGAAGACCGGGAAGAGACCGTCCCACCCGTTGTTCACGGCAGCGTGGGGGTCCTCGATGTCGGCATCGGCGAAGACCGCGTTGTTGTTGGCGGCATAGCCATTGATCTCCTCATGGATGTGGTAAGCACCGCTCACCTCCACGACCGGCTCATTGGTCGTCGGGACGATGAGCACCGCCGTCTCGTAGGGAGCGAACGGGTCGTGCGGGCACTGGACACTGACCATCGGGATGTCTCCCTCATCGAGCCAGTTGAGGTCGCCCAAGGCACCTCCGAGGTTGACCTGGAAGTCGAAGTCGGAGTCGTAACCGACGTGGTTCGCCATGCAGAGCTGGAAACCACCGGAAGAGGCCGGAGCGTAAGTATCGGTCGTGGCATCCGGGTCACCGTGGATGGACTCGATCACCATCGGAATGGACGAACCGTCGCCCGGATCGTAGAAGAACTTCGAGATGGGCATGCCCATGTCGTCGAAGATGATGTCGTTGTAGTCGGCGATGCCGGAAGAAGCGAGCGTGATGTATCCACCCGTTCCTTCTCCGATGAGACCGATCTGCGCGGTGTTGATTCCATACGGATCACCGTCCTCGGCCACAGACTTCCGGAAGAAGCGGACGGCCGTGCGGCTGTCCTGGACTCCGCGGTAAGCAGCCTGAATCAGCTGAAGGGTCCGCTCAGCCTGCGTGGCCGCGGTCGGGTTCCAGCCGAGGCGATAGTCGACACTGGCCACCACATAGCCCATCTTGGCGTAGCGGGTGCAGATTTCGACGGCCGTGCTGTCGGTCTTGGTTCCCAGCGGTCCGCCGTTGACATAGGGAGGCAGAAAGTTTCCGGTGTGGAAGTAGAGCAACAGCGGACGGTCGGTCTCGGTGTCACCGGTGGGTTCGTAGAGGTCGAGCACGAGCGGCTGTGGTGCGGGCGGGAGGCCTTGCAGCGCGGTGATGACCGTGATGTTGGTTCCGTACTGGATGTCGGAAGTGACGGTGACGTCGCTGAACACCTCGTCGAGGTAACGCGTCTGAGCACCGGCAGTCAGGCAGATGGCGAAGGCCGCCAACAAGAGACAGGTTTGCTTCATGGTTTGGTCCATAGGTTGAATGGACAAGATAGCCAACGGGCGATGATGCGTGTCCTTATTACACACACTCTTCGTCGACGATGAAAAAAGAAATTTGTAGACGTCGAAAACGCCTCGGAAACATCAGTTCCGGGTGTCCACCTCATAGAGCAGACTCAGGTACGCCAACCGGCCCACCGTCGGCCCTCCATAGGTCTCGATGTGCAGGTTTTTCAAGACATTCGACGCCCCGGCCTTGATGGTCAGGTTGAGCGCATCGATGCGGGCGTTGGCCTGGATGTCGAGCAAATCGAACGTGGGGACGAATCCGGTGAATTGTGGGGAGCCTTCAAAAACGAAGCCTTGCACCCACTTATAATTCACGCCGAAACCCCATGTACTGGCTTCGCGCAATCGGAGGTCCCGGGTGCTGACCCCCAGATTGTACTTGTGCTCCGGCGTATTGAAGGCCGGAATGATGGGATCGTCCTCGTCTGTTTTCACCAAGCGGTTCCAGCTGTAGTTGCCGGAAATCATCCAGTGGTCCCCCACATACCAGTTGGCCCCGATGGAGGCACCCGTGGTGCGGACCGTGTTGATGGAGTTGGCCGCATAGCGGAAGACATCGACCCCGGTGACCGCGTCCTGGAAATTGGGGTTCTGGAAGAGCACGTCGAGGCCGATGTTGTAGCCGATGAAATGGTTGTACTGGCTGTAGTACCAGCTTCCATCGAGATACAGCCGGTCCCACAGGGTGGTCCGGTAGCCCACTTCAATCGAGCGCACCTGCTCGGGGCGGAGCGGGGCGATGTTGAAGTACTGCATAGTATCCAGGTTACCGAACGGCAGTCCATTGGTCGCCGAGATGCTCTCCCGGTAATCGATGAAGCTCGAGAAGGTCACGAGGCTGTCCCGCCCTTGGAGGTTGCCCACGAGGGTGGCCGGACCGACATCGAGGTAGAGATACTGGTCGGCGAGCGTGGGGTTTCGCAGGGCGCTGGAGAAACTCACCCGGAAATAATCCTGCTCCCGAGGCTTCCAGACGAGCGAGGCGGCAGGGGAGAAGACCCAATCGAAGTTCTGGTTCTTGTCGGCCCGGATGGTGGCAGTGGTGATCACCTTGTCCTCCGCAAACCGCTTGCGGGCACCAGCATATAGACCGACTTCCTGATTGGTGATGACCACTCCGGAGGTGTCACTGAAGATGGTGCCGTCACTGTCCGGGGTGTACCTCCGGAAGTTGGCGCCGACCCGGATCTCCTCCAGACCATCCACCTCGAAAATGCGCTCGGCGTGCGCGTGGATGAGCGAGGACCGATCATAGAACCGGGTGCCTCCCTCCTCTTCGTTGTTCTTGGCGGCCACGAGGCGATTGAATTCGGCCTCGAATTCCGGCGTGCCCGGTGTCAGGAAACCCAGCGGATCCTGCGACACATCGGGCAGACCGGCGGTACCATTGTTGGTCCAGTTCTCCACCTGCGAGTGCCAGAAGGCCAAGGAATCCGAGTAATCGGAATACCAGCCCTCCACGGCCCCCTCGGGGTAGCCGAAAATCGGAAAGCCGTAGTTCGGGTCCACTCCGATCTGCTCGAGTTCAGGGTAACTCAGGTTGATGCCCGGCACGATGCTATCGACCCAATACCGGTAATACACCTTGGAGTAGCTGTAGTCCGAGCGGGCTTCCTCCTGAAGCCGCAGGGCGGTAGCGTACGGGTCGTAACTGTTGCCGGCATCCTCACTCGTGCGGTAGGCCCGGATGAACCACTTGCCCGGCTTGGAGAGCTGGATCTTGTGCTGGTAGAATTCGATGTCGCGCAGCGAGAACCGGTTGTCCCCCTGATAGACCGTCGTGCCGAATCCGCTGTTGAATCCATACACCAGCTCGGCCGACTCATAGGTTTTCTCCGGTTGGAGGCGCAGGTGCAAGGCGGTGCTGACTTTCAGGTTCTTCGTGCCGTAATCCACGAGGTCGATTTCGCGATAGCCTGTCCGATAGAAGCTGCCGAGTCCCCGGGCATTGGCGCTGTTGTCTCCACTGTAATCGAAAACAGGACGGTACTCGTCCCCGTAGATGTTCACGGCGTCGAAGCGGCCGGGATTGCCCAGCCCGTCATTGGCAAAGTCCACGGGGTTGTAGTTGTCCGCCACCCAGTCGTCCGCACTGAAGCGGAAGGCGTTGACCTTGAATCCGAGCACAGGATTGCCGTCCACATCCTCCACGTAGTCGGCGTACCGAAAACCGGTCTCGGTCAAGTTGCGCTCACCGGCCTTGGCGCTCACGCTGACACCGGGAAAGCGGAAAGGCGACTTGGTCTCCATGGACACCACCCCGTTGAAGGCACCAGGGCCGTAGAACGCACTGCTCGCTCCGGCCACGATGTCCACCTTCATGACGTCCAATTCCGGAGCGCCGAGAAAGTTGCCAAGGGAGAAGTTGAGTCCGGGACTCTGGTTGTCCACCCCATCGATGAGCTGCAGGGAACGCACGGGAGACGTGCTGTTGAAGCCGCGGGTATTGATGATCTTGAATCCCAGGGAGGCACTCGTCAGGTCGACCCCCTTGAGGTTGCCCAGGCCCTCGTAGAAGTTGCCGCTCGGCGCTTCCTTGATGGCGAGCACATCCATGCTCTCGACGGTGAGGGGCCCCTGCTTCTGTCGCTCATCGATGCGGGAACCCACCACTTCGGCCTCCTCCATGAGGACGGCGTCGGGCTGCAGCACCGCACGCACCTCATCCGCAGCATTGCGCACGTCGATGGCCAAGGTGGCGTAGCCAATAAAGCTCACGTTCAACCGCACCGGAAGGGAGGGCACCTCCAAACGGAACCGACCATCGAAATCGGTGCTGGTTCCCGTGTTGCTCCCCTCGACCAGGACGCCCGCCGCGAACACCGGGTCTCCTGTCTCCCCGTCAATGACTTGACCACGGATGACCGATTGGGCATCCACAGTGGAGAAGGCACAAAACACGAGGAACAACAGGGCCAGAAGGCGATAAGTCGAGCGGCACATGGAAGAGCGAATCTTAGGTGGTGTCCCCGACACACGTCCGGGAAGCGCGGCAATATGCGACGAAATCCCGTCGCTCAGGCGGAAACGATGTCCACGCGGAATTGACCGTCAAGCTCCACCACATCACCAGCCCGAAGTTTCCGCCGCTTGCGGAATTCAACCTCCCCATTGACCTGGACACGCTCCTCCTCCACCGCCCATTTGGCTTCTCCCCCGGTCGCACAAAGGCCCGTGGCCTTCAGCAATTGCAACAGGTCAATGATGTCGGTGCGCAGAGTGAACGCGATGGTCTCCACGGTCAAACGAGGTCGGGGTGTCCGGCGGGGTCATCCTCCGCCACCATGGCGTGGACCCGCTCGACAATGTCATCCACGGACGGCTTCGAGAAGTAATCCCCGTCCGTGCCATAGGCCGGCAGGTGCGGGGCAGCAGACAGCGTCTGGGGCGCTGCGTCGAGGTGAATCCACAGATCGCTGCCGGCGAGGGTCCGCTCCAACATGTAGGCCGTGGCCCCGCCGGGCACATCCTCGTCGATGAAGAGGACACGGTGGGTCTTGGCCACACTGCGGGCGATGGTGCCGGTCCGGTCGAACGGCAAGAGCGTCCGGACATCAATCAGCTCGACCTCCACCCCCAGACCGGCCAACCGATCGACAGCTTGACTGCACAGGTTCAAGGTGCTGCCGTAGGAGACCACAGTCACGTCGGTTCCCTCCCGGATCACCTCGGGTTCGCCGAGCGGAACGCGGAATTCCCCGAGGTTGGACGGCATGCGCTCCTTGGAGCGGTAGCCATTGAGGCACTCGACAACGAGCGCTGGTTCCCCGGCGGCCATCAGCGTGTTGTACATCCCGGCGGCCTCGGTCATGTTGCGTGGCACGCAAACGTGCATGCCGCGAATGCTGTGAATGATGGCCCCCATCGGACTGCCAGCGTGCCAAATGCCCTCGAGGCGGTGGCCCCGCGTCCGAACAATGAGCGGAGCCCGCTGGGTGCCGGCGCTGCGGTAGTGGACCGTAGCCAGATCGTCCCGCATGATTTGCAGGGCGTAATAGAGGTAGTCTAGGTACTGGATCTCGGCGATGGGGCGAAGGCCACGCATGGCGAGACCGATGCCCTGTCCAATGATGGTGCACTCCCGAATGCCGGTGTCGGACACGCGATCCGGCCCGAAGGCCTCCTGCATGCCCTCCATCGCCTGATTGACCCCGCCAATCTTGCCCGTGTCCTCCCCGAAGGTGAGGAGCTCCGGATGACGCTCGAAGAGGGCCTTGAAGTTGTCCCGCAATACCACCCGTCCATCGACGGACTCTTCGGTGTCATAGCGCGCGGCCACTGGCTCCACCTGCAGCGCATCATGGTCCCCGGAAGCGTGGAGTCCACCCCCGAAGAGCTCGGCGCAGCGCGCCTGTTGGACCTCCAACCAGCGCTTCAGGGCCGTCCGCCCCTCGGACGGGTGACCGGCCGTGTCGTGCAGGGCGCGGCGCACGGCGGCGTGCACATCCCGGCGGATGGGATCCATGGACTTGGCCAGTGCCTCGGCCGCATCTGCACACTCGGGAATGGCGCGCATCAACTCTACAGCGGTGTCCCGCTCCCCGTCCAGGGCTTGGCGAACCGCAGCCCACGCCGCCTTCTGCTCTTCACGAACCGCCTTCTTGGATTCGGCGCGGATGGCATCCAACTCCTCCTCCGTGGCCGCCCCCTCCATCACGAGGAACCGGCCGAGCTGACGGATGCAATCGAACTCTTCCGCCCAAGCCAACCGCTCCGGCGTCTTGTAGCGCTCGTGTGATCCGCTCGTGCTGTGGCCTTGCGGCTGCGTGCATTCCTCCACATGAACGAGCACGGGCACATGGCGCTCCCGACAGATGCGGACCGCCCGCTCATAGGTCAACAACAGGGCTGGATAGTCCCAGGCGCGCACCTTGAGGATGACGATGCCCCCTCCGGGCAACTCCGCTTCGGCTTCGGCAAGGGAGACGCCTCCATCTCCGGCTCCGCCGGGCTCCGACCCATAGGCCATGCCGGCCAAGGCCTGCGAAATGCTCTCCCGGGCCGTCTGGAATTTCTTCGGGACCGAGATGCCGTAGCCATCGTCCCAGACGCTCATGCACAGCGGCACGCCGAGAACAGCCGCCGCGTTGATCGTTTCCCAGAACATCCCCTCCGACGTCGAGGCGTCCCCGATGGTGCCGAAGGCGACCTCGTTGCCGCCCTGCGTGAAGCCCTTGGTCTTGAACCCGGCCTTCTTCATCTGTTTGCCCAGGGCACGGTAATGCTTGCTCGCGTGGGCCAGGCCCAAAAGGCGCGGCATCTGGCTCGCGGTCGGCGACAGGTCAATGGAACTGTTGGGCTGCTTGGTGTGGTTCAGGAAATGGCCATCCGGTCCCACCGTGGCCGAGCCGAAATGGCCGTTCATCTGACGGCCCGCCGTCATGGGCTCACGGGTGGCGTCAGTGTCGGCGTAGAGCTGGGCGAAATACTCTTGGACGGACAACAGGCCGGCAGCCATCATCAGCGTCTGGTCCCGGTAGTATCCACTGCGGAAGTCGCCGGGCCGAAACTGGCGGGCGAGGGCCAACTGGGCCACCTCCTTGCCGTCTCCGAAGATGCCGAACTTGGCCTTGCCGGTCAGGACCTCCTTCCGGCCGAGCAACGAGGCTTCACGGCTGATGCAGGCCAATCGGTAATCATGGAGGGCCACCTTGCGGAGGTCATCCCCGGTTTCGAGCGCGAGTCGTGTTCCCATGGGTTGATGGTGCCGCGCAAAAGTACCGATGAGGCCGGACTCACTCCGAACCGTCCTGGATGGCCTTCCAGAGCAGGTCCTTCAAGCCGTCGACCCCCTCCCCCGTCACCGCACTGAAATAGTGGTGGCGCAGGTCGCCCATCGTCGCACTCACTTCCTCCCGCAACTCCGCGTCGAGCAGGTCGCACTTGGAAATGGCCAGCACCCGGTCCTTCTCGAGGAGCCCGGGATTGTATTGTTCCAATTCCCCAAGCAAGATGCGGTACGCCTCAGGGATGTCGTCGGCATCGGCCGGCACCATGAAAAGGAGCACCGAATTGCGCTCGATGTGGCGCAGGAACCGCAGGCCCAAACCCTTGCCCTCGTGGGCGCCCTCGATGATCCCGGGAATGTCCGCCATCACGAAGCTCCGTGAGCCCCGATAAGCCACCATGCCCAGATTGGGGCGCAAAGTGGTGAAGGGGTAATCGGCGATTTCGGGCTTGGCGGCACTCACCACACTGAGCAACGTGGACTTGCCCGCGTTGGGGAACCCGACCAGACCGACATCGGCGAGCAACTTCAGTTCAAGGATGCGCCACAGCTCCTGACCGTCTTCGCCAGGCTGCGCGTAGCGCGGAGTTTGGTTCGTCGGCGACTTGAAGTGGTCGTTGCCCAGGCCTCCACGGCCTCCGGGCACCATCACCCACTCCTGTCCGTCCTCGGTGATCTCTCCGACCACCTCCTGCGTTTCGGCGTCCCGGACCACAGTCCCGATGGGCACGTCGAGGAACTCATCCCGTCCGTCCGCTCCGTGCTTCCGGTTGCCACTTCCAGGATCTCCATGGCCGGCGAGCACATGCTTGCGGTACTTCAGGTGAAGGAGAGTCCAATGCTGGGCATTGCCCCGAAGGATCACATGGCCACCCCGTCCGCCATCTCCACCGTCCGGCCCACCCTTGGCGGTCGTCCGATCGCGGTGCATGTGCGTGCTGCCCGCGCCCCCCTTTCCGGAGCGGCAACAAAGCTTGACGTAGTCGACGAAATTCTCGTTGGCCATGGTGGGTCGGGGCCGGCTGACCGCCCGCTCAGGCGAGGCCGTCGATGGCGTCGCGAAGCCGGGCGAAGATGTCCTCGATGGTTCCCATGCCGGCGATGCCGTGGTACTTGCCCTGGCCGCGGTAATGCTCCGCGACGGGCGCCGTCTCGGCGTTGTACACGTCGATTCGCTTCTGGATCACGGCCGGGTCGGCGTCATCCGCCCGTCCACTTGTCTCCGCCCGCTTGGCGAGCCGGTCCCGGAGTTCGTCTTCTTCCACCTCGAGCGCGAGCATACCGGAAATGGACTGTCCCTTTCCCTGCAAGAAGCGGTCCAGTGCCTCGGCTTGGGCCGTCGTTCTGGGAAACCCGTCAAAGATGAACCCATTGGCATCGGGGTGGCCATTGGCCGAATCCTCCAACATCCGGATTGTCACATCGTCCGGCACGAGTTGGCCCTGGTCCATGTAGGACTTGGCCAGCGTGCCCAGTTCAGTCTGCCCCTTGATGTTGGCGCGAAAAATGTCACCCGTGGACAGGTGGACGAAGCCGAAGTGGTCGACGAGCAGGGCACTCTGGGTGCCTTTGCCTGCCCCGGGAGGGCCGAAGAGGACAATGTTGCGCATGGGCGGCGAAGATAACGTGCGCACAATGAGCACACAGGCTGACAGAACCGGCTTTCGGGGGCATCGTTCAAAACCTGTCCATTGGGGTCCATGAGAAATTCGTAGACGTCGATGCCGGTTCAGGGATTATGCCGGATTTTCCATCCAAGAACTGAATTCCATGCCCACACGATTCCGCCTGACCTCAGCCCTCATCACGCTGATGCTGCTCTTCCCCTGTTCCCCTTCTCTCCATGCCCAGGAATACGGCATCGAGCTCGAAGTGGTCAATGAAAACATCGGCCTCCTCGTCGGCGCCCTCGGCATCACCGACCTCACCGGATACAGCACGACACACGTCTACGCGACCACGGCAAACAGCGACGACTTCGTCTCCTCGGTGTCCGGCGATGCCACCAACCCCACCTATGTGAACACCACCACGGACTTCTACCACGCCGCTCTCGGGGCGGGGGTCCCGAACGGCATCAACAGCCTGCTCTTCCCTGTCTATCCTGACCTGGCCTACGACTCGTGGGTCACCATCGGCCTGACGGGAACACCCAATGCGTTGGCTGGAGAAGCCAACGTCAGCACCGTCCAAGCTTCAGACAACCCTTGGTTCACCAATTTCGATACTGGTGGGGGCCTTCCCGGCGGAAACATCGCCATTGACGATCCCATCGGGGGCGCTTGGTATGCCCTGAATGGCGATGCCAACGGCGTGGCCGGAGAAGACCTCAAGGTCCTCGTGGGCCAATTCACCACAACGGGTGATCTCGATGGGCAGCTCTACATCCAGTTCTTCATCAATGGAGATGGTTCGAATGAATTCCGAGACACCTTCTTCATCGGTGGAGCTCCCGCGGTGGATGGATGTACGGATGAATCGGCCTGCAATTACGACCCTGAGGCCAACAACGATGACGGCTCCTGCACCTTCGCCGAGGACGGCCTCGACTGCGACGGAAACTGCCTCGCCGACGCCGATGGCGACGGCATTTGCGATGACGATGAGGTGCCCGGTTGTACCGATGGCATGGCCTGCAACTACGACATGACGGCCACCGACGACAATGGGTCCTGCACCTACGCCGAAGACGGCCTCGACTGCGACGGAAACTGCCTCGCCGACGCCGATGGCGACGGCATTTGCGATGACGATGAGGTGCCCGGTTGTACCGACGACATGGCCTGCAACTACGACATGGCGGCCACCGACGACGATGGCTCCTGCACCTATGCCGAGGACGGCCTCGACTGCGACGGCAACTGCCTCACTGACGCCGATGGCGACGGAGTATGCGACGGCGACGAGGTCCCCGGTTGCACCGATGAGACCGCCAACAACTACGATCCTGCTGCCACCGACGATGACGGAAGCTGCGACTACGCCTGCGGTCCTGAATGGGGAGAACCCACCACCTACCCGAGTGTCGCCACCGTACTCGCCCTGATCTCCGTCGATGGGGAGAATGCGGACATGGAGGATGCTGTGGCTGCCTACGTTGGCGACGAGTTGCGCGGCACCGGAGACATCATCGACTTCGATGGTGCGACCTACGTCAGCATGACCGTCTATCTCGCCGGTGGCGAGGAGATGGTGGACTTCCTCTTCTTCAACCAGGACGAGTGCACCACCTGCACGATGGATGCCGGTCTCACCGCCATGTCCTTCGGGGAGTACGGCTCCTTTGATGACCCGCTGATGTTCGATGCCAACTGCAGCGCCACGACCCTTGAAGTCTCTGCAATGGAAGGCTGGAATTACGTTTCCACCAATGTGATGCCGGAGAACTACGCCATCAGCAGCCTCTTCGAGGACGCCCTCGGAGGTGATCTGCTCAAGGTGCTCGGAGACGATGACTTCGCCCTTGGCGGCAGCTACACCCCCGGCATCCCCAGCGTGTTCAACTCCCTGCAGACCCACTCCGATGCGGCGGGTTACGTGATCAAGCTAAATGCCGACGGCCTGTGGGCCAGCTCCGGTGAGCCGCTCGATGCCGCTTCCACCCCGCTCGACCTCCACGAAGGTTGGAACATCATCGGCTACGTCCCGCAGGTAGCCATGTCCGTCGAAGACGCCCTCGCCACCATCGACGGCGTGGTGGAAACGGTCATCGACGGCCAGAACGGCACCGTCTGGAACCCGGCCAACCCGAATGAATTTAACAGCCTGCTCGACATGGAGCCCGGCCGTTCCTACTGGGTCCGGATGCTTGAATCGGCCACCCTCACCTACCCTGAGGCCGCCCCTGAGGACGGCCCGGGTATGGCCATCGCCGGACTCCGGTCTGACGATGCTGCACAGCAGATGACTGGGTGGACGGTGGTCCGCTCCCCCTTCGCCGCCGCCGTGGCGGCTGAAATCTTGCTGGACGAACAGCCGGTAGAGGGTGAAGCCTACATCGGTGCCTTCGTTGGCGAGACCTGTGTGGCTGCCCGTCCCGTCGTGGGGCACGCCGGCAGCACAGCAACACAGATGGCCATCCTGCTCGAAGAGCCCGCCGAAGTCACCTTCCGCCTCTGGGTGGAAGGGACCGTCTACGTCTCTGGAGACCTGCTCGACCTGAACGGAGGCGAAGAGCTGGGACAGGCCGGACAGACCCTGCCCGTGCTCCGGTTCGGATCCACGGCCAATGCCGTGGTCGAAACCGACCTGCTGGCTTCCTTCTCCCTCGCGCCGATGCCGGCCCGTGACATGACCTGGATGGACCTGGACGTTCTCATGGACGGTCAAGTGCGCATTTCGGTCCTCGACGCCCGAGGCGCTGAGATCGCCGTCCTGCATGAGGGCCAACTGACAGCTGGCCAGCACCGCATGCCGATTGCGGTCGGACACTGGGCCGCCGGAACCTACTTCGTCAAGGGCACTGGCCCGAATGGCGTGTTCCGCGGCCCGCTCATCGTCCACTGAGGACGAACCCGAACCAAACCAATGGAAAAGGCCCGCGATTGCGGGCCTTTTCCTTTTTGAGCTCCCTTGAAATCAGGGGCAGACCGTTCCGAACTCGGACAAGAGGGCGAGCACATCGGAGACCCCCACAAGGCCATCTCCATCGATGTCTTCCTCGCAGGTCACCAGACCCACACAGAGTTCCAACTGGTCATCCCAGACGGTTCCCGGACCGCAGAATGCCGAGCCGTCCACCGGATCAATGGGGTCTCCAGGGTCTCCCCCTCCGGAACCATCACAGGCCGAACAGGAGGAGAAGCACACCACGGGCGCCGTCGTCAAGGCCCCCTCCAACCCGAGAATGCGGTTGAATCCGCCCAGGCCATTTTCGACGCCGCAGTCGGCCGGAACGCCTTCCGCATCTGTCCAATCGGGGGACGACAGATACTTGAATTGGATCGAATCCGAACCAGTGACCGTGGTCTGGAGCACCCAGAGACCGTCGCCAGCATCGTTCATGGGCGAGCCGCCGGGGTTCCAACCCTGGTGGCTGCCGGCCACATACACCGTTCCGGGGGCCGGCGACAATTCAGAAGCGTCCACCTGAAACACCACCGAATACTGGCAAGAACCGTCCTCCTGTGTCGCATCCGCCTCGAAATTCAGCGCGTTCGGGTCCGTGCATCCCGGGTAATCGAGGTTGGAAGCACAGGCCGCGCACGCACCGAAGCAGTAAGGGCCGATCACATCGGCGCCCGTGATGACCCACTGTCGGTTCTGACCGCCGAATCCATCGGCGCCCCCGCAGCCCACCGGGACGTCCTCCGACTCGTTCCAGGTGGTTCCGTTGATGAACTTGAACTCGACGAGGTCACCGACGGCGGCCGTAAAGCTGGCCGACCACACGCCATCGCCAGAATCGACGAGGTCCGTGGTCGATGGGGACCAGCCCTGAAAGGATCCGGCGACATGCAATCCAGCTGGCGACACTCCACCAGCGGCCAGGAGGTCCGTGGCGTCCAACGACACGGTCACCGTGTATTCACAGGGGCCGTCCGCCCCGAAGTTCAAGGCACCGGCGTCGGCGCAGGCCGAAGTCAGGGCCAAGGGCTCATCGTCATCCACCGGGGTCACCGGGGTGTCGAGCCATAAGTGCCATTGTCCCGGGGCGAAATAGAATGGAGCCGCGAGGTCGGTCACATCCAACGTGCTCCCGCTGATGGCATCGGTCCAGACCCCAGTATGCGGAAAACCCGGCACCATGTCGAAGCCAACCACATCGAAATTGCCACAGAGGACCACATTCTGATCCGGGCTGTAGAGGTTGAGGCGCTTGCCAGTGCCCCCGAAATCAATCCCGTAATCGTAGGTCCCAAACACGGGTTCGGACTGCTTGAGTTCACAGACCTTCTTCATCTTCCGCGCCAAGCCCTGACGCTCCGGCTCAAGGGCCTTGTTGTCCCACGGTTCGGGCTTCTCATCCAGTTTGCAGCTCTCCGCGAAGTTGCCGTTGAGACAATCGAAAATGGAGACGTCGTATCCGAACTCTCCCCATTGGTACATCATCTTTGGCCCGGGCAGGGCAAACAGAAAGGCGTGGGCCATGGCCAAACGGTCCATCGCCGTGCTGAGCACCTTGGTGTCGTACGATCCGCTCGCGTTGCCGTAGAGCATCAAGTCATGGGCGAGCCGCTGCTCGTCATGGCTCTCGATGTAGGCGATG
Organism: Bacteroidota bacterium; assembly: GCA_036159995.1. Classification (GTDB taxonomy): domain Bacteria; phylum Bacteroidota; class Bacteroidia; order Flavobacteriales_D; family Sanyastnellaceae; genus UBA8752. The sequence continues at coordinate 15,861 of JAYYEI010000064.1, forward strand.
AGGTTGGGCCAATTCCATCCGCGGGCCTGCCAGGACGCCGCACTGAAGTCGCCACCATAGCCAAGCGTCGCCTCCCCAAAGGTGCTGGTGGACTTGCCCCACAGCAGAAACCCACCATTGGCGAGGGCCGTCTCCTCGGGGTTGTCACCGAGGTGCTCGAGAATCATGTAGGTGCCAGGGTGGTTGTACCAGACGTGATTGCCGTAGTCAAACAGGATGTCAACCCGGCTCTGGTCATAGCCGTTCCACGCGCCGACATCGCCGAGCGTGTAGGTCTGGGTCAGGCCCTTGGACAAATCAATGCGGTATCCGTCAACATGGAATTCCTCAATCCAGAAATCCAGCACGCGCTTCCAGAATTCCCGGGTCCACGGGTCTCCATGGTCGAAATCAAAGCCCAATCCGAAGGGGTGGACCTGGTCCTCATTGTACCAGGGGTTGGCGACTGACGCGCCTCCATCCGCGTCCTGGTACATCCGCAGCATGGGATCCAGACCGAAGCTGTGGTTGGGCACCACATCCAGGATGACGGCGATGCCCCGGGCATGGGCTTCATTGACGAGCCGCTTGAGTGAGGTCGCCGTGCCATACGCCTTGTCCACGGCGAAACGAGGTCCTGGGTTGTAACCCCAACTCATGTTGCCATCAAATTCGTTGACTGGCATCAGCTCGATGGCCGTGATGCCAAGCCACTCCAGGTGGTCCAGCCGCTCCACGACCGCATCGAAATCCCGGGCCGCATCCCAATCCCGGACGAGGAGCTCATAGATGACCAAACGGTCCTGTGCCGGCTTGCTGAACGCCGCATCCGTCCACTCGAACGCCGGCTCGACGGTCCGGAAAGCCCCGACCGGCCAGAAGGCATGAGCGGATGGATGGGCCGGCCGGTTGGGGAAACTGGCGGCGGGGATGTAGCCGTCATTCCACGGGTCGAGAATGAGCGGAGCGTATGGGTCCGCCACTTCAACGGTGTCGTCAATCAGGAAATGGTAGCGGGTCCAAGCCCCGGGGGTCAGCCCCTCAACCTCCAACCACCAGATGTTGCCATCCGTGGACTGGTTCATCAGGAAGTTCGTGCTGATCTGCCAATCATTGAAATCCCCGCGCAGGTTGACGTGGTCCTTGCCCGGTGCTCTCAATTGAATGTGGGCACGGTCAGGAGACAACACCGTGATGCCATCCGACCGACCGGCCGGAGGATCCACCACAAGCCCTTGAGCGTGGACCCCGATTTCGAGTTCACAGAATACCCCCAGGAGGACAAGACCGCGCAGGAAACGGTCCACCCGGGGGCAAAGCAGAAAAGAAGGTTCGCCAGAGGGCATGAACCCTAAGATACGGCACCTATTTTCGCCCTTCGAAACGCACAGAAATGAAGTACGACATTCTGGTTCTCGGCAGTGGCCCCGGAGGATATGTGACCGCCATCCGCGCATCCCAACTCGGAATGAAGGTCGCCATCGTGGAACGTGAAGCCCTCGGCGGCATCTGCCTCAACTGGGGATGCATTCCCACCAAGGCCCTCCTGAAGAGCGCCAACGTCTTCGAATACATCGAGCACGCCGAGGATTACGGCATCAAGGTGTCCAAACCCAAGGTGGACTTCGGCGGCATGGTCTCCCGCTCCCGCGGGGTGGCCGACGGCATGTCCAAGGGCGTCCAGTTCCTCATGAAGAAGAACAAGATTGACGTGATCATGGGCGACGGCAAGCTCCTCGCCGGCCGAAAGGTGGAAGTGACCGATGCCGACGGCGGAAAGCAGGTTGTGGAAGCCGACCACATCATCATCGCCACGGGCGCGCGCAGCCGCCAGCTGCCCAACCTACCCCAGGACGGCAAAAAGATCATTGGATACCGCGAAGCCATGACCATGGCCAAGCAGCCCAAGAAGATGGTGGTCGTCGGATCCGGCGCCATCGGCGTGGAATTCGCCTACTTCTACAATGCCATCGGCACCGACGTCACCATCGTCGAGTACATGCCCAACATCGTCCCGGTCGAAGATGAGGAAGTGAGCAAGCAGCTCGCCCGCAGCTTCAAGAAGACCGGCATCAACATCATGACCTCCAGCGAAGTCACCGGGGTCGACACCTCAGGCTCCGGCTGCAAGGTCCATGTCAAAACCAAGAAGGGCGAGGAAACCCTAGAAGCGGACGTCGTGCTGAGTGCCGTGGGCGTCGTGTCCAACATCGACGGCATCGGCCTCGAAGAAGTGGGCATCGCCGCCGACCGGGGAAAGGTCATCGTCGACGACTTCTACAAGACCAACATTCCCGGGTACTACGCCATCGGCGACTGCGTCCCGGGGCCAGCCCTGGCCCACGTCGCCAGCGCAGAGGGCATCCTCTGCGTCGAGAAAATCGCCGGCCACGACGTCGAGCCGCTCGACTATGGCAACATTCCCGGCTGCACGTACTGCTTCCCCGAGGTGGCCAGCGTCGGCAAGACGGAGGAAGCCTGCAAGAAGGAAGGCATCGACATCAAGGTGGGCAAGTTCCCATTCAGTGCCTCAGGCAAGGCCAGCGCCGCCGGACACAAGGACGGATTCGTGAAGCTGATCTTCGACGCCAAGTATGGCGAACTCCTCGGAGGGCACATGATTGGAGCCAATGTCACCGAGATGATTGCTGAAATCGTCGCCATCCGCAAGCTGGAGACCACCGGCCACGAAATCATCAAGACGGTCCACCCCCACCCCACGCTGAGCGAGGCGGTGATGGAAGCCGCCGCCGCGGCATACGACGAGGTCATCCACCTCTGATTAGACTCAACATCCATCCAACAAAAAAGGCGCCTAGTGGCGCCTTTTTCATTGTGAATCGCATTGGGTCACTCACCCACCATGCGAACCGGTTTGAGCCGGACTTCTTCGTTTTGCTGCATCTGCAACTCAGTCTGTTTCCGCTCTTTCCGGGCCCGGCTGCGGGCACGGCGATCGGTATACTCCGCAATGCGGTCCATGTGGACGAGATAACGCACGGCGCTCCCGAAGTAAGCCAATCCCGCCATGGTCATGCACAAACCCAAAGTGCCTTCCACCACCCAAATTTCCCATTGAGCTTCGGCCATGCGGCGAAAGGCCGCATCAAACACGACAGACATGCCAGCTCCGAACAGGAGAAAGGCCGTCGTGCCATGGGCAAACCATCTTTTGCGTGCCGAATCGAGTGTCATCTCTTTGATTACGCCGTCAGGGAACAAAGCGTTGCAACGTCTGCAAATTACGTTTCAAACACGCTCAACAGAAGTAGGAACAATCCTCGTTGCTTCGTGATTCATGTGGACTAATTCACGGGAAACCAACGGGATTCCGGGGCGCTTTGGCCATCCCGCCAAACTCGGACTACGCCCCCGGATCGGGTAACGAACCGTCCATCCGGAGCACGCCCGGACTCGACCATCCGGCCGAGGACATCAAGACACTGCCATCGGCAGGCCGTTCCCACATCATGGCGCAGTCCATCCGGCCCGGGCCGGACTCCCCAAACAGGGACAGTCATTCCTGCCTCCACGCCGAGCAACGCTCCCGCATCGAACTCGGGAATCGTGATGGAATACACGTCGTCCATAAAGTCATCCGAGGCCACCCC
>JAYYEI010000065.1:0-2799 GCA_036159995.1 Bacteroidota bacterium
GGCGCACAAGGACATGCGTCGCCGCAGTGGAGAGGCCTACATCTTCCATCCCGTCGCCGTGGCCCGCATCTGTTCCGAGGAGATGGGGCTCGATACGACAAGCATCGTGTGTGCCCTGTTGCACGACACGGTGGAGGACACGTGGGTGACGCTGGATGACATCGAGCGGATGTTTGGCAAGCGGGAACGAATCATCATCGATGGCCTGACCAAAATCTCCGGCATCTTCGACGCGGCCCAGAGCGCGCAGGCCGAGAATTTCCGGAAGATGCTGCTCTCCCTGAGCAATGATATCCGGGTCATCCTCATCAAGATCGCGGACCGGCTGCACAACATGCGGACGCTGGATTCGATGAAGCGCGAGAAGCAGCTGAAGATTGCCGGCGAGACCGACTTCATGTACGCGCCATTGGCCCACCGCCTCGGCCTGTATGCCATCAAAAGCGAGCTCGAAGATCTGAGCTTGCGCTACCGTCAGCCTGAGCAGTACGCCGAGATTGAGCAGAAGTTGCGGAAGACCAAGGCGGTGCGGACGCGGTTCATCAACTCTTTTGCAGCGCCGATCAAGGAAGCCTTGGACAAGGAGGGGCTGAAGTTCTCCATCAAGGGCCGGCCGAAGTCCATTGCCAGCATCTGGAACAAGATGCAGAAGCAACGCGTGAGCTTCGAGGACATCTACGACATCTTCGCCATCCGCATCATCCTGGACACCCCGCCGGAGCAAGAGAAGAGCGACGCGTGGCGCACGTACAGCGTGGTCACGGATTTCTATCCGCCGAACCCCGACCGCCTGCGCGACTGGATTTCGATTCCGAAGGCCAATGGCTATGAAAGCCTCCACACCACCGTCATGTCGCCGACCGGCAAATGGGTGGAGGTGCAGATCCGCTCCGAGCGGATGGATGAACTCGCCGAAAAGGGCTATGCCGCGCACTGGCGTTACAAGGGTCAACGGGCGGACAGCCGACTCGACCAGTGGATTGGTCAGATTCGGGAGGTCATCGAAGGGGGAGAGGACAGCGCGTTGGAGTTTGTCGATGAGCTCAAGCTGGACCTGTTCAACGAGGAGGTCTATGTCTTCACGCCCAACGGCGACCTGATTGTCCTTGGCAAGGGCGCGACCGCGCTGGACTTCGCCTTCCGTGTCCACACGCAGGTTGGTCAGAAGTGCATCGGCGCCAAGGTCAACAAGAAGCTGGTCCCCATCGGGCACGTCCTGCAGAGCGGAGACCAGGTCGAGATTCTGACGTCCAGGAAGCAGAAGCCCAAGGAGGATTGGGTCAACATGGTGGCCACAGCCTCGGCTCGTTCCAAGATCCGGGCGGCGCTGAGGGAGGACCGGCAGAAGTTGGCGGCCGAGGGCAAATCGGCCCTGCGCAAGCAATTCAAAATGCTCGGCATCGATTTCATACAGGCCAACATCGAGGCGCTTGCCCTGCGGGTCAAGATGGACAGCCCTCTGGAGATGTTCGTCCGCCTCGCGGATGGCCGTCTGGTCCTCGACGAGTTCCCGCACCATGAGGTCCGGGGCGGTCGCCTGCATTTTCTGCGGAAGGCCCCTGAACCGGTGGTTACTCCTGAGGCGGAAGCCCCTGTTTCGAAGGCCCCCAAGAAGGACGAGACCCTCGTACTCGGGGTCGACAAGCAGTCGCTCGACTACACGATGGCGGCTTGCTGCCGGCCCATTCCGGGCGACGATGTCTTCGGCTTCGTGACGGTGTCGGGCGGCATCAAGATTCACCGCTCGGCCTGCCCCAATGCCACGCAGTTGCTTTCCAAGTATGGTTACCGCGTTCTGAAGGCACGGTGGGCTGGCCAACAGGAGCGGAGCGAATCCCGGGCCACGGCCACGATTCTGTTCTCCGGTGTGGACGACATCGGCCTCGTCAACCACATCACCGGCATCATCTCGGCTGACATGTCGGTGGACATGCGCAAGGTGAGTTTCGAGACCAACGCCGGCTCCTTCGAGGGCCGCATCGAAGTAATGGTCAACGACACCGAACATCTCGGCGAACTCCTTGACCGCCTCCGCGACGTTCCGGGCGTCTCCACCGTCGATCGCTTAGAAGACTGAGCGCCCACGAAACACCGTGGAGAACCTTCGGGTTTCGGCGCCCTGCGAGCGGGTTCCCGCGTATTTTTGTCCCTTGAGTCAACAGACATGAAAGTCGACGTTTTGTTGGGCCTCCAGTGGGGCGATGAAGGAAAGGGCAAGATCGTGGACGTGCTGACCCCTCAGTACGACATCATCGCCCGATTCCAGGGCGGCCCGAATGCCGGTCACACGCTCGAGTTCGATGGACAGAAGCACGTCTTGCACACCATCCCCAGCGGGGTGTTCCGCGAAGGCAAGCTCAACCTCATCGGCAACGGTGTCGTCATCGATCCGGTCATCTTTCAACGGGAGGTCGCCGAGGTGTCCCAACATGGGGTCGATGTGCGAGAGCGTCTGCTCATCTCCCGCAAGGCCCACCTGATTCTGCCGACACACCGCTTGCTCGATGCTGCCAACGAACAGGACAAGGGCAAGAACAAAATCGGCTCCACCCTACGCGGCATCGGACCGACCTACATGGACAAGACGGGCCGCAACGGCCTCCGGGTGGGCGACATCTTCCTACCCGATTTCCAGGAGCGGTACGACCGCCTAGTCGCCAAGCACGAGCGCTTGCTCGGCAACTTCCCCGAGTTCAGCTACGATCTCGGTGAGCACGAGCCGGCGTGGTTCGAAGCCATCGAAAAGCTACGCAGCATGCAGGTCATCGACTCCGAACAGTGGATCAACGACCAGCTCGA
>JAYYEI010000066.1:0-51614 GCA_036159995.1 Bacteroidota bacterium
GCGCTACTTTTGCGACATGAAGCTGTTGGTTGAGAGCCGTCTGCCGAGCAAGTGGGGAGAGTACGTGGTGGCAGCCTATGGGGAAGAAGGGGATCGCTACCCGCATGTGGTCTTGTACAGCGACCTTGAACAGCTCAAGGGTGGTCGGGTGCCGCTCCGCATTCACAGCGAATGCATGACGGGCGACGTGTTTGCCAGTCGGCGCTGCGATTGTGGGGCCCAACTGGTGGCCGCATTGGACCATTTCAAACAACACGGAGGCATCCTGATTTACCTGCGTCAGGAGGGGAGGGGCATCGGGCTCGTTGAAAAGCTGCGCGCCTACAATCTTCAGGATGAGGGGATGGACACGTTCGAGGCCAACGTAGCTAGGGGACATGCGGAGGATGCCAGAGAGTACGATGCGGCTGTGGCCATCTTGAAGCAGTTGGGCGTCGAGTCCGTGGGGCTTCTGACCAACAATCCCGAGAAGGTGAAGGCGCTGGAGATCGCAGGATTGGAGGTGGACCGAATCCCCGTCTCGGTGGGCGCGCATCAGGACAATGCCGCTTATCTCAAGGCCAAGGCCGACATCACCGGCCACTGGCTTTGATGCGGTGGCAGCTTAACTCCAAAGCTCACGAGCGAGGCGGAAGGTCTGCATGTGGGCCTCGACGATGACGCTCACATCCTTCGAATAGCCTCCACCCATGGCGCAAGCGACGCCAATGTCCCGTTTCCGGCAGGATTCGAGCACAAGCCGGTCCCGCTCCATACAGCCTTCCATGGTCAAGGACAACTTGCCCAGTTTGTCGGAGGCGAGAACATCCACCCCACATTGGTACAGGACCACATTCGGCTTGAAGTCCTCAAGGATGGTGTCCATGTGCTCTTGGAGCAGGGCCAAATAGAGGGGGTCTTCGGTTCCATCTGGAAGCGGCACATCCAACGTGCTGGTTTCCTTGTGGAATGGGTAGTTGGACGCGCCGTGCATGCTGAAGGTGAAAATGCGATCGTCGCCGCGGGTCATTGCGGCTGTGCCGTTGCCCTGGTGCACGTCCAGGTCGACGATGAGCACACGCTTGGCCATGCCGTTGGACAGCAACAGGTCGGCAGAGAGGGCGAGGTCATTCAGGAGACAGAAGCCTTCCGCCCGATCGGCAAAAGCGTGATGGGTACCCCCGGCGATATTGAGTCCAACGTCGCCTTGGCTTGCGACCTGGGCGCAGGCCCACGTTCCCTGCATGATGACGGACTCCCTCCGGATCAACTCCGGGGACCAGGTGAATCCCGAACGACGTTCTTCGGCGCGGGTCCACGATCCGTTGAGGAGGCGGGTGTAGTAGGAGGATGAATGACTGCGAACGATGTCTTTTGCGGCCATGGGCACCGGGGAGTGCCATTCTGGGTCATCACCGATGCCCTCCAGGTCCAGTTGGCCGGCGAGCATCACATACTTTTCCATGGGGAATCGATGATTCTCTGGCAGTGGATGTGCGTAGCAGGAGTGGTGAGCGATGAGCATCGAGCAAGAAATTGTGTTATGTGTTAAGCGATTGAATAATAAATCGGTGGGGGCTTGTGTTGTGTTGCAAACTGCGTTGTGATGCACATCACAGATTTCTGTCTCATCGTTTTTGATGTCGGAGTCATCTTTGTCGAGTACTACGGATCACGTTGCCCTTCCTTCTGCTGTCTACACCTGTAATTTCCAGGCCGGCACAAGACCCTCTGAAACGGATGGCCGCTGTTGAATGCTCGACTTCATTGCGGTTGGCCTTCTTCTCCAACGGCTGAGCGGCCTGAGCTCGCATCATTGCGACAGAAGAAGTGAACCAGTTCCTCGACCTCGGGGAGGAGGTGTCTTCAGAGTCCAAGCGGGCCCAGTTCATTCGCGACGTAAACCGCATCTACCAAATGCGGCACGGAAAAGACATGGTTGTGCGCGAAAAGGATCTGAACGACCGGCGGCGGACGATCGACGTCATCCACCCCCACTCAGGTACCGCATGAATTCCATGCAGACGACGGCGGCTACAGTGCCGACGGCATAGCCCAACACGGCGAGCAGCACCCCGACCGGAGCGAGCGCCGGGCTGAAGGCACTCGCGACGATGGGAGCACTCGCCGCTCCGCCTACATTGGCTTGGCTTCCGACCGCAACGAAGAAGAAGGGCGCCCGGATGAGTTTGGCCACGGCAAGCAAGATCATCACGTGGACCAGCATCCAAAGGAGTCCGATTACGATCACGGGCCAGTAGCGTTCCCAGGAGTGAACCAATTCTCCGATGTCCATCTTGGCCCCGATGGTGGCGACGAGGATGTAGAGGAAGACGCTGGCCATCTTGCTGGCTCCGGCCCCCTCATAGGTCTTCATGGGGGTAAAGCTCAACGCCACCCCGAAGCCGGTGGACAGGAAGACGAGCCAGAAGAAGTGGCTCGTCAGCGAACTCAGGAAGCGCACTGGAGAGTCGGGATTGCGCTCCAGGGCGGAGTCGAAGGCATTCCCGATGCCCTGGCTGATGCCATCCCCGGCAAAATGGGCCAGGCCCACCATGAGAAAGATCACCCCGAAGAGGACCATGAGGTCGTTGAACGAGGGGATGCGCGCGATGCTTTGCTGGTAGTCCTCCACCTTCTGCTTGAGGGCGTCGACCGCAGAAGCGTCTGCCTTGAGCCTCTTGTCGATGGCGGCACTGACGCCGGCACCGATCAAAAGGAATGGCATCCAGAGGTTGGCCACGAACACGTCGACGATGATCATGACGCTGAATTGATCGTCCTGAGCCTGTGCAATCTCCTTGAGGGCAGTCTGGTTGGCTCCGCCGCCGATCCAGCTGCCGGCAATCGTGGAGAGGCCCCGCCACAGGGCATCGGGGGCGTCTCCGCCCAGGACATCGGGGCGGATTTGGCTGACCAGCCACAGGGCCACCGGTCCCCCCACGACGATGCCCAGCGTGGCAGCGAAGAACATGATGAGCGCCTTGGGACCGAGGTTCAGGATTCCCTTGATGTCGATGGACAGGCAGAACATGAGCAGGCTCGCGGGCAGCAGATAGCGGCTGGCCACGTAATACAGGTTGCTGCCTTCACCCGCCTCGATGATTCCGGTGGAGTTGAGGATGGCCGGCAGGAAATAGGCCATGAGCAAGGCCGGGACAATGCGATAGAACTTCGCGAACTGCGGCAACCTGGCCGTATGGAACACGAGGGCCAGGCACGCAAGGAGCAGGCCGAAGATGGGGGCGTCTTGGGTGATCACGGCCCCAAGATACAGGGAGGGCGCAGCAGGAAGGGCAAGGGTGGGGCGGCCGTTGCCCATTGTATTTTCGGGCGTGCGCTTTTCCGTCATCGTTCCCCTTTACAATCGCCCGGAGGAAATCCGGGAGCTGTTGGAAAGCCTCGTCGAGCAGACTTTTCAGGACTTTGAGGTGCTCGTGGTGGAGGATGGGAGCGAGCGGGATGCTCGCGCGATCGTTGAGGGCTTTTCGGATCGATTGGACGTCCGGTACTTCTGGAAGGAGAATTCGCGTCAGGGCTTCACCCGGAATTACGGTTTCGAGCGGGCCCGAGGCGATTGGTTCGTGGTCTTTGATTCAGACTGCCTCATTCCCCAGACCTACTTCGAGGTGGTGGAAGCGCACCTGCGCGCCCACCCGGAGGTCGAGGTCTACGGGGGACCCGATGCAGCGCATCCTTCGTTTACGCCACTGCAGAAGGCGATCAGCCACGCGATGACGTCTCCTTTGACTACAGGGGGCATTCGGGGCGGGGCCCGAAACGTGGGGCAATACCACCCCCGTTCGTTCAACATGGGAATCTCGCGCAAGGCGTGGGAGGTGAGCGGGGGATACCGAATCAGCGTAAAGGGGGAGGACATTGAATTCTCCATGCGCCTCATTGAGCATGGATTGCACAGTGTGCTCATTCCCGAAGCTCACGTCTACCACAAGCGGAGGACGGATTTCGCGCAATTCAGGAAACAGGTCCGGTTCTTTGGAACAGCACGGGTCAACATCCGTAAATTCTGTCCAGGTGCCATCCGGCCCATCCATTGGATGCCCAGCCTGTTTCTGCTCTATCTCCTGGCTGTTGTGCCCCTCTCCCTGTGCTTGCATTTCGGCATGGGGTGGAGCGTTCCAGCTTCCGCCTTGCCTGCCTTGCCCTATGCTCTGTGGCATCTGGCCTTGCTCGTCTCTGGATGGGCGGATACGCGGTCTTTGCGTGTGGCGTGGCTTGTGCCTCGGGCGGCCCGCATTCAATTGACCTCCTACGGCTGGGGGCTGCTGAGTGAATACATCGCCGTCGTTCTCCTGCGGCGCCGGGATCCGACCATCGGCAAGATCCGGGAGGTGCCCGCCTGTCCACGTTGAGTCATGGGACATCTTCGACTCTTTCTTCTGGTGGCGGCAGCGGTTTCGACGGCCTACCTGTTGCTCTGTCTGGCGGCTCCAGAGAGTCTGTCCTTCCACTTGGAGCAGGCCTGCCGTCCATCAGATCGGTTTTCGGCACCACTCAAGACAGAGCCTCTCCCTGTGTCCATTGGTGAGATGTCCCTACAGACGACGGGAGCCGAAATCGGCAAACAGGTCATCGACGTCACGGGCACATGGGGCCGTCACCGCTTGCACATTGAAGAGTTCATCGAAGGAGGCCAATGTCGCCGCCGCATTTCCTGGGAGAGCACCCATTGGCCCCTCCTGCTCCGCGGCGCAGCGGGGCTCGTGTCACTCCGGGACCAAATCATGGCCGAACTCAGAGAAGGTTGAGCCCCTTGTCCAGGAAGAACAGGGTCAGTTCACGAGAACGCGGACCGTTTGGGACGCTCGGGCATCACCAACCCGGATCAGGTAGGCTCCGGCCTTCAGGATGATGTTCGGTTGCAGGGTCCATCCTGCTGCAGTGGACATTGCCTCTGCGCGTTCTGCGTGGACGAGGCGTCCGTTCAAATCCAGGATGGTCAAGGGGTGCGGACCTGGCCCGGGGAATCCTCCAATTTGGAAGACGCCACCCACACTGGGGTTCGGGAAGGCAGAAAGGGTTGGTCCCGCCTCGAGATTCCCCACTGAACTCACCAGTGGATTGCCGTCGCAGTCGTACCCGGCGGCCGCATAGTCGCAGTTGCCATCCTCTTCCGTGGCTCCAGCGTCATAATTGCATGCCGTCTCGTCGGTGCAGCCGGGAACTTCCTCGGAATCGCAGATTCCGTCCCCGTCATCGTCTGCCTCACAATCACCCCCACAATCACCGAGCGCATCGAGGTAGTCACAGCTTCCGTCATCGGTGTTGGCTTCGGCATCAAACGTGCAGCTTAGCGGGTCAGTGCAGCCGAGTATGGTGACTTGGAGTTCACCCTCGGCTTCATCGCACACGCCATTGCCATCGACATCGACACACGGTTCGACCGAGGATCCTTGGACGCAGAACCCATGGGTCTGTTCAGCACCGAAGTTGCCCGACCCTTCGCCGAGAATATTGCCATCCGAATCCGAGAGAGAGTACCATCCCGGTGGGGAGTAATGCATGCCGTTCCCGAAGAGATCCTCCACGGTCAGGGTATAGCACCCGTCCGAGGCGCACCCCTCGATTTCAATGAATTCGCTCGCATATTCATCATTGAAATAGTCGCTGCCTTCGAGCACGACCAAGCCCAGGTCGTTGTGCTCCACGGCCCAGCTGATCCCGTGGGGCAGAAAGTCAAACTGGATTTCCATGGACAACCACGTGCCGGGCACCACATCAAAGTCCATGGTCAACGTGTCATTCTGCGCATAGTCATCGACGGTCATGGAAGACCAAACGGACAATGTGTGTGTCCCTTGGCCCGCAGCGAGTGCGGGAAGGGGAACCAGCGTGCTCATGCCAGCTTCCAGTTCGCCGGACCAGCCAACGGCCAGCGGAAGCCCCCCGTCCAGGGAAAAGTGAAGGGTCGCCTCGGTCATGACCTCGGTTCCGAAATTCTGCAAGGAGACCTCGACCTCGTGGGTGGCATTGCAGCCGACCGGCGCCAATCCCTGAATGGAGGCGACACCGGCGTCCTGGGCGACCACGGGGACGGTGCCTTGGCTCACGAGAAGGGACTCCCGGTGGTCGAGGAGGGCGGAGCGCATGCGGCTTCTTTGTCCTTCCGTGAAGGCATGCACGCATTGGTCATAGCCATAATCCATGTAGTTCTCCACCATCGTCTCCGGACAGTCCAAGGCGCTGCATCCTGCACTTCCCGTGGTGGGAGGCGTATCGCAGATCTGATCGCCCTGGGCGTTGCAATTGGATTCCTCCGCACAGCCATTGGTCAGCCGGAAGGTGTGATAGAGACCGAGGTAATGGCCCATCTCGTGGGTCAGGGACTTGTTGAGGTCGTAGTTGTTCAGGAGATCATATTCCTCTCCAATTCCGAACACCCGGCGGTGCAGGACGATGCCGTCATAGAATCCGCTCACAGGAGGGAGATAGGCGAACCCCAGGGGAGACATGCCTCCATTGAGGCCCGAGACCACCCAGATGTTGATGTAGTCTGCAGTGGGCCAGTGGCTCAGCGCCTTGACCTCGTTTTCTGAGGATGGGTGGAGGTTGTCCCCCGTCACGAGCCCTTCATCCCCGTATTCGGGAATGTTCTCCACGGCGTTGACCCGAACGATTCCAGTACTGGGATTCCCGTCAGGATCTCGACTGGCCAACTCGAATTCAATGTCGATGTCCGATCCACCATAATCGCCGCGAAAATCCGCGTTCAGAGCTTCGATTGCGCCATGGATCTGGGCGTCGGACAAGTTGTTCTCCACGCCCACGGCTTCGCCGTGATGGAGGATGTGGACCACGACAGGCAGGGTGTATTCCGTGCTCGTTCGGAAGGAAGTCGAGGCCATGTCGCGCAAGGCGGATTCCACGGCGAAAAAGCTCCGGGCGTAGGCGGTGTCTTCAGTCAGTCGAGCCTCGAGAATGGTCTCGGTCGCACATCGATCGCCCTGCGCGGATGTGGAGCCCCAAGGGGACACGAGAAGCAGGAGGAACAGGGATGCGGAGAGACAGCGCGCGGTGGACATGAAGACGGGGATTTGATTCCCTTACTGCAGGCCTCAAGTTGAGGTTGCATTTTTCCTCTATAATTTGTCTATCCGCTGTTTTTCAAACAGTTGGGGCGCGCGTATAATCCCTTGTAATCTGTCGTTACAGAGGCCGATAAACGACACGGGGCCCCGAAGGGCCCCGCGCGCTGTTCTGGTTATTCACAAAGAGGTTCAGTCCACGTTTTCGACTTCGAGGAGTTCGACCTTGAAGATCAGCGTCGAGTTGGCGCCGATCACGTCACCCGTGGCGCGGGGGCCATAGGCGAGGTTGGAGGGGATGTAGAACGTGGTTTGTCCGCCCTTCTTCATGGTCTGCAGGCCTTCCGTCCAGCCCGAGATGACCTGGTTGAGGCCAAAAGTGGCCGGCTGGCCGCGGTCATAGCTGCTGTCGAAGACCGTGCCGTCGATCAACGTGCCGTGGTAGTGGACGGTGACGCGGTCGTTGGCGTCGGGGCTGTCGCCGTCACCTTCCCGGTCCACGCGGTACTGGAGGCCGCTGGCCGTCTCGATGACGCCGTCCTCGGACTTGTTGGCCGCGAGGAAGTCCTGGCCGGCCTTGAGGTTCTCCTCTCCAGCGGCGGCTTCCTTGGCCTGCATCGTGGTGCGGACGAGCTCGTTGGCCTGCTCTGGGGTCATGGCCGCATTGCCGGACTGGACGTCGGCGAAGGCCTGTGCGATTTGGGCAGGCACGTAATCCTTGATGCCTTGGCTGGTCACATTGGTGGCGAACAGCACGCCGAGGGCGTAGCTCAGGGAGTCATTCTGGTTTTCCATGTTGGGGGTGGGGGTGTTCTGTCCGTTGACGGCACAGCCGGTCCATCCGAAGGGAAGGAGGGCGAGGGCCGCGATGAGCAGGGTGGGGGTGATGGGGTGTTTCATGAGGTGGGGTTGGAGGGACGCGTGAAGGTCCAATCGGTGTCGTTGGACAGATGCGGGTTGAAATGATAGCCCTCTTCGGAGAACGCCTTCAGACCGTCGATGGTCTCGAGCCGCTCTTGGACGATGAACTTGGCCATGAGCCCTCGCGCATGCTTGGCGTAGGTGCCAATCATCTTGAATCCGGTATCGCGCTCCTCCTTGAAGTGACAGTGGACCACGGGGCCAGGAAGACCGGCCAACCTCACGGCTTTGGCGTATTCCTGACTGGCGAGGTTGACGATGGGAGTGCCCGCGGCATCCTCGGCCAAGGCGTCCGCTAACGTGTCCCCCCAATGACCGTACAGGTTGCCCTTTCCAGTCGGGGACCAACGCAGGCCCATTTCCAGGCGGTACGGCTGGATGAGGTCCAGCGGCTTCAGCAGGCCATACAGTCCGCTGAGGATGCGGAGCGACCCCTGGGCGAAGTCGAGGTCGGTCGCATTCCAACGGTCCGCGCCCATGGCGCGATACACCTCGCCATGAAAAGCGAGGACGGCGAGCATGCTGTTTCCGGGGTGGAAGGGGGGAGCCCACTCGAGGTGGCGGCCAGCCGTCTCCTCGGCGAGGGCGGGACTGATGTCCATCAGGCCGCTGAGCGTCTTCGGCTCCAGCGTGCGGAGCACCTCCATGATGCGGGTGGCCTCCTCGAGGAACTGGGGTTGGCTGGCGCCGGCAGCGGGGGCCGGGGACTCCTTGCGAAAGGTCTTGGCGGGGGAGAGCAGGACGCGCATGGGGCCGCAAATCTACATCAAGGCTGAGCCGGGCGGGGAACCCTATTTTGGCTCCATGAACCTGAATCGCCTTGTCGCTGCCGCATGGGCCCTCTGTGCCGCGGTTCCCATGCTCTCGCAGGACTGTCCGGATGGGCAGCAACCGTTTGCCCTCCACCTCCACACCGATGCCTGGGGGTACGAACTGTATTGGGAGTTGACACCCGAAGGCGATGCTTGTGGCACCAACACGCTGTTTTGGGGAGGCAATGCCCTCGGCGTCGGATGCGACGGGGATGGCATCGACGGAGCGCCGGAAGGAGCCTATGCCTCCAACTCGTCCTTCATCACCGACACGTTGTGTGGAACGCCGGGAGAGGCCTTGACCCTCCACCATGTGGACAGCTATGGAGACGGTGGGACCTACTTCGAGGTCTATGCCGGCGGGGTGTTGAACCACGCCTGGCAGGGCACCGGAACGGGCAACGAGTGGACCTTTGATCCGTTCGAGATGTCGGGGCCGGCCTACGATTCGCCGTGTGGCGCTGCAGAGATTGAAGTCGATGGCGCGATGGTCATCGTGTCCAATGACAGCTGCTCGGCCGCGTATGGCGAGCCGGGAGCACCCAATTTTCCGGGAGTCTATTCCTGCCAGATCAATGGAGGATGGTGCGAGACCGGGGTCACCGGTTCGGCCTGGCTGACGTTCACCGCGACCGAAGGCAACTGCTGGATCACGGCCTGCACGGACTCCACCGATTTCGACACCCAGATCGCCCTGTGGAAGGCGGAGGACTGCGGTGACTTCGCCACCTACACGCTTGTGGCGGCCAACGATGACCTCCCGGGTGGCTGTGGTCCCGGGGCCTACTATGCCAGTGCCATGTGGTCCGGCTGCCTCGATGCCGGCGAGACCTACCTCATTCAAGTCGACGGGTGGAACAATGCCCGGGGCCAGGCCGGCGTCCTCATCGAAAGTGTGGAAGACGGACCTCAAGTGACGTCCAGCACGGGCGGATTGGCCTGTGCCCTCGGCAAGGAGCAGGACCCGAACGGCACGATCGTCCTGAACATCACGGGGACAGGAGGTGATTATTCGGCCGCTTGGGTGGGGCCGGATGGATTCTCGGCGTCCGGGCAACAGATCTCCGGATTGGGTTCCGGAACGTATTCCGCCGCCATCGTGACGAGCTGCGGCAACACCCTGACCCACACCGTGACCCTGACCGAGCCGGACCCCATCGTCCTCGACATCGAGCTGGTCCATCCAGGATGTCCCGAATTGCCCAACGGCGAAGCCTACCTCGGGGCGAGTGGAGGGACCCAGCCCTATGACATTGTCTGGTCCGGCCTCTTCGGAGACATCGGAACCGGCGAAATCGTGCAAGGTCTGGCCGAGGGCGACTACGCTGTGGTCCTCGAGGATGACAACGGCTGCACGGCCGAACTGTCCTTCAGCCTGGCCGCGGAGGATGACGCCTTTTCCTTCTCCCTCGGCCCGGACACGACCATCTGTGAAGACGACCAGCTCGTGCTGAGTGCGCCGGCCGGACTGGATTACCTCTGGAGCAATGGGAGCGTGGACCAGTTCATCATCGTGAATGGTGCGGACCTCGGACCCGGAACCTATCCAATCACCGTCGAGGCGTCAAACGAATTCGGATGCAGCCATGCGGACGCCATTTTCGTCACGGTGTTCGACTGCACCACCGGTATCGAAGAGGCCGACGGAGGGCCGGTCGGACCACAGGTTCTTCCCAACCCCGCCGGAGATGGCGCGGCCTGGGCCATCCGCTGGGGGTCCACCGGGGCCACGGTCGAACACGCCTGGATCCTGCGCGATGCCCTCGGCCGGGCCATCCGCTCGGGAGTCCATGTCGAGACGGGAGCGGGAGAGCCGCTGATGCTGTCCACGGAAGGGATGGCCACGGGCACCTATCTGCTGGAATTGACCGAGGAGGGACGGGCCCTGCGGCTCATCCGAAACTGAGCGGCATGTCGTCCATCGATTTAAGAAGCGACACGGTCACGCGGCCCACGGAGGCGATGCTCGCCGCCATGATGGCCGCCCCGACCGGCGACGACGTCTACGGTGAAGACCCCACGGTCAACCGACTGCAGGATGTGCTGGCCGAGCGGTTTGGTCATGAGGCCGGGCTGTTCTGTCCGTCGGGGACCATGGCCAACCAGATGGCCATCAACGTCCACACCCAGCCGGGCGATGAGGTGGTCTGTCACCGGCTGAGCCACATCTACAACTACGAGGGCGGTGGCATCGCACGCAACAGCGGCGCGAGCGTCCGCCTCGTCCACGCCCCGCGCGGGGCCATGCCGGCGGAGACCATCCGTTCTGAGGTGAATCCCGCAGACAGCCACTTTGCGCGGACCGCCCTTGTGTGCGTCGAGGACACGGTGAACAAGGGAGGCGGGGCCGTCCAGGCGCAGGCGGACCTCGAGGCCGGATCGGCGGCCTGTCGGGACCTCGGATTGCCGTTTCATCTCGATGGGGCCAGGGCGTGGAATGCCCTGAGGGCCACCGGCGAGGATTGGACCCGCTACGGGCGCCGGTTCGACAGCATTTCCCTGTGTCTCTCGAAGGGACTCGGAACCCCGGTGGGATCCGTTCTGCTCGGAAGCCGGGCTTTCATCGAGGAAGCCCACCGGTCTAGGAAGGTGATGGGCGGCGGCATGCGCCAAGTGGGCATTTTGGCCGCGGCCGGACTGCATGCCATCGAGCACCACTTCGATCGTCTGGAAGAAGACCACCGTCGCGCTGCCGCCATCGGTGAGCGCCTCGAGGCCAACGGAGCGGTCGCGTCTGTGGCTTCGGTGGAGACCAACATCGTCATTGCCTCTCTGCCTGAGGGCCGGGCCGCAGGGGAGATGGTGGAGCACTTCGCCTCCCACGGCGTCCTGTGCTCGGCCTTTGGGCCGGACAAGGTGCGCTGGGTGACCCACCTCGATTTCGGGGAGGCGGACCTGGCCCGGGTGCTCGCGGCCGTCGACACCTGGTCCTGATGGACGGGGTTTGACCCGTATTTTCCGGGCATGAACCCGACGTCCAATCTGTCGGCCCTGACGGCCGCTCTGTTCGCCCTCATTCTGACTCTTTCTCCCATTTCCACCCGTGCCACGGAGGGCATGTGGATTCCTGCCCTGCTTCAGGCTGTGGAGGGGGACATGCAGGACATGGGGCTCAAGCTCACCGCCGAGGACATCTACAGCATCAACCGCAGCTCCCTGAAGGACGCCATCGTCCAATTTGGTGGGGGGTGCACGGCGAGCTTGATTTCCGGTGAAGGGCTCCTGCTGACCAACCACCACTGCGGGTACGGCCAGATCCAGTCGCACAGCAGCATGGAGCGGGACATCCTCAAGGATGGGTTCTGGGCCATGTCCAAGGACGAGGAACTCATGAATCCCGGACTGACCGCGATGTTCATCGTGCGAATCGAGGACGTCACGGATTCGGTGCAGGCGGCCCGGGCCATTGGACCGGACGAGGAAAAGGCCCTGCGCGAGCGCCTCGCCGCCTCGGCCACTGAGGGCACAGGACACGAGGCCGTCGTCCGAGATTTCCTGTACGGCAACCAGCAATTCCTCATCGTCACCAAGACCTACACCGACGTCCGCCTCGTGGGGGCACCGCCCAGCGCGATCGGCAAATACGGTGGGGACACCGACAACTGGGTGTGGCCCCGGCACACCGGCGACTTCTCACTGTTCCGCATCTACAGCGCTCCGGATGGGTCGCCGGCCGAACCCAGCGTGGACAATGTGCCCTTTACCCCGGCCCACCACCTTCCCGTGTCGATGCACGGTGTGGAAGAAGGCGACTTCACCATGGTGTTCGGGTTCCCGGGCCGCACGGAGCGGTACATCCCCGCCGCCCAGGTGGAGCACCTGATTGACGTGCTCAATCCCACCCGAATCGGCATGCGCACGGCCAGTCTTGAGGTCATCAACGCGGCCATGCGCGCGGATGACGCCACGAGGATTGCCTATGCAGCCAAGCAGAGCCGCATTGCCAATGCGTGGAAGAAGTGGATTGGCCAGAACGAGGGGCTCATCGACTTCGGCACCGTGGCCGAGAAGCAACAGGCCCAGCTGGCCTTTGCCCGTAAAGTGGTGCGTCTCGGACTGGACGAGTATACGACCGTGGTGGGCGACTTGGGCAAGGATTTCGATGCCCTGCGTCCGTATCTCGAGGCGCGGTCCTTGTTCATCGAGTGGTTCTACTACGGGCCCGAGCTGTTGCGCTGGGCTGACGGGGTGGGGGACATCCTGGCCATGGCCGCCGACAAGTCGGTGTCCGACAGCACATTCGATGCCCGCGCCGCCGAGGTGTTGGCCCAGGCCGAGGGCTTTTATGCGGACTACAATGCCGACGTGGACCGCAAGGTCTTCGCCGCGGTGTTCCCCCTGTACATGGCCGCCATGCCCGAGGGCTTTGCCCCGGCAGTGGCCACCGAAGCGTGGACCATGGGAGCCGATGCCCGGGCCATTGCGGAGGATCTCTATGAGGGGTCGATCCTCGATGACGGCGAGGCGTTCATGGCGCTCCTCCGTGAGGGGAACCGCAAGGCGTTGAAGAAGGAATCCGGCGATGCCGTCCTGCGCTGGGCCAAGGAGACGTCGGACAGCTATTGGGTGCAGGTCCGCGGCGAGTACGGCAAGCGGATGGGGGCACTGGACGACGACATGGGACGCTACCTGCGCGGCCTTCAGGAGGTTTACCCCGACAGCACCTTTTGGCCCGACGCCAACAGCACGTTGCGCTTGACCTTCGGCCGGATGGAGGGGAGCGAGCCCCGGGATGCCGTGACCTACAAGCCGTTCACGACGGCCAAAGGTGTCTTGGACAAGTATGTGCCGGGAGACGCCGAATTCGACCTGCCGGAGGGCCTGGTGGACCAGTTGCGCCGAAAGGAATACGGTCCCTACGCCGATGCTGAGGGCAACCTGAGGGTGTGTTTCCTCGGGTCAAACCACACCACCGGAGGCAACTCAGGATCACCCGCAATCAATGCCACCGGGGACCTGGTCGGCCTCAATTTCGACCGGACCTGGGAGAGCACGATGAGCGATGTGCGGTTCGATGCAGACCGGTGCCGGAACATCATGGTGGACATCCGCTATGTCCTTTGGGTCACTGACGTCTATGCCGGGGCCACCCATCTGGTGCAGGAGATGACTTTGACCGAGCGGGATCCGGACAACCTGTCGCCGGATTGGCGGCCCTTTGGCCCGGGAACGGGCATCGGAAGGGGATATGAGCAGGACGAGGGCGAACTCCGCGAGGAATTCCGCCGCCGCTCACTCGAGAAGCTGCAGGAGCGCCGCCGACGGATGGAAGGCGGAAACTGAGCCTGAGGGGTCCTCAGCTCAGGAAATAGATCGCCGTGATGACAATCGCGAAGAGGAAGAGGGCGAAGACAACCGGTCCGCCGATCTCGTTCTGTTCGGCTTCGGAGTGGTCGTGGTGGTCGTGGTCGTGTCCCATGGTGTCCTGATTTGCTCAGGGGCAAAAATAGCACACGGTCCGGGTCGCATCGAGGTGCTGGAATCGGGCTACCTTGTGCAGGCAACCACAGTCGGATTCAATCCGTTGTGACTGCATCACCTGCCACCAAGACACCCTTCATGCGCACTGTACTCCTCGCGTTCGCCCTGTTGTTTTCCTCCAGCATTCTGGCCCAGGATTGTGAGGGCCAACACACCTTCACCGTCGTCATCCAACCCGATGCCTGGCCGTATGAAATGAGCTGGGAACTGACCAATGGAGACGGGGACCTGCTCCTCGAGGCCAATGTGGCCAATGCCGATGACACGCTGTTCACCTTCTGCGTCGACAGCGTGGATTGGGAGCCCTGCATGGTCTTCACGATGAACGACACATATGGCGACGGCTTGGTGGGTGACGCGTTTTACCAAGTCTGGCTCGATGGAGAGCAGCTGGTGCAGGGAAGCGGCAACTATGGCTACGGTCAGAGCCACGCCATCGACTGCCCGCCGGGCTGGACGTGCAATGAGGCCATCGGACTGGAGCTGGGAGACGATGCGCTGACCGTGGAGGCCTCCGGCAATGTGGAGTGGTGGACGTTCACGCCCGCGGACAATGGCATGTACGCCTTGTCGAGTTGCGGTTCGGGCTGCGACACGCGGCTGTGGATCTACGACTACTGCAACATGAACAACTTCGACGACACCAACGAGGGGTCGATCTACTACGACGACAACCAAGGCAGTTGCGAAGACAATGAGGAGAGTGCCCAGCTTTACGTGTTGCTTGAGGCCGGGGTGACCTACTGGGTGCGCTTTGCCAACCTGGCCGGGGACTGTGGCGGCTTCGATTGGACTCTGGAATACGGTGGCCCGGCCGAGGGATGCACCGACGAGACGGCCTGCAACTACAACCCCGCCGCCGAGGTGGACAATGGCAGCTGCATCTACCCGGGTGACCCTCTGTGCACCGGGCCGGACCTGATGGTCGTCGAGAGCGCCATCGAAAACAGCCTTCAGGCTGAGACGATGATGGTCGACGAGAACAATTGCTACATCGTCGAGGGCTGCCTCAATGGCTACGGAGAGCGTGAGCTCGTCCGCTTCACGACCCACATCAAGAACATCGGGGACATCGACTACTACATCGGCACGACGGCCCAGACGGATTCCACCCAGCAGTTCGAGTGGGGCGATTGTCACAACCACTGGCACTACAAGGGCTACGCCAAGTATGACCTCTTCACCATGGACGGCCAGATGCTGCCCATCGGCTTCAAGAATGGCTTCTGCGTGATGGACCTCGAGTGCAGCGATGGCGGCACGTTCACCTATGGCTGCAGCAACATGGGCATCTCGGCCCACTGCGGCGACATCTACGGGGCGGGCCTGTCCTGCCAGTGGATTGACGTGACGGGCATTCCCGATGGGGTCTACCACCTCGTGGTGCGGGTCAACTGGGACTACGATCCCGACGCCCTCGGCCGCCACGAGAACAACTATGAGAACAACTGGGGCGTGGTCTGCATCGACATGGACCGTTCTTCCGGTGAACTCGCCGTGACGGTGTGGGATGATTGCCCCCAGATCGTCGACTGCAACGGGGAAGCCTACGGCACGGCCCAGATGGACTGCAACGGGGACTGCGGGGGCACGGCCCTGATGGGCGACCTCGACGGCGATGCTGACCAGGATCTGACCGATGCGGAGGCCTATGTCGATGGCATCCTCGGCAACGACCTCGAAGCCATGGCATGCAACGACCTGGACCAGGATGGCGAGCTGACGGTCTCCGATGCCGCCCTCATGGCCCAGTGCCAGTACTGGGACATCGCCCACGAGCATCCCGACAGTAGCGGATTCCATGACAAGTGCCAGTTCCCGGCGCCGCACATCGTGAATCCGTTCGACAGCGTGTGGTTCCGCCTCGGCGAGGTGAATTGGGCCCAAGGCTTCTTCGATGTGGAGGTGCTCAACCCGCACAACCGCATCCTCGGCTACCAATTCGACATCAGTTGCGGCATCCAGCAGGCCGTGA
Source organism: Bacteroidota bacterium (assembly GCA_036159995.1). Lineage (GTDB taxonomy): Bacteria > Bacteroidota > Bacteroidia > Flavobacteriales_D > Sanyastnellaceae > UBA8752. The sequence continues at coordinate 16,215 of JAYYEI010000066.1, forward strand.
GCCTCGCGGACCCGCTGGAGTACATGATCACCCCGGAATTCGCCCTGGGAGGCGGGACGCTGATTGGCCTCAGTTACGAGGATGAGAGCATGTCCAAGCATTACGAGTGGACTTCCCTCGTGCGCATCTACTGGACGGAAACGCCCCAGACGGAGCTTTGCATCGAAAGCGTGACCGAAGTGGTGAATTCCATGTACCAGAATGCGGTGCCCTATCTCGTGGACCCTTGCGCCACGGCCAACGGAGTTGGCGGTATCGTGGCCAGCGCAGCCTTGGAGGTCAGCCCCAACCCTGTGCTGTCCGGTGAGCCGCTTTCCCTCTCCTTCGGGGGAGGCTCCTTGACCGGGGCGTCCGTCCACTGGCTCGATCTGACCGGCCGCATCCTGGCCACGGAGCGGTGGAACGGCGGGCGCCAGATGGTGCTGTCGACGGCAGGCCGCGTGGCTGGTGCCTATCTGATTCAGGTGGTGCAGCCGGTGGCCGGCGGGGAGGACATCGTCCACACCCGGCGCGTCACCGTCCGCTGATCGCGGTTTTTCGGCCTCGGCTGCCAGACAGAGTGTTGGCCGTCACCGCGGCGAGCACGACAGCGATGCCGACGAGCGACCACCCCGTGATCCGTTCATCGAACAGGGTCCACGCGAGGATGAGCGCGAGGATGGCCCCGAAATACTTGAACGGCATGACGCGCGCCGCATCCTCGAGGTGAAGCGCCTTGGTCATCGCCACCTGCGCCACGAGTGACAACACCCCGATGCCGACGGCCATGCCCCATTGGGTGGCCGTCATTGGATGCCAGACCGTGGCGCTCCAACCGCCCATGATGGGGGTGGCAATCATGTGGAACCAGGTGACGACGCCCACCGCACTGTCCGTCTCGCGGCATTTGATCGTGGCGAGGTAGGCCACGGCCGCCCCGAGCGCACTGCCCATGCCCATGAACAGATAGAGCCAGGACACCCGCGGGTCGAAGCCTTTTACCATCAGAATGCCCCCAAACGCCGCGGCGAAATACAGCCAGCGGTGGGGTTTGATCTGTTGCCCATCAAAGGCGATGGCAAGCAACACGGTGAAAATGGGCGACAGGTACTGGATGACGGTCGCGCTCGCGAGGGGAATGTGCCGGATGGTGTGGAAGAAGAGGGTCAAGGCCACCATCCCGGTGAAGCCTCGGATGAACAGCCACTTGCGGTTGTGTCCCAGGAGCGGTTCCCCCTTTCGCCAGAGCCAGAAGACGCACAGCACCAGACTGACCGCACTCCGCAAGAAGACGAGTTGAGGCGTCGGCAGGATGGCGAGGGCCTTGACCAACAGGTTGGCGGAGGTGTACAACACCACCGACTGAAGCATGAAGACGAGTCCGCGCGACATCCGGCGCGAAGGTCGGGGGAATCAGCGCACGGGCCGCAGTCGCAGCGCCAGCTTCCACCCAAGCCACCCCATGGGCAGGTACCCAGCGATGTCCAGAACGAGGAAGCCCGTGGGCTGTCCGGGCAGCATGAAGGCGTTGGCGATGCCGCCGACCAGAACGAATCCGGCCACCATCATGGGCACTCGCAAGCTTCGATTTGCCGCGAGAAGTCCGGCCACCAGGGCACCGCAGAAGGCGCCGTTCCAGTGGGCGATCAGCGGGCCGGCCATGTGAATGGGCTCGAGGGTCTCGAAATAGGCCCGCCAGATGGCCTGCATCGCTTCCGGATCCCCAGTCGGGTCATAGGCCGGGGCGGCTGGCGCGCCAAACAGGCGGCCAAGGGGCATCAGCAGGAGGGCGTTGGCAGGCATGCTGGCGAAGGCGCCGGCAACACCGGCCAGGATGTTGCGCAGGGTGGGGCTCATGGAGTAAGGTGTGGAGGCCAAGATAGTCGTGGGCTCAGAAGGGCAGACGGGTGGCGGTCTCCAGAATGTGCTCCTCATAGGCTTGCTGCATCCGCCGGGTGACGGGACCCTTCTCACCGCCGGCGATGCATCGGCCATCCACTTCTGTGACGTGGGCCAGGGCGCCCATCGTTCCGGTGGTGAACGCTTCTTCCGCGGTATACAACTCGGTCAGGGAGAGGTCGGCTTCCCGAGCATCGAGGCCCACGCGCTCGGCCACATCCAGCACGAACCGTCGGGTCAATCCCGGCAGACAGGCATGGGCGAAGGGCGTCAGCAGGACCCCCTTTCGGACGACGAAGAGGTTGGTCGCATTCGTTTCTGCGAGGAAGCCCCGGTCGTCCAGCATGACCGCGTCATCCACCCCGGCCACATTGGCGTCAATCTTCGCCAGGATGTTGTTCAGCAGGTTGTTGTGGTGGATGTGGCTGTCGAGGAATTGGGGGCTGTTGCGCCGGATCGCACTCGTGACCAGCCGGATGCCTTCGTCTCCGTAGACCATGCCTTTGTATTCGGGAACGATGATCAGAGTGGGTCCGTGCACATTGAGCCGGGGATCCATCCCACTGGTCGACTTCCGGCCCCGGGACAGGGTGATGCGGCAATGGACGCCGTCTCGCATTCCATTGGCTTCGAGCGTTTGGAAAATGGCGTCCCGCAGGGCGTCCCGGGAGGGGATGTCGGTGAAGGCGAGGGCGTGGGCCGAATCGACGAGCCGGTCGAGGTGCGGCTCGAGCTGGATGGCGTGGCCGTCGGTGATCCGGAGGCCCTCCCAGACGGCATCGCCGCCTTGGACCACGCTGTCCAACACATGGACGCTGGCCTCGTCGCGGTCAACGAGTCCATTGACCCAGCACTGGGTGCCGGCATTGCGGGGGTCGGGTTGATTGAATTTGGCCATCAGATCGCGCGTTCGAGGAGGTGTTGGTAGGCTTCGGCGCACGCCGCATGCAGGTCCTGCAGGTGGTCGGGCACGTCGGGGGTCTTTGGGGGGCGGGCTTCCCACCCCGTGGAGGCATGGACGCCAGAGTACCACCAGGGTGCCCAGGGACCGTCTTCCGGTCGAGCACCGGCCTCCCACTGGAGAATGGCGGGGTCCCAATCGAGGCCGAGGCGGTCGCAGAGCGCACGCAAGACTGGTTCTGGATCGGCTTGGAGGCGGTCGCTGCACACGACCACGGGCGGATTGCCTTCGGATTCCATTCGCTGGGCGAGTTCCATCTGGTGCACGTAGCACAGGTCGCGCATCAATGGCTGGTCAATGTGGGCCCCATAGGAGGCCATGACTGCCGCGGGATTCCGGAAGAGGATGACATGCCGGTGGGCTTGAAAGGCCATCCAGGGAAGGCCAAGCGTGTGGTTCGCGATGTGCTTGCAGAAGAGGACACGGTCCCCGGTTTCCTCCTCTGGGGTGGGAGCCATGAAGGCCAGAGCGTCCACTGGTGCGGAGGGGCGCTCAGCGAGGGTGGCTTCCCGGCAGGGCCGTGCTGCCCCCGTGTGCATGAGAAAGTGGCTGTAAAGCGGCTCGTCCAGCACCCGGGTGTCGCTCCGCTGGGCAAAGCTGTACATGAGCGCGGTGCTCATGGAGCGCGGACCGGACCACAGCGAGATGACCATGGGTCACATGTTGCGGCGGTAGGCCCCGCCGACCTCGAACATGGCGTCGGTCAATTGGCCGAGGGAGCAGCTCTTGACAGCCTCCATCAGGGCGACGAACAGGTTGTCGTGTGCCACGGCGGCCGACTTGACCTGTTCGATCGCCTCGGCTGCACGCGAGGCCTGGGCGCCATGTAGGGCATCCAGACCGTCGATCTGTTGCTGCTTCTCCTCCGGTGTGGCGCGAATGACCTCGCCCGGCACCAGCGTGGGGGAGCCTTCCTTAGAGAGGTAGGTGTTGACCCCGATGATGGGGTACTCGCCCGTGTGCTTCAGCGTCTCGTAATGGAGGGACTCCTCCTGGATGCGGCTCCGCTGGTACATCGTTTCCATGGCGCCGAGGACGCCGCCGCGCTCGGTGAGCCGGTCGAATTCGTCCATCACCGCCTCCTCGACCAGATCGGTGAGCTCTTCGATGATGAAGGAGCCTTGGAGCGGGTTCTCATTTTTCGCTAGACCCAGCTCACGGTTGATGATCAGCTGGATGGCGATGGCCCGGCGGACGCTGGATTCGGTTGGCGTCGTGATGGCCTCGTCGAAGGCGTTGGTGTGCAGCGAATTGCAGTTGTCGTAGATCGCATACAGCGCCTGCAATGTGGTCCGGATGTCGTTGAAGTCGATCTCCTGGGCATGCAGGGACCGTCCGCTCGTCTGGATGTGGTACTTGAGCTTCTGCGCGCGTTCGTCGGCTCCGTATTTCCGGTCGAGCGCCTTGGCCCAGATCCGGCGCGCCACCCGACCGATGACGGCGTATTCGGGGTCGATCCCATTGGAGAAGAAGAAGCTGAGGTTGGGCCCGAACGCGTTGATGTCCATGCCTCGGCTCAGGTAGTACTCGACGTAGGTGAAGCCATTGGCCAGGGTGAAGGCCAATTGCGTGATCGGGTTGGCCCCGGCCTCGGCGATGTGGTAGCCGCTGATGGAGACGGAGTAGAAGTTTCGGACGTGCTGGTCGATGAAGTAGGCCTGGACGTCGCCCATCAAACGGAGGGCAAACTCCGTGGAGAAGATGCAGGTGTTCTGGGCCTGGTCCTCCTTGAGGATGTCGGCCTGCACGGTGCCGCGCACCTGGGACAGGGCCTCGGCAGCGAGCCGGGCATAGGTGGCTGGATCAAGGACCTCGTCTCCGGTGCATCCGAGGAGGAGGAGACCGAGGCCATCATTGCCGTCGGGCAGGTCCCCACGGTAGACAGGGCGAGCGAGTCCTTGGTCGTCCCAGCGGGCCTTCAGCACGTTTTCGACGTCGGCTTCGAGGCCGTGTTCGCGGATGTGCTTCTCGCAGCGCTGGTCAATGGCGGCGTTAAGGAAAAAGGCCAGAACCATGGGCGCCGGACCGTTGATGGTCATCGACACACTGGTGGAGGGGTCGCACAGATCGAAGCCACTGTACAGGCGCTTGGCGTCATCGAGGGAGCAGACGCTGACCCCGGAGTTGCCCACCTTGCCGTGGATGTCCGGGCGCAGGTCCGGGTCCCGACCGTAGAGCGTGACCGAGTCAAACGCGGTGGACAGGCGCTTGGCGGGCATGTCCCCGGAGACGTAGTGGAATCGGCGGTTGGTCCGCTCCGGCCCACCCTCGCCGGCAAACATCCGCGTGGGATCCTCGCCTTCGCGCTTGAACGGGTAAATCCCCGCTGTGAAGGGGAAGTGGCCGGGCAGGTTTTCCTGCAGGCCCCAGCGGAGCAGATCTTTCCAGCCTTCGAGCCGCGGCACGCTGACCTTCGGGATGTCCTTGTGACTGAGGCTCTTTGTCGTGGTCGGGATGCGGATTTCCTTGCCGCGGACCTCGAAGATGTAGTCCTCGGCGTGATAGCGGGCGGCTTCCTCAGGCCAGGATTCGAGCCAATGGAGGTTGCGCGGGTCTAGGTCCCGGACGAGGCTGTCCGCCTTGCTGGACACCGCGTCCGCTGCGGGGCCCTTCCCGAGTTCGGCCTGGGCGGTGCGGAGGGCCTGCAGCCGTCCGGCGACGTCGGCTTGGGCGTCGACCCAATCTTTGTAGCTGCGGATGCTGTCCGCGATCTCGCTCAGGTAGCGGGTGCGCTTGGGCGGAATCACGTGGACCTTCTCGCTGTCCCCGGCATCCTCCCCAAAGGTGCTGGACAGGGCCGCTCCGGTCTTCTCTGCCAGCGCATTCATCAGGGTGCGGTAGAGGCGGTGGGTGCCGGGGTCATTGAACTGGGAGGCAATCGTGCCGAAGATGGGCAGGCTGTCGTCCTGGGCCTCCCAGAGTTCGTGGTTGCGCTTGTATTGCTTGCGGACGTCACGAAGGGCATCGGCGCCTCCCCGCTTGTCGAACTTGTTGATGGCCACCACATCGGCGAAGTCGAGCATGTCGATCTTCTCCAGCTGCGTGGCGGCGCCGAATTCCGGGGTCATCACATACAGCGCCACGTCGCTGTGGTCCATGATTTCCGTGTCGCTCTGTCCGATGCCGGACGTCTCGAGCACGATGAGGTCGAAGCCGGCCGCCTTGAGGATGCACAGGGCATCGCCCACGTGGCGACTGAGGGCCAGATTGGACTGGCGTGTGGCGAGGGACCGCATGTACACGCGACCCGAGGCAATGGCATTCATCCGGATGCGGTCGCCGAGCAGGGCGCCGCCTGTTTTCCGCTTGGAGGGGTCGACCGACACGATGGCCATCCGCTTGTCCTCGAAGTCGAGAAGGAAGCGCCGGACCAATTCGTCGACGAGGGAACTTTTGCCGGCGCCGCCTGTGCCGGTGATGCCCAGGACAGGGACGGTCGCCGTGTCGGCTCCGGCCCGGATGCCGTCGAGGATGCCGGAGTAGGCCTCCGCTCCGACCTCGGCGGCCGTGATGAGCCGGGCCAGATCCCCGGGGGCCTTGTCCGCAAGGCGGTCGGCTTCACCCGACGGCTCACCGACCACCGGGAAGTCGCAACGCCGGATGACGTCGTCGATCATGCCCTGCAGGCCCATTTCCCGGCCGTCGTCCGGGTGGTAGATGCGCTCGATGCCATAGTCGTGGAGCTCGGCAATCTCCTCGGGGAGGATGGTGCCGCCCCCGCCGCCGAAGATGCGGATGTGCCCGGCCCCGCGCTCATCGAGCAGGTCCTTCATGTATTTGAAGTATTCCATGTGGCCTCCCTGGTAGGAGGTCATGGCAATGGCCTGAGCGTCTTCCTCAATGGCGCAGTTCACCACCTCATCGACCGAACGGTCATGGCCGAGGTGGATGATCTCGCATCCCGAGCGCTGCAGGATGCGCCGCATGATGTTGATGGCGGCATCGTGGCCGTCGAAGAGGGAGGCGGCAGTGACGATGCGGATCGGATGGCCCGAGCGGGTGGCCGCCGCTTCCTGCGTGTTCTTCGGTTGGGTGGATTCCATGCGCGTTTCAATGGAGCACCCCAAAGTTAACCCGCACCCCGTGCAGGTGGATTTACGCCGGGCGGGGTGCCCTTCAGGTCACTCACAGGGCTGGCCGAAGAGGCCGAGCATGATCAGCAGGTCGTTGACCCCCACGATGCCGTCGGCGTCCACATCGGCCGGACCGCAGGCGGTATCGCATCCGAAGACGCCGAGCGCTTCGAGCAGGTCGCCCACATCGCGGAGACCGTTCTCGTTGACGTCCCCGAGGCAGAAGGTGCCGGGTGTGATGCATCCGCCGCCGATGGCCTCCACGTTGTGGCGGTCTTGGTTGGTGACTTCGGCGTTGTCCAGCAGGCAGAGATCCCCGACTGGATTCGAGAAGTGGATCCGGACGAGCGCCTGGGGCAGGGTGCTCTTGTGGATGAGGCTGTCCTCGAGGGCCACTCCGAAGGCAAGTCCATCCGGCGAGAGGTGGAAGAGATGCTGGTAGCCCGTGGTGTCGAACAGCGGGGTCAGGGAGGTGAACTCCGCTCCATCGAGATTCAGCGACCATCCGCTGAGCCAGGTGTCGGGGTTGTGCACGTAGACGTCCACATAGCTCGAATCCTCGTGGGGCAACACCAGGGAGAACTGCACGCTCTCGTCAGGCACTGTCAAGGGGCCGTTCCAGTCGCAGTGGTTCTCGACTCCGTTGTCGCCGAGGTGGTTGTGTCCGTAGTGGGCGCAATCGGCCGCCAGCGCCACATCGGTGACGGATAAGCCGCCGTCTCCGTTCAGGTCGATGCACGGGGCGTCCGTGCTCACCCCGTCGGCCAGCAGGTCGGCGTAGAGCAGCGGGTCATCGGCATCCACCTCTCCGTCCTGGTCGAGGTCGCCCTTCGTCAGGAAGCCCGGACAGTTGCCCGCACAATCCGGTTCGGCCGTCCCGTACGGGTGACCGATGCAGTCCACCGGGACGGGGCAATCCTCCGTCTTGGTGAAGTTGATGGCCGTTCCGTTGGTGTCCCGTTCGAAGGAGAAGCACACGGCGACGGCATTGTTGGCGTAGTTCAACTCATAGCTCCCGTTGGCGTCCGGGCTGTAGTCCCAATTCACCCGGATGACCAGAGTATAGTCGCCTGCATCGAGGTCGGTGATGTCGACCCACTGGCAATCGAGGAAGCGGGAGTAGATGTCCTGGCAACCGGCCGTAATGCCCATGTTGGAACAGGTGTATTTCTGCGGACCTCCGCCGTAGTTGCAACTGCCGAGGTCGAGGACGCAGAATCCGTTCTTGAAGCCGATGGTCGGCAGGGGATCGCCGCCGGAGGTGTAAAGGGCATACTCGGCATACCCTTCGTAGTGGTAGTGGTTGTGGCAGGCGTCCCACTCGAACTGGTCGGGTTGGGCGGACGGGGCGCCGATGAAGTAGTCCTCCGTGCCGATGTTGGCGATCTCGGTGTCGAACCGCACGATTTCGCGGGTCCCGTATCCCTGAATGCAGCCCTCCTCGATCATGCAGCCGTCAGAGCTGTTCTCCGTGGTCATCTCCAGGGTGCTGTACGCCCGGGGGCCATTGATGATGAGGTCGGGGCCGATGTTCGGGCACTCCGGGTCTCCGGCGAGGTAGCAGGTGTCCGGGGTGGTGGCGATGGGCAGGTAATTGCAGGCTTCAATGTCCATGCAGCCCGGGATGCCGCCCAGGTATTCGGCCACGAAGGGCACGCCGGCGGCACCGCCATTGCAATCCCCGTCGCCCTCGACATGGATGTAGACCGTTTGCCCCGATACGAGGACCGGGGTGACCTGGCTCTGCAGTCCGCAGTCGTCATCCGACATCGTGATGAACGCCTCGGAGGCCGTTTCGAAGACGGCCATGTCGCAATAGTCGTAAAGGTGGAGGCGGGTGTCGCATCCGGTCAGGTCGCAGGTGGAGAAGCGGTACTGTCCCGTGGTGTCCACGTTGAGCAAATACCACGAGGAGGCCATGGGGGCGATCAGGTCGAGCGGGGCCCCCTCGGCGTCGATGGACATTGGAAGGGGGTCATCGCAGCTGCTGCCGATGGGACATCCCGCCAAGGTGAGAAGGGCGGCATCGAAATGGTCGCCGTCCCGCAGCACGGCCCCATCATAGCGGATTTGATACGTGCCACCGAGGGAAAAGCCGTCGGCTCCGGAGTCAAAGAGCCACACCGACAGGCAGCCGGCGGGAACGCAAACGTCCAAGCCTTCCACATCGCCGGTGTGCAGCGTGTCGCCATTGGCATTGAGTACGGCGAAGGAGGTTTCCTGAGGGAAGGCGTCCGGGGTGATGTTGATTTCCAGGCGGTGCAGGTTCTCCCCGACGAACACGGTATCGAGGAACGTGGAGGTGCCGCCGTCCGCATCGCTCACCGTGAGGCTCACGGGGTGCAGTCCCGCTTGGTCCCAGACCACGGTGGGGGCCGCTTCGCTCGAGGTGGCCGGTGAGCCGGACTCGAAGGTCCAACTGTAGCCCGCCACATTGCCCAGGCTGATGTCCTCGAACTGGACGGTCTCGGGCAGTCCGCAGGTCGAGGTCCAGGTGAAGCCGGCCGAGAGCGGAGGATACGTGCAGGTCCCGTCGTCGAGCATGGCGCAGGGATCGTAGTTCAGTGCCCCCTCGTCCGTACAGCCGGGAGAATCGCCGGAGGTGCACAGTCCAATGAGGTCCAGGGCCATGACGCAATCGCTCGCCGCTCCGCTGGTCCAGGCGTTCATGATCTCCACGAGCCAACACCCGGAACCGCTCAGTCCGTATTGGTCCAGGCCGGTGACGGTGGCTGTGAAGTTGCCGTCGGCCGTGGTGTTCCATGAAGAGGGCCAGCTTCCAGCGTCCACGTAGCCGAAGCCCGTGTTGTAGCCGCCGTACTCGAACCGATTTCCGTTGGGGGCCGTCACTGCAATCGCCATGTCGCCCGCCCAATTGCTTCCGGGCGCCACGATGTCCAGGCTGATCTCGAACGCATCAAGGCTACAACCGGCCGTCAGGTCCACCGAGGCCGATTCATTGCCTGACAGGCTTCCGGCCCAATTGACTTGCAGGGTGTCTTGCGCGGAGAGACCGCCGGCGAGAAGGGCAAACAGGGTGAAAAGGAGGGTGCGCATGGAGATGGAGCCGCCGACGGGATTGTTTGGAGCAAATCCAAAATACGGATTTCAAGGCAGTTCCCGGCTTCTGCGGTCCGCAAAGCCAAAGAGTTCGACCTGGCGCGTCAGGTTGAGGCGGATGTTTTCCCAGAAGAGGTTGTAGTCGGCCACGTGCCAGTTTTTCATCGCGAACAGGGCGGCTCCGAGCACGCGGAGTGGTTTGATCCACAGCATGCCGTCGTGGAGGGCGCCCGACAAGGAGCGCTCGTGGCGGAGCTTGAATTTCCGGTTCACGATGCCGCCGTGGGCCTCCCAGTGGTTCCAGACGTCGTCTTCCGCTGTCCAGAGGATGGGGTGGACCATGCGGACGTTTTTCATGTGTGTCGCATGGAATTCGGGGGTAAAGCCCTCGGCGAAGGTCATCCAGCCGTGGACCGCGCCGACGTGGGCCTCCCGGTCGGCAAAAGGAATGTCGATGAGGCTTTCGGCTGGAATCGGATAGCCGGGGAGGTAGGCGGCGATGAGCCGGGCCTGGAGAGGGGTGCCGTCGAAGAATTCCTGCAGGATGCGGGATCCGTGATAGGAACCCTGGCTGTGGCCGGCAATGACGATGCCGGTCGTTCGGTCGATGGATTGGAGAAACCGGAGGAAGGCCCGCCGCACATCTGAGTAGGCGAGTTCCAAGGCCGCATGGCTGTCTGCCCCGCGCAGGAAAAAGGTGCGCAGGTGGGCTTGCCGGTACCGGGGGGCGGTCACGCGGCCGACCGATCGAAACAGGCTGGCCTGGTGGCGCATGGGCCACGCATCCGTGATCTCCGCAATGGTCGGGTCATCCCACGGCGCATTCCATCCGACATCGAATCCCCGGAAGGTGGTCGGATGGATGAAGAAAGTCTGCACGGCATCGGCGGTCCCTCCGGGGGCGGGGGGAATGGCGCCGACTTCAGCGGGCCAGGCGGACAGCGGGGCATGGTCGGGATGGGCGGCCCAGGCTTCAGGGCGGGCGTAATCCGGCTCGGGTGGGGGCGGGAAATCGGCAAACGGTCCCGGGTGCTCCGTCTTGTCGCGGTGGTCGTTGCCGAAGATCATGTTGCAAGGTCGTCAAGGGCGGCCAAGTGTGGCGGCATCCGAGGCGAGGTCGGCGAGTGTCCAGCCCGTGGTCTGTTCCATCCGGAGCCAGTGGGGGGGGAGGGCAGCTTCCAAGGCGAGGCGCCCTCCATCGGGATGGGTGAACTCGAATCGACGGGCGTGCAGGAGCAGTCCCACCGCTCCTGTGTGTGCAGCGAAAGCCCGGTTCTGGGGCTTGTCTCCGTGCTGGGAATCGCCGATGATGGGGTGGCGGAAGTGGCGGAAATGCAGGCGGATTTGATGGTAGCGGCCGGTGTGCGGCGAACACCGCATCAAGGTGAACCGCGCCGTGGGGTAGCGGGAGACGGCGTAGCTGAGTTCGCAGCGGGCGACCGGGGAATAGGTGGTCCGCGCCACTTTCGGGGCACCCGTCATGCCCTTCGGCAGGGGCTTGCCGATGCACCCTTCCGTGTCCACGTGTCCGCGGACCACGGTGAGATACTCCTTGACCGTCTCGCGGGATTCGAATTGCCGCTTGCAGGCGTCGATGGCTTCCGGGTCCTTGCCGAAGACGATGACGCCGCTGGTGGGCTTGTCGAGTCGGTGGACCGGGTCGATCCGGCCGCTGAAATGCTGGCGGAGCAAATCCCGGAGGTTCTCCGGTTCGTAGGCGTCGAGGGGCGTGCGATGCACAAGGAGGCCGGCCGGTTTTGACACGATGAGGTACCGATCGTCCTCGTGAAGCAACCGAATGATTCCGGTGCGCGATTCGCCTATGGGTACACCCGGCATGCAATTCATTATTTTGCGCTCCCTTCGAGAAATGCGCAGTGCGATTCCTGCCGCAAAGTACCGGACCAATCGCCATGGGAGCACAACGAAGACCCCTTTACCTGCCGCTGTTGTTCGGCTTGTTCATTGCCTTGTCGGGACAGGCCCAGGACGTCACCTATGACCTCGAGGTCGAGGTGGTGCTGGACACTGTCCTCTATGACGGCTTCGTCGGAGCGGACGACATCGTTCCGGCTGGATTCCGCCGGTACAACTTGTACGCCGTGATTCCGGAGGACGCCCTCATGTTGGGCCCTGCCGCGGACAACGACTCCGATCCGGTCATCCCGCCCTTCGGCTATGACGCCGGATGCGGGTGCTACAACTGGACCTCTCTGTTCGTGCCCAATGGGTACAACAACGCCGCGGCCATCAATGGCGGTTTCCTCGCCATCGCACCCGAACTCGCCTACGACTCCTGGTGGACGTCCCACGTTCCGGTTCAGGTTCCGGGCACATCGGTCTTCGAGGCTCCGGGCTCCTTCGCCACGGACTTCGACATGTGTTCCGATGAGGTCACTCAAGGTGCCCTTGTGGTGACCAATGCGGATCCCATCCACGACCAGGTCGAGGGCAACCGAGCCCTCATCGGGCAGATCACGACCTGTGAGAGCTTCAACTTCCGGGTCTGCGTCGCCTTCCAGATCGGAGTGGACGTGTTCACCCAATGCACGGATGGCTTCGTCGAGGTGACGGACCTGTGTGTTCCGATGATGGATCCGCAGTTCAGCGTGGTGGAGGAGATTGACTGCTTCGGGGAAACGGCCTCGGTGGAGATCCTGCCCAACGACCCGACCCAACCGTTCAACAGCACGGTCGAGTACACGTTGTGGGAGCTGACCGGAACGGACACCATCCTCACCGGGCAGCAAGTCGGAAATCCGCTCTTCACGGGCATCACCGACGGCAATTACTTCGTTTCGCTCGTGGACACCGCCCGCACCGTGGCGTGGTCGTCCAACACGTGCCGCGACACGACCGGCGTTTTCGCCTTCACCTCTCCCGAGGAAATCCAGTTGGCGGCTGAATTGACGCAGGACAACCTCTGCGGGGATGAGGACATCGCCACCATCTGCTTCACCGCCACCGGTGGCACTGGCGGATTGACGACCCTCGCCTCCAATGACCTTGGCCTCATCCTCGAGCCGGATGCTGGAGATTGCTTCGGTCCGCTTTCCTGCTTCGGAGGCGATGGGGAATACGTGATTTCGGTGACAGATCAGGCCGGTTGCTCCACAGACACGGCCATCACCATTTCCTGTCCGGAGGAGCTGTTCTTCGCCGTGTCGAGCACAGAGGTCAGTTGCACGGGCTACAGCGACGCCAGCTTTGCCGCTTCAGCAGCCGGTGGAACCGGTTCGGTGTCCTTCGAGGTGCCGGAGATTGGCGTCCAGATCGACTTTGAGGGCAGCGTGGACTACGACCAGGACAATCTGCCCAGCGGCATCTACACCTTTACGCTCACCGACGAAAATGGGTGCTCTTATTCGGAAGTGCTCGAGATCGAGGAGCCGGATGGCCTCATGGTCGACTACGCGGTCACGGACGTGGCCTGTGCGGATGACTGCAACGGTCTGCTGCTCGCCAACATCGAGGGCGGTCAGTTGCCCTACGTCATCACGGTCACCGACTTGGACGGCACCGAAGCCAACCCCGGTCAGCTCTGCCCGGGCGTGTACGTCCACATCACGCAGGATGGCAATGAGTGCCTGGTGACGGACACCCTCGAGATTGTTGGGCCGGAGCCCATCGAATTCATCTTCGACGTGACCAACGTGCCCTGCAGTGGAGCCGACAACGGTCAGATCTGTCTCGACAGCCTGTCCGGCGGAACGGGACCGCTCACGCCTCAGCTGGTTCCGCTGCCCACCGGCAGTCTCGATGGCACCTGTTTCAATGTTCCGGCCGGCAGCTATGACGTGCTCGTCCAGGACAGCCTCGGGTGCACCAGCGACTTCTTCCCTGCTGTGGTGGAGGAGCCGGCCAACATCCAGATCCTGCCGACGATTTCCCCGATCTCCTGCACGGGAGCGGGCGACGGGGTCCTTGTGGTCAATGCGGTTGGCGGCAGCGGTTCGCTCGAATTGCTTTCGCCCTTCGTCTTCACGAGCCTGCCTGACACCCTGTTCAACCTCGGCCCCGACAGCCTCAACCTCGTGGTGGGGGACACGCTCGGATGCATTGACAGTCTCGTGGTGGGCATTCCCGAGCCTGAGCCGGTGGCCCTCGAGGTCCTGTCCACGGTCTTCCCGGATTGTGGCGGAGACTGCACCGGTGGTATCGAGGTGTCCCTCGAAGGCGGCACCGGGGCTTTGACGCTTTACCAGGGTGCCATCTCAGACAGCACGTCGGTGGTGTCCAGTGGCCTCGTCAACCTCTGCGCGGACAGCTACCCGTTGTTCCTCGTGGATGAGGAGAACTGCACGGACTCGACCACGGTCCTCATCGAGGAGCCCGACCCGCTTCTGTTCGACATCACCATTCAGAATGTGACCTGTACCGGCATGAATGACGGTGTGGCCATCATCGGTACGGTGGGCGGATCCGGCGAGACGGCCTGGGAATTCGTGGGCGGCGACGTCGATGTGCTCAACCTCTTCGAAGGGGAGTACTTCGTTTCGGCGGCGGACACCGCTGGCTGTACCGCGGACTTCAGCTTCATCGTGGCCGCGGACATCGTCACCGACATGGTGGTCGAGATCTTCACGACCCCCGTGACGTGCTGGCAAACCTCTGATGGAACGGCCACGGCGGCCGTGACGGGGGGACAGCTGCCCATTCAGTACGAGTGGAGTGACCCCTCAGGCCAGACCACGGCCACGGCCATCGGCTTGTCCGAGGACGTCTACAGCGTGGTGGTCACGGACGACATTGGGTGCACGCTCGGCTTCCTCGCCACGGTGGACCCGACCGAGGACTGCCTCTTCATCGCAGACGCCATCACACCCAACAACGACGGGGTCAACGACCGCTGGGTTGTGGGAGGACTCGAGTTCTTCCCGCAGAGCGAGGTGGAGGTCTTCAACCGCTGGGGACAGCTCCTCTTCCGGTCCAAACCGGGCACCACCTGGTGGGATGGCACGTACAACGGTGCCCTCTTGCCGGCCAGCGACTATTACTATGTGATCACCGTCTTCCCCGGAGCGGCGCCGATCACGGGAACCGTTACCCTCAAATACTGAAGCCATGCGTCACATGATCCACATCATCCAGCGTGCGGCACAGGGGGCCGTTCTCATCAGCATCCTCGTCGGAGGCGCCCTCCAGGCGCAGCAGCTCTCCCGCCAGAGCCAGTTCGTCCAGAACCCCTTCCTCGTGAATCCGGCCTTTGCCGGCACTGAACTGGGCACGTTTGCCTCCCTCAGCCACCGCGAGCAGTGGGTGGGCTTCCACGGGGCGCCGTCCACGAGCTCCGTCACCGTGACCTCGAGCTTGCCAAACCGCTTCGGATTCGGCTTCGCCGTGGAGCGCGATGACCAGGGTGGGGCCTACCGACGCACCGGTTTCGAGCTCGCAGGCACCTACACCATTGACCTCAACAACCAGGACGCGGTCGCCTTCGGCCTCGGCCTGATGGGGCGGAACACCCGCTTCGACGGTTCCGACCTCGAGCTTTGGCAGCCGGGTGACCTGGCCATTCTGGGCAACGTGGAGAGCAACTTCTCTTTCGACTCCCGTTTTGGTCTGATGGTCTTCGGTGAGTTCTACCAATTCGGCTTGGCCGTGAGCAATTTGCTCCAGACCCCCTTCGGACTCGAGTCCGAGCCGACGAACTCCCGGAACCGCGGCGTGCGCCACTACGCGTTCACCGGACGGTATGACTACACCGTCGATGGCGATTGGACCGTCCAGCCCGCGGTGATGCTCCGCTTCACGGAGATCACCCCGATCCAGCTCGATCTCCACGCCCGGGCCTTCTATCAGGGGCAGTATTGGGCCGGCCTCGGCTTCCGTCAAGGAGACGCCTTCGTGCTGTCCGCCGGTGCCATTTTCCAGGACATCCAGGTGGGCTACGCCTATGATGCCGGTACAGGCCGCGTCGGCAACCTCAGCCCGAACACGCACGAAATCACCGTATCTTACGTATTGCCGCGCCGTGGGGCGGGCTTCTCGAGCCGCGGGTTCGGAGGCCGCATCCTCGACCGGAACCTCATCATCCGCAATTGAAGACTCCCATGATGGCCCGCCTGTCCCTTCTGGTTCTCATCATCGCCTCCGTCAGCTCGACGCAGGCCCAATTCAAGTCCCTCGTCGTCGAAGAAGTCGACAACAAAGGCGCCGTTCCCGGACGCACCTACCGTGTCTATGCCCAGATGGAGGCCGAAGGGGATGTCATCGATGCCGTCTTTGGCGATGGACAAGATTACCTCGAGATCACCAGCACGGCCCCCTTCTACCAGCATGAGATGGGGGGAAACAGTGCCAATGAGCTCCAGCGGGCCGATGTCTTCACCATCGACGGACTCAAGTACGACAGCTGGGTCACCATCGGATACGAGGACAACTACATGAACGCCCTCACGGCCTTCCTGATGGACTTCACCGAGTTCGAGCAGGGCGGCAAGCTCTACACGAACAATGGTGCCTGGTTCGTCACTCCGGACATGCGCCAGGCCGCAGCGGGCCCGGACGGCAAACTGCTCCTGATGCAGCTCACCACCGAAGGGGAGGTGCGTGGCGTCATCAACCTGCATGGACGGACCCGACCGTTGCCGTTGCGCGACGACGCTCAGCGGGCCATGTACCCGGACAGCCTCGTCCCGCGCCTGATCGACCAGCGGAACATCGAGCTCAGCATCCGCTGATCCCGGACTCCCGAACAGAAAAAGGCGCCACGGAGGCGCCTTTTTTCTTGGGGTTGACCCCTGTTCGGTGAGGCTGGACTCAGTCGTACTTCACGCCTTGCACGGAGGTGCTGTCGGCGTCGAAGGCCAAGGCGGCTGAGTTGATGCAGTAGCGAAGCCCTGTCGGCCGGGGACCATCCTCGAATACGTGTCCGAGGTGGCCGCCACAAGCAGAGCACAGAACCTCCACGCGGCGCATGCCCCAGCTGTCGTCCTCTTCTTCCAGGACGGCGGAGCCTTCAGCGGGTTGGAAAAAGCTGGGCCATCCGGTCCCGGATTCGAATTTGTGGTCGGAATCAAAGAGGGCCTGTCCGCACCCTGCGCAGCGGTAAACGCCTTTCTCGTGGTGGTCCCAGAATTCGCCGGTGAAGGCGCGCTCGGTGCCCTTTTCGCGGAGCACGAAGCAGGCCATGTGCGGCAGCTCCTCTTTCCATTCGGCTTCGGACTTGGTCACAGCCAGCGTATCGGATGCGCTCGCGGTATCCGTCTGGACGGGGCGGTCCGTCTGGGCCGAGCATCCAGTCAGGAGGCCCAGGAAGAGGAGCAGGGAGAGGGAGGGAAGGGGGAATCGGGTCATGTCGCAGTGCATTCAAGGGTGAAGCCGGTCCCGGAGGAACGACGCCGTCACCGACTGCACGGATTGTGCCACCTTTTCCGGGGTGCCCATCGCCACGCATTGGCCGCCATGGGTGCCACCGCCTGGTCCGAGATCCACAATGTGGTCCGCACAGGCCATCACATCGAGGTTGTGTTCCACACAGATGACGGTGTGGCCCTGTCGGATGAGGGCATCAAAGGCCTCCAGCAATTGGGCGACGTCGTGGAAATGGAGGCCCGTGGTCGGCTCGTCGAAGATGAAGACGGTGTGCCCGGCCCGGTCCCCCTTGGCGAGGAAGGCCCCGAGTTTGATTCGCTGCGCCTCGCCACCGCTGAGCGTCGTGGCGCTCTGTCCGAGGGTGACATAGCCGAGACCCACTTCGAGCAGGGGCGCGAGTTTGCGGACAATGCCGCGCTCGGCCGCCGTCGGCTTGGGGCGACGACCAAAGAAGTCCGACGCCTCCGCCACCGTCATCGAGAGCACGTCATGGATGTTGCGTCCGTCCACCTCGATCTCCAGCACGGGGTCGGTGAACCGCTTCCCCTTACAAGCGTCGCACGTGAGCGTCACATCGGCCATGAATTGCATGCCGATCGAGACGCGCCCTTCTCCCTCGCACGTCTCACATCGCCCTCCGCTCGTGTTGAAGCTGAAGACGGACGGCTTGTAGCCCCGGTTCCGGGAGAGGGGCTGGGCCGCAAACAGGCTGCGGACATCGTCCCAGGCCTTGACGTAAGTGGCCGGATTGGACCGGCTGCTCTTGCCAATGGGATTCTGGTCCACGAATTCGACCATCTCAATGCGGTCCAGGTCGCCTGACAGTCCATCGCTGACCCCCGGACGGTCGCCTCCCAAATCGAGGTGGCGGGTGAGCAAGGGGTGGAGGATGCGCTTGACCAAGGTGCTCTTGCCCGAACCGGACACGCCCGTGACCACATTCAGGGCGCCGAGCAGGAAGTCGGCGTCGACGCCTTGAAGGTTGTGCTCCTTGGCGTTGCGCACGGACAGGGTGCCGATGCCGGGCCGGCGGTTCTCGGGAACGGGAATGCGGCGGGCGCCGTTGAGGTAGTCGGCCGTGAGCGAGTCGGGCGCGGAAAGCAGGGCGTCCAGGCCGCCGGAGAACATGATCTGGCCGCCTTCGCTGCCCGCTTGAGGGCCGAGGTCGACCACGTGGTCCGCCGCGCGGATGACGGACTCTTCGTGCTCGACGACCACGACGGTGTTGCCAAGGTCGCGGAGTCCGGAGAGCACGCGGATGAGGCGGTCGGTGTCGTGGGGGTGCAGGCCGATGCTCGGCTCGTCCAGGACATAGGTGCTGCCGACAAGGCTGCTGCCGAGGCTGGTGCCCAGTTGAATGCGCTGGCTTTCGCCGCCACTCAGGGTGGCGCTGCCCCGGTTCAAGGTGAGGTATCCGAGCCCCACGTCGAGGAGAAATTGGAGGCGGTGCCGGATTTCGAGCAGGAGCCGCTGGCCGATTTCCCGTTCGGTTTCCGAGAGCTGGAGGCCATCCAACACCTGCAAGACCTCTTCGATGGGCAAACCGAGCAGATCGGGGAGTTTCCGCCCGTCGACCTGGACATAACCTGCTTCCGGTCGGAGGCGGCTTCCCCCGCAATGGTCGCAGGCTGTCCGTCCGCGGTACCGGCTGAGCATGACCCGGTTCTGAATCTTGTAGCTCTTGGCCTCCAGCCGCGAGAAGAAGGCGTCAATGCCCTTCCACGAGCGCGTGCCTTGCCACAATTGGCGCTTCTGCTTGGCGGTCAGGTCGGCGTAGGGGGTGTGGACGGGGAAGTCCTCGTCGTAGGCGTTCTGGAGGACACGCTGCTTGTATCGGCTGGCTTTTTCGCCGCGCCACGGCGCCACCGCATCTTCATAGACGCTCTTGGAGGGGTCGGGGATGACCAGGTCCTCGCTGATGCCGATGACATGCCCGAAGCCTTCACATCGGGGGCAGGCCCCTTGGGGGCTGTTGAAGCTGAAGAGGTCGGGGGCGGGGAGCTCGAAGGCCATCCCGTCTAGTTCATAGCGGTCGGAGAAGGACTCGATGCGCGTGCCTTTGGATTCGACCCAGTGCAATTCACAGACGCCATGCCCCTCATAGAAGGCGGTGTCGACCGAGTCGGCCAGGCGGTGCATGAACTCCTCGCGGCCGTCTTCCTCCGGCACGGCCAAACGGTCGATGACGAGATGGAGGGCGACCTCGACGGTCCCGGTCCCGGCCTCCTCCTGCGCCCGGATGGCCGTCAGTTGGTCCTCGATGGTGGTGGCTTCGCCGTCAGCGAGCAGGCGGGCGAATCCTTGCTGCTGCCAGACTTCGAGTTGCGCAGCGAGTGTTCGATCCTCAGGCACGGAGACGGGGGCACACACCATGAACCGGCCGCCCGTCGGTTGGGAGCCGGCCGCATTGACCACATCGGTGACGGTGTCCTTTCGGACTTCACCGCCCGAGACCGGGCTGAACGTCCGGCCGAGCCTCGCCCACAACAGCTTGAGGTGGTCGTGGACCTCGGTGACGGTGCCCACCGTGGAGCGGCTGCTCCGCGAGGCCACGCGTTGTTCGACGGCGATTGCCGGGGTCAGATTGTCGATTCGGTCCACGTCCGGCTTCTCGAGCCGGCCAGCGAATTGGCGCACATAGGCACTGAGGCTCTCCACGTAGCGCCGCTGACCCTCGGCGTAGAGCGTGTCGAAGGCAAGCGAACTCTTGCCCGATCCGCTCAAGCCCGTCACGACCGTCAGCTTGCGCAGGGGGAGGTCCACATCCACGTTGCGCAGGTTGTGCACGCGGGCGCCCCGGATCCGGATGTGCTCGGGACGGTCACCGTCCGCGCGGCTTTCGGCAGCGGGGGAGGGGGCGTTTCCGGACGGGGAGGCGGTGGGCATGGGGCGAAGTTCGGTCACGGGTCCTCACGACCGCGACTGGCTTGTTAACAGGCTTTGGGGAGGGTGGGTTCGACCCTTTCGAAAGGAATTCCGTATCTTCATGAAGAACAGTGCTCAAGGCACACCCAACAAGAGGCCATACGATCGACACTACCCCACTGCACGTTTTCTGTTTGAGGAGAATCCGCTTGCCGAAGCGTGCGCAATCCGTAGTGTCATGGCCCAACAGCCCAACCCCGACCGCGCGCTCATCGCGCAATTCCAGCAAGGCGACCAACGCGCCTTCGAAATCCTCTTTGCCCGTCACCGCGACCAGGTGTACACCAAGTTGTACCTCCTTGTCCGCGACCACGACGTCGCCGCCGACCTCTTCCAGGACGTCTTCATCAAGGTGGTAAACGTGCTGCGCAGTGGACGGTACAACGAGGAAGGGAAGTTCCTGCCGTGGGTGTTGCGCATCGCGCACAATGTGGGCATTGACCATTTCCGGCGCCTGAAGAAGATGCCGATGAGCCGGGGATCGGAGGAGTTCGATTTGCTGGGCAATATCGCCGACGGCGGGGCGACCCGCGAGGAGGAGATGATCGGCGAGCGCATCGGGGAGGACCTGCAGGCCCTCGTCGACCAGTTGCCGGTGGAGCAGCGCGACGTCGTGCACATGCGGATGACCAAAGGCATGAGCTTTAAGGACATCGCTGAGGAGACGGACGTGAGCATCAACACGGCGCTCGGCCGCATGCGCTACGCCCTGATCAACCTGCGCAGGATGATGGCCGAACAGGACGTCTCTCTCACGCTTGACTGACGACCGGATCGACCGGACACCAGGATTTTTTGGAAGCCGGGGCAATACGCTCCGGCTTCCTGCGTTTCAGACCCGACCGCCTGGCGGTTCTGCACACAAACCAACGCGCATGGAAAAGCTTACCCCGAATCCCCTCTTTTCTTCCTCTTCCGTCCCCGCCATCGACCAGTGGTCCGCTCCGGCCCATGCCATCGAGGCCGTTTTGACGCACGTCCGCACGACGGCGGCTGGAGCCCCTTCCCTCGGCGGCTCGGTCCACCTCAACTGATGGCGACGGCCTCAGGTTCCGGCGAAATGCCGGTCGAGGACAGCGTCGATGCGGGATGATCCCGTGTCCGGAATCCACTCCACTTCGGCGTCCCGGCGGCAGAACCGGTAGGCCGTGAACCGGCCGTTTTCCAGCTTGAGCTGGGGGCGACTTCCATCGGGGGCCTCCGGAAGGTCCACCACCTCCAATTCCTGCTGGGTCCTCCGGGTCTCGCGCAGCCGTTCGAGCCAGTCTTCGGCACGCCGATTGTGCAAGGTCCGGGCAGCGGCATTGTCCACCCAGCCTTCGCTCCACGCTGTGCCGGGCAGGCCTGCCCAGGCTGGATTGAGCCCCACCGCCTCCGCTTCCTTCCGAAGCCACGCTTCGCCTTCCGCCCGACTGCGGAAGCGCTTGAGGGACGTGGCCGTGCCCCCTTTCTTCAAGGACAGGCGGACGAGGTCCTGGCGGCACCGGAAAGTGTCCACGGACCAGCCTTTGCCGACCACCTTTTGCGCCCGGTTCAGTGGAGGGTGGAACCGTCGAATGAGGACATCCTCGAGCACGGCGGCCATGCATTCTGACCCCGTTTCCTCCCAGGTGATTTTGTGGACCAGACGGCGCAGGGACTGTGATCGCGCCTCGCTGCCGCTTCCATTGAAGTGCTGGCGCACCCGAGAAGCGAGATTCTTGCTCATGCCTACGTACGCGAGTTTACCGTCGCCGTCGAGGAAGCGGTAGACGCCCGGCGTGGCGGGAATGTTCGCCAGGGCATCCGGCGGCAGGTGAGGGGGCCACCAGGAGGTGCCTCCCCCTCGACCGGATTCGGCTTCCATGTCCGCGGCGTGGTCGCGCCACAGGATCGAGAACAGCTCCGCGGTGGCGGTGGCGTCGCCCCAGGCGCGGTGGTGGGCTTCGTTGTCGATGCCGAGGAATTCGCAGAGTGCCCCCAAGCTGTATCGCTGTGGCCCGTCGAGCCACTTGCGGGACATGCGCACCGTGCAGAGTCGGCGGGGATTGTAGTGTAGCCCGGCGGACTTGAAGCCGGCCTGGAGGTGCCGGAGGTCGAAGGAGACGTTGTGCGCCACGAAGACGGCGTCTCCGAGAAAGGTGTGGAGGTTTGCGGCGAGGTCGGCGAATTCCGGGGCATCCGCCACCATGGTGTTGTCGATGCCCGTCAGGCGGGTGATGCCGGAGGGAATGGGCCGGGCGGGCCGGATGAGGCGGACCCAGCGGTCCAGCTCGCGCCGGCCATCGTGCAGGATGGCCGCCACCTCGGTGATGTTGTCCCCGGTCGGGGCGCCGCCATTGGTCTCGATGTCGACGATGGCGTAGGTGGTGATGGCGGATGCGGTCATGGGGCCAAGGACGGAGGCAGGTCCGCCGTGGAAGTACGGTGCTAAATTTCCACCATGAAGTGGAGTTCCAAGGCGTGGAGGGTCGCCATCCTGTTTCTCTGGGTGCCCGGGGCGCTTTCCGCCCAGGTGTTCAACTACGAACCGTATGACGACAGCGACCTGCTCGGCGACTTCGAGCGGCCGAAGAAGTTGCATTTCGGCATGAACATCAACGTCGTGAAGGCGGGTGGGGCCTCGAGCGTCTTCTACAACGGCACGGGCCTCAGTGACCTGGGAGACGTCTTTCGCGAGCTCATCAGCATCCCTGAGCGGCTCGATTGGAATAGCGTGGCGGGGGGCAGCGGCAACACGGCGCGGAACCAGATCGCCCAGAGTCTGGGCATCGCCGATGCGGGCGCGATGTCCGTGGCCTCGTACCCCATCGATCAGCGCTATGACATCAGCTTCGGCTTCGGATTGCGGGTCATGCAGCGGTTCAACCTCGAGAATGCCATCGTCCTGGACATGGACATCTGGCGGCTCAAGAGCCGGGGTGCATGGCAATTGAACACCGGCCAGCTGCCCGACCAGGGGCAGGGGTCGACCGACCTGCGGGACTTCGGCATCTTCGCCGCGGAAGACCGCATGCAGTTCAACCTCGGCTACCGAACGGCGAGTCCAATCGACCGGAGTGCGAGTTGGATCTTCGAGCTCGGGGGCACCATGACCGCCACGCGCATCCGGGACCACTACATCGAGGTGGCCCAGAACACCTACGACCTCATCGTCCCCCGGGGCGGACAGGTCTTCACTGGCGGCACCCCCGACCTCACCTGGGGCATCGGCTATGGAGGCTATGTCCGCATCGGGGCCGAGGCCTACTTGGATGCCGGTGCCGGATTGGAGGTGGCCTACCGGCTGGGGTATGACGGCATCGTCATCGGGCTGTCGGATTATCGGGTGTTCAACCACGGGCTTCAACTCACGTGGCTCTTCCCGCCGCCGCAGGTGGCCGCAGCCTCGTTCTGACCGCGTGGACGGATGGACGGGATGCGGTATCTTCGACTCCCATCGCCATGGAAATCATCGACCGACTGAGCGCCGGAGATCCGGAGAAGAAGAAGTACTACATCCGGCTTTTCCTCGACACACTCGAGCCTGAGCTGGAAAACCTCCGGGGAGCCGATATCGGGGCTCCACAGGAGCCGATCCGGGCGATCCTTCACAAGCTGAAGAGCCAGGTGCAGACCATCGGCGCGGCCGATGCCCATGCCATGATGAGTGCCCACGAGCAGACCATCAAGGGGGGCGGGACCATTTCCCAGTCCGAATTGGACACCACCTGCGACCTACTTTCTACCCTGATTCAGAACCTGCAAGACCTGTTGAAATGAGCAAGCACCTCAAGATTGCCCTTGTCGACGACGACATCCCCAACACCGAGATCCTCCGGGATTTCCTGATCCGCAATGGCTACAGCCATGTGGACAAGTACCACGACGGAGAGAGCTTTCTCGAGTCCATCGACCGCTTCGACGAGCGCGCTGTGGTTCTCGACTTCGACCTGAGTGGAGGGGGAGAACTCAACGGGCTCGAGGTACTGGAAGCCCTCAAGGAGCGCAGCCCCCAGACCCACGTCATCTTCTACAGTGGACAGGACAGCCTCGAAGTGGCCGTGGAATCCCTGAAGAATGGTGCGGATGACTACATCGTGAAGTCCAATGCGGCCTTCGCCCTGGTCAAGACTTCCCTCGACAAGGTGTACGACCTCCAGGTCTTGCGCCTGAGCGAGAAGCGCAACCAGCGCATCAGCTGGGCCCTGGCTCTCGGCTGGCTCGTCACGCTGGTCGGCGTCGCGATTTTCGTGGCGAACTGATCGGAGCGCCCCCGGCGCCTCCCATCGAAAGGCTCACTTCTTCCTCGAGAGGTGGGCCTTTTCGATTTCAGAAAGCAACTGACCCACCTTGAAGGGCTTCGGGACGAACCCGTTCATGCCCTGCTTGAGGTAATGGTCGGTGTCTTCCTTCAGGACGCTGGCGGTCATGGCGATGATGGTGGTGTCGGCCTTGGCGGCATCCTCCAGTTTGCGGATGGCCAGTGTCGCTTCGATGCCGGTCATCTCGGGCATGGCGATGTCCATGAGGACGATGTCCCACTCTTCATCGCGGACCATCTCCATGGCCACCTTGCCGTTCTCCGCTTTGCCGATGGTCACATTGGGAATCTCCGTGCGGAGCGTGTCCTCGGCGACGATGACGTTGAACGGGTTGTCCTCGGCAATCAAAATGCGCAACGGAGGCAGGGACGTCTGCTCCGGATTGGCTTCCTTCTTGCGGTCCTTCTGGAGCCGGAAGATTTCGTTCTTCAGCTGGTCGGCTTGGAAAGGCTTCGGCACGAAGCCGTCCATGCCGTGGCGCATGTAGTTGTCTGTCTCCTCGCGCAGCACACTCGCGGTCATGGCCACGATGAGGGTGCGGGCCTTGTCGGCATCGGGCAACTTGCGGATGGCCGCGGTGGCCTCGAGTCCGCTCATCTCGGGCATGTGGATGTCCATCAGGACCAGATCCCATTCCTCGTCCCGGATTTTTTCAAAGGCCACCTTGCCATTTTCGGCCTTGCCGATGGTCACTTCTTTCAATTCTGCCTTGAGGGTGTCCTCGGTGACGATGACATTGAACGGATTGTCCTCGGCGATGAGGATGCGGATGGGGCCGATCTCACGGTCGGCATCCTCCTTGTGGTCCTCCTCAGCAATGCCTTCGGCATGCAGGGCGGGCAGGGCGAAGCAAAAGGTGGAGCCTTCGCCTTCGACACTTTCCACCCAAATGACGCCGCCTTGGAGCTCCACGATCTGCTTGGAGATGCTGAGGCCGAGGCCTGTGCCCCCGAATTTCCTCGTCTTCAGCTGGTCTCCTTGGTTGAAGCTTTCGAAAATCTTCTCCTGCTTGTCGTTCGGGATGCCGATGCCCGTGTCCTTCACGCGGACCACGAACCATTCGTCATGGGCCTTCGGCGGGGGCGGACACCATCCCGGAAGGGTGGGGAGGGGAGCCACCTCTGCACACAGCGTGACGCCACCTTCCAGCGTGAACTTGATGGCGTTGCCGATGAGGTTGATGAGGACCTGGTTGAGGCGGCTGGAGTCACCCATCAGATGAGAGGGCAGATTGTCTGCGGCGTCGACGGTGAAGGTGAGGTCCTTCTGCTCCGCTGAGATCCGCATCACATTTTCCGCCACTTCCAGGGCGTCGGCCACGGAGAACGGCTCCTCGGCAATCTCCAGCTTGCCAGCCTCGAGCTTGGAGAAATCGAGGATGTCGTTGACGATGTCGATGAGGTTGGACGAGGCGATGACGATGTTCCGCAGATACTTCCGGGCGCCGGTCGTCATGTCCTCCTTGGTGGCCAAGTTGGACATGCCCACGATGGCGTTGAGCGGCGTCCGGATTTCGTGCGACATGTTGGACAGGAAGACCGCCTTGTGGTTCAGGGCAATCTCGAGGTCGGAGTTGGCCTTGATGAGCTCCCGTTGCCGGTCGGCCAGCTGCTGGCGCTGGGTGGAGATCAATTGGCTCTGACGCTGCGTGAACCGGTACCGGTAGGTGATGAACATCGCGAAACCAATCAGGAGGGCCACAATGGCGTACAGGTAGGTCTGGCGCTCCTCCTGCAGCTTGTATTGGTTCTCCTGCATCCGCTGCTTCCGGCGGTTCTCCCACTCCAGGACCTCCAGTCCGTCGAGATCATTCTCGTTCTCGCGGTCCATGGTTTGGTATACATTCTCACAGCTGTCCTCCTTCACCCGGGACAACAGCGCGTCCTCGAATTGTCCCAATGCTCGCTGAGCTTGTGAAATGCAGGCCCAGCAGTCGAGGAGTCGGGTGGCCCGGTCCCGTTTCTCGGGCGAATAGGCGGCCGTGACCTCGAGGCGGACTGAATCGCACAGGCGGAGCGCTTCCCTCGGCTCTCCCTTGTCGACGAGTGCGGAACCGAGTTTCCCATAGAGGTAGGCGGCCCGATTGCCCCCTTTGTCTGCATCCAAGCGGATGGCCTGCCTGAACAGCTTGACCGCTTCTTCTTGGTCTCCTTGCTTGTTGGCGATGTACCCGAGGTATTCCAGCGCGGTCACTTGGTTTCCCCCTTGGTCCAACATCCGCTGATACTCCTGTTTGGATTCTTCCAATCGTCCCTCTGCCCGGAGGAAACGGGCAATCATGGAGGTGGCTTTCTTGTACAAGCCGGCCTCGCCCAATTCGTCAAAGGTCATTCTGGCCTCCGCGAGATAGAACAGGGCCGTATCCCGGTGGGATTGCCGAGAATCATCCAGCAGGAAAGTGGTGTTCAGGCGGGCAAGAGCCAGCTGCTTGGCTGTCGTGTAGTTCAGCAGAATGTAGCCGTAATGGGCTTCCGCAGTCTTGAAATCGCGGTACTTGAGATAGGCGTTGCCCAATCGATTGTGTGTCTCGACCATGAGGTCCACATCGTCCATCTCCTCGGCGATGGCCAGCGCCTCGTGGAGGTCATCCAGGGTCTGGCTGACCGACTTCTCGATTTTTTCGGAATCGAGTTTGCTCTCAAGCGATCCCCGCTCGAGCAGCAATTTGCAACGGTGCCGGTCGACATCCTTCAGTTCCGTTTCAAGGAGTTGGGACAAGAGATCAATGCCTTCCAATTCATCTCCACGCTCCCGGAAGAGCTTGGCTTTGTTGACCGTCAACTCGACCCGTTGGTCTCCCGTGAGGGGTTCCTCGAGCAACAGGTCGATCAGCGCGATGGACTCGTCCCTGTCGGTCAGGACGGGTTTGAGGTCGAAATAGGCTTGAACCCGCTCCTCGAGGTCTCGGTCCGTGTCGCGGAGAACCTCACGGAGTTCGGTGGGCGTCGGGTTGTCCTTCTCCTCCTGACTCCATGCCGATTGGGCAGTGAGGGAGAGGAGGCACACAAGGCCAAGACAGTGAAGGGAATGCAGAGTGAATTGCATGGACGTCCAACGAAAATACGCCGGGAATCCACGCCCCGCCTGAGCCGGGACTTTTCCTGCCTTGTTCCCCTCGAAATTTCCTCTACATTTGCGCTCCCTTTCGGGGAAAAGCCGACTCTGTAGCTCAACTGGATAGAGCATCGCACTACGGATGCGAAGGTTGAGGGTTCGAATCCTTCCAGGGTCGCCACAGCTTACAGAAAGCCCCCACCGCAACGTCGCGGTGGGGGCTTTCGATTTCTGGCAGAATGCGAGGCTCAGGCGCCGGCCTGTTCCGCCTCGATCTCCTCGATTTTCTTGGCCGAGGCGCCGAAACCCGGGTCCAGTTCCAAGGCTTTGGCATAGGACGCCTTGGCGTCTTCGAGGCGCTCCATCTTGCGGAGGAAGTCGCCCATGCTGTCGTGGGCATTGGCCACCTCGGGCGACAGCCGGACGTACATCCGGAAGTGCTTCTCGGCCTGCATCAAATCGTCATTGGCCATTTGGAGGTAGCCCATGAAGTTGTGCAGTCCGCCGGTGGTCGGCCAGCGGTTGAGGGCCTGCTCAAGGACGAGAATGGCCCCGTCCAGATCCTCCGCGACGTACGCCAGACGCCAGGCGAGGTTGATGCACAGGAGAGGGTCATCCGGCGCCATGGCCCGGGCCAAGATGGCGTTTTCCACCCGGTCTCCGTGGTCGGAGTGAAGGGACCGGAGGTAGGCGCAGGTGGCCGGATTCTCGTCGTCGCACAGATCCACGGCCGCTTGGACAGCGGCCCGGTAGGCCTCGCCATCTCCAGCGAGGAAGGCCATGTTGACTTCGCCGATGTGGGCGAGGGCCATGCCGGGATCCTCGGCGAGGATGGAGTCCCGCATTCCCTCCATGCCCTTGCGGTCCGCATCGACGGACGCCCAGTACAGGCGGACCATGAGTTCACGGGCCTTGTCGCTTTCGGTCTCGATGCCCATCCAGTTGCGGGCGAGCGCTCCATCGCGGCTTTCCATCCAACGGTGCCACACGAGGCGGTCGCCTTCGCGCTTCACAATGCCGTGGAAGTTCTTGCTCCAGCCCATGCCGAAGTCGTAGTAGGTGACGGTGCCGTACACGCTGGCTGCGTCTCCGTAGATCTCGACGCTCTTGACGTCGGT
This sequence comes from Bacteroidota bacterium, assembly GCA_036159995.1. Lineage (GTDB taxonomy): Bacteria > Bacteroidota > Bacteroidia > Flavobacteriales_D > Sanyastnellaceae > UBA8752. The sequence goes on from JAYYEI010000066.1 coordinate 44,884, forward strand.
CACCAGCGAGTCTTCCCAGAACCAGCTGCCGTCCACATCGTCGAGGTTGACGGTCGCGGGCTCGCTCATGCCGGCATTGAAGTAGGAAGAGGAAGGGAGGAGCCCGTCCTGCCAGACAGGAATGGCCTCATCGAATCCAACCAGTCCGGCGTGGAAGTCGATGGCGAAGGCCGAAACCTCACTTTCGGTGAGGGCCGGTCCTTGAGGCGTGCTGCAGGCAACGAGGACACACGCCGCGAAACAGAAGGAGAGGAAATGTCTCATGGGTTTGATTTGGTAGGAACAATCCTACGAAAAGCCTTTGAAATAATCTGGAAATCAGCCAATTGAATTTGTCGAGTGGCCGGATGACATCGGATGCCGCGATGGTCCATGCCGTGGTTAATTTGAGGCCATGCCGTTCTTGTTGGATTCGCCCGAAGCCGTGGCCCGGGCCCGCCGCGATGCCGCCGCCGATCCCGAGGCCTTCTGGGCCGACATCGCCCGCCACTACGAGTGGATGTCCCCGTGGGACACCGTGTGCGACTGGGAATTCGACACACCGCGCGTCCGGTGGTTTGACGGGGCCGAGCTCAACATCACCGCCAACTGCCTCGACCGCCACGTGGCCGCTGGTGATGGCGATCGCACCGCCATCCTGTGGGAGCCCAACGATCCGGCCGACCCCACGGTCTCGATCACCTACGCCGAGCTGATGGACCGCGTGTGCCGCTTCGCCAACGTGCTCAAGGCGCGCGGGGTGAGGAAGGGCGACCGGGTGGCACTGTACTTGCCCATGGTGCCGGAGCTCGCTGTGGCTGTGCTCGCCTGCGCCCGCATTGGTGCGGTGCACAGCGTGGTGTTTGCCGGCTTTTCCGCCCGAAGTCTTGCGGACCGCATCCAAGATGCCGGCGCGGTCTGCGTCATCACCAGCGACGGCATGAAGCGCGGCGCCAAGGGGCTTGGCCTCAAGGCCGTTGTCGACCAGGCCCTCGCCGAGTGCCCGACGGTCACCACCAATCTCGTCGTTCGTCACACCGGCGAGTCCGTGGACTGGACCGAGGGCCGCGACGTCTGGCTCCACGACGCCCTGACCACCGTTTCCGCCGATTGCCAGCCCGAGCGAATGGCCGCGGAGGATTTGCTCTTCATCCTCTACACTTCCGGCAGCACGGGCAAGCCCAAGGGCGTGGTCCACACCTGCGGAGGCTACATGGTCTATGCCGGGTACAGCTTCGCCAACGTCTTTCAGTACCAGCCCGGCGATGTGTATTGGTGCACCGCCGACATCGGCTGGATCACCGGCCACAGCTACATCGTTTACGGACCGATGCTCAACGGCGCCACAACCGTCATGTTCGAGGGCGTCCCGACTTGGCCCACGCCGGCTCGCTTCTGGGAGGTCTGCGAGAAGCTGAAGGTCAACCAGTTCTACACCGCACCCACGGCCATCCGCGCCCTGATGGCCTGCCCACCAAATTTCGCGGAGGGGCACGACCTGTCGGCGCTGAAGGTCATCGGATCGGTGGGGGAGCCCATCAACGAGGAGGCGTGGCAGTGGTACCACGACGTCATCGGTGGCGGCCGGTGCGCGCTCGTCGACACCTGGTGGCAGACCGAGACCGGCGGCATCCTGATCAGCGGCCTCGGCGCCCACAGCCCGATGAAGCCGGCTCACGCGGGCCTGCCGCTGCCCGGCATCGAGCCGGTCCTTGTGGACGGCGACGGCAACACCGTGGAAGGGGAGGCCGAAGGCTACCTCTGCATCGCGCGCCCCTGGCCGTCCATGATCCGCACCACCTACGGCGACCACGAGCGCTGCCGCAACGTCTACTTCAGCGCCTTCAAGGGGAAGTACTTCACCGGGGACGGCGCCCGGCGCGATGCCGATGGGATGTACCGCATCATCGGGCGGGTCGACGATGTGGTCAACGTGAGCGGTCACCGCTTCGGCACCGCCGAGATCGAGGATGCCATCGATTCGCACCCCGCCGTGGCCGAGAGCGCGGTCATCGGCTATCCGCATCCCATCAAGGGCCAGGCGGTCCACGCCTACGTCATCCTCAAAGAGGGCATCCTGCCGGATACAGCTGAGGGCATCGCTGCCTTGCGCAAAGAGATCGGCGTACAGGTCAACACCGAGATTGGCAACATCGCCCGCCCGGACCGCATCCAGTTCACGCCGGGCCTGCCCAAGACGCGGTCGGGCAAGATCATGCGGCGCATCCTCCGCAAGGTGGCCAGCGGCGAGCACGACCAGCTCGGAGACACCTCCACACTGCTCGACCCGACGGTCGTCGATGGCCTGGTCGCCGGCTCCGCCGAATTCCTCGCCTGACCTACCTTTCTGCCATGCGTTTCCAAGATCTGTTGATGCTGGCCGTGGTGCCGGCTTTCCTGCTCGTTTCCTGTGCCAACGACGAGTGTTGTTCCGCTCCCGGACATGACCACGCTGCCCACGAGGGGCACGACCACGCCGCGGCTGACGATTACCACGCCACGGGCAATTGCGCAATGGAATTCACCGCCGCCGACAGCGCCCGCCGCGAGGCCAAATACGCCGAGCCCGGCGTCAAGATGGTGGAGCTGTCCAACGGCTATCGCGTCTTCACCCAGACGGTGGGAGAGAACCCGGACGTCAAGATCCTGACGCTCCACGGCGGGCCGGCCTGCACCCACGAATACATGACGGCCATCTCCAACGTCCTGCCTGAGGGCCAGGGCTACGAGGTCATCCTGTACGACCAGCTCGGCAGCTTCTACAGCGATCAGCCAACTGAGGACCTCTGGACCATCGACCGCTGGTGCGAGGAAGTCGAGGAGGTGCGCCAAGCGCTGGGCCTCGATGCGTCGAACTTCTACCTGCTGGGCAACAGCTGGGGCGGCATCCTCGGCATGGAGTACGCCTTGCGTTACCAGGACAACCTCAACGGCTTGATTGTCTGCAACATGGTCACGAGCATTCCGGAGTACGCCGCGTACAACGAGGAGGTCCTGCGCCCGCAGATGGACCCGGAGGTTTTGGCCAAACTCGTCGCCTATGAGGAGGCCGGGGACATCCAAAACGAGGAGTTCCTGCAGCTGGTCAACGACCACTTCTACGCCAAGCACATCTGCCGCCTCGAGGAGTGGCCCGAGGCCATCACCGGCTCCTTCGAGCGGCTCAACTACAAGCTGTACGACCTGATGCAGGGCCCGAGCGAGTTCCGCGTGGGCGGGCGCCTCATCGACTGGGACATCACCGATCGCCTCGGAGAGATCACGGTGCCGACCCTGATGGTGGGCGCCGAGCACGACACGATGGATCCGGACAAGATGACCAAGCAGGCCACCCTGGTGGCCAACGGCCGGTCCCTCCACTGCTACAATGGTTCCCACCTCTGCATGTGGGATGACCAGGAAGCCTTCATGGGCGGGGTCACCAACTTCATCGAGGACGTCGAAGCCGGTCGCCCCCTCCGCTGATCACTCCGGCGAGCAAGGCGGGTCGAGCCGATCCAGGCCGTGCTTGCGGATGATGTGCTCGATGCGGCCATCGGCACCCTCGGGGTCGTAGGACCGGTTGAGGCGGTAGCCGGTCAGCCGGCTGAACATCTTGATGGTCCGCCAGTAAGGGAGCTTGATGGCCTTGGCGTAGTCGTCCGCGAAGTCCAGCATGCCCGGGTTCTGCCGGTCCAGAAGGTGCACGAGCAGGAAGGCGGCCTTCATGCCCATGTCCTCCTCGTAGTCCGGATCCCGGAGCAGCATGCGCTTGCCCTCGGCGTTGAGGCTGTCCGTCCGGACGTAGCCGTCCTGTTCCTGCATGGCAATCCAGCAGTCCACGTCCGGCATGAACAGGGTGTCCGGCCCGTCAGATTCCTCGCCAAAGGTGAGGCTGACCTCGTCTTCTGAGGCGTCGTCCTGCTTCTGCGCCTTCTTTGCCTTCCGCTCCTCCTTGCGGTCGGCCTTGGCTTGGTCTCGGCCGTCCTTGACCTCCTGCCGGTGGGCCCGAAGCGTGTCGGTGGGGACCGATTCGATGCCGGAGAGGAAGGTGGGGCGCAGGGTGTCGAGCATCACCGTGATGATCTGCACGCTGGGCCAGACGGTGAGGACCATATCCTCGAGCTCGCGGTACTTCTTCTGGTCCTGGTCGTAGTCCTTGATCTCCATGGACCGCCAATCCGGCCCGTCCGGTGGAGCGATGACCTCCGCGGAGCCGAGCAGGTGCACATAGGGGCGGAAGCCCTCCGGCAAGGCGGCGGTGTCGATTGCACCGCTCTGGGCGCACAGGACTGTCGAGAGAAGGAGGGGCAGCAGAATGCCAGCCGTCCGAAGGAACAATGTGCGCACGGTGCAATTTACCTTGCCATCATGGCCCACACCTTTTCCGTCGGCGATCGCGTGCGTTTCCTCCACCAGATCGGGGAGGGCATCGTGCAGGCTGTGGAAGAGAACGGGCAAACCCTGCTCGTTGAGGATGGGGATGGGTTTCCCATGCGGTTCGCGGCAAAGGACTGCCTGCCGGTTCCCAATGCGGCCGAGGAGGTCCGCGCCTATGCCTCCAAGGAGATCAGCAAGGGCGAATTGCTCGAGCGCAACGTGGACGAGACCGTCTTGAAGGCCGCGCAGAAGGACTTCGATGTGAAGTACCGCAACCCCAACGCGACCAACATGCGCAAGCGGGACGAGCACATGGAGGTCGACCTGCATTACCATGTGTTGACCGGGGTGCGGGACAGCGCCTCACCGCACGAGATGCTGAGCCTTCAAATGGAGCACTTCGACCGGATGATGCGGCGGGCCGAAGAAAAGCGGATTCCGCGGATTGTGTTCATCCACGGAGTGGGGCAGGGCCGTCTGCGCCAGGAAATCCGGGATGCGCTGGCGTCCTATTGGCCCCAGTGCACGTGTCGGGAGGGGGACCCGCGGAAGTACGGACATGGCGCCACTGAGGTGCGCTTCAAGGGCGGCTGATCACTGACGATCCGCCTCGAGTCGGCGGCGCATCATTTCGCCCTCACTCACCGGGAACGTGTATCCGTCCAGGGAAATCTCGACCGGGTTGCCCAAGGCTTCGATGCCCTTGAACTCCAGCACGAGCCGAGGGTCGCGGCTGAACCGGGTGTCGATGGAAATCCAGCGGGTGGCAAAACCTTCATAGGTGCCCGTGGCCAGCGATTGGAAGCCGGGCTCGAAGCGGGGCCAGAGGCGGCCGATGGCGTTTTCCATGTCGTTGGACTGGCTGTCGGCCCAGAGCTCGTCGATGCGCGTGCCCTCTTCGAACCAATAGTGGGCGCTCATCCGGCCGTCGATCTCCCGGTCTCCAGAGACCCGCATCACCTGTAGGGTGTCGGTCATCCGGTCGCTCATGGTGGCTTCGGTGCCGAGCTTGGCCACCCCGAGATCCGTGAGGCTGTACCGCATGCCGCGGGTCAGGTCGCCGATGCTGATGAGGGTGGTCTCTCCCGTCTCCACCACGCGGGCATAGGCGCTGTCTCCCGGGGTGAAATAGAGGTCCATGTTGCCTTCGATGCGGCGCGGCGGCCGGCCTTCTCCCGCCTCGATGCGCTGGACCAGGTCGTAGTGGATGACGTGGCTGAACGTGTATCCGGAGGGACGCTCGACGCCCCCCCCATACACCTCGTTGATGAGGTCGTCGACGGTGGTCTGGCCGTGGGCCATGGGAATCAAGGCCAATGCGGCCAGCAGGACGAGCACGGTGCGGTTTGCCATGACCGAAAGATACGCCCGGCCATCGGCCTCAGCGCCGGTTCCGCCGGCCATTTCGTGGCCGGGGGTCGTTGAAGGGGCGGTCCTCCTGAAGGGGCTGGATGGCGTCCACCTTTTCCTGCAGCACCCACGGCGCCCCCTTCTTTCCGGGGACATACGCGTCGAAGGTCATGTCCGGTCCGTAGTAGGCCGTGATGCCCGTCAGATGCGGTTCGCGTGGGGCCAAGTGGTCGAAGAGGATGCGCTCGGGATGCCCCTGCTTGCCTCGGGCCTCGGGCTGGTGGCGGAGCGATGCCTGCACGGCATCGGCGTATTCGAGCACATGCCGGCGACGCAGGCCTCGGGGGGACTGAAGGACCCCAGCCCCAAAGCGGGGCCCTTTGGCCCGCATCTGGAGCGGCTCGATGATTTTTCGGGTGACCTGAGCGTCGGCGTCATCCCAGCCCAGCAGGAGCCAGACATCGGGATCCACGGCGTCCGGCACCATCCCGTAATACAGGGCGCCGCACCAGTCTTCGGGCTTGAGGATGCGGTTCTCGTCCGGACGGTCGGCGCTGCTCGCATCATGGAGCCGGGTGAAGTCCATTCCGGCGTCAGCATGATCCCGAAAGGCCACGAGCCCACCGTAGCTCGAGGTGCGGTCCTCGTGCGGCCAGTTCCACGTCATCACCTTGAGCCGTCCATCGGCCGATTCCACCGTGGCCATGAATCCGGCGGTGCCGGATGGCCGGTCCCAGGCGCCTTCCTCAAGGAGATGGGCTTCGAGGGCAGCGGCCAATGAATCGCTGAGGACCCGGCACGCGTCTCCTTCACAGGTGGCCAGGCCGGCATGGAGCGAGCGCAGCTCCTCGACGGATTGGCCCCATGCCGAGAGCAGGGGAGAGCAAAGAAGAAGAAAGGCTAGGCCGGTGCGGCCCATCAGAGGTGCATGAACGCCTTCTTGGCGAGCAGCTGGTCCTCGGACTCCCGGTGGTCCGGGTCGTCGACGCAGCAGTCCACCGGGCAGACGGCGGCGCATTGGGGTTCGTCGTGGAAGCCTACAC
>JAYYEI010000067.1:0-35709 GCA_036159995.1 Bacteroidota bacterium
CGTTCTTTCGCGCCGTCAAATCCGACCCTTCCCCATGAGCGGACTCCGCAACGTCGCGATCATCGCCCACGTCGACCACGGCAAAACCACCCTGGTCGACAAGATCATCCACCACTGCAACGTCATTGACCCCCGCAAGGCGACCGGTGACCTGATCCTCGACAACAATGACCTCGAACGCGAGCGCGGGATCACCATCCTGTCGAAGAACGTGGCAGCCACGTACAAAGACGTCAAGATCAACCTGATTGACACCCCAGGGCACGCAGATTTCGGTGGAGAGGTGGAGCGCGTCCTCAAGATGGCCGACGCCGTCCTCCTCCTGGTCGACGCCTTCGAGGGCCCCATGCCCCAGACCCGGTTCGTGCTGGGTAAGGCACTCGAACTCGGGCTCATTCCCATCGTGGTGATCAACAAGGTGGACAAGGAGAATTGCACCCCGGACCTCGTCCAGGAGCAGGTGTTCGACCTTATGTTCAATCTGGGCGCGACCGAGGAACAGCTGGACTTCACCACCGTCTACGGCTCCGCCAAAATGGGCTGGATGGGCGGTGACTGGCAGACCCCGACGGAGGACATGGCCTTCCTTATGGACACCATCCTCGAGAGCGTGCCCGAGGCGCCGTACGTGGAAGGCACCCCCCAACTCCAGATCACCTCCCTCGATTACAGCCGCTTCACAGGACGGATCGCCATCGGCCGCCTGTTCAAGGGGGATCTGCACGCCAATCAGGACTACATGCTCTGCACGGCGGAAGGCCAGCGAAAGGTCCGCGCCAAGGAGCTCTTCGTCTTCAGCGGCCTGAGCAAGGAAAAGGTGGATCACGTGCGGTCCGGCGACCTCTGCGCCATCACCGGCATCGAGGACTTCGAGATTGGCGACACCCTGTCGGATCTCGAGCAGCCCGAGGCCATGGAACGCATCGCCGTGGACGAGCCTACCATGAGCCTGCTGTTCACCATCAACACCTCTCCCTTTTTGGGCAAGGATGGGGAATACCTGACCAGCCGGCACATCCGCGAACGCCTCGACAAGGAACTGCAGAAGAACCTCGCGCTGCGCGTCCAACCCACCGACAGCGAGGACAAGTGGACCGTCTTCGGACGCGGCATCCTGCACCTGTCCGTCCTCATCGAAACCATGCGCCGCGAGGGCTACGAGCTCCAAGTCGGCAAGCCGAGGGTCATTTACAAAGAGGTCGAAGAGGCCCGTCACGAACCGTTCGAACACCTCGTGATCGATGTGCCAGAAGCCAACTCCGGCAAGGCAACGGAACTCGTGATGATGCGCAAAGGCATGCTCCAGGTCATGGAGGCCAAAGGCGACATCCAGCATATGGAATTCCGCATCCCCTCGCGCGGGCTGATTGGCCTCCGGAACCAAATCCTGACGGCGACACAGGGCGAGGCGGTCATGACCCACCGGTTTGAGGAGTATGCGCCCTACGCGGGCGATTTGGAGACCCGCCAGAGCGGCTCGCTGGTGAGCTTGGAGACGGGCCAGGCCCGGGCCTTCGAAATCGACCGGCTCCAGGACCGAGGCACCTTCTTCATCGATCCGGGCGAGGACATCTACAAGGGACAGGTCGTGGGCGAATGCGCCCGGGACAAGGACATGGAGCTCAACCTGATCAAGGGCAAGAAGCTGACCAACATGCGCGCCTCCGGGAGCGACAAGGGCCTCCGCATCGCCCCGGCCAAGAAGCTGTCCCTCGAAGAATACCTCGAGTGGATCGCCGACGACGAGTACCTGGAGGTCACGCCGGGCGCCCTTCGCGTCCGCAAGATTCCCTGAGTCGCCCACACCCCCCGGTTGACCACTTGCGAGGAAGGACGCCCACCGCGTCGTTTAACGCATAACTTCGTGGGTTCATGACGCAAGCGCCGCTCGAACTGCCCACCGTCCGTTTTGGACGCGACACCACTGGATTCGCCAAGGCCCTCCGCCAGCGGGTCGACGCCCATTTCAAGGAAAAGGGCATCCACAAGAAGGCCGACGCCCGCATGAAGACGAAGACCGTCATCATGCTCGGCACCTACTTCGGAAGTCTCGCCCTCATCGCCACGGGAGCCACCGGCGGCGGCTGGATGTTCTGGGGTGCGCAAATTCTGATGGGCCTGGGGCTCGCCGGAATCGGCATGGCCGTGATGCACGACGGCAACCACGGGGCTTACAGCGAGAACAAAACCGTGAACCGACTGATTGGCGGCGTCCTCGAGATGGTTGGCGGCAACAGCGAGATGTGGCAGATCCAGCACAACGTGCTGCACCACACCTTCACCAACATCGACGGCCTCGACGAGGACATCGATCCGGGTCCCGTCCTGCGCTTCTCTCCGCTGAAACCGCACAAGCCCTGGCACCGGTTCCAGCACTACTACGCCTGGTTCTTCTACGGCCTGATGACCCTCATCTGGGTCACCTTCAAGGATTTCGTTGCCCTGAGCAAATACCACAAGTTTGGTCTGCTCAAGCGCATGGGAAAGAGCCGCAACGAGCTCATGTTCCGCATCATTCTGGCCAAGGTCATTTACTACCCGATCGTGGTGGGGCTCCCCCTCGCCTTCAGTGGCCTCGGCGCCGGACAGGTCATCGCCGGCTGGTTGCTGATGCACTTCGTCGGCGGACTCACCCTCGGCATGGTCTTCCAGCCCGCCCACGTGATGGAGGACCACGATTACATGCCCGCGGAGAAAGGGGTAGTCATCGAGGATGACCCCATGAGCCACCAGCTTAAGACCACGTGCAATTTCGGCACCAAAAGTCGCCTCCTGAACTGGTACAGCGGTGGCCTCACACACCAGATCGAGCACCACCTCTTCCCGCACATCTGCCACGTCCACTACCCGGACATCTCCCCCATCGTGCGGAAGACGGCGGAAGAATTCGGCCTGCCCTATCGGGCGGACACCTCCTTCTGGGAAGCACTCAAGCTCCACACGGCCCAACTGCGACAGCTGGGACGCGCCTGATCTCCCACCAGGAAATCAGAACCACTTCATCAGTTCGAACCCGAACATGCGGGTGATGCCGGGGCTGTTGGCCACGCGGCGAGAGAGTTCGGCATCAAAGCCTTCTCCGTGCGTTCCGGAATGCCCCACTCCGGCGTGGAAGCTCAGGCCCCAACCGGAATCGAAGAACCACTCGGCCCCGGCCAACAGACGGACATCCCGCCGGCTCCATTTCATGGTGCCCAGCGTGCCCCATTCGGCCAAGGCGGACTTGACGTAGGTCTCGGACGACCACTCGATGCCGATCAACCCCCGGAAGGGCCGGCCGTCCACGACACCCGGGTTGGCCCGCACGCCACAGCTGACGAGACCCGCCCGATCAAACGTGCCGGGCCGAGGCCGCAGCAAGGCTGACATGGGAGAATCGGCGCCGCGAAGCACGCCGAATCCAGCCTGAAGCCGGAGTTCATCCGTCAGACAAAAGGCCGCCTGCCCGTGGCTCCATCCAGTCGCCCACAGCAAGCCATCCGTGCCCACTCCCCATGACCGGTCCTGAGCGGAAACGGAGACGGAAAGCAGCACGACACCGAGGGCCAGGAGACCCGAGCGGAAAAAGCTTGCCTTCAACATTAACTGTAAGTTAAGAAAATGTTACCGAAATTTAGACGGAAAGGTTTCGTCGACAATAAATAGATGTTAGTTTATTATATTCAAAGGATGGTCGAAAACGCCGGAATGCGCCAACACGACCCCCTACCCTGGATAACGGAAGGGGTCCTCGATGCCGAATACAAGGAGTACCTCCTGCTCGCCTGGCTTCAGAAGCTCAAAGCCGAGTTCAGGAATACCCGGCTCTACCCCGCGCTCACGGACCTCATCCGAAAGCACAAGGAACTGGGCCAACTCCAGGCCGAACTCGTGGCGGGCAAGGAACGCGGCGAAGCCGTCGGACTAGACCTCAAACGGTTGCGTGTCCTTCGGCAGGCGGCCGGAGACCACGTCGGCCTCGACGACTACCTCGACAACCTCATCCAACGGGCCCTGCCCCACCTCAGCCTCGCCATTGAGGAGGGCAAGACCCTCTATGACCTCATAGAAAACCAATTGAGGTTCACGCCAGTAGGCATCCAGCCCCTGCGCATGGAGGAGGGGTACCTCATCCTGACCATTGGCCAATCCAAAGGGCGCTCCCTGCGCGCCTACCGGTTCCACAAATCGCGCATCCTCCGGGGTGGAGAAGCCTATTTGCAGCTCCAGCTGGAATGCGTGGAGGAACGCACGGCCTCGCGCTACGAACCGGCAGAATCCATCAAATGGTCGCTCATCGGGCGGCACCGGGATTTGCCCCAGCCCGCGACCTTCCACGCCCATGTGGATTGGGCGGTTCCCCTACAGCACACGTTGTTGCCGATTGCCCGTCGCCGGCTCCTCCAGGAGCTCACGCAGGCGTGACCGTCACTTGACGATCGTGACCTTGATGGCGGACGGACCCTTGTGGCTCTGCTCCACCTCGAAGGTGACCTTGTCGCCTTGCTCGACCTGCTCCTTCATGTTGGTGACGTGAGCGAAGATGCTCTCGCCGCTGTCCAGGTCGCGGATGAATCCAAAGCCCTTGTCAGGATTGAACATGGTCACCTTGCCGCGGCGGGTCTTGTCCTCCGGCGGCATGTCCTCATCCTTGGGCACACTGATCTGGATGTCCTCCAGGTTGATCTCCTCGCGTTCGGTGGGATCAGGCGGCTCGTCCACGATGCGACCGAATTCATCGACGTACGCGATCATGTCCGGGCTGTCCAAGGTCCGCTTGTTGGCCTTGGCCTCCTGCTTCTTCAGCTCCTTCTCTTTTTTCTTCTTGGCGCGCTTCGCTTCCCGCTCACGCTTGCCGAACGTTTCCTGTGATCGTCCCAAATCAGTGAATTTTGGCGCGAAGGTAGCGGTTCGCCTCGGGGACAAAACCCCACCGGTTCACGACTTTGTCCACGAAGGGCTCGGGGTTGACCCGACTGCCGTGAATGCCCGGTTCAGGTCAGGGACTCAATCGTCCACGGTTGGCCGCGGAACTCGCGGACCTCGCCTTCCGCTGCTCCGGCCAGCACCTCCGCAATCGGCGCGTCGGCCGAAATGGCCTGGAAGCGTCCCAATCCGGGCACCTCAAAAGGACCGAGCCCAACGCCAATCAGCAGTCTGGCCTGGCCGCTGACCACAATGGCTCCAGGCCCGACCTGCACGCGGGCACGGTCGAGATCCAGCCGAATGGCCATGGCCTGCAGGGCTTCGCAGCGGGCCAAGCGCTCTCCGGCTTGCTCCATTTCCCGCTGGACCATGGCCCGGCCTGTTTCGTGTTTGTCCCCGGCCGTGCTCTTGGTTTCCTTGCCTAGGCTGGAGGACAACTCCTCCATGGCGCTCCGCGCTTCGGCCAGCGCATGGTCGAGGGCCTTGCGAAAGGCCGCAACCACCGTGTTGCGGTCCGGGCTCATCGCATCAAGGTCCGCCAGACACCGTCTGACTCGCGCATTTCGCAAGACAGGGAGGCCGCCGTCCGGAATTCCGCGTGGACCACCACCACCCCATCGGGCTCGCGCTCGGCCCACAACATGACGTCTTCCCACTCGGTCTCCCGCAGGGTCGACTGCTGCTTTCGGGTCTCACTCAGGAAAGCACTGCCCTTGAGGAAGGTCTCCACCTCCAGCTGGTACCCCTTGAAGCGTGGCATCGCCTCCTCGGCCATCCACGCCTCGGCCTCCTCCCAACGCCGCTCATCCACGGCCCGCATGAAGGCGGTCACCATGCGCCGTTGCTCTCCATCGAGCAGGACATGCCGCGTTTCCACCTGCCAGCCCTCATCCGGTCCATGCTGCATGTTGAGCACCCGGAAGGACCGGCCATCCGGGTCGACCCGGACGCGATAGCCACCCTCCTCCTTTTGCTCGCACAGGCAATGGGACACCTCGAGCTGTTGACGCTGTCGGACCAATTCTGCCGCCTGGCGCTCTTGCAACTCGGGGGCCATGCCGGCCAAGGTGTGCGTCAGCTTTTCCTCTTTCCAGACTTGCCATTCCAACCAGGCCTGCCGCTCCTCCTCCAGCACAAAGGATGCCGCGGCCTCAAAATCCCCATCCAAGCTGGCCACCAGATGAGTGCGGGCCGCCGCTTCCCATCCCTTGGGACACACATCCACATCCTGCGCCTCCACCCAAGGCTGGCAAAGGGTCAGAAAACCGGTGGTCATCAAGAGAGAGGACATCGAAACGCGCATGCCTCGAATTTCGGGCAAATGGCCCAACCCGTCCGCCCTTCGCCCCCCAACGCTTCACAATCGCTCGGGCTGTCCATAGTCATCCAACGGGGTGACGAACGTCAACCGCGCCTCAAGGGAAGCCCGGCACCTTGCCGACTCAAATTGATGCCGCATGTCCAACGTTCCTGTTTCCGTCGCCCCCGAATTCCCGTTGTGCCCCGACCTCGGCTTCCTGCATGCCCGGGCCAATGGACGCATGATTCCCGCCTTCATTCACCCCGATGCCATGCAGGCCCTCCGGGAGACGTGGGACACCACGGAGCACGACATCCTCATCTGCACCCACCAAAAAGTCGGCACCCACCTCACCAAGAAATTCATCGTCGAAATCCTCCGTGAAACTGGCGCGCTCCTAGCCGGTCATCCCGCCGTGGAGGGCGACATCGGAAAGGGCGCCGTCCCCTGGCCCGAAGTGACCGCCTCCCAACACGGGATGGAGGCCTTCTTCGACTTCCTCGAACGGACGCAAGGCCAGCCCCGGGTTTTCTACACGCACGCCAACGTCGATGAATTGCCGGTTCGCCGCCTCCACCCGAAGACCAAGTTGGTCATGACCTACCGGGACCCAAAGGGCGCCGCCCTCTCCCAATTCCACTTCTACAAGAAACACCCAACTCTCGGGGTCTCCCCCGACCTCACCCTCGATCAATTTGTGGACCTCTTCCTCGAGGGCGACCTCTATTTCGGCGATTACCACCAGCACGTCCGAGCCTATTTCGATTCCGGGCGGCATGGTGTTTGTCCCGACCAAGTCTGCATCCTGCGCTATGAAGACCTCGTGGAGCACAAGGTGGAAGCCATCCGCCAACTGGAACAGGCGCTGTTCGGTGCGGAACGGCTCACGGACGCACAGCGTAATGCAGTGGCTGCCGCCACCGAATTCAACACGATGAAGCAGGCCATCCTGAAGAATCCGGGAACCTTTCACTTCAATGCCGAGCGCTTTTTCCGTTCCGGTCGGACCGACGATTGGAAGGACCAATTGACCGCAGCACAGGTGGCGGCCATCGACCGGAAGACCCTCCAGCAATGGGGCGCCCTGTCCGCACCCCTTGCAGTCGGACGTTCTCCTGAATCCTGCCCCGGACGAACGAACTTGGCCGCATGACCGACAGGACCCCTCCCGAACTCGATCACCTCCGCCACATCCTCACGCGCGACCTTGGGGCTTTGGCCGCGGAAGTGCAGGCTACGCCGGATGATCTGCTGTGGGAAAGCGTGCCCGGCATCACCAATTCAATCGGCACCCTCGCCGTTCACCTGTGCGGCAACCTCCGCCACTTCATCGGTCACCACCTGGGAGACGACGGGTATGTGCGGCAACGGGAACAGGAGTTTTCTGGGCACCCCCTGCCCAAGGAGGAGGTCCTCGCCGAAATCGACCGGGCCCGGGCCGCCGTGGACGCTGCATTGTCCAACCTGGACCCCACGCGGCTGGACGCGCTCATGCCTTCGCCTCCCCGGCACCACGCCGGACGGACGGTCCGCTTCTTCCTCATTCAATTGAGCACCCACCTTTCCCGCCATACGGGTCAGGCCAACTACCTGCGGCGCATCCTGACCGCCCGCTGAAGCGGCCAACAAACGCGCCCGCTTCGTGGTGACGCACTGACGTCTTTTTTGTGGACGTCGACTCTCCCCCGCCTCGGGCCATGGTCCGGAGCGGGGGAGATTGTATTTTCGCAGTGCGTTTCCAGAAGGGAAACCCGGTATCCACAATTGTGGAAAACCCTTGTGTTTACGTTGTGAAACACTCCAGGCCTGCCGAGGCAGGTCAATTCAAAATTCTGCCCCACACTTGTGGTGTCAGCGACGACAACCCAACGCTTCGGCTGAGGGTCCTCCTCCAGGAGGGACGGGCAACCGGATGGCGTCGAAACCGACAGGGCAACCTGAAGGGGAGTGATCGAAAGACCACCTGACCGAAGTCGCGAAGGCGATTTCGAGCCGTCCTCGGACGAGAAGGCACCCTGAGAATGGGTGGGGCCCGGCGCCCAGAGGGACTTGTCCCGATCCGGAACGAAAGAGGCACCCCCGCCACCGGCTTCGGCCGGGTTGCTTCGGCAACAAGGCGCCGGCCGCGCGAGCGAACGGCCTCTCCTCGGAGAGTGGACGGTGTTGGAACCGGTTCACCGGAGCCAAACGGAAGGCCTCCAGCTGACAGGCGACGGAGGCCGGCATTCCCCGCCCCTCGGGACAGGGAGTGTAGCCAACGGAGGAAGGGAACGGCTGCCGCAAGGCAAAGCGTCCCCGACAGCTTGAGGCGGACAGTTCGCGCTGTTCGTCTGACCCACACGGGTAACCGGGTGGACTGAGACGGCTCCGGTCGTCCGGGTGCTGACGGGATACACGCTGGTCATCGACCAAGCCACGACCGACATCCGAAGGTTCGGGGCGCCCGTAGAACGGCGCAGCGCAGGGAACCCCCCCGTTCCCCTGTGAGCAGAACACCCTAGGGTGGTTCTTGCCCGGAAGAATCCGCACACGAAGGAAAGGGCCTCGCCCGGACTGGACGGTGCGGATTTCTTTTTTTGCCCTGTTTTGGCCGAAGCCGCGCGTGAGGAGACGAAAGGAAAGCGGGATCAGTCGAAGACGACGGTACGGTTACCATGGACAAAGACGCGGTCCTCCAGATGCAGGCGGAGTCCGCGCGCCAGCGCCTCCCGCTCACAAATCCGCCCCTTTCGTCGCAGGTCTGCGGCAGAATCGCGGTGGGAAATCCGGACGACCTCCTGGTCGATGATGGGCCCCTGATCCAACTCGGGCGTCACGTAGTGACACGTCGCCCCGACCAATTTCACCCCCCGCGCATGCGCCTGCTCGTAGGGCCGGGCGCCCACGAAGGAGGGCAGGAAACTGTGGTGGATGTTGATCATCCGGCCGCGGTGACCTTCCGCCATCGAATCGGGAATGATCTGCATGAACCGGGCGAGCACGGTCACATCCACAGATTCCCGCTGCAGGATGGACTCTACTTCGGCAAAGGCAGCCGCCTTGTCTCCTGTCGGGAATTCCACGTGGTGGAACGGCACCTTAAACCATCCGGCAAACTCCTCGATGTGCGGATGGTTGGCAATGACGCCCACGATGTCGCACGGCAGCTCCCCTGTCCGCCAGCGCTGCAGGACCTCCACGAGACAGTGGCTGGCCTTGGAGGCTAGAAGGGCGACACGCGGTTTGTGATCCGCTCGGCGAACGGTCAGTGCAGCATTGGGCTGCTGCAGAAGGTCGGCCAACCCGGCCGCCAAGCCGGCCTGAAGGGAGGTGGAGGTCACGGAGCCGGATTCGGTCTCCACCTCATAGCGGACGAAGAACTGATGGGAGGCGGGATCGGTGAACTGGGCCGCCGCCGTCACATTGGCCCCCTGCTCGGCAAGCAGTCGACTGACTTCGGCTACGATTCCCCGTCGGTCAGGACAGGAGAGGAGGACCCGGAAGCGGTCCGCAGTTTCATTCGCCATCGGGAAGGTGTCGTTTGGCAATGCGCTCGAGCGGACCCGGACAAGACCGCATGTGACAGGCTTCGCACCCGCCGACCACGGCGGCGTATTTCTCCGCATCGGGCGCGGCATTGAACTCGGACACATGGCGCTCGTAGGCCATGGACAACGCCAGGAAACCGTCCACCAGCATGGTGCTGTCCGTCGGCTCCAATTCAGTGAACCGGTATTCGGAGAAGCGGGCACCGTTGAGGCTTTCGCCTTCGATCAGGCGTCCCCTGAACTCAAGCAGTTCCGCATCCAAGGCCCGCATCGACTCCGCCAGCGGCGAACTCGGATTCGGTTGCGCCGGAGCGAGGCGCGGATCGGCAGCCGCCTCTCCCCCGCCGCCACATCGGGCGAAGGCGAAAACCACCCCTGTCATCAGGAAGACGAGGACCAATCGCGTACGCATCAATCCTCGATCAGCACGCCAGTGGCCATGAAGGCCAACTCGTACGCCGGTTCGGTAATGGCGGCGAGGTCCTCCTCGGACCACCCCGCATCCTGAGCGTAGTGCTGCTGATCCGCGACACTCAGCGTGTCGAAGAAGGCCTCACCCTCCACGATGGTCCGTTTGCCTTCGGCGCCTTCCGTAGGCACGAAGAATCCGTAATCCTGAAAGCGGACAAAGACCGTGTCCCCACCCGAGGCCACGTTCATCCAGCACCCCTTCTTGGGGCAGGTGGCGGTGATTTCGCCCTCCAATCGGACTTGGGTGCGGCCATCCGTCAGACTCAGCGCCTTCCGCAGGGCCGGCCCATCGAGTCCACCTTCCGTGTCAATCACCTCTCCATAGAAGGTGATATTGTCCTCCGCCGCAGGCGTCGATTCGGAGGTGGAATCATCTCCGGTCGCACACCCAGTCCATCCCAGCAGGGCCACCGCAAACGAGGCGGCAAAAAGCGTCTTCATGTCCATGTCCGAAAAATACAGCCAGACACTGACCACGCGGAACTTCAACGCGAGGGATATTCATGCCTCTTCCCGCACACCGCCTAAGTGTATTTCGTACACTTGCAACTTCATTTCAAGCGGCATGACACCCTCGATTCGCCACTCTGTAATGTTGATGGCCCTTTCCGGCCTGTTCATAGCCGGGTGTACTGTGCCTTCGAACACCGATCCAGTGTCCTCCAAGGACGCCTTCATCGACAGCGTGCTGAGCACGTTGACCCTCGAGGACAAGGCGGGGGAGATGACCCAGCTGACCCTCGAGACGGTCTGCGTCGGTGAGCCCGGAAAGTTTAAAGAGCCGCATCGACTCGACCCCGAAAAGTTGGACCACGTCCTCGTGGACCTCCGCGTAGGCAGCATTTTGAACTGTGTTGGACATGCCTACACCCCGGAGAAATGGCACGAGCTCATCGGCGGCATCCAAAACAAAGCAGCAGAGAAGGCGTCCGGCATCCCCGTCCTGTATGGCATTGATGCCATTCATGGTCCCACATATACCACCGGTGGCGTACTGGGACCTCAGCAATTCGGACTGGCCGCCACCTGGGATACGGCACTTGTCCGGAAGTTCGCCGAGAACGCAGCCCAGGAGGTCTTGGCTTCCGGCATTCCCTGGAACTTCTCCCCGGTTCTGGACGTCGCCCGCGACGCCCGTTGGCCCCGATTCTGGGAGACCTTTGGCGAATCCCCGCGGCTGGTTTCCGACATGGGCGTGGCCATGGTCAGGGGATACCAAGAAGGCCCCTCTCCCATTGCGGCCTGCCTGAAGCACTACATGGGCTACAGCCGTCCGCTGTCCGGCAAGGACCGAACGCCAGCCTGGATCCCCGAGCGCCAGTTGCGGGAGATCTTCCTCCCGCCGTTCGCCGCAGCCGTGGAAGCCGGCGCCGCCACCGTCATGGTCAACAGCGGCGAGACCAATGGCATCCCCGTCCACGCAGACCGTCACATCCTCACAGACATCCTTCGAGATGAGCTCGGGTTCGAGGGATTGGTCGTGACCGACTGGGAGGACATCCGATACCTCTTCAAACGCCACAAGGTGGCCGCCAACCACAAGGACGCGATCGAGATGGCCATCCATGCCGGCATCGACATGAGCATGGTGCCGACCGACACACTCTTTCCTGTATTGCTTGCCGAGCTCGTTCGCGAAGGCCGCATCGCCGAATCCCGACTGGATGAGAGCGTCCGCCGCATCCTCGGCGTCAAGTATGACCGTGGCCTCTTCGAGACCGGAGGCATGCCCCCTGTCCTCGAGGATTATCCGGACAAAGCCAGCCTCGAAGGCACCGCCGCCCGAGCCGCCCTCGAGAGCATCACACTGCTCAAGAATGAAGGCCAGCACGCCGTCTACCCGGATCAACCCATTCTCCCCATCGGAGGCGCGGGTCGAATCCTGGTGACCGGTCCCACGGCCAACAGCCTGAACGCGTTGAACGGCGGATGGACCGGAACCTGGCAAGGCAAGAACCCGAAGTACAACACACCGGGCCGCCCCACCGCTGTCGAGTCGATGCGCGAGGTCTTCGGCGCGGACCGCATTGCCCTCGCCGACCTGGACATGGAGTTTGGACAGAGCGACATCGACGCCGTGACACGTTCACTCAATCCTCGGACCACACAATGTGCCGTGGTGTTCCTCGGCGAGATGCCGTACACGGAATTCAAAGGCAACGTCGAGACCATTGAACTCTTCCAGAACCAGCAGGACCTCGTGAAGGCCATCCACGCCACTGGCGTGCCGGTCATTGGGGTCTATGTCGGGGGGCGCCCCCGCACCCACCACAGCATCGAACCGCTGATGGACGCCTTCGTCATGGCCTACCTGCCCGGAGACTATGGAGCAAGGGCGATTGCCGATGTCTTGAGCGGGGACTTCAATCCCTCTGGCCGTCTGCCCTTCACTTGGCCGCGCCATCCATCGTCGCACCTCACCCACGACGGCAAGCACACCGAACTCACCGAAGGCGGATTCAACCCCCAGTACACATTCGGTTCCGGCCTGTCCTACTCCCCGGTTCAAACGACCAACCTGGACATCCTGACGGGAGAAACAGCCAACATGGGGGACATCGTCACCGTCGAGGTGACGCTGGAGAACACGGGGAACCGCAGCACCACCGAGACCGTCATCCTCTATTCCCAGGACCACGTCGCCAGCATCACCCCGTCCGTGGACGAGCTTGCTGCCTACAAGCAAGTGGTCGTGCCCGCCGGTGCAACCACCAAGGTCACCTTGGACGTCAGCACATTGGATCTTGGATTCATAGGCCGGGACAACACCTACATCGTGGAGCCCGGCTCCTTTGGCCTTCGGGTCCAGGACCAGATTGTCGAGTTTGACTTGATGGCCCCTTGACAAAGAACTCATCGCACAACAGAACTGAAATCAACACCACAAACCCCATGAAACACCTTACCCTTCTGCTGATGGCCTGCTTGGCCATTTTCCAGACGCAGGCCCAGAACGTCAGCGTCACCTTCAACCTGAACATGTCCAGCGTGTCCAATCCGGACGTGCCCCACCTCGCCGGCGGCACCGACTTCGGCGTGCCGGGAGACAACCCCATGACCGACGCGGACGGCGACAACGTCTGGACCATTACCGTCGAGGTCCCCTCCGGATACACCGGGTACTACACGTTCACCAACGGCGCCTGCCCGGACTGGGGGTGCAAGGAGAACATCGCAGGCCAGGACTGTGCCCACCCAGAGAACTACAATGACCGCCAGCTGGAGAACATCACCGAGAACACGGTGATCAACACCTGCTTCGGCCAGTGCACCACGGACGGCTCCTGCGCCACGGTGGGCGGCGCCATCCCCGTGACCTTCCAAGTCGACATGTCCAACGAGACCGTCGGCAGCGGCGTGTTCATGAGCGGCACCTTTGACGGCTGGTGCGGTTGCACCCCGATGGACGATGCGGACGGCGACGGCGTGTACAGCACGACGATCGACTGCACGCCCGGCGGATTCGAATGGAAGTTCCTGAACGGGGGCTGGGGCGGCGAAGAGAACTTCGAGCCCGGTGGAGAGTGTACCCTGACCACGGGCGACTTCACCAACCGCTTCCTCCTCATCGACGGCACGGCCCCCATCACCTTGGATGCCTACTGCTTCAACAGCTGTGAGGCCTGCGGCGATGGCACTCCGTGCGTCGATTCCCTGCAGATCGACAGCACCATGATGTGCCCGCAGATCTACGCTCCCGTGTGCGGCTGCAACGGCGTCACCTACGGCAACGACTGCGAAGCCCAATTCTTCGGTGGCGTGACCTCCTGGACTGAAGGCGAGTGCTCCACCTCCTCCATGGTGACCTTCAAGGTCGACATGAGCCAGCAGGACGTTGCCGGCCCGATCTACGTGACGGGCAACAGCGTCGACGGCTGGTGTGGCACCTGCGTCGAGATGCTCGACGGAGACGGCGACAACGTCTTCGAAGCCACCGTGGAGCTCGACTCCGGTGACCACGAATACAAGTTCAACAACGGCGGCTGGGACGGCACCGAGAACCTCAACGAGGGAGACAGCCTGTGCACCCTGACGACCATCGACGGCGAGAACACCTTCGTGAACCGCTTCCTGAGCATCCTCCCAGGTGCTGGCGACGTGGTGCTCGACGCGGTCTGCTTCAACAGCTGTGACCTCTGCGCCGACATCCCCTGCATCGACACGGCCATGATCGACTCCACGATGATGTGCCTCGAGGTCTTCGAGCCGGTGTGCGGCTGTGACGGCGTCACCTACGACAACGAGTGCGTCGCCCAGTTCTACAACGGCGTGACCTCCTGGACGGCTGGAGCCTGCGTGTTCCCGACCCCGGTGACCTTCAACGTCGACATGAGCGAGCAGACCGTCTCCGGTGCCGTGTACATCTCCGGTGCCACGATCGACGGCTGGGCCGGTTCCCAAGTGGAGATGACCGACCCCGATGGGGACAACGTCTACTCCGTGACCCTCGAACTCGACCAGGGCGACCACGAGTACAAGTACATGATCGGCAGCTGGGACACCAGCGAGAACCTCGATGAAACCGAGGATGCCGCCTGCACCATCACGAGCGGTGGATTCACCAACCGCCTGGTGACCATCACCTCCGAGGAGGCCATGGACCTCGATGTGGTCTGCTACGAGTCCTGTGACGCCTGTGCCACCATCGGTGTCGACGAGGCCAACCCCGTCGCCTTCCGGGTCTTCCCGACCGTCACCGACGGCGTCCTGACCGTGGCCTTCCCGGCCGCCCTCGAGGCCGGCGCCAACCTGGTGGTCCGCGACCTCTCCGGCCGCATGGTCCGCACCGAGAACCTCGGCGCCGGCACCGTCCAGACCATCGTTGACCTCGGTCAGCAAGCCAATGGCTTCTACATCATCCGCGTCGAGAACGGCGTGTACACGGCCACCGAAACGGTGATCGTCCAACACTGATTTTCCCCATCCACCACACCATGAGATTCTTGCTCCTCCTGGGTTGGTTCCTGCCGCTTGCGGCATTCGCCCAATCCACGGCCATCACCGGAACGGTGACCGACTCCGATGACGGAATGCCCCTGCCCGGGGTGTCCGTCGTCGAGAAAGGCACCTACAACGGCACGGTCACTGACCTCGATGGAAACTACACGTTGATGGTGTCCTCCCCGGAGGCGACCCTGACGTTCACCTTCATCGGGTACAAGACGACGGACATCGCCCTCGCCGGCCGGTCCTCCGTTGACCATGCCCTCGCCGCTGACATTGCCGGTCTGGAAGAAGCCATCGTCATCGGCTATGGCAACCAGCAGAGGAGCAAGATCTCCGGTGCGGTGGGCACCATCGACGTCAAGGACGCCACTTCGGTTCCGGTGCTCCGGACCGAGCAGGCCCTGCAGGGCCGGGCGGCCGGCGTCCAGGTGACCCAGAACTCCGGACAGCCCGGGTCGACCCAGTCGATCCGAATCCGGGGCACGGGCTCGCTCAACAACGCCGAGCCCCTGTGGGTCGTCGACGGCATCCCGACCGGGGGCATCGACTTCCTCAACCCGGCCGACATCGAGAGCATCTCCGTCCTGAAGGACGCCGCCTCCGCCGCCATCTATGGCGCACGGGGTGGAAACGGGGTGATCCTCGTGACGACCAAAAAGGGCGCCAAGGGCCAGCCGGCCCAAGTGACCTACGATGCCTACTACGGAATTCAGGAGCCCTGGAAGAAGATTGGCCTGCTCAACGCCGAGCAGTACGCCATCCTCATGAATGAGAGCCGTGCTTCCGCCGGCCTCGTCCCCTACTCCCAGCTGGCCGACCCGGCCGCACTGGGCGAGGGCACCGACTGGCAGGACGCCCTGTTCCAGCGGGCCCCAATCATGAACCACAGCTTCAACTTCACGAAAGGAACCGCCACGTCCTCGACGGCCATCGGCGGAAGCCACTTCGTGCAAGACGGCATTATCGGTGGGGAAAAGGGGCGCTTCGAGCGGACCACCTTCCGCATCAGCACCCAGCAGGACGCCGGAGACCGGTTCCGCATCGGGCAGACGGTGAACTTCACCCACCTGAACCGGAACGCACTGGCGGAGAACAACGAGTTCGCCACGCCGGTCGTCCGCGCCCTCAACATGGACCCCGTCACGCCGGTCACCCGCCCCGACGGTTCCTACGCCTACTCCGAGTTGATCGGCAGCGACATCGCCAATCCGATCAACCAAGTGGAAACCACCCACGACACGTGGACCACCAACCGCTTCGTCGGCAACCTCTACGGCGAATACGACGTCTGGAAGAACCTGAAGGTCCGGTCCTCCATGAACGTGGACCTGACCCTGGGCTCCCACAAGATCTTCTTCCCCCAGTTCGACCTCGGCATCGGCCCGAACGACCCCAACCGCCCCGCCTACGAGTGGCGCGAAGTCAACGGCCTCATCCGCAACGAAAACAAGTGGTCCAACTGGCAGTGGGAGAACACCGCCACCTACGACAAGGACTTCGAGAACGGAGACCGCATCCAGGCCATCTTCGGCTACTCCGCCCTCTACGGCAACTACCAGAACATCGGCACCTATCGGGACAGCCTGAACTCCAACGATCCGGAGCTGGCCTTTCTCGACAACAGCCTCAACTTCAGCGAGCAGGCCCCGAACGCCAGCGGCGGATTCGGTGAGAGCTCCTACCTGTCCAGCTTCGCCCGGATCCAATACGAGCTCGGCGACCGCTACTCCTTCTCCGGCACCATTCGCCGAGATGGCTCCTCCAAGTTCGGCGCCAACAACCGCTACGGCATCTTCCCCTCCCTCTCCGGCGCCTGGAACCTCACGGAGATTCCCTGGGTCGTCGAGAAGGACTGGATCGAATTCGCCAAGTTGCGCGCCTCCTGGGGCCGCAATGGAAACGCCGACGGCATCGGCAACTTCGACTTCACCTCCGTCGTCTTCAACGGCCAGAACTACACCTTCGGTCCCGAGCAGGTGCAGGTCAACGGAGCCGGCCCTGTCACCACGTCCAACCCCGACCTCAAGTGGGAGACTGTGGAGCAGTTCAACGCCGGAGTCGACCTCGACCTCTACCGCGGCCGCTTCAACGTGGTCCTCGACTACTTCGTGAAGAACACCAACGACATGCTCGCCGTCGTGCCCGTCCCGGGTGTGGTCGGCTTCCTGCCGGCCGCCACCAACGTGGCCAGCGCCCGCAACAAGGGCGTGGAGCTCGCCCTCACCTACCGCGGTGAGAAAGGCGATTGGGAGTACGACATCAACGGCAACATCAGCGTCATCCGCAACGAGGTCACCGGCCTCGGTGAGGGCGGCCAGCCGCTGTCCACCGGCGGCGTGTTCGGCACGGGCAACGACTTCGTCGCCTACACCGACATCGGCCTGCCGATGGCCATCTTCTACGGCTACGAGACGGCCGGCATCTTCCAGACGGACGAGGAGGCCGCCTCCAACACCGCCCAGCCGGGCGCCATGGCCGGCGACGTCATCTTCGTCGACCAGAATGGCGACGGCGCGATTGACGAGAATGACAAGACCGTCATCGGCAACCCCCACCCGGACTTCACCTACGGCATCACGAGCAACGTGAAGTACAAGCAGTTCGACCTGAGCCTCTTCATCCAGGGCTCTCACGGCAACGACCTGTACAACGGCATCTTCCGGTACGACTTGAACACGACCAACCTGCCGGTCTCCGCCCTCGAGCGTTGGACCGGCCCGAACAGCACCAACGAGCACCCGCGCATCTCGCACGTGGACGCCAACCAGAACAACCGGGTGTCCGACCGCTTCATCGAGGACGGCTCCTTCCTGCGGATCAAAAACCTGCAGATCGGCTACTCCCTCCCCGACCGCATCGTGGAGAAGATGGACATCGGGAAGTTCCGCTGCTACCTCTCGGCGAGCAACCTGCTCACCTGGACCAACTACACCGGCCTCGACCCAGAAATCGGTTCCCGCGGCACGCTGGAAATCGGCATCGACCGCGGCTTCTACCCCGTCTCGCGCAACTTCATCGCAGGCGTCAACGTCACCTTTTAAGACCGAGAACACATGAACCGCAAACTCATTCTTCTCCTCGTCCCGGTCCTCCTGGTCTCCTGCAAGCAGGAGTTCCTCGAGCGCACCCCGGTGGTCGGCGCCACCGAGGCCAACTTCTACAAGACCCCGGAAGACGCCCTCGCCGCCACCATCGCCTGCTACAACACCCTGCAGCAAGAGGTGACCAACATCCAGGGATCCTCCGGCCTGAAGCCGCACTTCCGTTGGTACTTCGGAGACATCTGCTCCGATGACTCCGACAAGGGCGGATCCGGCGACGGTGACGACCCGCAGCTCTATGACTTCGAGCGTTTCCAAGGCAACAGCGCCGGCCAGATGCTCCTTGTCGAGTGGCAGGTCGCCTACCGCGGCATTGCCTACTGCAACCTCGCACTGCAGAAGATTCCAGACATCGACATGGATGCCGAAGTCAAGGACGCCTACCTCGGTGAGGCGCGCTTCATCCGCGCCTATTGGTACTTCAACCTGGTGACCACCTTTGGCGGTGTGCCGCTCGTAACCACGCCGCTGGCCTCCACCGAGTACCAGCAGCCTCGTGCCACGGCCGACCAGATCTGGGACCTCATCAAGGAGGATCTGGAGTTCGCCATTGAGTTCCTGCCGCCCCGCAGCGCCTACAGCCTCAACGAGCTGGGCCGCGCCACCCGCGGTTCCGCCCAGGGCCTGATGACCAAGGTCAACGCCTACCTCGGCGAGTGGGAAGCCTGCTACGCCGTGTCCGGCGACCTCATCAACGAGGGCGAATACAGTCTGGACGCGTACGGCAACATCTTCACTGAACTCGGTGAGAACGGCCCCGGCTCCATTTGGGAAATCCAGTACATGAACGCCTCCGGTGGCAACTGGGGACAGCAGCTCGAGGGCACGTTCACCAACGTGTTCCAGCGGGCCCGTGGTCAATTCAACGGCTACGGTTTCAACCTGCCGACCCAAGATCTGGTCGACGAGTTCGAAGTCGGGGATCCGCGCCTCTCCCACTCCCTCTTCCAAGTGGGCGATGTGATGGGCGACCGCGGTGTCTTCACGCTGGACGCCACCGGCATGCCGCACCTGTACTACCCGAAGAAGAACTTCAACAATGCGGCCGAGGAAGCGCCCTTCGGCGATCCGAACCCGAACGGCCACACCAACGACCGCGTCATCCGCCTGTCCGACATCATGCTCTTCCACGCGGAAGCCTGCGTGAACACGGGACGGATCGACGAGGCCAACGACATGGTCAACGCCGTCCGCGATCGCGCCCGTGGCGAGACGTGGTGCCCGGAGACCCCAGTCGGCGTGGCGCCCTGCTCCTCCCTCCCGCTCTACGGTGAGTGGGTGACGCCAGCCGGAGGCGGTCAGCCCAGCCAGACTCCAGACGTGACCATTGACGACATCTGGCACGAACGCCGGGTGGAGCTCGCCCTCGAAGGGCACCGCTTCTTCGACCTCGTCCGCCAGGGCCGTGCAGCCGACGTGATGCAGGCCCACCTCGACGAGCACTTCCCCGATGCAGGCTACAGCTTCGTGGCCGGCGTCAACGAACTCTTCCCCATCCCCAGCAATGAGATCACCCTGAGCGGTGGCCTCATCACCCAAAACCCCGGATACTGATGCGTTTTCATCATTTCCTCCCCCTGGCGATTCTCATCGCCGCCGTCGGATGCCAACCCATCGAAGAGGAGGGCATCGACCTGCCCGGCGCCCCCAGCGCCTCCTTCGACTGGGAATACCTCTACGTCGACACGGCCGCCACGCCGTACGTCGACTCCAATCGTGTCGTCTTTACGTCGCTCGCCGGTGACGGCTTCCTCCACTTCTGGGATTTCGGCAACAACCTCACCAGCAACGCCGTCCAGGACACCACCTTCTACCCGCAGTCCGGTGACTACGCGGTGACCTACTCCGTTTACGGAGCCGGCGGATCGGGCGTGGCCACGCAGACCGTGCCCATCGCCAACACGGTGGAGCTTCCCTGTGAGGGCACCCTCGCCCTGCTGACCGGATGTGACAATCAGAAGACCTGGATCTTCTCCGGCGAGGCCGGGGCCATCTCTGTCGGACCGCAGCCCGGCAGCAGCGAGTGGTACAGCAGCCCGGTCGCTGGACTCGTGCCGGAACAGTACGACGACAGCTACCAGTTCACCACCGACGGCGAGTACTTCTACGACAACAACGGCGGCACCGTCAATCCCTACGAAGGCTACGTGGTGACCGAACTCGCCGTGCCGGACACCCTCTCTTACCTGCTCTTCGACGGAGCCGGACTGAATGGGGAGGACCAGATCTACCTGCCCCAGGATGAATTCGGCTTCTGCTGGTTCATGGGCGTGTGGGATGCGGGTCCGACCTTCGACATCGTTGAACTCACAGAGGACCGCCTCGTGGTGTCCGCTCCAATCCAACTCGGAGACTGCACCAACGGGGAAGGTTACTTCACCCTGTACTTCGCCGCACAATGACCCTGCGCCCGCTGATCTTTCCCGTAGCCTCCATCCTCCTCTTCTCCGCCTGTGGAGGGGGCGAGGAGCCGACGCCCGCCGAGTTCCGGTTCTCCAATGACCGGACCGCCTTCGAGAACGAGGCCAACTCCGTCTTCTCCTTCGACGTGAGGATTGACGAGGCCAAGACCGAGGAGGTACGCGTCCAGTACGCCACCGTGGACGGATCTGCGACCGCGGGCGAGGACTACATCGCCACCTCGGGCACGCTCGCGTTCGCTCCGGGCGAGACGAAGAAGTCCATCGAGGTGGAGATCATCGTCGACGAGTGGCTGGAACCGGACGAGAACTTCATCGTGGCCCTGAGCGCGCCGGAAGGCGGCTATCTCCGGGACAACATCCAAGAGGCCATCGGCACCATCCGCAACGACGACACGAGCATCCAGATCAGCGACGCAGGCTACAGCACGCCGGACACCTACCCCGGCATGACGCTGGTGTGGGGTGATGAATTCGACACCCCAGGTGCACCGGATCCGTCCAAGTGGACCTACGACCTCGGCAATGGAAATTGGGGGTGGGGCAACAACGAACTCCAGAACTACACCAACAGCCCGGAGAACGTCAAGGTGCAGGATGGACGTTGCTACATCTTTGCCCGGAACGACGGCGGATACACCTCCGCCCGTCTCAAGACCCAAGGCATTTACGACTTCCAATATGGTCGGGTCGACATCCGCGCCATCCTCCCGATCGGCCAAGGCATCTGGCCGGCCCTGTGGATGCTCGGATCGGACATCGACCAGGTGGGCTGGCCCGCTTGTGGCGAGATTGACATCATGGAGCTCGTCGGGCACCAGCCGCGCCTCGTGCACGGCACGGTGCACTGGGGACCGAACAATGCGGAGCGTCAGTACAACGGCGTCATCGCCCCGGCCCTCGAGTTCCCCGCCACGTTCGCGGACGAGTTCCACGTCTTCTCCCTCGAGTGGCAGGAGGACGAAATCAAACTCTTTCTCGACGACCAGCACTACCACACAATCACGCCGGCCAACATGAACGGCTACGAGTATCCGTTCAACGACGCGTTCTTCTTCATCATGAACGTGGCCATCGGCGGAAACTGGCCCGGCGACCCGGACGACACCACGCCCTTCCCGGGCTTCATGGCCGTCGACTACATCCGCGTGTTCCAATAAGCAAACACCACCCCAAACAGAATCAGCCCTGCAGCCTCCACTGCAGGGCTTTTTCATTTGCGGCCCGCCCGGCCTGTCGTGGGCAATTTCCCCACCCCGTAAGTGAACCGGTGTGAATCCCGGTTAGATTGAGGGCATGAACGCCACCTATTCTTGCGGCCAGTGCGGCATGTCCGTGAAGGCCCAATGCGCCAAATGCGACGTCTCCCTCGAAAACGGCCACCTCGAGTTGCCCGACGGCTCCTCCGTCCAAGTCTCCCGCTGCCCCTCCTGCGAAGGCAAGATCAAGTCGCCCCTCTGCTGCGGCGCCGACATGACCTGCAGCGCGTGACCCACCAGCCCCTCCGCCTCGCCTTCTGCGCTGCCATCGCGGGCCTGTTCGCTTCCTGCCAAGCAGGGAACGACCTCCCCGCCCTCGGCGACCACACAGAGACCCTGTGGTCGGGGGACACCCTCTCCTTCGTCCCCGGTCGGCCCGTGGACACCGTCCTGACCGACCGCGGCGACTACCGCCTCGACGCCGGCCGCATCCGGCTAAAGCCCATCGCACTGCCCCACCGTGACCGGCAGTGTGCCATCACCGTGGACATCAGCCTGCGCTCCGCCGGCGACCCCTGGGACAAGAGCGGCACCCTATTCGCCTTTGCCGACGACGCCGGCCGAGACTACCTCCAGCGCATGCAAGACGGCGGCGACGCCGACACCACCTGCTTCGCCGGGATCATCTCCAACCCTTCGAAAACCAATCGGGAACCTGCCCTCGAGCTGTTGCGCTTCATCACCCCCTTCGGCGTCGGCCACTTCAGCCACACAGAACGCGCCCAGGCCTACAAACCCGAATCGGTGGGCGCCTGGGCCGACAGCGTCCATTGGTCCGCGGACCTCTCCCACATGCAATCCTGGCTCACCGACGCGGACACCCTGTGGATCGGCGTTTACATCGACACTTGGACCGCAGAAGGCTACACCCTCAGCGCGAGCATCACCATGGACGAAAGCGACCTGCCATGCGACGCCGCCCTCACCCAAACCACCCGCCCGCTGCTCAACACCACCAAGCTGACCCACGACCAGCGGCCCTACACCGCCTTCCCCGACGGCCCGCTGAGCGTCCCATTCACCCTAGCCGCCCGCGCCCCAAGCGCCACCCTCGACTTCCTGACCACCGGTCACGGCGGCCATGCAGGCGGTGACGAATTCACCGAACAGAAGCACATGCTTCTCCTCGACGGCGACACCCTCAAAGCCTGGACGCCCTGGCGCACCGACTGTGGCGCCTACCGCCGATTCAACCCGACCAGCGGATTCTGGCCCTCCACCTATGTCGTTCGCGGGGACACCCTCGAAGAACGCGTGGCCTCCTCTGACCTGAACCGCTCCAACTGGTGCCCGGGAGACGACGTGAAGCCGCTCCACCTCCCGCTCGGCGACCTCGCCGCCGGCGACCACACCTTGGAAATCGCCATTCCCGGTGCCCAAGCCTGGACAGATAGCACGTTCAACTTTTGGAACATCGCCGCCACCCTGCACCACCGATGAGCCTGACCTGTTACCGCATCCACGCCTTCACCCTGAATCCATTCGGCGGCAATCCCGCCTGCGTCATCCCGATGATGAAGTGGCCGGAAGACCAGTGGATGCTGAGGATGGCTCAAGAAATGGCCGTCGCCGAGACGGCGTACATCGTGCCGACCCCAGATGACCCAGAAACGGAGTTCCACCTGCGGTGGTTTACTCCCGACATCGAGATGGACCTCTGCGGCCACGCGACTCTCGCCAGCGCCCACACCGTCCTGCACCATCTGACGCCTCAAGCGACCGAGGTGCGCTTCAGTTCCGCCAGCGGCACCCTGACGGTCCGCAAGACCGACGACGGCCGCCTCGAAATGGACCTGCCCTCGCGCCCACCTGAGCCCGCCGCGCTGCCCGAGCCCATCGCCAACGCCATCAACCATGCCCCGATCGAAGTCCTCAAAGCCCGTGATTACGTCCTCGTCTACCCCGACCAGGCGACCCTGGATGACATCACAATCGATCGCGCCGAATTCGACCAGATCAACCTCGGCCACGGCGGCGTCATCGTCACCGCCCCGGGCGACGATGTCGACTTCGTCTCCCGCTTCTTCACCCCACAGGCCACCATCCTCGAGGACCCCGTCACCGGTTCCGCCCACTGCTCCCTCGTCCCCTATTGGCACAGCAAAACGGACAAGACCGAATTCGAGGCCGAGCAACGCTCCGCCCGCCGCGGCCAATTGCACTGCACCCTCTCAGGCGAACGTGTCCTCGTCCGCGGCCACAGCCTGACCTTCAGCACGAGCGTGTTGAATGGGTGAACACAACATCTGCCCGATGTGCTCGTGGCCCTACCCCTATCGGGATGGGGACCAGATGGTCTGTCTGGAATGTGGCAACCAATGGGACCCGGAACCGGAGCAACGCCTACCTTGAAGGCGACACCGGATTGATCCATGGCCCGCACCCCCACCACCGCGATTCCCCTCGGCTTCACCGCACCCGATTTCCAGCTTCCCGACACCGTCAGCGGGCGTGTGATGGGGCGTGACGAAGTGATGGCCGGCGGCCCGAGCGTCGTCGTTTTCATGTGCAACCACTGCCCCTTTGTGATCCACATCCTGCCGGAATTCGTGGCCTTTGCGGCCGAATACAAGGCGAAAGGCGCCAACGTGGTCGCCATTTCGAGCAACGATGTCGTGGGCTACCCGATGGACGCACCCGAACACATGACCGCGCTGGCAGCCGAGTCCGGATTCACCTTTCCATACCTCTACGACGAGAGTCAATCCGTGGCGCGCGCCTACGAAGCGGCCTGCACCCCCGACTTCAGTGTATTCGACGCCGACATGCGGTGTGTCTACCGCGGACAATTCGACGGAGCCCGGCCCGGCAACGACGTGCCCGTGACCGGCGAAGACCTCCGCCGCGTGCTGGACACCTTGCTCGCCAGCGAGTCCGTCCCCGAAGAGGGCCAGATCCCGTCTCTGGGATGCAACATCAAATGGAAAGCATGAGCGACCGTTACATCCTCGCCCTCGACCAGGGCACGACCAGCAGCCGCAGCCTCGTCTTCGATGCCGCCGGCCGCGTGGTGGCCATGGCCCAACAGGAATTCACGCAGCATTTCCCGCAGCCGGGCTGGGTGGAGCACGACCCCGAAGAGATCCTGTCGTCTCAGATGGCCACCGCCCGGGAAGCCGTGGCGTCGGCCGGACTGACGATGGCGGACATCGCCGCAATCGGCATCACCAACCAACGCGAAACCACGGTTGTCTGGGACCGAGCCACTGGCAAGGCCATCCACAACGCCATCGTTTGGCAAGACCGGCGCACCGCTGACCTCTGCGATGAATTGCGGCATGCTGGCGACGCCCCCCGAATCCGGAAGTCCACCGGACTGGAGCTGGACGCTTATTTCTCCGGCACCAAAGCCGCCTGGATCCTCGACCACGTCGAGGGTGCCCGGGAGCGCGCCGAACGGGGCGAGCTCGCTTTCGGTACCGTCGACAGCTTCCTCATCTGGCACCTGACCGGCGGCACGGTCCACGCGACCGACCCCTCCAACGCCTCTCGCACCCTGCTCTACAACCTCCACGACCTCGCTTGGGATCCGGAGATGCTCGACCTCTTCGGCGTACCGGCTTCCGTGTTGCCCCAGGTCAAAGCCAGCAGTGGCGTCTTCGGCCACGCAACCGCTCTGTCGGCGGAGCACGCGCCGCCCATCGCCGGTGTGGCCGGCGACCAGCAGAGCGCGCTCTTCGGGCAGCAATGCACCGCCCCGGGCATGGTCAAGAATACATACGGCACCGGCTGCTTCATGCTCATGAACACTGGCACGAAGGCCGTGGCCAGTGAGAACCGCCTGCTGACCACCGTGGCATGGCAGATTGGCGACGAAACCCACTACGCCCTCGAAGGCAGCATCTTCATGGGCGGCGCAACCGTCCAATGGCTGCGGGACGGGCTCGGACTGATTGCGAATTCAGGCGACATCGAGGAGCTCGCTGGCTCCGTGGACCATGCGGATGGGGTCGTCATCGTCCCGGCCTTTGCCGGCCTCGGCACGCCCCATTGGAACGGCCATGCCCGCGGTGCCGTCTTCGGCCTGACACGTGGCAGCACCAAGGCCCACCTGGCACGGGCCGTGCTCGACAGCATTGCCCACCAGACCGTCGACGTCATGCGCGCCATGGAAGCCGACGCCGGGGTCCCCATCGCCCAACTTCGGGTAGACGGCGGCGCCACCGTCAACGATCTGCTCATGCAATACCAGAGCGACATTCTCGGGTGTGAGGTCGTTCGCCCGGAGGTCACCGAAACGACCGCCCTCGGCGCCGCCTACCTCGCCGGCCTGGCGGTGGGGTACTGGACCGACCTCGATGCGATTGCGGCGCAATGGTCCGCTGAGCGCACCTTCTCACCCACCCTCGACAAGGCCGGTCGCCTGAAGGCCGATGCCCGCTGGAACCGCGCCGTGCGCGCCACCCTCGCCTGGGCCGACGACCGCTGAGCCATGACCCTGAACCGCCCCACCATGATGCAGCGACTCCGTGCCGAGGGCACGTGGGACGTCTGCATTGTCGGCGGCGGCGCCACGGGGCTGGGCATCGCCTTGGAGGCCGCGGCGTCGGGATTGAAAACCGCCCTCGTCGAAGCCCGTGACTTCGCGCACGGCACCTCGTCGCGCAGCACCAAACTCGTTCACGGCGGGGTCCGGTACCTCGAGCAAGGCAAGGTCTCGCTCGTCGCCGAAGCGCTCAAGGAACGCGACCGCCTCATGCACAATGCGGCCGGTCATGTCGACGACTTCGGCTTCCTCATCCCCGTCAAACGGCGCTGGGCCCAGTTCTACTACGGGGTCGGGCTCCGGCTGTACGACCTGCTGGCCGGCAGCCACCGCTGGGGACGCACCGAATGGGTCAGCCGCAAGGAAATCACGCGGCGCCTTCCCCACCTCCGCGAAGTGGGCGTCATCGGCGCGTGGAAATACCGAGACGGCCGATTCAACGATGCCGACCTCGCACTGGGCCTGGCACGAACCGCCGCCGATCAAGGGGCCACACTCGTCAACCATTGCCGCGTGGAAGGCTTCCGAAAATCAGATGGACACATTCACGGCGTGGACCTGCGCGACACGCTGACCGGCGAAACGTTTTCCCTCGACAGCCACGTCGTGGTCAATGCGTGCGGTCCCTACAGCGACGCCCTGTGTCGACTCGACGATGCGGCGCATGACAACCGGCTCCGGCCCAGCCAAGGCATCCACCTTGTCTTCGATGCCGAGGTCCTACAAGGCGGCGATGCCCTGCTCATTCCCAAGACCGACGACGGCCGCGTGCTGTTTGCCGTTCCGTGGCTGGGCAAAGTGTTGGTCGGCACCACAGACACCGCCATGGATCGGGTGGACGCGGAACCGCTCGCCTTGGAGTCGGAAATCGACTTCGTACTCGACCACGCCAACCGCTTCCTTGGCTTGGCCCTGAAGCGCGAGGACATCCGCAGCGTCTTCGCCGGACTCAGGCCACTGATCCAAGGGCGAAGGGACAACACCGCCAAACTGTCCCGCAGCCACGAGGTCGAGGCCTCGCCCAGTGGGTTAGTCAATGTGCGCGGCGGCAAATGGACCACCTATCGGAAGATGGCCGAGGACACCCTGCAATTCATCGCCAAGCGCGGCCCAATCGACTTCGTTCCGGCCGATACGTCCTCCCTGCTCCTCGAGATGTCCCGCGGCGAACGCGGCCTCCATCCCGATGATCCTGCAGCACTCAAAACTGCGGTCCACCACGCGGCCACCGAGGACATGTGCATGACCGTGGAGGATTTCCTGGCGCGGCGCAACCGCACCCTGTTCCTCGACGCCCGGGCAGCCATGGCGGCTGCACCCGATGTGGCGCGGCACCTCGCTGCAGCCCACCACCACGGGGAAGATTGGATTTCCGAACAGATCGCCGGGTTCAACCGAATCGCCACCCGTTACCTTCCCGCCAACACCCCCTGACCATGGAACCGTACATCGCTGAATTCGTCGGAACCGCCCTCCTGCTCCTCCTTGGCAGCGGCGTGGTGGCCAATGTGCTCCTCGACCAGAGCAAGGGCAAGGATGCCGGCTGGCTCGTCATCTGCTGGGCGTGGGGCATTGCCGTCTTCCTTGGCGTCTACACCGCCACGGCGCTGGGCGGAAGCGGCCACCTGAATCCCGCCGTGACCCTTGGCCTCGCCGCCTTCAGCGACTTCGACACCGCGCTGGTTCCTGGCTATCTCACGGCCCAATTCCTCGGTGCCTTCACCGGCTCCAGCCTCGCTTGGCTCGCCTACAAGCCCCACTTTGAAGTGTCTGAGGATGCGGACCTGAAGCTCGCCGTCTTCTCCACGGCACCCGCGATCCGGAATCCGTTGTGGAACCTCATCACGGAGGCCATCGGCACCTTTGTTCTGGTGTTTGGCGCCCTCAGCATCACCTCTCCGACCGACAGCCTCGGCTCACTCGATGCCCTGCCGGTGGCCCTGCTCGTGCTCGGCATCGGCCTGGCCCTCGGCGGACCGACGGGCTACGCCATCAACCCCGCCCGGGACCTCGGGCCCCGCATCGCCCATGCCGTCCTGCCCATTCCCGGCAAGCGCGATGGCGACTGGGGCTATGCTTGGATTCCTGTGGTCGGGCCCATCCTCGGCGGCCTGCTCGGCGCCGCCCTTCACGGGGCGCTCGTCTGACCCTGTCCGAAGTGGACCACGCGGAGGTCCCCTGGGTCAGCCAACTGACCTGACGGGTCCAAAAACCCCACCGTTCGCGGTCGACCGGGCACGAGGAAGAACCCATTGTCCTCGAATCGGCCCTCGGATGCACTACACAACCACACCCCGGCCGCAGGGACGTCCGTGCTGAGCCGCACGCCGTGCTCCATCGTTTCGACCTGAAGCGTGGCGGCCTCCCATTTGAGATCGCCCACCGGCCGAAATGTGTGGTGTCCGGCGTCGTGGACCGTGGCGGCACGGTCCCGGCCAATCCATTGCCAAGACAAGATGTGACGGTCCGACACCACCTCCGCATCCGTGGCCGACCAAGAGGCCGTCGTGTGGGCCTCGACGGTCACACCAAACCGACCGGCGGTCGCGGTGTCGCCGGCCAAGTCGATCAGGGACCACTCCACCACGCCTTCGGTGGTCAGCGGGCTGTCGTTGGCGATCACGAAGGCGATCCGGTCGCCCTGTGTCCGATCGGGCAAAACGCGAACCGGCTGGTTGGCATGCCGCACGGCGTGGTGGGCCAACTTCCACCGGCCGGCGTGGTCCACCGTCGACCAGGACACCGTCGGCCACACATCGTCCAGCTGCCAGTAAAGCGAGCCGGAAGTCCGTCCCTGCGAGCAGCGGTGCCGCTCCACGGCCTGCCGCAGCCCCTCGGCTTGGGTGAGCTGGGTCAGGTAGATCCATGTGTCCAGCCGGTCCATGGCTTCAAGCTCCGCCGTGGACGGATCCGCGAAATGGTCGCCGGCGTAGAACTGCATCATGTCCCACCCGTCGAAGCCGGGCTCCAGCCACTCCATCCTGCTGCGCTGCCGGAACTGCAGGACCGTGTCCTCATACGACTGCACCCCGACCGCTTCCAGAGTCCGACGGTCAGGCAGGCTCTGCAGCCCGAATTCGCTTGCGAAACGCCCGGCTTCCTCGGTGTAGAACTCAAATCCCGCCTTGCCGAACCAGACGCCCCAATCGTGCTGGTCTCCCGATTCACGGGGGCGGTCGGCCTCTTGATTGTGGGGCGAAGACGGTTGGTATTCGCCCCCCCCAAGCTCGGCGACCAGCTCCGGCAATTCCCGTTCGAACAACTGGCGGTATGCCTCTTCGACCGCAATGGAGTCCGCCCCGTGCAGGTCATACAAGTCCTGCCATCCCCACTCGCGCCACGCCTTCTCGGTCTCGTTGTTGCCCGCCCAGATGGCCAGCGACGTCCGGTTCCGCAACCGAAGCACCTGCTCCCGGGCTTCCGCCAGGAAATTCGTTCGCCAAGCGGCATCGGTCGGTACCATGGCGCACGCATTCATGAAGTCTTGCCAGACCAGAATGCCGTGCTGGTCACAGAGGTCATACAACATCTCTTCGCCATAATGCGCCCCACCCCAAATGCGGATCATGTTCATGTGGGCCGCCACCGCATCGTCGATGACGCGACTCCACCGCCCCTCAGCGCGAACGGGAAAGAAATCGGGAGGAATCACATTGGCCCCGCGGACTTGCACCGGGACCCCATTGACCACGCATTGCATGGCCTGACCGAAGCCGTCCAACCCCCGGTTCCATTCCACGGTCCGAATCCCGAACCGCACCGAATCAAAGCGCCCCTCCCCGTCTTCCAAAGCCAAGTCATAGAGCGGCTGTTCCCCCATGCCATTGGGCCACCACAGGGCAGGCTCGGGAACCGTCATGCGATACCGTCGCCCGTCGATTCGGTTCCACCCGCAGGGCACATTGACCCCATCGCGCTCCAACGTGGGAGCAACACCCTCCATCGCCTCCTTAAAGAAGACCTCGTATTCAGCCTGTTCCGGAGCAATGGACACCGGAATGAGGCGGAACGGGGGCAGCTCTTGGTCGATTCGAACCCACCTCACGGGCTTCCAGATGCCGCTGGTCACGAGCCGGGGTCCCCAGTCCCATCCAAAGTGGTATTGGGCCTTGCGGCTGAAGACGCTGTTCTGCTCTCCGACGGGACGCGCCTCATTGCTCACGGGAATCGACAACGGCGACGCCTCCAGCAGCGACTGCCCCACCCCCACCGGGCTCCGGAACACCACCTCCAACGTGTCTTGGCCTGTCAACCCCAACTCCGCCGTAGGGAGACGCCAAGCGCGATGCATGTTGTTCGTGTTGAGCACAGTACGACCATTCACCTGCAGCTCTGCATGCGTGTCGAGCCCGCTGAATTCCAGGGCCCACTCGCCTTCTGCCGGAGGCAAGGGCAAGGGCCGGCGATAGCGCCAATCCCGATCCTCGATCCACTCGACCTGACCCTCATTCACACCGTGGAACGGATCGGGAATCAGGCCATGGCCAAGCAGATCGGTGTGCACGCATCCCGGCACCTCCGCCGTTCGCCATACCCCAGCGGAATCTTGAAAAATCCAGTCTCCAACGAGCTCGATTTCGCCCGTATCCGGACCGTTGGAGCAGCCTGACACCACCAGCAGAATCGCGGCCATCCAGATCATCGGACTTCCCGAATTCGACAGCATGCCGGCAATGTAGCCCCAACAGAAACCCATGAGCGACACACCCCCTCTGTTAAAGGGATTCAATTGCCCACATCACAAGAAATAGAGAAAAAAGAGGAATAGGCAAACCGTGTTGAAGCCTGAACGAGGACCGCTTTCACAAAACCCAGACGGTCCGCCTGAATTGTGGACAACGTACTGATTGACAACTCACAACAACACAACTCACGGTTACTTTTACGCCACACCTTTTACTGTTTCATGAAACATCTTCTCCCCTTTCTCACAGGCTTTGTCGCCTTTGTCATCATCAGCGGCGTCTTCTACATGGGCATCATGCCCTACCCGACCAGCTCCTGCGTCGTTCCAGAAGACCAAATGAACATGGGAGCCATGTTCTTCGGCAATGCCCTCATGGTCGGTCTGGCCAGCTATATGGTCAACCTTGCCGGCGATTTTTCATTGCGCAATGGTGCCATCCACGGCGCGGTAGCCGGTCTGACCGCCAACGGACTGCTCAACATCTTCGTCTATGCCTTCTTCACGTGTGACGGCGGTCACATCTTCCCCCTGTCCGAAGTCGCGATCGACATCATCGCCAACGTCATCTTCATGGCCATCTCCGGGGCGACCATCGGTGCCATGTATGCCCGCGGGGCCGCAAAATCCTGATTGGACACCCTCGCAAATTCAACAGGCCTCTGGACTCAGTTCCAGGGGCCTTTTTGTTCAACTCAGATAATACGGAACAGGTCAAACCCCGCAGCACCTGTACCTTTCCTTCATGACCAAAGTGTTCTCGCTGGCGTGTTGCCTACTCACGGGACTGTTCGCAAGCGCCCAGTTGCGGGGCGGCGACCTCTCCTTCCTGCCGAGCATCGAGGCGGTGGACTACGTCTACAAGGACGCCGCAGGCTCCCCCATTGAGGATGTCCCCCAATGGATGGCGGACCAAGGAATGAACCTGGCCCGCTACCGACTGTGGAATGATCCGGAGAGGCTGTACCATGCCTTGCCCGGTGTGGTGCAGGAGGCCAAACGGATGCAGGAGGCGGGCATGGACATCCTGATCGACTTCCACTTCAGTGACTCCTGGGCCGACCCCGGCCAGCAGGTCGCCCCCAGGATGTGGCGATACCTGTCCTTTGACGAGGCGCAGGATGCCATGGCCTGCTGGATTGCCTGTGTGATGGAGACCTTCGCCCAAGAAGGGGTGGACATTGCCATGGTCCAATTGGGCAATGAAACCGACCCGGGCATGATGCACCCTCACGGCACATTGGACGATGGCTTCGGCAATCTCGCCTCCCTGCTCCAAGCGGGACATGAGGCCGTCACCCTGTCCAGTCCAGGAACCCTGGTCGCCGTCCATGTGTCCAGCATCGATCTCGCCCCCTGGTATTTCACCCAACTTCAAGCGGAGGGCTACACGCCTGACGTCATTGCCATCAGCAACTACAGCCTCTGGCACGAAACCGACCTGAATGTCCTGAGCTCCGCCATGGCCTCCTTGTCGGCCACCTTCAACCGTCCCACCTTCCTCGCCGAAACAGCCTACGCTTGGACCATAGACTGGTATGATTGGACCCACAATCTCTGGTGGACCGGCGCAGAAAGCGACGGATACGACTTCACCCCCCAGGGACAGCTCGATTACCTGACCGATCTCGATGCCCTCCTGACCGGCCTCGGCCCCGCACAGTGTTTGGGCTGGTGTTACTGGGCACCGGATTGGGTCTCGGCCATGGGTCCGGAAGCCCTCGATGGCAGCCCGTGGGAGAATGCGGCCCTGTGGGACTTCGATGGCATCGCCCTGCCCGCTTGGTCGGCCTTCTCGGACTGACCCCGGAATCCGGAATCACCCCTCAGTCGGCTCGGAATCCTCAGGGGACTCAGGACTCTCAGGAACGGGAGCCTCGCTCAAGGACGGGAGTTCGAGGACGTCGGCGCTGTCGCCGGAATCGAGGGTGCCGACCTCGCGGAGCTTGCGCGCCATGACGTTGGTCCGGGTGCTGCGGAGCTTCTCCAGCTCGTTCTTGGCTTTGCCGAGTCGGTCGTCCACCTTTTCCAGCTGCTCGCTGAACTTCCCGAACTCTGTCTTGACCGCCTCGAGGATCCGCCACACCTCGCTGCTCCGCTTGGTGACAGCCAAGGTCCGGAAACCCATTTGCAGGCTGTTGAGCAGGGCGGACATCGTCGTCGGGCCCGTGATGGTGATGTGGTATTTGCGCTGGAGCGTCTCGAATACGCCCGGGTGCCGGAGCACCTCCGCGTAGAGGCTTTCCACCGGCAAGAACATGATGCCGAATTCGGTCGTGTAGGGCACCTCGAGGTACTTCTCACTGATATCCTTGGCGAAGGATTCGATCGTCCGAGCCAAGGCCTTCTCGGCCGCCTGGATCGCCGCCAGATCTCCGGCCTCCCGGGCATCGAGCAGATCCTCGTATCCCTTGAGGGGGAACTTGCTGTCGATGGGCAACCAGATGGACTCGTTGTCCGACGCCCCCGGCATGCGCACAGCGAACTCGACGCGTTCCGCGCTGCCCGGGCGGGTGGCGATGTTTTCCTCGTATTGCTCGCGGGGCAGCATCTGCTCAAGGATGTTGGCGAGCTGGTACTCGCCGAGAATGCCCTTCGTCTTGACGTTGGTGAGGACCTTTTTGAGGTCCCCCACTCCGCTGGCCAGCGTTTGCATCTCGCCGAGCCCCTTGTGGACCTGCTCGAGGCGGTCACTGACTTGTTTGAAGGACTCGCCGAGCCGCTTCTCCAAGGTCGTCTGCAGCTTTTCGTCCACGGTCTTGCGCATCTCATCGAGGCGCTTTCCGTTGTCCTCGCGCATCTCCTTCAGCTGCTTGTCGACGGTGCTCCGCACATCTTTGACCGACTCGAGGCTCTTCTGGCCTTGGGTATCCAGCTGCTTGATGAGGTCGGCAAACCGGTTGCGCAACGCTTCAGACTGGGCCTTGCCCTGGTCCTCCATCTGCTTCCGGAACTCCGCCATCAGGTCGGCCAGTTCCTTGCGTTGGGCCTGCGACGATTCGCCCATTTCCTTCCGGTTCGTGGCGAACTCTTCGCGGAGCAACGACTCGAGCCGCTCCACCTTCCGGCCGAGGTCCTCCACCGCGCCGGAATCCGTTCCCGCCGGGCCCGACTTGCGCAGGGCGAGAAGACAGGCGATGGCGGAGAAGAGGGCGGCGAGTCCGGCGAGAAGGGTCAACATGGGCGGGAGCGTTGGAAGGGGAATGGGCAGGTCAAGGTAGGCGTTCCCTTGGCTGAAGGGAACCCCTGCTCCGCATCAATTCTAAACAGGGACCCCATCCCCTCGCCGTCCCTCAATGGGTGTGGACGAAATGCTCCCGGTCGAAGCGCAAGCGCGGACCGTACACCCCGCCTTCAGCCCGCTTGCCTGCGGAGATCACCATCGTCACCAGTGCCTCCTTGGGCAGGCCGAGGATGCGCTTGACGCGGGCACTGTCCAGCCCCTCCATCGGGCAGGTGTCAAATCCATGCGCCCGCATGGCCAGCATGAAATGGGCACAGGCGAGGGCGGTGGACTTGTGCGCCCAGATGCGCATGCCCCATTTGCCGATCGGCTCCCTCGGATATGGCTTGAACGTGCCCCGCCACCGGGTCAGGATCCACTTGAACGGGGTGCGCCAACCGAACACCCCCTGGTCGTAGACGAGCGGCGTGATCTTCCGGTAGTACTGGTAAGCGCCCTCGGGCACGTTGCCGCGGCGATCGAAGGCCTCGAGCATCCAACGGTTGTTGCGCCGCCAGAGGTCGGGCCGCCCCACAAAGACGACCAGTTCCTGCGCCGTCCCGGCAGCCGGCTGGGACAGGCACGCCTCGACAAGGGCCTGCTTCTTGTCCGGGCTCACGACATGGTGCATCTCCCACGCTTGGAGGTTGGACGAGTTGGGCGCCTTGAGCGCCGCATCCAGACAGGCATCCATCACCTCGGCGGGAATCGGGTCGTCAGCGTAGACGCGCACGCTCCGTCGGGAATCCACAACGGCATGGAAGGCTTGCGCATCCGTACGCGGGGCGTCGGCCGCCTCGCGTCTCTTCTCCTCGACCGGGGCGAAAATCTTGACCTTGGACATGGGCCAAAGATGGGCCCTTGGACAGGATGTCCGAGATTGCCCTCATGAGCTGGCGATTCATCCCCGCTTCCGCCTTGGGTCTGTCCGCCATCGCCATCCTGGTGGGGTGTGAATCCACCACCGTCCCCTCGGAAGCCGAGGACACTTCCCGCATCACGATGGAAGATCCGGCCCAATGGGTGGACCCCTTCATCGGAACGGACCGCATGGGCCGAATGTACTCCATCCCAGAAGCTGGACCGGTTCGTGCCCGGAATTCGTCACGTCCACAAAACCGCAGTGGACCGGACGGATAAATTCTCTAGCTTGAAGTTGATGTCGTTCGATCCCCTTCTGCCCCTTATTGCCCTTTTGGGAATGATCAGCCTGACGGCTGGTTGGTGGCGTTGGCGTGTCCTGTCCCTCCAGTGGCAGCCCGTGCATCATCGTGGATGACCCTTTCGGGGTTCTCACTTTCCAATTGAATTCAAACGATGCAGGCTCCCACCACGGGGCCTGTTTTCGTTTCCCCCTTTTTTCTTCTCCCCAATTCCAGCGCCATG
>JAYYEI010000068.1:0-4220 GCA_036159995.1 Bacteroidota bacterium
CCGGGTGTCCGCCAGGGTATCATGTACCTCCCGGCTCGAATGCATGTATGTTGGGGTCCACTTCGCCCACCCACCTCACCGGTCGAGCTCGCTCACTCTTGCCCCATCCTTCAAGGTTCTCCCTGCTACGCCGGAAGCATCCCAAATGCGAAGCAGTTTGCCTGCGAGCGATGCGAGGCGGGCACTTTTGCCGCTGAGGGAACTGCAACATGCACGTCCTGCAAAACAGGCGAGGTGGCCCGCGCCGGGTCGGGCGCCTGCGAAGTCTGCGAGGCCGGCTCCGTGCCGGCCCAGGACCGGTCGAGGTGCGCCCAGTGCGAGGTGGGCACTTTTGCCCTTGAAGGGAGCGCCAACTGCAGCTCTTGCGAGGTGGGCGAGGTGGCTCGCGCCGGGTCGGGCGCCTGTGAGGTCTGCGAGGCCGGGTCCGTGCCTGTCCCAGATCGATCGAAGTGCGCCCAGTGCGATGCGGGCACATTTGCCCCTGAGGGAAGCGCGACCTGCACGTCCT
Organism: Bacteroidota bacterium; assembly: GCA_036159995.1. Classification (GTDB taxonomy): domain Bacteria; phylum Bacteroidota; class Bacteroidia; order Flavobacteriales_D; family Sanyastnellaceae; genus UBA8752. The sequence continues at coordinate 509 of JAYYEI010000068.1, forward strand.
GCGAGACGGGCGAGGTGGCCCGCGCCGGGTCGGGAACATGCGAGGTCTGCGAGGCCGGGTCCGTGCCTGTCCCAGATCGATCGAAGTGCGCCCAGTGCCCGGCAGGAACCAGAGCCTTCAACAACCAGACCTGCGTGCCCTGCGTTCCAGGCACCGTCGCTTCCTCGGGAAGTACCAACTGCCTGCCCTGCCAGGCGGGCGAGCGGTCGGACGAGGACCTCTCGCGGTGCCTGATCTGCCCGGCGGGCAAATTCGCGACCCGGGGAAGCGCCGAGTGCACGCCCTGCCCCTTTGGGGAGGTGGCCTCGGCCGGATCGGCCGAGTGTACGGCCTGTGTGGCGGGGCAGAAGACGTCGCCCAAGCGCGACTACTGCGAGGCCTGTCCCCCCGGCACGGCCTCACGCGACCGCTCCGACCGGTGCACCAACGAGTGTCGGCCTGGGGAGATTTTGGCGGGGGCGGCCTGCGTGCCCTGCTCGGGGGGCACCGTGCCCGACGGACCCATTCGGTGCCGCCCGTGCCCCCCCGGGAGCTGGGCGGCCGAGAACTCGACCTCGTGCACGCCCTGCGAGGAGGACGAGGTCGCCCGACCGGGGTCGCCCTACCCTGAGGTGTGCTCAGGTGGGGAGGTGGCGGATGCCCGAGCCCGCGCCTCGGGAACCTGCTCGCTCTGCCCGGCGGGGTGGATCCCCAACGACAAGTCCACCGACTGCATCATGTGCCCCGAGGGGCTGATCTCCCAACCGGGGGGCACAGAGTGTACCCGGTGCCCTGAAGGCCAGAGGTTGGTGGGCAACTTCGATCTGAACACGGGCCGCCTCGCGGGCAACCTGACCTGCGCCCCCTGTCCCCGCGGCGAGTTCGCGCTGGGGGACGCCGTGCGCGTCTGCCGGCCCTGTCGCGCCGGCCAGAGCTGCGAGTCGGGCAAGAACGCCTCATGCCCCCGACCCCAAGGCTCGCCTCCTCGGGCCTCGCGGTGCTTCCAGTGCGCGCCGAACGCCCAGCGCAGGGAGGACGGCGGCCCGGGCTGCTCCTGCGTGAGCGGCCACTACCTGAACTCGTCCTCCACTTCGCGTCAGGACTTTCTGGGATCCGTGCAGGGGCGGGACTTCGGGCCTCTGACCCCCGACGAAGTGGATGCGATCCGCGCCCTCCGCGTGGACGGGCCCGATCCCATCGCCTGCCTTCCCTGCCCCGAGGGCGCGGTCTGCACGGACGTGGACTCGGACGGCACCCCGCGGCACAACACCCGCCAATCTCTCCGGCTGAATGCCACCTGGTGGCGCGCCTCGCCCACCTCCACGGATGTGCGGGTCTGCCTCCCGCCCTACGCCTGCGACGAGCCCCGGCCTCCCGGGCGATCGCCGACTGGGGATGCATTGTGCGACCCGCACCACGAGGGCATCCGGTGCGCGGTGTGCAGCGCGGGCGCCTACCGCGACCTGAAGGAGGAGTGCGTGAGCTGCCAGGAGACAGCCCTGACGGCGGTGGTGGCGAGCGTGGCGGTGGCCTGCCTCTTGGTGGTGACTGGGCTCCGGTTGTTGAAGAAGTACTGGTCGCTACCCCTCGCCCTCCGCAAGCGGTTCGAGGCCACCGTCGCGCGCGTGCAAAGGAAGGTCCGCATCCTGATCGGCTTCGTCCAGGTGCTGGGCCAACTACCCCACGCCTTCCCGAAGCTGCGGTTCCCGACGGACTTCCTGCGACTTTTGAACTGGCTCCCGCTCTTCTCCTTCGACATCTTCACGGTCTTCGGCACCCTCGGCTGCGTCTTCGAGGAGTGGTCCTACCACCAGGAGTTGCTTTTTGCTACCCTGTGGCCCGCAGGTGCCATCCTTCTGCTCCTGGTCCTCTCGCGCGTCCACGCCCGCGCACGCGGCCGCTACGTGTACGTGGCCCTCTTCGTTTCCTTCCTGATCTTCCCGCGCACGTCGGTGGTGATCTTCGCGGCCTTCCAGTGCGACGAGGTGGGGATGGACGCCACCTCGAGCGCGCGTTGGCTCCGCGCGGCCTACGAGATCGACTGCGACGGCGACGCGCACGTCTTGTACCGCGGCTACGCCGCTGCGATGATCGCGGTCTTCCCGGTGGGCATCCCTCTGGTCTACGGCCTCCTCCTGCGTCGGTCTTTGGGCCACCTTCGATCTCGTGACGAGATTGGCGAGGGCAAGCGCGTGCTGGTGGACGGCGGTACTAGAGAGGGCGTGGTCGTGGGGGTGGTGAAGCACGCGAAAACTCGTGTGAACGAAGGAGGGCATGTCGGCGGCCGGCGACGCAGCACGCTGGCCCGTGCCTTCATCTCGGCCCTGCGGCCCAAGGTTCCCAGCGAGTCGGTGGCCTTCTCCTTTGTCCGAATTCGGTTTGTGGAGGGGACCGGTTTGTTTAATGGGAGTGCCCACGTGGAGGCGGTGGAGGAGCACCGGGTTCAGGTGGCCCTGGACGACGACAGCGACGCGTCCATCGAGCACCTCCGCTTCCTCTTTGACGCATACACGGCGTCGTGCTTTTGGTGGGAGCTGGTGGAGTGCACCCGCAAGCTCCTGCTGACGGGCCTCCTGACCTTCATCTTCCAGGATGAGGTGGCCCAGGTGGCGATCGGGATGCTGGTGGCCCTCGCGGCGGTGATGCTCCTCCACATCTACCGTCCCTACGCGGACCCCTCCGACCAGTTCTTCGCCCTGGCCGTGGGGTGGCAGCTGGTGCTGGTGGTCATGTCGGGCATGGTGATGGGTCTGAACGCCGCCGAGCAGACGGACGCTGCCCGCGACGAGTACGCCCTGTTGCTGATCGGGCTGGTGCTGTGCACCTTGTCCATCGGGTTGGGCATGATTGTGCGCGAGTTCTGTTCCCAAAAGAATGGCAAGGAAAACGGGGAGCAGGATGAACAAGAGGAGGAGGAGGAGAAGTTCAGCCAGGTGTCTAACGTCGAGGAGGAGCCATCGGAGGAGCCATCGGAGAGAAGATTGGTCGATTCCCGACAGGGCATCTCCCGCGTGGCCCCCGAGGAAGTCCAGCCTGACCGACCCCTCAAAAAGGACGTCAAGTCAAAGTCACGACACCGTCGTCACCACCACCACGCCCACCACGAGGCGGCGGTGGCCAACTCGACCGTCCAGGTGCATGTGACGGAGGAGGGCCCGCTTGGGTTCGAGCTGGTCGAGTGCGGATCGGGGGCAGTGGTCAGGAACGTGCAGAAGGGCGGGCTGGCCGATCTCGCGAGCATGGGAAGCCTCCACGTGGGACTCGAGCTTCGGGGCATCAACGGCAAGCGCGTGCGCGGGCATGCGGTTTCTGAAGTGCTAAGCCACGTGGCGGACTCGCGTCCGATCACACTCCGGTTCGCGAACGTCTACGGCGAGGCGGAGGTGGGCAAGGATGGCCTCCTTCGGGTGACCATTTCCGCCCGCGTGCCGTTGGGCATCGGAGTGGACGAGGGCTCGGACGGTGCGGTGCGCCTAACCACCGTGAGCGACGAGTCGGCGGCCTACGCCGCCTCGGGCGGGCAGCTTCGTCGGGGTATGGCCCTGGTGGAGATTGACGGTGTCCCCATCCCCGGTCTGGACGCGGCCCTCTCCCAGCTGAGCAAAGGCAGGCGGCCCACCACTCTGGGTTTCGAGATGGACGAGGAGGAGGACGGGGGTCAGGAAGCCGCCGACGTGACGGTGTTGGCGATCGAGGCGGGTGCTCCTGGATGACCGGCGACGGCGACGCAGCC
>JAYYEI010000069.1:0-8279 GCA_036159995.1 Bacteroidota bacterium
CCTCACCTACCTCGAGTGGGATCTCAAAAACGACCGCAACGTCCCCATCGCTGGTGGCGTCCACATCATCCATGTCGATGCCCCGGGCGTCGGCGAGAAAATCGTCAAGTGGTTCGCTGTCATGCGGCCCGTTGACCTCGACAATTTTTAACGTCGGAAGCCCCCCGGAGCCTCGGTTTCGGGGGGCAATTCCACGATTTTCGTATCTTATAGTCCACGAGAGACCTCAGGGGCTCTCTTTTTTTGGCCTCCCGCCCCATTGCAGACGCAGTGCCCGGACGGCCGAGGCCACACTCAGAAGAACCACTCAAATCCACCAGTCATGGCGGACGTATCATACTACACCCCGGAAGGGTACCAACGGCTCAAGGACGAGCTGCACCACATGAAGACCGTGGAGCGGCCGGCCATCTCCCAGCAGATCGCCGAGGCCCGCGACAAGGGAGACCTCAGCGAGAACGCCGAGTACGACGCGGCCAAGGAGGCCCAGGGCATGCTCGAGGCCAAAATCTCCAAGGCGGAGGCCGTCCTGGCCAATGCCCGCATCATCGACGAGTCCCAGATCGACACCTCGAAAGCGTTTATCCTCAGCCGGGTCACCATCAAGCACCTCGGCAACGGCAAGGAGATGACCTACACCCTCGTTGCCGAAAACGAAGCCAACCTGGCCGAAAAAAAGATTTCCGTGGAATCGCCTATCGGCAAGGGCCTGCTCGGCAAAGCACTCGGCGATATCGCCGACATCCAGACCCCGGGCGGCATCGTCCAGTTCGAAGTCGTCAAGATCGAACGCGGCTGACCGCGGGCACCCCTTCACCATGCCCAGCATCTTCAGCCGCATCGTGGCCGGCGAAATCCCCTGCCACAAAATTGCCGAGGACGACCGCTTCCTCGCCTTCCTCGACATCCAACCCCTCGCCGAAGGCCACACACTGGTCATCCCGAAACTGGAAGTCGACCGCTACTTCGACCTGCCCGACGACCTGCTGCGCGACATCAACCTCTTTGCCCGCGATGTCGCCCTCCAACTCGAGCGCGCCATCCCCTGCAAGCGCGTTGGCGTGGCCGTGATCGGCCTCGAGGTCCCGCACGCCCACGTGCACCTCATCCCGCTCAACGGCGTCGCCGACATCAACTTCGAGCGCCCCAAACTGGACGTCTCCCAAGACGACCTCGCCGCCACCACCGCCAAAATCCGGCAGGCCTGATCACGCGCGCACCAGCGCGTCGTCGACGAGAAGGCTGATCAATTCCGTGGGGGACATCCCCACCTCCCGCGCTTGCTGCGGGATGATGCTCATCTCCGAAAAGCCCGGCACCGTATTCACCTCCACGATGTGCGGAGTGCCATTGTGGTTGATGAAGTCCACGCGCGCCATACCATGGCAATCGAGGTCACGGTAGACCTGCACGGACAATTCCTGAATGCACCGGGTCATGGCCTCATCGATATCCGCCGGCGTCACTTCACGGCTCTTGCCCTCGTATTTGGCGGCGTAGTCGAAGAACGCGTTGTCACTGATGATCTCCGTGACCGGAAGTGGACGGGGCGACCCGCCGGGCTCAGAGGGGATGACGCCACAGGTGAACTCCCGGCCATCGAGGAACGCTTCGACCATGACGGCCTCACTCGCTTCGAATCCCGCCTCGAATGCGGCCCGAAATCCGTCGACGGCATCCACCCGCGTCACCCCGATGCTCGATCCACTCTCACAGGCCTTGACGAAACAGGGCAACCCAATGGCCTCGGCCATGCGGTCCTGCTCTCCTTCGAGCCGATTGAGGATGTCTCGATGGTGGATTTCTGACTTCGCCACCGGGTGGCCCAATCGGGCCAACAGCGCGGTGGTCCATGCCTTGTGGTGCCCAATGGCCAATGTTCGTGGAGGCGAGGCCGTGTAGGGAATGCCCAGCAGCTCGAAGTAGGCACTGAGGCGACCATCCTCCCCCGGCGTCCCGTGCACCATCTCGAAGACGGCGTCAAAACCGTGACGCTGGCCCGCACCATCCGTGAAGGAGAAATCTCCCTTGTCCATCGGGAACCGCTCGCCGGAATCAGACTCCGCAAACCAACCGTCCACGCCGATGTGCACAAGGGTCGGCATGAACCGGCTGCGGTCCATATGCTTCACGACCATCGCGGCACTCTTGCGGCTGATCTCAGCCTCACCCGAAAACCCGCCGCACGTCACGGCAACCTGCTTGACCTCGTGGCTCATGTCGACAAGGTAGCCGGCGGGTTCACTGCTCGTCAATGAGCGCGGTCCAGATGCCCTGAAGGCCCTGTTCATTGCGCGTCCAGATGGGACGGACGCGGCCTCCGTAGGCGCTGATGTTGTTGTAGTCACCAAAGAAGCCCTCCGGAGAAGGCACAAAGGGTGACTCGCTCACCCGGCGGTTAGCGAAGTGAGCGCCCCCATTGGTCGATGACGCCACATACACGTGCGTCGCGGTACGGTCGCTCATGCGACGGTCGTAGAAAACAATGTGGACAAAGCCCGTGATGGGATCCACCGCCATCCACGTGAAGAATTGGTGCTTGCCTGGCGGGTCGTTGTTGACCCGGACCGGCTCCGACCACGTCTTGCCTTCGTCGTCTGACCAGATGATCCAGACATCCGTGTCGTGGGGTCCATTGCGCTGATCGGCCCAATTGACATACACCCGCCCTGCGTGAACGCCCTCGCGGGCCACGCCGGTGACCGGCATGCCGTTGGCCCGGCCGATGCCCGGAATCATGTGATCCCAACCCCCAGTAATATCCGCGATGTACTGCTCGTAGGGACGGAAGGTGGCCCCGGCATCCTCGCTGACGTTCCACCGGATGTGCTCACCATACGCCCAGGCCACACCCAAGGTCATTTCGTCGATCCACACGGGCACTGCTCCCTCCACGGTGCTGTCGCCATCGAGGCAATTGCCCTGCATGGCACTGACCCGCACCGGGTCACTCCACTTCGTCGCCTTGCGGTCCGAAGTGCTACAGAGGATGCGCGTGCTGTCTGTCTCCAATTCACTGCCGTAGTGGTCGAATTCCGTCCAACAGATCGCGAGCTTGTCGCCACTCGGGCTCACCGCCAGCCATTCCTTGTCTTGGTCCTTGGCACCGTTCAGGCCCACACCGGCACCCTTGTTCCATTTCTTGCCCCCTTTGCCCGCCTTGCTGTGCTGCACCACGATGCGGTCCAAGAGCGCCTCCGTCTCCCAGCCCTGCCCATCGGGATTGCTCAAGTGCGCGTAATAGAAATCGCCCTGCGGACCGGCCACCACACACGGATCGCCAAACACGCCGTCCTTGGCCTCCAAGCGGTCGCGGGTCCAGCTCTTTCCCGCGTCCTCGCTCACGTAGACATAGTCCAACACCGCCCCGGCCACCACACGATCGGGATTGGTCGGGTCAATGGCAATGGAAGGCTCACAGGGAGAGTACCCCACAGGTTCCTGACCCGCCACATGGATTTGTACGTTGGTCGGCACCTTCGTCTGGGCGAAGGCGAAGAGCGGCAGGAAAAAGCAGGTCAACAGGAGTGGGCGCATGGGTCAGTTCTTCTTGCGGGCGTAGATGTGAAGCGCGTGGTGGAGGATCTCGATGCCGAAATGGTCTTCGAGCGTCGCCTTGATCTGCTGAATGCGCGGATCGCAAAATTCCAGCACCTCACCACTGTCGAGGATGATGTGATCGTGCTGGCGGGCAGGGTATCCCGGCTCGTATTGACTCTGCTCTCCGAAGCGGTGTTTGCGGACGAGGCCGGCTTCCAGGAACAGCTCAATAGTGTTGTACAACGTAGCCCGGCTCACCTTGGCGCCGCGCTGCTTCATCCGGTCCAGCAAGGTGTCCACGTCAAAATGTCCCCCTGCTGTGTAAATCTCCTCCAATACAGCGAAGCGCTCCGGCGTCTTGCGGTGCCCGCCCTCGGCAAGGAAGACTTCAAGGCGCTCCCGCACCTCCTCCAGCAAGTCCGGCGTCGCTGGATCAGCCATGCTGGGCCTTATACCACGCCGCGTAGTCCGGCGCGAAATAGGTAAGGATGATGTCCGCTCCGGCCCGGCGGATGGCCCCGAGGACCTCCAGCATGCCGGCCTCGGCATCGAGGAACCCGGCTGCGGCGCCCGCCTTGACAAGCGCGTACTCCCCGCTGACGTTGTAGGCCGCCAACGGCAGGGCCGTGTGCTCCTTGACAGCCCGAATCACATCGAGGTAGGCCAAAGCAGGCTTCACCATGACAATGTCGGCGCCCTCCATTTCGTCGAGCTCGAGCTCGCGCAGCGCCTCGGCCACGTTGGCGGGATCCATTTGGTAGGTCTTCTTGTCGCCGGACTTGGGGGCACTGTCAAGCGCATCCCGAAACGGCCCGTAGAACGCACTGGCATACTTAGCCGTGTAGGCGAGGATGCCCGTCTCGTTGTATCCGTTCTCATCCAGCGCCTCGCGGATGACCCCGATTCGGCCGTCCATCATGTCGCTCGGGCCAATCCAATCGAATCCAGCCTGCGCCTGTGCCACAGACATCCGGGCGAGGATGGGCAGGGTTGCCTCGTTATCAATTCGACCGTCCTCCGTCACCACGCCATCGTGGCCGTCGGAGCTGTATGGGTCCATGGCCACATCGCTCATCAGGCTGCACTCGGGAAAGCGCTCCTTGACGTTGCGGGCAATGCGCAGGTAGAAATTGTCGTCTGCCCAGCTGTGGCTGGCGGTCTTGTCCTTCAGGTGCTCTTCCACCGCCGGGAAGAGGCAGAAGTTGCGGATGCCCAGGTTCCAAGACCGCTCAATCTCGGCGAGCAACTTGTCCTCGCTGAGCCGCGCCATACCAGGCAGGGTCGCGATGGGGTCCTCAACGCCCTGGCCATCGACGCAAAACAGCGGGTAAATCAGCTGCTCCGGGTGGAGGCGGGTTTCCCGAGCGAGGCCGCGGATGGCCGCATTGCGGCGGTTGCGCCGCGGACGCGACGGCTGGAAAGGCAGCCTATCCTCCATCACTCGACGGCCCGGTCGAAGTCGGCCTTCAAGCTGTCGATAGCCGCGAGCAGAGCTTGCTGGATTTCCAGCACCTCCTCGTCACTCAACCCTTCGGGCAACGTGGCCCCATGGTCGTGACTGTGGTCGTGTCCATCGTGATCGCCATGATCGTGACCGTCATGGTCTCCATGGTCGTGGCTGTGGTCATGGGTGCAAGCTTGACCCGGAATCTCCACCACGGTCTCAGACCAATCGTGGAAGCGGACATGGATGCGATCCAGTTTGCCCTCCAGCTTGGCCAGTTCACCGGCGAGCAAGGTGTCGCCCGCCATCATGGCCGAATCAATTTGCCCTTCCAACGGCCCCATGGCCTCGAAGATGGCCTCATGCAGCTCATCGCTGATCCGGGTCAATTGTTCGTGGACAGCCTTGGCCTCCTTCATGGAGGCACTCTCCTGAGGACCTCTGCATGACGCCAGCAACAGGGTGGCCGCAATCAGTCCGAGAAATCGAGAATTCATGTCGTGAAAATAGCCCGCATCACGCAGCCTTCAGGCCCCTTCACCCTTCTTGGGTCGAAGCGGCACGGGATCATGGCCCGAAGTGCCCCACGGATGGCACTTGGCCATGCGCCTCACCCCCATCCATCCGCCACTGAGCGGCCCCCACTCCTGGATGGCCTCGATCATGTACGCCGAGCATGTGGGTTGGTGCCGGCAATTGCTCCCCAACCAAGGCGAAATCAGGATCTGATACCCGCGGACGAGGACAATGAGAAAGGCAGCGAAGACGCGGCCGATCATGCACCCTGGGCAACGGGCAGGCGGTCGTAGCGCTGCACGGTGAAGGGCGCCTCGTTGCGCTCATCGGCCACATGGCGGAACAGAGGCTGCGCCTTCCAGTCCGCTTCTGCGAATTCCGGGAAGACCGTGTCGCCCTCGTACTCCCGCTCCACGTGGGTGAGGTACATCGTGTCGACCACGCCGGACTCCATGGCCAAACGGTAAATCTGAGCGCCCCCAATGATGAACGCCTCATCCTCACCCGCCTCGCGGGCCACATCCAAGGCGGCCTCCAAGGAGGTCAGGCATACGGCACCTTCTGCGGTGAAGGCCGTGTCACGGGACAGCACGATGTTGGGGCGGCCGGGCAACGGACGGAACCGCTCGGGGATGCTCTCCCAGTTCTTGCGGCCCATGATCACATGGTGGCCCTTCGTGGTGGCCTTGAAGAAGGCCATGTCGTCGCGCAACGTCCAAATCAGGTCGTTGTCCTTGCCGATGACGCCGTTGGCCGCGACGGCCGCAATGAGGGAGACGCGCATGGTGCGAAAATCGAGGTCAGACGCTCACTGCCGCCTTGATGTGCGGGTGGGGGTCGTAGTTCAGGAGCTCGAAGTCCTCGAAGCGGAAAGCGAAGAGGTCCTTGATGTCCGGATTGATCCGCATGGTCGGGAGTTCGCGGGTGTCACGGGTCAACTGTTCCCGCGCCTGGTCGACGTGGTTCAGATAGAGGTGGACATCCCCGAAGGTGTGAACGAAGTCACCGGGTTCAAGGTCGCAGACCTGCGCAATCATCATCGTGAGCAGGGCGTATGACGCGATGTTGAAGGGAACCCCGAGAAAGGTGTCGGCCGAGCGCTGATAGAGCTGGCAGCTCAGGCGGCCATCCTGCACGTGAAACTGGAACAGGCAGTGGCACGGCGGCAGGGCCATCTCCTCGATGAAGGAAGGGTTCCATGCGCTCACGACGTGACGCCGGCTGTGCGGGTTGTTCTTGATCCGGTCGATGAGCTGGACAATCTGATCGGTGTGACCCCCGCCGGGGTTGGGCCACGACCGCCACTGGTAGCCGTAGACGGGACCGAGGTTGCCGTTCTCATCGGCCCATTCATCCCAAATGCGGACTCCATTTTCCTTGAGGTAGGCGATGTTGGTGTCGCCCTGCAGGAACCAGAGGAGCTCGTGGATGATGCTGCGGAGGTGCAACTTCTTGGTCGTCAGAACGGGAAAGCCCTCCGACAGGTCGAAACGCATTTGGTGGCCAAACAGGCCAAGGGTACCGGTTCCGGTCCGGTCGGGACGCTCTTGCCCCTCATCGAGGAGCTTCTGCAACAGGTCGAGGTACTGGCGCATGACCCGAAGGTAGCGGGTGGGCCGAGCCGTTCAGCTCAATGTGCGTGGACTGTGGAAATGTGGTCGCGTAGGTCCTTCACGCGCTGCTCGGCTGCATCGGCCGTCTCGGCGAGAAGGGTCACGTGGCCCATCTTCCGGCCTGGGCGCACCGCCGCCTTCCCGTAGATGTGCGGATGCAGGCCGGGCTCGGCGAGCGCCGTACTAAAGCCGGGGTAGACCGGAGCACCGCTGGCATCCGGAGCTCCGATCAGGTTGAGCATGGCCGCCGCCGTCCATTGGGACGTGTCGCCGAGAGGCAGGCCGAGGATGGCCCGCAAGTGCTGCTCGAACTGGGACGTGCCGCACGCCTCGATGGTGTGGTGGCCGGAATTGTGGGCGCGGGGGGCGACCTCGTTGACCAGGATGCGGCCCTCCTTGTCGAGGAAGAGCTCGATGGCGAGCAGGCCCACGAAATCCATGGCTTCCACCACGGATAGGGCCACGCGGCGGGCCTCATCGGCCACCGTCTCGGAAATGCGCGCGGGCGCCACGAGGTAATCGACGAGGTTGAGTTCGTTGAAGACGGACTCCACCACCGGATAGGTTTTGACCTCACCCGTCGTGGAGCGGGCGACGATGACACTCAGCTCCTTGTCGATGGCGACGGCGTCCTCCAACACGCAAGGCGCGTCGAAGGCGTCGGCAGCATCGGCCTCCGTGCGAATCACTTGCACGCCACGTCCGTCGTAGCCGCCGGTCCGCAGCTTCTGCACCACAGGCAGGCCACGGGACAACACCTCAGCCCGGCCGTCCTCGACCAGCGCAAAGTCGGAGGTCGGAATTCCATGGCTGGCATAGAATTCCTTTTGGGTGCCCTTGTCGCGGATGAGCGCAAGGTGGGACGGGTCGGGCAACACCTGCACGCCCATCGCCTTCAACGCGGTGAGGCCTTCGATGCTGACGTTCTCGATCTCCACCGTCACCACGTTGAGCGTGCGGCCCCAGGCGATGACCGCTTCAGCATCATTGAGGTCGCCCTGCGTGAATTGGTGAGCAATCCGAGCGCACGGGCATTGCGGGTCCGGGTCGAGGATGTGGATGCGGTAGTCGAGATCGAGCGCCGCCTGGATGGTCATCCGGCCGAGCTGTCCCCCGCCGAGGAATCCGATGCGCAGGTCCGCGCCATTGCGGAAGGTTGCCGAGTC
>JAYYEI010000070.1:0-101708 GCA_036159995.1 Bacteroidota bacterium
AGGCCACCGATGAGCAGGGCCACGCCGAGCAGGCCGGCCAGCCGGCGCACCGTCCAGAACCGCGCCTCCAGGGGCGTCATGGACATCAGGTCTCCGGAATCTGGGGAGGGGGAGGTGTCGGACATACGGTGAAGTTAAACGCCGCGGCCGGGGCGGTGGTGCAGGACCCGGCCGCTGCCCGCGGTGATGTCCTGCCAGTCGGGAATGTCGAGGGCGAGGGAGACGATGTCGGCGGTGGTCATCCCGATGTAGTCGCTCGTGAGCTCCATCACGAGGTGGCTGATGCCCGGGTTGTGCCCGACAATCCAGAGCCGGGGATGTCCGGATTCCATGGCGATGAGGTCCATCCATTGGCCGGCGGTGGCCAGATACCCGCTGGCGGTGTCGCGCCGCAAGGGAAGGTCAGCCTCGTCGACACCGAGGTCCCGCCAGGTGCTGAAAAGCGCATCGGCTGTCTGTTGGGTCCTCATGGCATCGCTGACCAACATGGCGTCTCCGGTTGCGGGCGGGAAGCAACGGGCCTGATCCGCGGTGCTCAGCAGCCCCCGGGGGGCGAGGGCGCGTTCGTGGTCCCGTTGTCCGGACGTGCCAGCTTCGGCTTTGCCGTGGCGCATGAGAAAAAGTTGACGGGTGCTCATTGAGAAATCAATCGAGGTTGAAAATAGAATCAACTCACCTTGATTTAATTTTTAGACAAGACTAAAACTTGGATTGTCCTGGCCTAATTTCGCTCGATGCCCACGGTCTCCGTCGAGAATTACCTCAAGGCCATCCTCTATCTTCACGAAGAGGGGAAGGAGCAGGTGAGCACCACCGAGTTGGCGGGGCGGGTGCAGGCGACTCCGGCCAGCACGTCGGCCATGCTGAGGAAGCTTGGGGCGCGCGTTTGGGTGGAGCACCGGCCGTATCGTGGGGTCAGATTGACGGAAGAGGGCCACCGCATTGCCATGGACATCCTGCGTCGACATCGCCTCTGGGAGTGCTTTCTGGTGGACCATCTGGGGTTCGATTGGGACGAGGTTCATGAGATTGCCGAAGAGCTCGAGCACGTGGACAGCCGGGATTTGACCAACCGCCTCGATGCCTTCCTCGGGTTTCCCAAGCTGGATCCGCATGGAGATGCCATTCCCGGGCCCAACGGCCGTTTCCGCTCGGTGGCTGCCCGGACCCTGTTGTCCGAGGCGCCCAAGGGCCTTGAATTGGTGGTGGTCGGCGTTGTGGATGGCCGCGATTCCTTCCTGCGGCACCTCGGGGTCCTCGGCATCTCGCTGGGCACGCGCATGACGCTTCAGACCCGCCATGCCTTTGATGGCAGTGTGGAGGTGACCTATTCGGAAGGAGGAGAGGCCCAAATGCTGACGCCGTCCGTGACCACCCGCTTGTGGGTGGACCAGAGCAATCCCGAGCCGGTCATCGTCTTCCCGGACCCCGATGAACCGGACACCCCTGAATCGAACAACTGATCACGACATGGAAGCCATAGAAACCTTGTTTGTGGGACTGGGCCCCGTCACGTCGGCCGGTCTGGCGACCATCTTCACCTGGCTGATGACGGCGGCAGGGGCTTCTTTGGTCTTCTTTTTCAAGGAACTCCATCGCCGTCTTCTCGATGGTATGCTGGGCTTTACCGGTGGGGTGATGGTGGCGGCCAGCTGTTTCGGGCTGCTCATCCCGGCCATCGACATGACGGGCGGAGAAGGCATGGCCAGCGTGGCGCCCGCCGCCATTGGATTCATCGTGGGGGCTCTGTTCCTCTTCGCCCTGGACAAACTCACGCCCCACCTGCACATCAACTTCGATGAGCAGGAGGCGGAAGGGCCCAAGACCGATTGGCACCGCACCACCTTGCTGGTCATGGCCATCACGCTTCACAACATCCCCGAAGGTCTGGCCGTCGGGGTGCTGTTCGGTGGGGCGGCGGCTGGTCTTGAGGGCGCGACCATCGGTGGGGCGATTGCGCTCGCGTTGGGCATTGGCATCCAGAACTTCCCAGAGGGCATTGCCGTGAGCATGCCGCTGAGGCGTCAGGGCGTATCCCGTGGCCGGTCCTTCTGGTTTGGTCAGCTCAGTGCCATTGTGGAGCCTGTAGCGGGTGTGATTGGGGCCGTGGCGGTCTTGACGATCGAGCCCATGTTGCCCTATGCGCTCGCCTTTGCGGCGGGGGCGATGATCTACGTCGTCGTAGAGGAGGTGATCCCGGAGACACAGCGGGACAAGTACACAGACGTGGCCACCCTCGGTTTCATTCTCGGATTCGTCCTGATGATGGTGCTCGACGTGGTGCTTGGCTGATCACCCGCTTGCCAGCAGGGCGGAATCAATGGTGCTGACCAGGTCCATTCCGCCGAACCGTCCGGAGCTCATCAGCAGGAAGACGGTTCCGTCTCTTGCATCCTTTCGCACCGCTTCGTGCAGCGCGCTGTGGTCCTGCACCACATGGAGATCTTCCCTCTGAAAGGCTTGTTTGACCGTGTCTCCATCGAGGGGAGGGAGCCGTTTGTGCTCGAGCACGGAAGGCGAATAGCAGACCCAGGCCTCATCTGCGGCGTCCAAGGCACCTGCATAGGTTGGCAGGAAGTCGGGATTCAGGCTGGAGAACGTGTGCAGTTCGAGGATGGCGATCAACTTTCGGTCCCGGAACTGGTCGCGAACCGATTGTGTGGTGGCTTGGACCTTGGAGGGGGCATGGGCGAAATCGCGGAACACCGTGCAGCGCCGGTCCGACACGTCGAGGACCCGTTCGAGTCGGCCGGCTGCCCCAGTGAAGTCCTGGACGGCGTCGAGGAAGTCGGTTGGCCGAACGCCCCACGCCTCGGCCAGTTTCAGGGCTCCCGCGAGATTCAGCGCGTTGTGCGTCCCGACGAGTTTCAAGGGGGTCGTACGGCCTTCGAGGTGGACCTCCAGTGTGCCGTCCCCCATGGAGAACTCCGGGGTGCGGTAGGGGACCCATCGGAGATCGGGACGCTCGGTCCGGACCGCATCCACGGCGCGCCCGAGTTCGGCATCCTCCTCGCACCAGACCACCGTCCCGTTAGGCTCGACCTTGCGCAGGTATTCGGAGAATTGCTCCCGATAGAAGTCCGGATTGGGGAACACGTTGATGTGGTCCCAGGCCACGCCGGTCAGGATGGTCAGGTGCGGACGATACCAGTGGAATTTGGGGGTCCGGTCGATGGGGGAGCTCAGGTATTCGTCTCCCTCGAGCAACATGTCCGGAGCGTCCGTGATCCGAACCATCCGGTCGAATCCGGCGAGCTGGGCCCCCACCATGAAGTCCGGGGTGCGGCCCAGCCGGTGCATCACGTGCAGCAGCATGGCCGTGATGGAGGTCTTGCCATGGCTGCCTCCCACCACGATGCGCTGCTTGTCCCGGGCAGCCTGGAACAGGTATTCCGGGTAACTGACCACGTCCAGTCCCAGTTCTTGGGCGCGGGCCAGTTCGGGATTGTCGGGATGGGCGTGCATCCCGAGGATGACCCTGTCGAGTCCGGCGTGGAGGCGGTCCGGATGCCACCCCATGGAGTCTGGCAGGAGTCCGGCGGCCTCGAGTCGGCTCCGGCTGGGGTCGTGAATGGCGTCATCGGACCCGGTGACGGTGTGACCTTGGTGGTGCAGGGCGAGGGCGAGGTTGTGCATGGCAGCACCTCCGATGGCGATGAAGTGGACGTTCATGGAGTGGGGGTGAAGGTCAACCGCGCAGCGGCGACGGTACAGGGCATCGGGCCGAGGAAGGCCGCGAGGAACACGCCGATGAAGGGGACGGCGATGAGCATGGAGAACACGGTCCCGATGCCGACCAGGCTAAACCGGTCCCTCCAGCCTTGGCGAATCGACGCCCTCCAGTCCAGTCCCGATTGCTCGTGGACGGCGTCGAAAATGGCCGCGCCATAGAAGTAGGCCCCCACCAGCCAGCCGAGGGCAATCAGGATGGGAGACAGGAGAACGGCGAGTGGGGCGGAAAAGACGGTCAGCAACAGGCCCAACAAGCTCAAGGCGAGGGTCAGGGTCAATTCCGCTGCGAGGAGGCTGGAGGCGGTGCGGAGGCCCCGCAGGAGGTCACGGAGCAGCTGTGAGGGCGTGAACGGAAGGGAGGTTCCCGTCTCGACCTCCCGCACCCGACCGGCCAAGGCGCTCATGAAGGGGGCCATGAGGGTCAGCAGAAGGTATTTGGTCACTTTGACCTTGAGCCAGAGGACCAGCAGCGCCACGCCCCATTCCAAAGCCCAGTCCAACCGTGAGGCGCCCCAGAGGAGGGGGGCGGTCCACCAGGCATCGGGAGAAGCGGTCAGAGTGTCCGGATCTAGACCGAGGGTGCGGAGTCCGCGGTCCAGACCCTGTTGGATCGTGCGGGTGAGCCAACCGGTCAGCCCGAGGCCGGCGACGGTGATGGCGAGGATGGCCGCCGGACCGGCCAGATGGAATGCCCGCAGGCGGTGCTGCGACATGTACCCGAAGGCTCGCCACCACCCGCGGATGGCGGCTGTGAACTGGGAGAAGGGGCCAAGGGGAGGCGGAGAGGTCAGGGCCATTGTGCTGTGGCCCAAGTTCGGCGTTGACCGATCAGGCCCGACCGAAGGTGGCGCCAACTTCCGACAGGTCGTCGAAGAAAGCGGGGTAGCTCTTCTCCACGGCTTCGATGCCCTCGATTTCGATGGGCGCTCCTGCGAGGCCCAGCACTGCGGCGGCCATGACCATCCGGTGGTCACCCCGGCCATCGAGCGTGGCGGATTGGACCGGTCCTGGATGGATGACCATGCTGTCCTCTTCGGGGTTCAGTTCGACGCGGATGCCGGCCTTGCCGAATTCCGTGGCGATGGCTTCGCCCCGGTCGCTTTCCTTGTGCTGCAGGCGGTTCAGTCCGGTGAGGGTCGTTGGCCCCTTGCAGAAGGCCGCATAGGCCGCGAGCGGCGGGAACAGGTCGGGACAATGGGTGGCGTCGAAGCGGAACCCCTTGCGGCGTCCGCGGTCCACCCGGATGCCGGTGTCCGTCCTCATCAGCTTCGCTCCGCTCAGGAGCAAGGCGCCGGTCACGGCTTGGTCCGCCTGCGTGGGTGTGTTGCCCAGTCCGTCGACCTCGACGAAGGGGTCGCCGGTCAACGCGGCGATGACCAGCTGGAACGCGCCTGCGCTCCAATCCCCGGCCACCGTCTGGTCAAACGGCGCATAGGCCTGACCTCCCGGCACATGGAACTCGGCGTGGTCTTCGTGGCGCAGGCTGATGCCGGCGCTCTGCATGACGTCCATGGTCATGTCCACGTAAGGGCGGCTCTTCAAGTCCTTCACGTGGATGAGGCTGTCGCCGGTGGCGGCGGGCAGGGCCATCAGGAGGCCGGTCAGGAATTGGCTGGAGAGTCCGCCGTCCAGATGGAATTCGCCTCCGCGCAGCGGGCCGTGCAGGGTCACGGGGGCATGACCGTCTACCAGTTGGACGTCCACCCCGGCCGGAGTTAGGGCTTCGGATACCATGTGCATCGGACGCTCCCGGAGCGTTCCGTCCGCGACGAGGGTCAGGGGGGCATCGTGGAGGGCGGCGATGGAGGAGAACATGCGGATGCCCAGTCCGCTCTCCCCGATTTCGAGGGTGTCGGTGCGCGGGTGGAGTCCGCCTTCGATGCGGATGGCGCTGGACCCCACCTCGACTTCGGCGCCGAGGCCGGCAGCGACAGAGAGCGCAGCCCAGCAGTCAGCCGCGTCCGAGGGATTGCGGATCCAGCTTTCGCCCTCGGCCAACAAGGCGGCAGCGACGAGCCGCTGCATGTGGCTTTTGGAGGGTGGCGCGGTCAGCCGGCCGGAGAGGGCGGAGGGGTGGACGACCAGGTTCATGCCTTGTCGACGACGTACAGGGTGGCGATGCCTCCGGTCAGAGGGTGCAATTGGCAGGAGGCGAACCCGCAATCGAGCAGGATGCGCTTCAGCTCCTCGCCCTCGGGGAACACCTTGACGGATTCAGGGAGGTAGGTGTAGGCGGAGGCGTCCTTTGAGAACCATTTGCCCACCGTCGGCATGATGTATCGGAAATACAGCCAGAAGAGCTGTTTCATCGGGAACATCCGCGGTTTGGAGAATTCGAGGATGTACCCCTTGCCACCGGAGCGGAGCGTGCGTTGCATTTCCTTCAATCCCGCCGTGAGGTTCTCGAAGTTGCGAACGCCGAAGGCCACGGTGAAGGCGTCGAATCGACCGTCCTCGAAGGGGAGGGACTCTCCATCCCCCAGAACAAGTTCCACACGGCCGTCCTGTCCGGCCCGGGCCACCTTGGTCCGCCCGATGTCGAGCATGCCGGCGGAGATGTCGACCCCGATGACCTTCAGTTCCGGGGCTTTGCCTGCCGCCTCGATGGCGAAGTCCGCCGTACCGGTCGCCACGTCTAGGATCTCTACGGGTCCGTCTGAAAGGAGCATGCGGACCGCCTTGCGCCGCCACAGCTTGTCGATGCCGAGGGAGAAGAAATGGTTCAGGAAATCATAGCGGTGCGCGATGTTGTCAAACATCTGCGCCACCTGCGCCTTCTTGGCGTCTCCACTGCCGTACGGGGTGATCGGGGTGCCCATGGGGTGCAAGGTCGGCATCAGCCGACCATCGTGTGCCCTTCGGGGTATTTGTAGTTCCTGCTGACGACTGAACGGGCAAAGGCGAAGGCCACGGTCAGGGTTCCGACCCGGCCGATGATCATGCTGGCGATCAGGATGCCGCGTCCAATCGGGCTGATGTCCGCGGTGATGCCGGTGCTCAAGCCTACCGTTCCCAGCGCGCTCACCTGCTCGAAGAAGAGGTTGAGGAAGCCCCGGTCCGCGGCCAGCAGGTGAGGCTCGGTGACGGTCAGGGCGAAGGTCCCCAAAAGGTTGAACAGGATGAAGAACATCAGGATGCCCCAGGCGCGGCTGCGCAGGGTCTTGCCAATGGTCCGCTTGAAGAGGTGGGGGTGCTGCAGGCCTCGGATCGTGCCGATGAGGTCGGCGAAGACCACGGCAAATGTGCTGGTCTTGATGCCGCCTCCGGTGGAGGAGCTGGAGGCCCCGATGAACATCAGGATGATGAGCAGGAACAGCATCGGGGTGCAGATGCCGCCGATGTCGACCGTATTGAATCCGCTGGTCCGGGTGGCGCTCTGGAAGAAGGCGGTGGTGATGCGCCCGGTCCACCCCATGCCGTCCAGGGTGCCGCCCGCTCCAGATTCCAGCATCAGGTAGGCGACGGCCCCGAAGGCGACCAGCCCGAGGCTGTAGTAGAGGGCGATCTTGGTCGGGAAGCCGATCTGGCGCCACGGGTTCTTCAGACGGTCCCGCAAGGCTTCCCGGGAGAAGAGGTCGAAGATGGCGACCATGCCCAGCGCGCCGAAGAAGACGAGGAGCGTGATGGCCCAATGGACGAGCCAGGCGCCGGAGACGCGCGGGTCCGCCAGTCCTCCTGTGAAGAGGGAGATGCCCGCATTGTTGAAGGCGCTGATGGAGAGGAAGGCGCTGTTGAACAGCCGATCGCCCGTCGTCTCGAACAGTCCGCCCGGCCAAAGCAGGAACAAGGCGATGGCCCCGAGGACCTCGATGCCGATGCTCCAGAGGATGACCCGGCCCAAAGTGCCCCGGCTGCCGAGGATGCTGCCCCGGTTGACGAAGTCTTCAATTACGTCGTGTTGCCGGACGCCCACACCAAACCGGGCGAGCAGGGCCAGCAAGGAGCCGAAGGCGATGATGTTCAGTCCGCCCAGTTTGATCAGGACCATCAGGACGACATGGCCCTTGTGCGTGAAGAAGGTTTCGGCATCCTCGATCATCAGTCCGGTGACGCAGGTGGCGCTGGTCGAGGTGAAGAGGGCGTCGAAAAAGGGCATGCCTCCCGAGTTCACCGTCATTTCCGGGAGCATGAGCAGGCCGGTTCCCGCCAGGATGAGGAAGAGGAAGCTGCTGATGAAGAGGGTGGCCGGGTGGAAGCGGAACCGCGGAAGGGTTCGCGCCCGTTCCGAGAGTTCCATGAGGACGACCACCAGGAAATAGGCTTGGACCAGCCAGACGGTCCAATCCTCCACGGATTCAATCCCGAGGGGGTCGAGGGCCCTACCGAGAAAAACTTTCCCCGTGAGGACGTCGCTGATGCCTTCGATCATGAGGAACCCCATGAGGCAGGCCTCGAACGCGCTGCGCCGCAGGAATTGGAGCGGGTGGTAGTCGAAGAACCAGCGCACGAGGAAGTGCACGACATAGAACCCGAAGCTGCCCTTGATCACTCCGATGAGGCGCTGAGCGGTGTCGGATTCCAGCGGATACCCGTAGTAGGCCACGAGACAGCCAAACGCGGACAGGGAAACGAGGACATGGGCCGCTTTCAGGGTCGAGAGGACCCGGTCCCGGTGGGGGTGCAGGAAGACGTTGATGCGTTCTCGAAACTCCGAAAGCGTCATGCGTGGAGGGGCAGGTGTTCGATTTCCCTCACGAGATCGGCGGGGTGGATGGGCACCACGCCGGGCTTCTCGCAGACCAGTCCGCCGGCGAGGTTGGCGGCGGCGGCGAGGTCGGAGGGGGACACGCCTTGGGCGAGCAGCACCGTGGCCACGGCGATGACCGTGTCTCCGGCGCCGGATACGTCGAGGATTTCTCGGGGATGGGCCGGATGATGGTCGTCCTGGCCCCCGTGTCGGATGCGTACGCCGTCTTCGCTGAGGGTCAGGAGGATGGCATCAGGGCGGAGTTGAGATTCCAGTTGTTCCAGTCCCTCGGCAATGCCTTGCGTGCGGGCCTTCCGGTCGCCGGGCTCCCAATGGAGGCCGAGTCCCTCCTTGAGTTCCTTGAGGTTGGGCTTGAACAAGGCCACACCCCGGTAGAGGTCGAAGTGGCGGAACTTCGGGTCGACGGTGACGGGGATGTTCCGCTTCTCGGACTCGGCCAGCACGCCGTCGATGACCGCGGGGGAGAGGGCCCCCTTGTCATAGTCCTCGATGAGAATGGCGTGGACCGTTTCGGCGTCGAGGCAATGCCGAATTCCTTCGAGCATGCGTGCAGATTCGGCTGTCTCGAGGTCGGCATCCACCTCTTCATCGACGCGCATGAGGTGTTGTCCTCCGCTCATGATGCGGGTCTTGACGGTGGTCGGGCGGGTGTCCGAGGTCAGGATGCCCCGAGTGTCCATGCCTTCCATGCCCAGTTGGGCGATGAGGTGTCGACCGTGGTCGTCCTCTCCGACGAGCCCGGCGATGCTGACGTCGCATCCCAGCGCACGCAGATTCAAGGCGACGTTGGCCGCGCCACCCGGGCGGCTGTCCCGCTCGCTCGCATTGAGCACGGGAACCGGGGCCTCCGGGCTGATGCGGTCGACCTTGCCCAAGAGGTATTGATCCACCATCAGGTCGCCCAGCACGAGGATGCGCAGGGACGAGGCGCCGGCGAGGCCGTCGAGGACCGATTGGCGCGAGGAGGCCGTCCAGATGGTGTTGGTTTTGCTCATGCGCTCAATTCTCCCACGGCCCGCTCGATGCGGCGCAGGGCTTCGGCCAGCTGTTCATCGGAGGCAGCATAGCTGAGTCGGATGCAGTTCGGGGAGCCGAAGGCGTCGCCTCCGACGGTGGCCACGTCGGCTGCTTCGAGGAGGTACATCGCCAG
Organism: Bacteroidota bacterium; assembly: GCA_036159995.1. Taxonomy (GTDB): domain Bacteria; phylum Bacteroidota; class Bacteroidia; order Flavobacteriales_D; family Sanyastnellaceae; genus UBA8752. The sequence continues at coordinate 9,591 of JAYYEI010000070.1, forward strand.
GTCGTGCCCGCTGGAAAGAGCACCACCGGCGTGCTTCCGGCCAAAGAGGGCAGACACATCCGGGAAAATGTAGAAGGCGCCCTGGGGTACGTTGACTTCGAAGCCGTCAATGGCCTTGAGTCCGTTGACCATGAAGTCCCGGCGCTTGAGAAAGGCGGCCTTCATCTCGGCGGCCAAGGCGCCGCCTCCGTTCATGGCGTGCTCAGTGGCTTTCTGGGAGATGCCGCTGGCGCCGCTCGTGAACTGGCCCTGCAGCTTGGTGCAGGCGGCGGCAATCCACTGGGGTGCTGCGATGTAGCCAATGCGCCAACCGGTCATGGCAAATCCCTTCGAGACGCCATTGACGGTCACGGTGCGCTCCATCATGCCCGGCTGGGCGGCCAGGCTGGCGTGGGCCTCGGTGAAGTTGATGTACTCGTAGATCTCGTCGCTGATGGCGATGGCGCGCGGGTGTTCCCTCAGCACAGCAGCGAGCGCGGCCATCTCCTCCTCGGTGTAGACGCTGCCCGACGGGTTGTTGGGGGAATTGACCATGACAATGCGCGTGCGGTCCGTCAGGGCATCGCGGAGTTGGTCCGCGGTCATCTTGAAATCCTGTTCGATGCCCGTCTGCACGGTGACCACCTTGCCACCGGCGAGATTGGTCATGTCGGCGTAGCTGACCCAATAGGGGGCAGGGAGAATGACCTCGTCACCGGCGTCCACCAGGCTCAGCACCACATTCATCAAGCTGTGCTTGGCTCCGGTGGAGATCACGATTTGGTCTGCCGTGTAGTCCAAGCCGTTGTCGCGCCTCAGCTTGTCGCAGATGGCCTGCCGCACCTCAGGGTAGCCTGGTACGGGCGGGTAGTGGGTGAAGTTGTCCTCAATGGCCTGGATGCCGGCGGCCTTCACCGGCTCCGGGGTGTCGAAGTCGGGTTCGCCCAGGGACAGGCTGATGATGTCCCGGCCAGCGGCTTTGAGCTCGCGGGCTTTGCGGCTCATGGCAATCGTGGCCGACTCGCTCAGCCGGCCGAGCAGTTGGGACGTGCGGGTTTCCATAGGGGGCAGGGTTCTGGTGCAAAATTACACCCGAGCCCCCCGGTTTCCTGCAATCCGGACGGCCAAGCTTGCACCGGCCCATGTGAGGAGCCCATTGACCGGAAGAAGGGCAAAGCCGAAGCTGAACCCGGAGGCGGCCGTCCCCTGTTCCAAGGCCCAGCCGCAGATCGGGGTCAGGATGGCGACGGCCGGAATGAAGCGGTCCATCCCCGGGCCGAGGGGCTCGCATCGAAGCAAGGCGAAGGCAAACAGGCCGAGCAGGGGGCCATAGGTATAGCTGGCCACCTTGAACAGGGCGGCGATCACCGATGTGTCGTTGACGGCGTGGAAGGCGAGGATGAGCAGCCCCACCACCGTGGACACACCGAAGTGTACGCGCTGACGCCGGCGGTTCTCCTCCGGCTGGCTGCCGCCGGTGGACATCCCGAGGAAGTCCACGCAGACAGAGGTCGTCAGTGCCGTCAGTGCCGAATCCGCGCTGGACAAAGCGGCGGCGACCAGGCCGAGAAGGAACAGGATGGGCAGCAAGGTGCCCATGGTGCCGTCGAGGGCCACGGTCGCGAAGAGGAGGTCCGCCCGATCGACTGCAATCCCGGCTGCTTCCGTGTGGAGCAGGAGCAGGGCGCCCAACCCGAGGAAGAGCAGATTGACCACGACCAACACGAGGGAGAAGCTCGCCATGTTCAACTGGGCATCCCGGAGGGAGCGGCAACTCAGGTTTTTCTGCATCATGTCTTGGTCGAGGCCGGTCATGCACAGGGCGATAAAGGCCCCGGCGACGAACTGCTTCACCCCATGGTTCGGGGCGCCCCAGTCGTCAAGGAACCACCAGCGGGCGTGTCCGGAGTCGGCCACGGCACCCGGGATGTCCATCAGTGACAAGCCCAGCTCCTGTCCAAGGAGGGCGACGGCTGTGCCCGCCGCGAGGAGCATGCACGCGGTCTGCAGGGTGTCGGTCCAGACCACCGTGGCGATGCCGCCCTTGCGGGTATAGGCCCAGATGAGGGCGAGGATTCCCGCAATGAGCAGCGAGAACCGGAGCCAGCCCCACACCCCCGTCGCGGGAGGCAGGACGGTTTCTTGGACCACCAGGGCAACAAGGTAAAGTCGGAAGGCGGCGCCGATGCTGCGGGAGAGCAGGAAGAAGGCGGAGCCGGTGGTGTGGGCCCGCGGCCCAATGCGGTCACCGAGGAAGCGATAGATGCTTGTCAGTTCGAGTCGGTAGTACAGGGGCAGGAGAACGCCGAGGATGACCCCATAGCCAACGAGGTAGCCCAGCACCATCTGCATGTAACCGAACTGCTGGTCTCCCACCCAGCCGGGGACGGAGAGGAAGGTCACGCCGCTCAGGCTGGTTCCGATCATGCCGAAGGCCACGGCCCACCAAGGGCTGCGCTTGCCCCCGAGGGTGAAATCCTCCATGCCCTGTCGGCGGCCGGGGCGGTTCCCCATCCAGAGCAGCAGTCCGAGATAGGCGATCACGGCCAAACCGGCCAGCAGGGGAGCTTCCATGCCGGCAAACTACACCGTGTAACTTCGTTTCGTGGAATTGCCCTCGAGACTCATTGACCGCGCCGTGGATCAGATTGCGGGGTTGCCGGGAGTGGGGCGCCGGACGGCGCTTCGTCTGGCGCTGCACCTGCTCGCCCGGAATGAGGAGGATGTCCGCCGGTTCACCGAGTCCATCCAGGACATGAGGGAGGGAGTCAAGGCTTGCACGGTCTGTGGCAACCTTGGGGAAGAGGAGGTGTGTGGCATCTGCCGGGATGCCCGCCGAGAAGACGGTCGGATTGCCGTGGTTGAAGACCTTCGGGACCTGCTCGCCATCGAGGCCACAGGACATTTCCGGGGGCGCTACCATGTCCTGGGCGGTGTGATCAGTCCAATGGATGGCGTTGGACCTGCTGATCTGCGGGTCGAATCCCTCGTCGCCCGGGCGGCCTCCGAAGCCTGCCAAGAGATTATTTTCGCCCTGCCCACCACGATGGAAGGGGACACCACGGCGTTCTACCTGGACAAGCGGCTTCGGGAGTGCGGGGTGGAGATCACGACCCTGGCCCGCGGTGTGGCCGTGGGCGATGAGCTCCAGTATGCGGATGAGTTGACCTTGATCCGCTCCCTTCAACAGCGGCTTCCATACTCTGCCTCCACCGGGGACGTTTCCCCTGCGCCATGACCCTCTCCGTCATCGTCGTCAGCTACAATGTCAAGGGGTACCTTTCCTTGTGTCTCGACTCGGCCATCGCCGCCATGGACAGGCTGGGTGAGGGCCAGTCGGAGCTTGTGGTTTTTGACAACGCAAGTTCTGACGGATCAGCGGATTGGGTGTCTGAAAATTACCCTTCGGTCCAGGTCATTCGGTCTGAGGAAAACCTTGGATTCAGCGCAGGCAACAACGCGGCCATCCGGCAATCGAGTGGGCGTTGGGTGCTGCTGTTGAACCCGGACACGGTTGTCCCGGAGGATACCTTTGAGCGGGTGCTGGCCCATGCGGAAGCCCATCCGGACGTCGGGGCCGTCGGCGTGCCCATGTTTGATGGGGCCGGGCAGTGGTTGCCCGAGAGCAAACGAGGGTTGCCCACTCCATGGGCCTCCTTCTGCCGGCTCAGCGGTCTCTGGCGCCTGGCGCCACGCAGCAGGTCGCTGAACCGCTACTACTGTGGCCACATTGCCCAGGGTGAGACGGCCGAGGTCGAGGTGCTCAGCGGAGCTTTCATGTGGCTGCGCCGCGAGGCCTTGGATCAGGCCGGTCTGCTCGATGAGGATTTCTTCATGTACGGTGAGGACATTGACCTGAGTGTCAGGATTCAACGCGCCGGGTGGGTCAACCACTACTGCAGTGAAGCGCCCATCGTCCACTTCAAAGGGGAAAGCACCAAGAAAGGGAGTCTGGCGTACGTCCGGGTCTTCCATGATGCCATGCGCATCTTTTCGGGCAAGCACTTTGCTGGTGGTCAAGCCTTTGCCATGCGTTCGATGATTGAACTTGGCATCCGGGCTAGGTCGGTGTCGGCTTTTCTCCAGGGAAGGGTCCGGCGCCATGCCCTTCCATTGATGGAGGTGGGGCTCTCCTTTGCCGTGGCCTTTGTTTTGGTGCGGCTTCACGAGTGGTCCAGTGGGATCGGCCATCCCTCGTGGCCAACGCTGGTTCTGATGGCCATTGCGGGCGTCTCCGCAGGCCTTGGTGGGGTGTGGTTCGGAGCCATGGACCGTCCTTTCGTGCGGGTGCGGACCCTTCTCGCCGGTTTGGCTTCCGGTCTGGCGGCTTTGGCCCTGTATGCGGCCCTGCCGGAAGGGCTGCGGGTCAGCCGTGCGGCTGTGGGAATGCTGGTCCTCAGCCTTCTCCTTCTTCCCTTGCTCCTGCGCATGGTGTTGGTGGCGCTGTTGCCTGGGCGATTCAGGTGGCGCCCTGCCCGGGCTGCCGTGGCCTTGATCGCCTCTGAATCGCGATTGGATTCGGTTCGTAAATGGGTTGAGTCTTCATATGGTAGCTCTCTCAATGTCAATATTTTGAATTACCCAATTGGAAGTGATGGTTTGGTCTTGTCCGGGCGCCATGAGTTGGTGTTGTGCGATGCGTCACTGGGAGGTTCGGCCGTATTGGCGGCCATCCGGGCTGGACGTACGGGCGGCGTGGATGTGCGGGTGATCCCGGAGTCGTTTTGGCTTGCCTTGGGCGGGGCGCGGCGGGATTCCGGGCCCGGAGAGCTCTTGCCGTGGGGAGCCGATGGACTGGGGAGGGTCCAGAGGGGGCGTGCAAAGCGTCGGGTGGATGTGTTGTGGTCGCTGTGGATTCTGCTCGTCGGTGGCGGACGCGGCCGGCATCGAAACTCCCTGTCCCGCCGCAACGCCCTGGCGGTCCTGAGTGGCAAGAAGACGTGGCTGGGGTTTCATGGTGGGTGGTCCGGCGAGGAACGTTTGCCCGCCTTGCAGCCCGGCGTCTTTAAGGTGGGTTCGGGTGATGCTGTGGATTCGGTGGGAGAGGCCAAACGACTGGACCTCAGGTATGCTTTTGATTTCGGTTGGGTGAGGGACCTCGAATTGTTGATGACGTTGAGGATGGATTGACAAGCGGTGCCCTGTTTCGGGGTCTTCGCGCCGTAAATTCGCTGACCTAAAACACCCTCCGGGCAATACATCCATGGAGATCCTGCTACCGAAAATGGGCGAGAGCGTGGCTGAAGCGACCATCATCCGATGGGTCGTGGAAGAAGGCCAGAGCGTCGCGGCTGATGAGCCCATCATTGAAATCGCCACCGACAAGGTGGATTCGGAGGTTCCCGCGCCAGAAGACGGCGTACTCGTGAAGCATCTCGTAGCCGAAGGCGATGTGGTCCAGGTCGGTCAACCCATTGCGGTTTTCTCCATGAATGGGGAGGAGACGACGGCGGTTGCGCCGGACGTCACACCCGCTACGGAGAATGCGCCCGCCTCGGTGCAAGAAGATTCCCCAGCTGTTCCGAGTGAAGCGGTGTTGGCCGAAGTGTCCGCGCCGTTGTCCCCGACACCGGCTCCGGTGTCTTCGTCTTCTGTACATGGCAGCTTACCGAGCCGAGAGAGTGGGGGGCGCTTCTACAGCCCGCTCGTCCGGAGCATTGCGGCGAAGGAGGGCATTGGCCAAGCCGAGCTCGATGCCATCCCCGGCTCCGGCAAAGGCGGCCGTGTGACCAAGAATGACATGATGGCCCATCTGGCCAATCGAGGTGCTTCCGCCGTTGGAGCGGCTTCTCAGGCACAGGCTGCTCCGCGTCCGGCAATGGCACCGTCTCCTCAACCGGTTGCGGTTTCCATGGACGGCGAAGACGAGATTGTGGAGATGGACCGCATGCGGAAGCTCATCGCGGACCACATGGTGCGCAGTGTCCAGACGAGTCCACACGTCACCTCGTTCGTTGAGGCCGACGTGACGCGCATTGTGGATTGGCGCAACCGAAACAAGTCGGCTTTCCAAGCCCAGACCGGACAGAAGCTCACGTTCACCCCATTCTTCATCGAGGCGGTAGCCAAGGCGCTCCGTGAATTCCCCGGAGTCAATGCCAGTGTCGATGGGGACCGCATCATCCTGAAGAAGGGCATCCACATCGGCATGGCGGCAGCCACGCCTGAGGGCAATCTCATTGTTCCGGTCATCCGAAATGCGGACCGGTACAACCTCAACGGTTTGGCCACCATCGTCAACGACCTCGCAGCCAGGGCCCGCCAGGGAGCTCTGAAGCCCGATGAGATCAGCGGCGGGACGTACACCGTTTCCAACGTAGGCACCTTTGGCAATGTCTTTGGAACGCCAATCATCAATCAGCCCCAGGTGGGCATCCTGGCTCTGGGTGCCATCCGGAAGAAGCCGGCCGTGGTCGAGTCGGAGGAGGGAGACATGATTGCTGTGCGGCACATGATGTTCTTGTCTCACAGCTATGACCACCGTGTGGTCGATGGCCAGCTTGGCGGCAGCTTCGTCCGCCGCGTAGCGGATCACCTCGAGTCGTTCGACCCGAATCGGCCGGTGGTCTGAAGTTGGACACATGTCCTGTGGATAGGTCGGAATGACCTGACGCCAATTCCCCTCTTTGATTGACGTTTTCCCGGCAGGGTGCGCCCTATTTTTCGCGCTGCGATGCCCCGGATTCACTTCCTCGCCATGTTGCTCGCCGTGTCTTCGGCCGGTGCAGCCCAGATGACCTTCGACGGGCGTTGGCCCTCGTTGCCGGAGCTGGCGGATGGAAGCGGATTGCCTGACATCCTTGTCGGAGGGGAGGAACTGAGTGCCTACGAAGCGTACACTGAGGCCAACCGATTGATCATCGAACAGAACTGGGCCAAGGCCGAGGCCATCCTTGAGACGATGATGGGTGCGGATGTCGACAACCGCAATCTGGCTTACAAGCGGGCGCTGTGTCTCCGGGCCATCAAAGGACGGCTTGAAGAAGCGGTGCCCCTCGCCATGCTGGCCATCCGCGGCGAGTTTGCCAAGCGGTACAATCCGTTTGATGTGGAAGTGACCCTGCCGCCGGAGTCGGCCCTCGATATTGCGCTTGAGGTGCTCCAATTCAGCGGACATTACCCCGAGGCCCAGGCGGTGGCCAAGACCATGATGAGCCGGTATCCCGAACGGGACTTCCTCCACGACAAGGCGAAGCAGGCTATGGCGGATTGTGCGTTTGCCATGGGGTGCATCTCAGACCCCCAGCGGATGGACATTCAGGAAGAAGGGGCGCTCAACAGTGGAAGCGCGGACTACGCTCCCGTGTTGTCTCCTGATGGAGAGTCTATCTATTTCACTTCTTACCGTGGTCAAACCGGTGCGGACGACAAGAAGAAGGGGAGAATCTTCCGTGCCCTCTGGACGGATCGAGGTTGGTCCCGTCCTACGGAAGTCGAACTGGGCAACCGCGGAAAGGACATGACCACCGTGGGCATCCTCGGGGATGAGGAAACGCTGCTGGTCTACCAGAGCCAACGGAATGAGGGAGCGGTCTGGAAGGTGGCCAAGGACGGAACCGGGCGGTGGGCCTTCGAGGAGAAGCTCGGGTATCCGATTGACTCGAGGCACTGGGAGACGTCGCTTACGGAGCGGTTTGACGGCCGCGAACGCGTGTTCGTTTCGGATCGTCCTGGAGGCCAGGGTGGACGCGATTTGTATCGAACGGTGCTCCTCCCGGATGGCACGTGGTCCGAACCGCTCAACTTGGGCAGCCGGATCAACACCCCGGGTGAGGAGGAGAGTCCAGTCCTGAGTGCGGACGGACGGTTCCTCGTGTTTTCCTCCAACGGTCACCAGGGAATGGGTGGATTTGACCTCTTCCGCTGTGTCCGCCTCGACAATGGCAGCTGGAGTGAGCCCGAGCACATGGGCTTCCCGTTGAACACGCCGGGCGATGAGGCCATGGTGACCCTCGACGCTTCGGGTCAGTCCGGTTACCTCTCGAGCAAGCGGGAGGGTGGACTGGATCTTGACATCTATCGCGTGGACATTCTCGGAGAGCCGGAGGAGGCCCTCGCCGTGTACCTCGGCAAGGTCAACAGCTGGCGGGAGGGCGATGTCATCGAAGTCAAATCAATCGACGAAGGTCCGGCCGTGTTCCGCGTGTTCCGAGCCCGTCCGGGCCAAGGAGACTTCGTGGCGGCCCTGCCTCCGTGTCGGGAATACCGGATGTCGTGGGTGCGCCGTGGCAAGACCTTGGAGTCGCGTTCGGAATTCATTCCGTGTGACGCCGCCTATGGCAATGACCGGGAGATTGGCCGCCTCGACCCCTTCGGTAAAGAGGAGAAGAAGCAGGTTCTCCCGCGGGAGATGCCCAACCGGAAACCGAGGACCGAATCGGGGACCGGGGCGATGAAGGCGGGCACCTATGTCGCGGCCTCCACGGAGGCGGACGTTCCTTCGGGTTCCGAATCCACTCCTGCTCCAAGCCACAGCTTTGACCGCGTGGAGGAGGGGGTGGATCCGGTGGCCTCCGCGCCAACGGCCATGGCCTACGTGGAGTTTGAGGCCGTCAGTGCCACGGTGGAGTTCGGTTATGGCCGTTATCTAACCCAGACCGGATCGGTCGAGGTGCAGGGCATGGTCGCCGAGATTCTGGCCCGTCGAGCGATGGGAGAGGTGCCCGTGCTGGAAATCGAAGGCAGCGCTTCCTTCGTGCCAGTCAAGAACAAGCGCGCCTACGAGTCCAACGAGCAGCTGGCCAAGATGCGGGCGCAACGGGCCCGGGACGCCATCATCACTGCTCTGTCTGCTGAAGGACTCGAGGTCGGCATCGATTTCCAGATTGTGCTGGACTGGAAGGTGGCCGGCCCCGAATTCAAGGGTGATGCCGTCGCGGGCCAGTCCACCTACCGCAACTTCCAATACGCCAAGTTCTCACTCGGGCGTCAACTCGTGGAGAAACGACGGTGATTGGACGCATCTTCGCGCCATGGACCGGATTGATCTGAACCTGCCGCTCGAGCGGCCCCTTGTCTTCTTTGACCTCGAGACCACCGGCACGGATGTGGCCAAGGACCGCATTGTGGAGATGGCCTTTGTGAAGGTGATGCCCGACGGTCAATGGCATGTACGCCCCGACAAGGCCAATGGTCAGGATCGCCTGCTCATCAACCCGGAGATGCCCATTCCGGCTGAATCATCCGCGGTGCACGGCATCACCGACGAGCTCGTGAAAGAGGCTCCGACGTTTGCCTCCCTGGCCAACCGGCTGTACCGTTGGCTGGACGGGTGTGACCTCGCCGGATTCAATTCCAACCGGTTCGATGTGCCGCTGCTGGCGGAGGAATTCCTGCGGAGCAACATCGCCTTCCGGGTGGACGACCGCCACCTCGTCGATGTCCAGAACATCTTCCACAAGATGGAGCAGCGGACCCTGCGTGCCGCGCTCAAGTTCTATTGTGACGAGGACCTCGACGATGCGCACGAGGCCCTGCCCGACATCCTGGCGACCATCAAGGTTTTTGCGAGCCAATTGACCCGCTACAAGGAGAAGACCATCCTCGATTCCCGGGGGGAGACGGTGGGGCCCCTGCCGCAGGACGTGCCCGGGATTGCGGAATTTGGTCGGCGGAACCGCAATGTTGACCTCGCCGGGCGGTTCGTCTACAACGACGACGATGAACCCGTCATCAACTTCGGCAAGCACCGCGGCCGCCTCCTGAAGGACATCTTGCGCAACGACAGCGGGTACTTCCGGTGGATGATGGACGCCGACTTCCCGCGCAACACCAAGTGGGTCCTCCAGGAAATCCACGACGGACTCAAGAACGCCTGATGGGCCGGGGGCGCATCGCAGTCCTCGTTTCCAATGACCTCACCTTCGACCAGCGGGTGAGAAAAACCTGTGCCACCCTGCAACGGGCGGGCTGGGAGCCGGTCCTGATCGGACGGCGGATGAACCGGGCGGATGCGGTCAGCATCGACCGGCCGTATCGAACGGAACGGCTGTGGCTCCAATTCCACACCGGCCCCCTGTTCTATTTGTCGCTCCAGCTTGGACTCTGCCGGGCGTTGGCCCGCCTCCAGAAGGAAGGGGGGGTGACGGCGGTCTGGGCCAACGACCTCGACACGTTGGGGCCGGCCGTGGAGGCGAGTCGCCGATATGGGTGGGCCGTGGCGTACGACAGCCACGAGTGGTTCACCGAAGCGGAAGGCCTGAACGGCCAGCCTCTGAAGAAGGCGGTCTGGCGGCGTTGGGAGCGTCGTTGTTTCCGGGGCATCACCCGGATGCTGACGGTCAATGACGCCATTGCCGAAGCCTATGCCGCCCTCGGACCGACGGTGGAAGTCGTGCCCAACGTGCCGGAACGGCTCGATCCAGCCCAGCCGATGCCGAGGGCCGAACTGGGGTGGCCGGAGGGTTCGACGATGCTGCTGATGCAGGGGGCGTTCATGGACCGGGACCGGGGGGCCTTGGACGCCGTCCGGGCCATGGTCCACCTGCCCGAGCTCCACCTTGCCCTGATTGGGGCTGGGCCGGAACATGCCGAGGCAGGTCCGTTGGCAGAGCGCCTCGGGGTGGCGGATCGGGTCCACGTCCACGAACGGATGCCCTACGATCAGCTTCGGCGGTGCACCGCGGCGGCCGACATCGGATTGTCACTGGACCGCCCCACGGTCGACAATTTCCGGTTCAGTCTGCCCAACAAGTTGTTTGACTTCCTGCACGCGGGCTTGCCGGTGGTCTGCTCGGACCTGCCGGTGGCCGGACGTTTCGTTCGGGAAAACGCCACCGGAGAGGTGGCCTTGTCTGCTGATGGCGATGAGGCCATTGCGCAGGAAATCACCACGGCCGTCCGACGGGTGTTGTCTTCTCCTCCGGCCAAGGACCATTTGGCCGAGGTGGCCGAGCGTCACCATTGGGAGGCCCATGCGGAGACCGTGCTCCGGGCCATCCATCATCCGGGCTGACCCGCCCGTTTCCACTTGGACTTGAGACCGATCCAGAACGGCTGAACCCAACGGGCCGGTCCGAAAGGCAGTTCGCTTTGCTTTAAGCGGCGCTCTTCTTCGTAGAGGGCCAGGGTGAACTGCCGGGATACGCCACCCGCAGCAGCCGTCACCCAGTCCTCGTCCGCTTGCCAATTGGCGTTCACTTTGGCTGACCACAGGCGCAGGTTGACGGCATAGTCGGCGAGGATGCGGTACTCTTCGGGAAAGCCGCCCAGGTCGCGAAGGAGGTGGGTCGGGTAGGCGATGCCCTGATGATGGGTGGTGTTGCGCCACAGCAGGGAGCGGTCCCAACGGGCGGGGTAGTGCCGGGACACCTTCGGTTCGGCATCCGGTAGCCGGACGCTTCCAAGTTCCAATTGACCACCTTCATCTCCTCCCGCCCAGCGGGCGATGGCGGCGGCGAGGCCCGAGAGCACCCGGTCGCCCGCCCCGAGAAAGAGGATGCGTTGTCCGGTGGCACGCTCTAGCAGCCGGTTCATGGCGGGATAGATGCCCTCGTCCAGTTCGAAGGCCCACTGTGGAGAGCAGGAGTGGTCGAGGACTTCGGGAGGGAATCCCGAGTCGTCGGCTTGTCCCACCTGGACCAACACGTCGATGGACAAGCCGCTGCAGTTCCGAGAAATGGAGTCGAGGGTGGCCCGGAGTGCCGCGGCATCACCGGAATGGCCGACCGGAATGGCGAGCGTCAGAAGGGGGGCGGAGGTGGCCATCAGACAAGCACCGGCGGTGCGCTGAGTTCCTTCAGTTTGCCCTGGTCGCATTGGAGGATGCGGCCCGGCCTGCGGCGCAGGATGTCGTGGTTGTGGGTGGCCATGAGGACACAACGTCCTTCGGCGGCCAAATCGTGCAGGAGTTGCAGGATGCCCTCAGCGGTCTGCGGGTCGAGGTTGCCGGTGGGCTCGTCGGCCAGGATGAGCTCGGGGGCGTTGAGGAGGGCACGGGCGATGGCGAGGCGCTGACGCTCTCCACCGCTGAGTTCATGGGGCCGCTTGTAGCCTTTGTTTTCCAGCCCGACCGCCTCGAGCACCTCGGCGATGCGCCGTTCGCGGTCTGCGGGCTCCTTCCAGTCGGTGACCTTGAGGACAAACTGGAGGTTCTCCGAGGCGGTGCGGTCGGTCAGGAGTTCGAAGTCCTGAAAGACGATGCCCAGCTTTCGTCGGAGCAGGTGGACCCGGTTGCGCTTGAGCGAGGGGAGGTCGACGCCGCAAACGGATCCGGTTCCGACGGTGAGTGGCAATTCGCCATAGAGTGTCTTGAGCAGGCTGCTCTTGCCCGACCCGGTGCGGCCGATGAGGTAAATGAACTCGCCGGCACGGGCCTCGAGGTCCACACCGCTCAGGACGATGTGTTCCTCCTGGTGGAGGTCCGCGCCGGCGAGCGCAATCAACGGGGTGGCCGCGTCACTCACTCGACGGAGTAGTCGGCTTCGTTGAGTTTGGGGTTCAGCTTGACCTCGGTCATGGTGATCTTCATCTCCTGACCGCCGGTCTTCATGGTCATTTCCCCTTCGAACTGGAGTCCTTTGGCCTCGACCATGGCCCCGTAATCCATCGTCAGGGTCATGTCGCCGCGGGGCGTGCTTTCCGTTCGGACCGTGCGCGTGCGCATGCCGGTCTCCACATTGAACCAGTGGGATTCGGACACGGCGCCGTCCTTGCGGATCTCGATGAGGTACTGGGGTTGCTCGTCGATGGGGTCAATGCCGAGCAGTTCGGCGCTGAGGTTGTAGTCGGCGAGGTGGAGGAACTCGAGCAGGTCGTGGTTCCGACGGGCCTCGAGGATCTTGGCCTCATCCATCGGGGCGACCTGGCCCATGGCGGTCTCGCTGCCCTGCTGGCCGTCGAAACGGGTCTCCTGCATCACGCTGCCTCCGGCGGAGATTCGGGTGTATCCTGCTCCTCCGTTCTCATGGGCCTGCTCCATCTGGAGGGCCATTGGACCGGCGGCCATTTCTCCGATCATCTGGATGCCCTTGACCTTGGCCAGTTTCTCGGCGCCACCGCGTGCGGCGTAATAGGCGTTGAAGACGTCCTCGGCGGTCATGCCTTCCGGAGCGGGATCGAGATCCTTGAGCGGCTCACCGAAGGCGTCGAAGAACTCGACTTGGCCCATCGTGGCGAACCGAGCCAGTCCATCCGCGACATCGCGGTTGCCGGCGATGGTGATGTTCATGTTGTCGGGGCGCAGGTAGGTGCGGGCCACGCGCTGCACGTCTTCGACGGTCACGGCGTCGAGCCGCTCGAGGTAGGTGGCGTAGTAGTCCTCCGGGAAGCCGTAGCGCTCGATGTTGAGGGCGAAGCGGGACAGGGTCTCGGGACGCTCGAGGGACAGGGCGAAGCTGCCGTTGAGGTAGTTCTTGACGAACTGGAGCGTGCTGTCCGGGGCGGGGGTCTCGACCATCTTCCGAATCTCGGAGAGGAACTCGACGAGCGAGCTGTCGGTGACTTCGTTGCGGACGCTGGCCCGCGCGCTGAAGCGGCCGACGAGCTCATCCGGTCCGATGGAGCTGCGGGCACCGTAGGTGTAGCCCTTGTCCTCGCGGAGGTTCTGGTTCAGGCGGCTGCCGAAGAACCCGCCGAGCATGGTGTTCATCACGCTCACGGCCACGACGTCCGGATGTCCGGGCTTCAGGTAAACGGGGAAGGTGATGTCGATGACGCTTTGCACGGCGCCGGGAACGGGGGAGAAGCAGACGCGGTTTCCTTTCGGCGGCACCGGGCGGGCGAAGCGGTCGGACTTGACCTCGTTTGGGCGCCATTTTCCGAAGTACTGCTCGGCCTGCTGACGTGCGGTCTCCGGGGTGATGTCCCCGACGATGACGAGGTAGGCCACATTGGGCTTCCATACGGAGGCGTAGTGGGCCATCAGGTCCTCCCGGGTGATGGCCGCGACGGTCTTCTCGTTGGAGCTCTCTCCATAGGGGTGCTTCAGGCTGTAGGTCATAGCGCGGGAGAGCCGGCCGGAGATTTGGTTGGCGTCCGTAGCGCTGCTGGCGAATCCGCTGAGGGTCTGCTTGCGCTCTTTTTCGAGTTCCTCCTCCGGGAAGGTGGGGTTCATGAGGATGTCGCTCATCAGCTCGAGCAGGGTTTCGCTGTGCTGGACCAGACAGCGGCCGTTCATGCCGAAGCCCGATGTGCCCAGGCTCGCGCCGATGCGATCCACGGCTTCGTCAATTTCGGCCTTGGACCGGGTGGTGGTGCCTTGGCGCATCAGCGAACCAGCCATGCTGGTGTAGCCCGCTTTGGCGCCCTCGAAAATGGGGTCGACATCGAGGGTCAGGCGGTAGCTCACCCGCGGCAGCTTGTGGTTCTCGACCACGATGAGGGTCAGGCCGTTTTCGAGGGTCTCGACGGAATAGTCACCCAGGATGATTTCGGGAGCGGGACCGGGGGCCGGAGCGGCGGAGCGGTCGACCTGGGCCATCAGGGCCGCGGGAATCAGGACCGCCAGGGTCAGAAGGAGGGAGGCAATGCGGTTCATTGTGCGTTCTCGTTCATGAAGTACAGGACGACGCGGCGGTCGTGGCTGTAGTAGTCGTTTGCGGCCTTCTGGATGTCCTCGGCCGTGACCGCCATGTAGCGGTCGATTTCGTTGTTGATGAGGTTGGCGTCCCCGAAGTACATGTGGTAGTTCGCCAGAGATTCAGCAATGCCGCGCATGGTGCTGTTGGATTGGACGAATCCGCTTTCGACCTGGTTCTTCAGCTTGTCGAGCTCCGCAGCGCTGATGCCTTCGGACTTGACCCGGTCAATTTCGGCGACCATGGCGCCCTCGACCTCCGAGGGGTCGGTGCCGATGTTGGCCACGGCGTACGCGATGGTCTGGCCGGGGTCCTCCAAGCCGAAGCTGAAGGCGCCACAGAAGACGGCGAGCTCCTGGTCGTCGACCACGGCGCGGTTGAGGCGGCTGGACTGGCCTCCGCTCAGGGCCGTGTTAAGGAGATCGACGGCGTAGTAATCGGGTGTGCCCTCGGCCGGAATCGGGTAGGCCATGAGCACGAGGGGGAGCTGGTCGTCGCCCCAGATGGTGTCGCGGACCTCGGTCACCTTGTACGGTTCCTCGATGGTCGGACGCGGGATGTCCTTGGTCCCCTTCGGCACCGGACCGAAGTAGGACTCGATCATCTTCTTGAGGTCCTTCCGGTTGAAGTCTCCGGCGATGGAGAGCACGGCATTGTTGGGCACGTAGAACGTCTCATAGAACTCCGTGAACTCAGCATCCTCAGCGGCGTTCAGGTGGTCCATGGAGCCGATGACCGGCCAGCGGTAGGGGTGTTCGGTGTAGGCGCGCTTCATCGTTTCCTCGATGAGGTTGCCGTAGGGCTGGTTGTCCACCCGTTGGCGGCGCTCCTCCTTCACGACTTCCCGCTGGGTCTCAATCCCGATCTTTTCGACCCGAGCGTGGAGCATGCGCTCGCTCTCGAGCCAGAGGCCGAGTTCCAGTTGGTTGGAGGGCAGGACCTCGTAGTAGAAGGTGCGGTCGTTGGACGTGTTGGCGTTGTTCTGACCACCCGCGTTCTGGATGTATTTGAAGAACTCGCCGCGTCCGATGTTCTCGGACCCTTCGAACAGCAGGTGCTCAAAGAAGTGCGCCATGCCGGTGCGCTCCGGGTTCTCATTCTTGGAGCCCACGTGGTACATCACGGACACTGCCACGATGGGCGCGCTGTGGTCTTCGTGCAGGATGACGTGGAGCCCATTCTTGAGGTCGTATTCCTCGAATTCGATGGGGGCCCGCTGGGCGGAAAGGGCCCCGAGGACTGCCGTCAGGCAGAGGGTCAATGTGAATCGCATGGTCCGGTATTCGGATTGGGATGGGAAAGATAGCCTCCGCCTCGGGTAAATTCGTGGCCACCATGGACCACCGCCTTGACCCCGGTTCCCAAAGTTGGGACGACCTGAAGTCCCTCTATGCCGCGCCGCGCATCGCCCTGTCCGACGAGGCTTCAGCCAACGTCGCCCGTGCCCACGATTTCCTGCAGGAGGTGGTGGCCTCGGGCCGCACGGTCTATGGGGTCAACACGGGCTTTGGCCAGCTGGCGCACGTCCGGGTTGGGGAGGATGAGCTGCATCAGCTGCAGGACAACATTCTTCGCAGCCACGCCGCCGGCCTCGGCACACCTCTTCCCCCGAAGGTGGTGCGCTGGATGCTCCTGTTCAAGGTGTGCGGCCTCATTCGAGGTCACAGCGGCGTGCAGCCGCAAACGGTGGATCGGCTCGTCGATTTCTTCAACGAAGGACTGATGCCGGTGGTGCCGCGTCAGGGGTCCCTCGGAGCCAGTGGTGACCTGGCGCCGCTGAGCCACATGTGCCTGCCGCTGCTCGGTGAAGGTGAACTCATGGAGCGGGAGACCGACGGACAGTGGACCACGCGCCCCGCAGCCGAGGTGCTGAAGGAGAAGGGGTGGAGCCCGATTTCGCTTGGCCCAAAGGAGGGGCTGGCCCTGATCAATGGCACCCAGATGATGTCGGCCCTGCTGGCCCATGGGCTCGAGCAACTCGAATCCCTCTGGGAGCAGGCCCATGGCGTTGCGAGCCTGAGCCTCGCTGCGTTTGAAGGCCTCGACGCTCCGTTCCACCCGGCGGTCCACGACCTGCGCCAGCATGGTGGCCAACAGGCCAGTGCAGCCGCGATGCGTCATTGGATTGAGGGGGCTGCTTTCCTGCGCGAGACCCATGAATGGGTGCAGGATCCGTATAGCTTCCGGTGCATCCCGCAGGTCTATGGCGCCGTTCGCAAGGCGATGGACCTCGGCATCGAGACCCTTGAGGGGGAAGCCACCGCCGTCACCGACAATCCCATTCTGCTGCCGGAGACCGGCGAGGTCATCAGTGCGGGCAACTTCCACGGGGAGCCACTCGCCGTGATCCTGGACCACCTCAAGGTGGCGGCCAGCGAGCTGGGCACCATGTCCGAGCGCCGCATCTTCAAGCTGTTGAGCGGCACGCGGGGCTTGCCGCCCTTCCTGGCGACGGATCCCGGTCTCGACAGTGGGCTCATGATTGTCCAGTACACGGCGGCGAGCATTGTCGCCCGCAACAAGATGCGCGCCATGCCAGCCAGCGTGGACACCATCGACAGCAGCAATGGTCAGGAGGACCATGTGAGCATGGGCGCCAATGCCGGACTCCAGATGCTGGCCGTGATCGAGGGCACCCGCGAAATCCTCGCTTCCGAGCTCTTGACGGCGAGTCAGGCGCTGCACTTCCGTCCCGAACCTGGCCTGTCGAATCGCCAATCCGAGTGGCTGAAGGCCTTCCGCATGGAGGTTCCTCCACAGGATGGGGATGTGGAACAGTCTTCGAGAATGCGAGCGGCGGTCCGATTCCTTGCGCACAAGGCCTGATGGATTATCGAGCCTTGGCGGCATAGATGAGTATGCCGTCTAATTATCGAAAGGCCACGGGGTGTGTTGTGGTACTTTGACAAGACCAAAACCTTCTTGTCATGCGGCCGGCTTGTCTTTTCGTTATCCTGTGTCTGTCAACCGGACTCTGCGCGTCCACTCCCGTTGTGGCCGTCTTGCCAGTTGAGCCGCCGGTTCCGGTCGATTGTTCATCCATCATCGACTTTCTCGACGATGAAGTCATGGCGCTCAGTCACACGGCGTCGTTCGGTGAGACTTGTGTGACCATTGAAACACTGGTTCATTTCGGGACGGACGGAATGGCCGATGAGCTGGACCTTGAGGGCAATGTGCTCGGGACCTTTGCTTACACCGTAACGGAGGTGGATGGCCAATGCGCTCTGGCCTCGACTGCGTCGGATTGTGGGGTGCAGTTGCTCTCTTTCAATGGCGATGAGTCCGCAATGATCATGTCGCTCAATGGTGCTGAGGCCACACTGACTCCGACCTACTGCCCCTTTGCCCCCGAGTTGGGCGATGTGTCCGTGACCTCCGGTGCGACGGCCTTGGCCAACGCGGACGGTGTCTTGTCTGTGCAGATCACCGGCGGCACGCCCATTTCCATCGAATTGTCCGGCATCAATGGGAGCCAGGACCAATCGTTTCCACTGCCGGGCGACGTGGACGGTGTGCTCGCCGGCTACTACAACGTGACGGCCCTGGACGCGGACGACTGTGAGAGTGAGGCGGTCACGGTGATGGTGTCCTACGACCTCTGCTGCGACTGCGGTGTGAGCGATACGGACACCGACGGCATTTGCGACGATGCGGACAACTGCACCGACAAGTCGGCCTCCAATTACGCCGACCCCGCCAATACTCCCTGCATCACGGATTGACCCTGGTTGTGGATTGTCGGGAAACCGGCGCTCTCCACCGCTTGAGGCAGACATTACCTTCGCGGCATGCTCGCGTTGCGTGGAATTGAGAAGGCGTATCCCCTGGCGGGAGGGACGTTGCCCGTGCTGAAAGGGATCGACCTCAGCATCGAGCAGGGCGAGATGGTCGCCATCATGGGGTCTTCGGGTTCTGGGAAATCCACATTGCTCAATGTGCTCGGCCTGCTTGATGGGTTTGATTCCGGTGGATACGACCTCGACGGGGTGGACATGTCCGGACTGTCCGAAAAGCAAGCAGCACGGTACCGCAGCCAATTCCTCGGGTTTGTCTTCCAGTCGTTCAATCTGATCTCGTTCAAGACGGCGCTGGAGAATGTGGCGTTGCCGCTGTTTTACCAGAAGGTGCCGCGCCGCGAGCGTCAGAAGCGGGCGTTGGAGATGCTGGGTAAGATGGGCATGGACGACCGCGCCGATCACCTTCCGTCCGAATTGTCCGGTGGACAAAAGCAGCGTGTGGCCATTGCCCGGGCCCTTATCACGTCGCCGCGGGTCATTCTGGCCGACGAGCCGACGGGGGCGCTGGACAGTGCAACGTCTTCGGAGGTGATGTCGGTGTTGCGGGAGGTCAACGCGTCCGGGATCACCGTGATCATCGTGACCCACGAGGCGGACATCGCCGCCAAATGCGACCGCACCATTCGCTTGCACGACGGGGTCATCATCGAGGATGGCCGCAGCGGGGCGGTTGTCGAACCCACGGCCAACGGCGCCGGTTCTTCTGATTGATGTTCAACCGCGAGACCTGGATCGAGATTGCCCACACGGTAACCGCCAATCCCCTGCGGACGGCGCTGACCGGGTTGTCGGTGGGACTCGGCATCTTCATCCTCGTGGTGATGCAGGGCCTCGGCTTCGGCCTGCAGAACGGGGTGGAACAGGACTTCGCCGACGAGGCCAAAAACACCATCTGGGTGCGGACGGGCACGACGACGTTGGCTTACCGCGGGCGCCAACCCAACCGCTACATCGAGCTCCGGGATGAAGACGAGGAGCGGGTGACGGAGCAAGTCGTCGAGACTCCGGCCGCGTCCGGCCGCCTGAGCATGTGGGGGTCGACCGTCCAGTACAAGAACGAGCAGGGCAACTATCCACTGATGGGGGTGGAGCCTGATTTTGCTGAACTCGACCTCATCCCTTTGCAGGGAGGACGCTGGCTGCACCAGGACGACGTGGAGAAGGAGTCCAAGGTCTGTGTCATCGGGGAGAACGTCATCAACGAGCTGTTCAAGCAGCGGTCGCCCATCGGGGAGTACATCATCCTCCGGGGCATCACCTTCCGCGTGGTCGGGCACTTCACGAAGAATGGGCGCTGGGGCAACAGCATGGTCTACATCCCGATGACCACCATGCAGCGCTTGTTTCAGGGCAACGACGCCATCGGCTCGATGGTGCTGTCCACGGGAGACCGGGACCTGGCGGGCTCCACGGCTATGGTCGACGCCATCGACGGGGATCTGCGCTTGCGGCATGCGGTGCACCCCGAGGACCAACGCGCCGTGCGGGTCCGGGACAATCAAGAGGAGTACGCCATGTTTGACCGGATTTTCAAGGGCATCCGGCTCTTCATCTGGGTCATCGGTGGCTTCACGCTGCTCGCGGGGGCCATCGGGGTGGCCAACATCATGGCGATTGTGGTCAAGGAGCGCACCGTGGAGATCGGGGTGCGCAAAGCATTGGGCGCGACGTCCGGAAGCATCTTGTCTCTGATCGTCATCGAGGCCATCTGCCTCACGCTCATTTCTGGTGCCCTCGGCCTGATCGCGGGTGTAGCGACGCTGAACTATGCGGCGCCCTATGCCCAGCACGATTACTTCACCAATCCAGAAGTCAACCTGCGGGTGACGGTGACGGCCCTGATTGTCCTGGTGTTGTCCGGCGCCTTGAGTGGGTTGGTTCCCGCGTTGCGGGCGGTCCGCATCCGTCCCATTGAAGCCCTCCGCTACGAATGATGGGACTCGACCGCGACCGGCTGATTGAACTCGTCCAGGTGGTCGTGCGGAATCCCCTGCGCGCGTTCCTCTCCGCGCTGGGCGTGGGGTGGGGCCTGTTCATGATCATCATCACGGTGGGCGCGGCCCGCGGTCTCGAGAACGGGGTGAAGGCGGACATGGGCAACGACGTGGCCAACAGCATGTTCGCCTGGACCATGAGCACGAGCATTCCGTACAAGGGATACCAACGCGGCCGTTGGCTCGAGCTCGACATTGACGATGTCAAGTGGCTGGAGGCCAACACGCAACACCTCGACCTAGTTTGTCCGGAAATTCAGCTGGGCGGATGGCAGGGCACCAACAACGTCATCCACGGCAAGCAGAGCGGGGCCTTCGACGTCAGTGGTGCCATCGCGCGGTACCAGGAGGTCAAGCCGATGAACATCACCAGTGGTCGGTTCCTCAACCAGGCCGACCTCGACGCGGAGCGCAAGGTCTGTGTGATCGGGAGTCGAGTGCAGGACATCCTGTTCGAATTCGGTGAGAATCCGCTCGGGGAGACTGTCCAGATTCAAGGCGTGCTGTTCCGTGTGGTCGGGGTCTACACGCCGAAGGGCAACGACGAGGACGCGCAGAATGAGGCGGAGAGCATCTACATCCCGTTCACCACGTTTGGCAAGGCGTTCAACACCCGGGACCGGGTGGGCTGGCTGTCCATGTTGATCAAGAACGGCGTGGATGCCGAGGAGGCCGAGGAAGCCACGAAGCAGCTCATCAAGTCGCGGCTCAGTGTCCACCCGGACGATCCCCGGGCCATCGGCTGCTGGTCCATGGCGGAGGAGTTCCAGAAAGCGGAACTGCTGTTTTCTGGCATGCGCTTGATCTCGCTGCTGTTCGGCTCGCTGGCACTGCTGGCCGGAGTCATCGGCATCACGAACATCATGCTGATCTCCATCAAGGAGCGGACGAAGGAGCTCGGCATCCGCCGGAGCTTGGGGGCCACGCCCATTCGCATCCTTCGGCAGATCATCGGGGAGACCCTGTTTCTCACCTTGCTTGCCGGCCTCTGCGGCCTGGTGCTGGGCGTCGGACTGCTGGAGGCGGTCGACGGCTACCTCGAGGGCGGGGGAGACGCCGGGGTTTTCCGCCATCCTGAAATCGATTTTGGAACCGTCCTCACCGTGTTGTGCATCCTCCTTGGGATGGCCATCTTCGCGGGCATCCTGCCTGCTCTGCGGGCGCTGGCCATCAAGCCGGTGGAAGCCCTGCGCTCGGAAGGATGATTGAACCTGCATCATGAAGAAAGGCCGCGTTACGCTCCTGCTCCTCTTCGTCCTCCTGGTCATTGCCGGGGCGGCTTACACGTTGAACGACCTCTACCAGAAGGAGCAGGCCCCCGAGGCTCGGTTCGGAGTGGAGGCGCCCTACATCGCCGACATCATCAAGAAGTCGGTGAGTTCGGGAACCATCGGGCCGCGGAAGGAAATCCTGATCAAGCCGCAGATCAGCGGCATCGTGGACGAACTCTACGTTGAAGCGGGGGACACGGTCGCCCAGGGTACCGTCCTCGCGCGGGTGCGGGTGGTGCCGGACATGGCGGCCCTGGCAGCGGCCCAGAGCCGGGTCGAGCGCAGCCGGATCTCACTGGAGAACAGCCGCCGCGACTTCGAGCGCCAGGAATCGCTGCTCGCCTCGGGCGTGGTCTCGGAGCAGGATTTCCAGCAATCCGAGACGTCGTTCCTTCAGGCCAAGGAAGAGATGTTGGCTGCGGAGGACAACCTCCGCATCGTGAAGGAGGGCGCCGCCAGCCGGGCGGGAGAGGCCTCCAACACCATGATCGCCAGCACGGTCAACGGCATGGTCCTCGACGTGCCGGTTGAGGTGGGCTACCAGGTCATCCAGGCCAACACCTTCAACGAGGGCACCAGCATCGCCAGTGTGGCTGACATGACGGACCTGATTTTCCGCGGCCAGATTGACGAGAGCGAAATCGAAAACCTGCGGGTCGGCATTCCACTCATCCTGAGCATCGGCGCCATGCCGGGGCGCCGGTTTGACGCCACGTTGGAGTACATCTCTCCCAAGGGCATTCCGCAGAATGGCGCGGTCCAATTCGACATCCGCGCCGCGGTGACCCTCGCCGAGGGCGATTTCATCCGGGCCGGATTCAGTGCCAACGCGGACGTGGTGCTCGACAAGCGCGAACAGGTGCTCGCCATCAGCGAGGCGTTGGTCCAATACGAAGGGCCCAAGCCGTTCGTGGAGGTGCAGACTGGTCCACAGCAATTCGAGCGGCGGGACGTGGAGCTGGGCCTGTCCGATGGATTGACTGTTGAGGTCCTGTCCGGAGTGGCGGAAGGGGATTCCCTCAAGCGCTGGAACCAGCCCATCTTCGACTGATGGCGTTGATTGAGGAAATGGACCGGTCGGGCAACTGGCTCTTCCGGTGGCGCAGCTTCCTGCCGTTGCTTCTCTTTTTTGGAGCTGTTCCGGTCGTGCTGTTGGCCGAGGTGTCATGGACGCCGATGTCCGCAAGCTTCGACCGCACTTGGTGGTGGCCGTTGATCTGTTTG
Organism: Bacteroidota bacterium; assembly: GCA_036159995.1. GTDB lineage: Bacteria > Bacteroidota > Bacteroidia > Flavobacteriales_D > Sanyastnellaceae > UBA8752. Next base: position 32,375 of record JAYYEI010000070.1, read on the forward strand.
GACATCGCGATGGCCGGCCAGGTCATCCGGGCGCTCTGTGTCGGCTACACTCCGCGGGGCACGTCCGGCCGCAACACCAAGGAAGGCCAGGTCGCCGAGTCGCTGAACACCCTCGGGATGTACAGCATTTGTCGGCACCCCTTGTATCTCGGCAACCTGCTGATGTGGCTTGGCATCGTCCTCTACATCGGCCACATCTGGTTCGCCTTGGTCTTCCTGCTCCTCTACGCCCTGTACTATGAGCGGATCATGTTTGCCGAAGAGCAATTCCTTCGCGGCAAGTTCGGCCAGGCGTACCTCGACTGGTCCGCTTCCGTGCCGGCGTTCTGGCCCGTCCTCGGCCGTTGGAAGGAACCCGAGGTGGGCTTTTCGATGCGCAACGTCCTGAAGCGGGAGTACAATGGCTTCTTTGCCGTGTTTGTCTGCTTTGCGTGGGTTGACATGCTGCACGGTTACCGTGCCGCGGGCCTGTCCTCAGAATTCTTCGCCTCGCCCGCCTGCATCTTCCAGGACTTCTGGGCTTATGCGTTGGCGGGATCCTTTGTGGTTTTCCTCGTCCTCCGGACGCTCAAGAAGACCACCAAGGTCCTCGACGTGGCCGGCCGTGAATATGTGTGAGTCAAGTGACTTTGGCGCGGCGGGTGATGCGGCGCAACAATCCCGGGGCGAACCGGGACAGCCAATAGCCCAGCACTTCCTTCTTCCCCGGCGTGACGAGTGCGCGGTTGCGGTCGATGCCGCGCAGGATGGCTTGGGCGCAGCGTTCGGGACTCATCCCGTTGTCCGTGGCCTCATCCATGGTGCCTTGCGCCGAACCATCCGCCGTGAGGGCATTGCGCGAAATGTCGGTGCGCACGAAGCCGGGAGAGACCATGGTGATGCGGATGCCGTCGTCGTGGTGTTCGGCCCGGAGGGCCTCAAACCACCCGTGCATTGCGTGTTTGGCCCCGGCATAGCCGGAGCGCAGAGGCGCCGAAAACAGGCCCATCACGCTGGTCACCACAGCGAAATGGCCGCCACCGGCCGCGATCATGTGGGGAAGGAGGGCCCGGGTGAAGGCCAGCGTGCCGAAGTAGTTGACCTCCATCATCGCGCGGTCGACTGATGTGTCCGTGTCGATGAGCCGGCTGCGCTGGCTGATCCCGCCACTGTGGATTACGACGTCCACACCGCCGACTGCGTTCCACGTCTGATGGACTCGCTCGGAGAGGCCCTCGGTGTTGGCCAGGTCGAAGGGGACGATGAGCGCGTCTCGGGCTCCGAGTTCATCGCGCAAGGCGTCGAGGACCTCGCTGCGGCGGGCCGAGAGGATGAGGCGGTCACCGCGCCGGTGACAGGCGTGCGCCACGGCCTTGCCGATTCCGGAAGAGGAGCCGGAAATCCAGACCGTACGACGCTTGGCGCTCACGCGTCGATGTTGGCGTACTTGGCGTTGGCCTCGATGAATTCGCGGCGGGGCGGAACGTCATCGCCCATGAGCATGGAGAAGATGTTGTCGCTTTCGGCGGCATTCTCGATGGTGACTTGGCGCAGCGTGCGGTTCTCGGGGTTCATGGTGGTGTCCCAGAGTTGCTCGGCGTTCATCTCACCGAGACCCTTGTAGCGCTGGACGCCCACGGCGGCATCGCTTTTGCCGCGGTATTCCTGGATGAGCCGGTCCCGCTGGTCGTCGTCCCACGCATAGCCCGACTTGGACCCGCGCTTGACGAGGTACAGGGGCGGGGTTGCGATGTAGACATACCCATTCTCGATGAGCTCCTTCATGTGGCGGAAGAAGAAGGTGAGGATGAGGGTCTCGATGTGGCTTCCGTCGACGTCGGCGTCACACATGATGACCACCTTGTGGTAACGGAGCTTGGTGAGGTTGAGCGCGCGCTCATCCTCCTCCGTGCCTACGGTCACACCGAGCGCGGTGTAGATGTTCTTGATCTCCTCGTTCTCGAAAATCTTGTGGTGCATGGCCTTCTCCACGTTGAGGATCTTGCCTCGGAGGGGAAGGATGGCCTGGAAGAGGCGGTCGCGGCCCTGTTTGGCGGTTCCACCAGCGGAGTCACCCTCGACCAGGAACAGCTCGCACATGGCGGGATCCTTCTCGGAACAGTCGGCCAGCTTGCCGGGGAGGCCGGAGCCGCCCATGACCGTCTTGCGCTGCACCATTTCGCGGGCCTTGCGGGCCGCGTGGCGGGCCTGAGCAGCAAGAATGACCTTCTGGACAATGGTCTTGGCGTCGTTCGGGTGCTCCTCGAGGTAGTCGCTGAGCATGCCGCGGACGGCTTGGGAGACAGCCTTGGTCACCTCCTTGTTGCCGAGCTTGGTCTTGGTCTGGCCCTCGAACTGGGGCTCCATGACCTTCACGCTCACGATGGCGGTGAGGCCTTCGCGGAAGTCATCTCCGCTGATTTCGAACTTGAGCTTGTCCAGCATGCCGGACGTCTCGGCGTATTTCTTCAGGGTGTCGGTCAAGCCCCGGCGGAAGCCGCTGAGGTGCGTGCCGCCCTCGTGGGTGTTGATGTTGTTGACGTAGCTGTGAAGGCTCTCGTTGAAGGAGGTGTTGTAAATCATCGCGACCTCCACGGGGATGTCCTCGACTTCGCCCTCCATGTGGATGACCTCCTGGATGAGCTGTTCGCGGTTCTGGTCGATGTAGGTGACAAACTCCTTCAAGCCCGTTTCGCTGTGGAAAGTCTCCGTGGGGTGGTTTCCTTCCTCGTCCGTGGTGCGCTCGTCCGTCAGGGTCAGGGTGATGCCCTTGTTGAGGAAGGCGAGTTCACGGAGACGACGGGCCAACGTGTCGTAGCTGTACTCGAGGTTGTCGGTGAAAATCTCCGGATCGGGCTGGAATGTGACGGACGTGCCGGTGCGGTCGGTGTCGCCGATCTCTCGGGTGGGGTACTGGGCCTTGCCCCGGCTGTATTCCTGCTCCCAGACCTTGCCGCCACGGTGCACTTCGGCCCGGAGGTGGGTGGACAGGGCATTGACGCAGCTCACGCCGACCCCGTGCAGACCCCCGGAGACCTTGTAGCTGTCCTTGTCGAATTTTCCGCCGGCACCAATCTTGGTCATCACGACCTCCAGGGCACTGACGCCTTCCTTCTCGTGGATGCCGACCGGAATGCCCCGGCCGTTGTCGTGGACGGTCACCCCATTGCTGGCCGTGATGGCCACGCCGATGGTGTCACAGTGTCCGGCAAGGGCCTCGTCAATCGAGTTGTCGACCACCTCGTAGACCAGGTGGTGCAGTCCCCGTGTGCCCACATCTCCGATGTACATCGAGGGACGCTTCCGCACGTGTTCCATGCCCTCGAGGGCCTGAATGCTGCCGGCGTCATAGCCTTGCTTCTTCTCTTCGCTCATCTCCACAATTTTGGACGTCTCGCGAAGATAGCCCGCGGGCTCCCGAAAGCTTGATTTCTACGGCTCGGAAAGCCCAGTGTTTTCAACACTTTTGCGCGGTTTCCCCACCGTTTTGTGAACGGCGTCTCAGAACCTGTATCCCGCCCACATCATGACCCGGAATCGTTGGGCGTTGTACCCGTTGAAAATCTGGGTGTCGCCGAGTGGGCCGGAGGCATCTAGACCCAGCGCCAGCCGGGCGTTGTAGCGATACTCGATGCCGAGGTCAAGAGCCGTGTAGGCCGGCAGTTTCCGGGCGTAGATGGGGTCGGTGCCTCCGAACACGGGGCTGGCGAGCGCTTCCGCACCGGTTTGCAGCTCGTTGTCTCCCTCTCCTGTGACCTGGGCAAAGGGGGTGCGGGACGGCGCATACCGAGCTCCGATGACCTCCATGCCCGCTTCGAGGAACAGCAGACCATCGAGGTTCCATCGGGCGGAGCCGGAGAACCGCGTGCGGGGCTGATACCAGGCGTGGGGCTGGTCTCCGGTTCCGTAGGTGTGGAATTCGACGCGGGCTTCGAGTTCGAGGGGGCCGCGGCCGCGATAGGCCGTTTCTCCGATGACGCTGGCCACGGTGAGCGTGTCGAAGGCCAGGCTGAACCGTTGCCCAGCGCTGTCGATGCCGGCCTCGTTGACCCAGTACCCGAAGTCGCGGTAGGTAACAGTCCGAGCCTGGGCATTGAAGGCCAGGTCTCGCGTGAATTTTCCGCGCAGGCCGCCGTAGAGTTCCAGCGCGCGGTTCGTGTGGTACAGGGTGCCGCGCAAGGCGTCCACTCCCGCATTGTAGCGCGCGTCGAACCACGGGTTCTCCTTGACGAGGTCGTGGAGTGCATTGCGTTGCATTCCCCCGTCCACGCCGCCATAGGGCACGAACACGTCGTCGAGGAGACGGAATCGGACTTCGGCGGTGGGATAGAAGTGAAAGGCCTGGCGACCGCGTGCATCGACCCAAAGGCCGGCGCCGACCTTGATTTTGTACGCCCCGCGTTCCTTGGTGATGGTCGGTACAGCGCCGATCAAGGCGGAATTCCGGGACACACTGGCGAAGGAGGAATCGCCTTCGGCGTCCAGGCTGGAGCCGATGATGTGGCCTTCGAGGTCGAGGCTGAACAATGCGTCGTCCCGCCAGGCTTGGAAGCTGCCCGTTCCAGTGATGAGGTTTTCCCGGCCGGGTTCGATGAGGATGTCCGGGGTGACCGCATCCGCAGGAAGGGGAGCGAGTCCAATGCTGAGTCTGGACACCTCGAGCCGGAGGTCCCGCTGGACCTTGGTGCTGTCGCGCTGGTGGTTTTGCAGCCGCGCAGAGGTGTGCATCCGGGTGTAGGTCTGGCGGGTGTTGGGGGCGGAGAATCCGGAGGTCTGGGAGAGGTCCAGCCCGTGGAGGCCCCAGGCGTCGCGTTCGAGGCCGCCGGCCAGGGTCAGGCTGCTGCGATCGAGGAACCGTTTGTAGTGGCCGCCGAGCGCATTGTGGGACCACCCTTCGTCAAGGCCGAGGGTGTCGGTGTTTCCGGTGGTGGTGGAGCCCGCTGAGCTGTGGTGGATCGTGTGGATTCCCCAGGATCCCGTGCGGCTTTGGGTCTCCCCGTAGTGGATTTCCGCGAGGGGAGAAGTGTAGAGGCCGAAGCCACCCTTGGCATAGCCGGCGTAGAGCCGGGGCAGTGGAGCGTCCATCCGGACGGCGAAGGGGTCAATGGACTGGACCTGCGTCTCCGGCGCAATCGACTTGGCGATGGGGGAATAACGGATGACCGGCTTTTCCATGCCGAGGTCGACCCGGTTTGGACTGGAGGCCGGTTTGACGACCTCTCTCACTTCCAGCTCGCGGTCTCCGACAAAGGTGACTTCAAGGCTGTCCTGGGCGGAGAGCGGGAGGAGGGGGCTGGCGGCCAACAGGAGGCCCAGCGAAGCCGTCGTGCGGAAGGGGGTGTTGGGGCGCTTCATTCGTTGTCGGATTGGGGGGTGGGATCGACGGCGGTCGAATCGGTCGGGGCGGGCGGGTTTTCTTCTTGGGCAATCCTGTCGAGGAAGTCAAGGCAGGCGTCTTGGATCCAGGGTTCGGCCACATTGGCTTGCAGCTGTTCGATGGTGGTGCGGGCCTGGAACAGGTCGCCCTGTGCCAGATAGGATTCGGCGAGCAGCAGGAAGCTGCGGTAGGCCCATTCAGAGCCGCCGCCGAACCGGTTGAGCTGGGCAAAGACGGCGGATTGGCATCCGGCCGCATCGCCCGTATCGAGGGTCAGGGCGGCGAGGTGGTGGCTGGCTTCTTCGGCGTGGGTACCGTCTCCGGCGAGCCACTCGAGGTCGGATCGGGCCTCCTGAGGAGACCGCTCGAGGAGAAGCAGGGCTCGGTTGTAGCGGGCCGCCATCACGATGTCGGCCGGGGTTTCCGGATCCGCGAGGATGGGGTCCACATAGGCGAGGACCGTCTCGCCGTCGTCCAGTTTCCGGCTGCAGCGCATGATGCCGATGCGGGCTTCGAGGACGTGGCGTTTCAGGGTGGCCACAGTCTCGAGCCGCTGGTAGTGGGCGAGGGCCTCTCTCCAGTCCTCCCGGTTGTATCGAAGGGTGGCGGTCAGGACGAGGGCGGATTCGTGGTAATCGCTCAACGGAGCCTCCACCACGGTTTCGAGCGTGGCGAGGGCCTCATCGGTCTGGCCGCTTTCGAATTGGCATTGTCCGAGGTGGAACCGTGCGGAGAGAACGCGAACGCTTTCCGGGTGCTTCTCGAGGAAGCCCTCGAGTTTGGGCATGGCCTCAGCGCATTGTCCTGATAGGGCCAGATCCTGTGCTGCGGCGTAGGTCTTCTCGGCGATGTCATTCTCGGAGAGGCCTACGATTTCCGGAAGCCCATCGAGTTGCCCCCGTTCAACGAGGAGCGGCTCGACCAACAGGAAGGCGTCCTTCGTCACATCGTCGTCCGGGTAGGTGGTGGAAATGGTGGACCACAAGGCCAGGGCGTCGTCCGCGCGGTCCTGTTTGATGGCGATGAGGGCCAAGTCGACCAGGGCATTCTTGGCGTAGGCGCTGCCGGGGAGTTCTTCCCGGATGCGGTCGAAAGCGGACCGTGCCGCTTCCATTCGGTCCCGTTCGATTTCGGCCTTGCCCATGGCGGTCAAGGCATCTCCCTTGAAGGTGGTTTCGGGAAACTCTTGCAGGAGATTGGTCATGCCTTCGACGGAAGCGTCCAGTTGGCCATCCAGACCCAGGCAGCGTGCCCGTTGGAACCCGGCGTATTGGCGCTGGCTCGTATTGGCTCCGAGTGCGCGGTCATAGGCGTCGATCGCCCGGCCGTAGTCCTTGTCGATGTAGAAGCAGTCTCCGATCCGGAGCAGGGCGTCGGCCCGGTGTCCGCCGGCTTCTCCGCTTCCCGCGGCATCGACATACTTCCGGAATCCGATTTGGGCGTCGCGGTACTTGCGTTGGCGGAACAGGGCATAGGCGGCTCCGTACTCGCCCTCGTCATACAGGGGGGAGCCGAAGGCCCCGGGGGCGTTGAGGAAGGCTCGATAATGGCTGAGGGCGGCCGCATCCCGGCCGGACTTCATCGCGATTTCTCCCTGCCAGAAATGGCTTTCGGCGGCGAGAGTGTTGTCTTCTGGGAAAGACCGGCTTCGGGAGAAGTACGCATCGGCCTCCTCGGGTTTGCCCGAGCGGTAGAGGTCCACGCCGTGGTTGAAGGCGAGTCCTTGATACGCCTGCTTCTCCCGGGGGGATTTGCGCTGGATGCGGTCGAGGGCGTCGAGGGCGCGTTCACTGTTCCGCGTGGTCAGGTAGACATCGAGGAGAAACCCATAGGCCTCATCCCGACGGGGACTGTCAGGGTATTCCTCGAGGTATTGCTCGAAGGCGGCGATGGCATCGTTGAAGGGATTGAAATCCGTCTCGAAGGCCAGTTTGGCATGGTTGAACAAGGCATCTTCCCGGACTTCGAGGTCATGGTCGAATTGGGCGGCCTGGGCAAAGGCGGCCTGAGCCTTGGGTTTCTCGTCGTTGTCCAGATAGGCCCTGCCCAGCGCGTGGGTGGCGTACTGGTCGAGTTGATCGCCATTTCCCGTGGCGCGCATCAAGGCGAGGATGGCCTCCTGTGGGTGTCCATTCTCCAATCGGCAGGAGCCGACGATGTAGCTGAACCCGGGCAATTTGTCCCGGGTGTCCATGGCGGACCAAGCGGCTTCGAGATGGGCCTCGGCTTCCGGGCAGCGGCCCAGGTGGAACAGGGCGGTGCCGAGAAGGCGGGACAGCTCGGTGGCGTCGGCTTCACGCAGATCATGATCTTCTCCGAGCCAGGTGGGCACGCGGTCCACGAGGTCTTCGTGGCGGTCGAGTTCATGCAGGATCTGTCCGATGTAGACGGGGATGGCGTCGCGGAAGGCGTCCACGGAGGCCAGGGCTTCGAATTCGTCGAGCGCCGTGGTGAACCGGTCTTCCGCATAGGCGATGTGCGCCAGGTAATAGCGTGCGGCTTCGAGGAAGTCGGGCCGGGCGTCGGAACTTCCGGTCACCTTGAGCAGGTCGCCCCGGGCCGCTTCAAGATCGCCTTGCTCAAATCGGGCGTGCCCCCGCTTGAAGTGGAATTCCGTGCGCTGGACCTTGCCGAGGTGGCGGGGATTCAGGCGGTCGAACGCCTCGAGGGCCTTGCCCCATTTCTTGCGGCGGTATTGGTAGTTGCCCAATTCCCAGTGAAGCTTGGGTACCCAGGTCGACTCCGGATGACGGTCCACGAACCGGTCGATCCGCCACACGGCATCCTTGTGGAAGAGGTAGATGGCACACAGGGCGGCGCGATACTCCGCTTCGACGCGTTCCAGCCGTTCCGTTTCTCCGGCGGCTTGGTCTCCGCGCAACGGGGCATGGACCACCGCGTCAAATCCGGCAAGGGCAGCGGAATACTGAGCGTGCTCGAAGTGGTGGAGGGCCCGGGCGTAAGCGGTCGGGTCGTTCCGGTCGGTGGCGGAGACCGTCGTTCCGCCATTGAGGGAAGTCGTTTGGGCTCCGGAGTCAAGGGACATGCACAAGGCGAGGAGCACGGCAGCTTGGGGGAGTCGTCGCGGGATCGGAATCATGGGGTGGTGCGTGGACAACGTGAAAATCGGGCCCCTGCGCACCCGCCCGAGGCCACTTTTTCCGAATTATCCACGCCACATGGCGGGCGGAGCGTCAGTTTCCGAGGATTCGGAATTCCGTCCTCCGGTTTCGGGCCCGCCCGTCCTCGTTGGCATTGTCTGCTCGGGGCCGGGATTCCCCGTATCCCTTGGCTTCCAGAGCATCCCGGTCCACTCCGGCGGAGATAAGGTGGTCTAGGACCGCATCCGCCCGGCGTTGGCTGAGGGACAAGTTGTCCGCCTCGTTTCCAATGTCATCCGTGTGCCCCCCGATTTCCACGGTGAGGCCCGTCTCAAGGAGGTACTCGGCAAACAGGTCGAGCATCAGGAGGCTCGTGCGGTCGATGACGGCGGACGCCGTGGCGTAATGGATGTCCTGAATTTCGAAGGCGGCGCCCCGCTCCTCCACGGAGCGGACCGTGAGGTCGGTGTTGACCAGGGCGGGGGCGTCGTCGTCACGGTCGACCACGACCCCGGCGGAAAAGGCGGCGCCTTCCGCTTTGGCCACGAGGAGCACGTCTTCGGCGGTGCCGAGGTCGACGATGGCGGCATAGGCTCTGTCGTCTCCGAGGTCAATGACCTGGGCCCGGCGGCTCTGCGCATAGCGGAGCTCCAGCGAAATGGGGATGTCTCCGAGTTCCTCGCTCACTTCGAGGGTGCCCCGGACGACGACGGAGGCGCGGGGACGGAGGGACTCCGGCAGGGTCCACGTCATGATGTCCAGGCCTCGGGTTCCAGGTCGTCGGCTGGAGAAATAGGCCGTTGAGCCGTCTGCGGAAATGACCAGGCCGTGCTCGTCCCCCTCGGTGTTGAGGGGCAGGCCCAGGTTCACCGGGGTGGACCAGGCGCCGGCCTCGAGCGGCGATTGGAGGCTGTCCAACTTGGACATCCAGATGTCATAGCCGCCACCGCCCGGGGTGCGGTTGGAGGCGAAGTACAGGGTCTGCCCGTCCGGATGAAGGAAGGGAGCCTTGTCGCTGTAGGGGCCGTTGATCGGTGCCGGCAGGGGTGAGGCCGCCGCCCATTGGGTGCCATCCCAGCGAGAGGCCATCACATCGATGGTGGGGTGGCCATTCTCATCGGGTGTCGTGCCGGGGCGCACGGCGGCGAAGAAGAGCGTCTGGCCATCCGGACTGATGGCAGGTTGGCTTTCCCATCCGTCCGGCGTGTTCAGGTTGTTGAGAGGTTCGGGATCCGTCCACAAGTAGACACGCTCCTCCCCGGTGTCGTCCAGCAACGAGTAGCGGGTGGAGAAGAGGTCGATGTTTTCGGGGTTGCCCGGGGCCGGCGTCTTGATGGCGAGGTAAAGGGACCGGTTGTCCACGGAAATGGAGACGCCTCCATATCCGGAGGACCGGTTGAAGGGGTCGTCGAGCGGATGGCCGGAATCGAAGGGGACCGAGGGGCCGGTCCGCCGGGCCCACGTGAAGTCTTCGAAAGGCCGGCTCACGAGATCCCCCTTGGCCTTGCGCTCTCCGGCACGGGTAAAGAACAACAGCGTGCCATCGGCGGACAGGGCCGGAAGGTATTCCGCATCTCCGGTGGCCACCTCGTCCAGGATGCGGGGCGGCGCGGCATCTCCGTTCGCGGTGTATTCGATGAGGAACTGCAATTCGGGCAATACGGCCTCCACCTGCTCGACCCGTTTGCGGTTGCGGGGTGAAATCGGTTTCCCGGTCCGGGATTCCCAATGGAGAAACTGGTGAAACCAGTCCAACGCTTCCTGATTCCGGTCCTCGGCGTAGGCGATGGCGCCCAACGTGTAGGGCACCTCCTCGTTGAAGCGGGGGCAGGCGTCGTGGACGGACATCAAAAGGTCGCGGGCTTCGCCAAATCCCTCACCGGTCCTCCGGGCCTCCGTGTGCGCCAGGAGCCCGAGGGTGAACGCGGCCTGAAGGGCCTGACCATCCTCCTCGAGGGCGTCCTCGAGGTAGCCCCGACGTTTGTCGGCGTCGTATTTCCGCTTGTCCGTTCCCCGTTCGATGAGCTTGGCCGCCTTGGCGGTCGGCTCGTGCTCGCACGCGTTGTCCTCCTGGCCTCGAATGGACAGGGGCATCTGCAACAGGAGCAGCCCGAGAAGGAAGCAGGTGCGGGTCACGGTGGGGATGAAGTCAGGCCTCGGGCACCTCGAGTTCTCCTTCGCTGTGGGCGATGAGGGTGGACACGGCGCCGTCACCGGTCACGTTGACCACGGTGCGGCACATGTCGAGGATGCGGTCGACGGGGAAGATGAGGGCGATCCACGCCGGATTCAATCCGACGCTTTCTAGGACGATGATCATCAGGACCAATCCGGCGCTGGGCACGGCCGCGGCCCCGATGGAGGCCAGGGTCGCGGTCAGGACGATCACCGCTTGCTGGGCGAGGCTGAGGTCCACCATGTGGAATTGGGCCAGCGACACCACGGCCACGGCCTGGTAGAGCGAGGTGCCGTCCATGTTCACCGTGGCGCCGATGGGCAGGACGAAGCTGGTGGTGCGTTCCGAGACGCCGATTCGGTTTCGGACGCAATCCATCGTCACCGGCAGCGTCGCGACGGAGCTCGAGGTGGAAAACGCCGTGATCTGCGCGTCACGCATCCCACGCATGAACTTCCGGTAGCCTAGCTTCTGGACCAGGATGGCCACCAGCGACGGGTAGAACAGGAAGACCATGAAGGCCAGGCCGAGCACCACGACCAGGCTGTATTGGAGCAGGTACTCCAGCAATTGCCGGAACATCTCGGGGTCACTGCCGGCGGCATTGACGATTTGGCCCGCCATCAGCGCGAAGACGAACAGGGGCATGGCCTTCATCACGATCCACACCATCTGCACGAAGACCTCATTCAGCGCTTCCACTGCTCGGGTCAGCGGGGCCGAGGTCTCTTTGGGCAGGCCAACCAGCACCACGCCGAAGAAGACGGCGAAGAAGATGATTTGGAGCATGGACATGTCGGCCAAAGCCCGGAAGATGTTGGTGGGCACCACGTCCACGAGGGGTTGAAGCGGGCCGCTGGACTTGGTCCGCTCGGCCTTGGTGAGCTTGTCCATGACCCAGTCATTCATTTGGACGGACTCGCCGGTGATCTCTTCGACCTTGGATTCGAGCCGAGGTTCGGTGAGCAGGTTGATGTCGTCCAGGACCTCGATGCCGTTGGCGTCCCGCCAGAGCTCGTAGCGGATCCGGTTGGATTCGAGCAGGTCCTCCGAGACCCGGGCACCGGGCTGGAACAGGTTGACAAGCAGAAGGCCAACCACGACGGCGGTCATCGTCGTCAGCAGATAGGTGATGACCGTTTTGATGCCGAGGCGGCCCAGTTTGGCTGGGTCGCCGAGGCTGGATACACCTGAAATGATGCTGAAGAGGACGAGGGGTACTGCAATGAGCTTCAGGACATTGATGAAGATGTCTCCGAAGGGTTTGATGTAGTCAATGGTGAACTCGTTCCATCCGAATTGAATGGAGAGCCAGGCGTACAGGACGCCGATTGCGAGGCCGATCAGGACTTGCCAATGGAGGGCGAGGCGCATGGAGGGTGTTCGATTCGTTCGGGTCGCAAGCTACCGATTCAGAGCCGGGCGGACCGCTGTCTCAGAGCGTGGTCGGCGAGCACGAGCAGGACCATGGCTTCGACGAGGGGCACGGCCCGGGGTAGGACGCAAGGGTCGTGCCGTCCCCGGCCGGCGACGCGGGTTGGGACGCCGTCCCGGTCAACGGTGCTCTGTTCTTCCACGATGGTGGCCACAGGCTTGAAGCCCACCCGAAGGACGATATCCTCTCCGTTGCTGATGCCGCCTTGGATGCCACCGCTGTGGTTGGTGGCGGTTCCGATGCCGCCTTCCTTGGCCACGAAGGCATCGTTGTGCTCCGAGCCCCGCATGAGGGTGCCGGAGAATCCACTGCCCAACTCGAGTCCCTTGACTGCCGGCAGGCTCCACAACGCCTTGGCGAGGTCGGCGTGCAGCTTGTCGAAGACAGGTTCTCCCCAGCCAGCTGGGACGCCTTTGGCCACGACCGCCACGGCGCCTCCGATGGTGTCCCCGGACTTGCGGACTTCGCCGATGCGGTCGATCATGCGCTGGGCGGTCTCCGGATGGGGACAGCGGACGGGGGTTGCGTCCACCACGCCCGGAGCGTGATAGGCGGGTGCCTCCGGCATGGCGATGTCTTGCACGCGCTCCACATAGGCGGACACGGCGGGCGGAGTGTCGGGCAGAAGCTGCTCCAGCATCTGTCGGGCGATGGCGCCGGCCACCACCCGGCTCACGGTTTCCCGTGCGCTGGCCCGGCCACCGCCGCGGTGGTCACGGTGCCCATACTTGGCATCGTAGGTGAAGTCAGCGTGGCTCGGGCGATAGCGGTCGGCGAGGTGGTCATAATCGCCACTGCGCGCATCGCCGTTGGGGACCGTGAATCCGATGGGCGTTCCCGTGGTGCGTCCTTCATGAACGCCGGACAACAGGGTGACCTGATCGGACTCTTTTCTCTGGGTGGTCAGGGCGCTTTGGCCTGGCCGTCTTCGGTCGAGTTCGGCCTGGATCCGGTCGAGGTTGAGGACGACGCCGGCGGGGACACCATCGACGATGCCGCCCATGGCGGTCCCGTGGGATTCACCGAATGTGGTCAAGCGGAAAATGGAACCGAAGGCGTTGCCGGGCATGGTGCAAAGGTACGAGGGCAGGTCGCGTCGGATTGTGCGACCTTGTGGCCATGGAAAGCGGATTTGCGCGCGGACGCCTGCTGATCAAGGACATCGGCCATCTGGTCGGTTTTGGAACGACCTCCTGGGGTCCCTTGAAGGGGGCCGATATGCGGCAGCTTCCCGTGATGGAGGACGCCTGGTTGGCCATCGAGGATGGCCGGATCATTGATGGGGGCGCGATGGCGGAATTTCCCGGCATCACGGATTGGAATGGCCTGGAGGTTGTGGAGGCGTCTGGCCGGTTGGTCCTGCCTTCGTGGGTGGACAGCCACACGCACCTGGTCCATGCCGCTTCGCGGGAGCGGGAGTTCGTGGACCGCATCCGGGGCCTGAGCTATCAGGAGATCGCGGCCCGGGGAGGCGGCATCTTGAACAGTGCCAGGGCGTTGCGCGACATGAGTGAGGACGCGCTGTTTGACGTGTCCCTCGAGCGGATGGAGCGTCTGATGCGCATGGGCACAGGGGCGATTGAGATCAAATCCGGCTATGGGCTCGACCTCGAGTCCGAACTCAAGATGCTGCGCGTGGCGCGGCGGTTAGGCGCCCTGGATCGGATTCCGGTCAAGACCACCTTCCTCGGCTGCCATGCCGTGCCGGAGGGATGGTCGGATGCCATGGCTTACACGCGGCACATGGTGGAAGAGGTGCTCCCTGCGGTGACAGAGGAGAACCTGGCCGACCACGTCGACATCTTTTGTGAGGACGGGTATTTCGGATTGGAGGAAACCCGGCTGCTGCTCGAGCAGGCCCGACTGCGTGGGCTGCCGGCCAAGGTCCACGTCAACCAGTTCACGGCTGGCGGAGGCGTGGCCCTGTGTGTCGAAATGGGCGCGCTGAGCGTAGATCATCTCGAGGTGCTCGAAGCGGAGGACGTGGCCGAGTTGGCCTCCAGCGAGACAATGCCAGTCGCGCTTCCCCTGTGTTCGCTCTTCCTGGATCTGCCTTACACGCCGGGTCGAACGCTGGTGGATGCTGGGTGTGCCCTCGCCATCGCGACGGACTTTAATCCGGGGTCGGCTCCGTCGGGCAACCTGCATCTGGCGGCGTCTCTGGGCTGTCTCCGGATGGGGCTCGAACCGATCGAAGCCCTCGCGGCGGCGACCGTCAATGGCGCGGCGGCCTTGGGGCTGTCCGACCAAGTGGGTGGACTGGCCGTCGGTCAGGAAGCCAGCCTGATTGTCACGCGCCCACTGCGTTCGCTGGACGAGGCGCTTTATGCCTTTGGGGACCCCCTCGCGGACCGGGTCCTGGCTCGCGGCCACTGGGTCTCCTGAACCCTTTCGTATCTTGTTGTGTTGACCAAACACCCCTCGAAAGGGAGGGTGGAAGCGGTGATGAAGAACCTGAAATTCTCTGTGTGCTGGCTCAGCCTGATCGTGTGGACCGGAGTGTCCCTTGGTCAGAGCTCGTCGTTCACGGACCACAGTGTGCAGGCGGGATTGGCGGGGAACTATCTCAATCATACGGCCTCTGTGGCGGATTATGATTTGGACGGGGACCTCGACGTTTACGTGGGGAGTCGGTTGGCCACCAATACGTTGTACCGCAATGAGGGCAATGCGGAATTCGTCGCTGTTGAGGCCGGAGTGGAGGATGGTGGGTTCACCATGGCGTCGCTTTTTTACGACTACGACAACGACGGGGACCCTGATCTGTTCAGCTGCAATACGGGAGATGCCAATCGCTTCTGGCGCAATGACGGCGGCACCTTCACGGAGATCACGGACGAATTGGGGGTGGGGACGGAAGGCCAATGCCGGAGTGCCCATGCCGCGGACGTCAACCTGGATGGCTGGCTCGACCTCTACGTCGTCAACATGAACCAGCCCAACGAATTCTGGATGTCGGACGGAGAGGGGGGCTACACGGATGGCTACTTTGCTTCCGGTGCCTTCGACAACCTGATCGGAATGGGGGCCCTGTTCCTCGACATCGAGAACGATGGGGATCTGGACCTGTATCTGACCCACGACGGGAATCAGGCCAACAAGCTCTACATCAACGATGGCACAGGGTCGTTCACGGACGAGGCGCCCGCTTGGGGCCTTGACCTCGGAGCGCAGGGCATGGGGGTGGACGCCACGGACCTCGACCACGACGGCTACCTGGACCTGTACATCTCCAACAACCTGCCCAACGACCTCTTTCTCAATCCGGGACCCCAGCCGGAAGACGGCAGCATCCTGCCCTTCACGAACATCACGGAGACGGCCGGAGTCGGAGACTGGGGCATGGGCTGGGGCACGGCCTTCATCGACCACGACCACGACGGGGAACGCGACCTGTATGTGGCCAACGAGTATTTCTTCAGTCCCTATCCGAACCTGCTCTACCACAACAACGGGGACCTGACGTTCACCGACATCGCTCCGGGCGAGGCCATAGAAAGCCAATTCAGCGGATATGCCACGGTGGTGGCGGACTTCGATGTGAACGGAACGGAGGATTTGTTGGTGGTCAATACACTCGTCAGCACCAACCCGGGTTGCCAGCTGTTCCTCAATGAGGATCTGGAGCACCATTGGATCGGGTTCGAACTCGAGGGGGTGGTGTCTCCACGCGATGCGGCGGGCGCCCGGGTGGTGGTCCATGCCGCCCCGGATTTCGTGCGCACCGACCAGAGTTTCATCGGATACAGCTACAGTTCCTGCGGTCCGCTGACCTTCAACTTCGGCCTGGCGGACCACACTTCCGTGGACAGCGTCGAGTTCTTCTGGCCCAGCGGCCTTCGGACGGTGATGCTGGACCCTGCAGTCGATGCGTATCACACGGTTCTTGAAACGCCCTGTCTCGGCCTCTCTCCCGAGCTGGACTGGCCTCTGCAAGCAGAGCTCTGCCCGGGAGACTCCCTCGTCCTGACGGTCCCGGATGGCTGGACGGCGTCTTCCTGGACGGGTGGCGTGGAGGGCGCTGATGGCCGGGTCTTCACCGAGCCTGGCATCGCCCAGGCCTTGTTGTCGGCTGGAGAGGGGTGCACGGTTCTGTCTCCGGCCCTCGACATCTCCGTGATTCCGGCGCAGCCTCCAGTGGTCCAACTGGATGGCCCAGCGAAATTCTGTTCCGGGACCATCCGCGCGTTGACCGTGGCAGGAGATCAGCTGGACGTGCTCTGGTCCAATGGGGTCTCGGCGGACACGCTGTTCATGGCGTCTTCGGATACCCTGACGGTGCAGACCACCAACCTCTGTGGATACATCGACATTTCAGATCCTGTCGAACTCTTCGTCTTCGATTCACCGCTGGAGCCCATCGTGCCGGAGGCCGTGGTGCCGACTGGGACCTCGCACACGTTTGAGCCCATCGTGCTGGACGATGCCGTCCTGCGCTGGTATGCCCCTTGGGGACCGACGGCGTGGGAGGACCTGCTGGCCGGCATGACCGAGACGTTGGGCCCGTTCATTTCTCAGGGCCCCACCTTCACGACGGTGCCGCTCGGGGTCAGCACCGGCTGGTGGGTTCAGGCCCAGGCCCAACGGGACGTCCGGGAAGGAACCGGAGGCAAGACGACGAGTTCTTCTGGGGGCTTCATTGATTCGGACACCTACGGACTCCGGTTTGATGTCCATGAGCCCATTGTCCTGGAGACGGTCCGCATGCGGGCCGAAAGTGCCGGTCCGCGGCTTGTCCGGGTGTCCCTGCCACAGGTTGGGGAAATCCTGAGCACGGTGGTCATCCTCCAGCCGGGTTGGAACACGGTGCAGCTTGACTTCGAACTGGAACCGGGCTTGGACTATGCGCTGACGGCGGAAGCCGAGGAGCTGGGGCTGTGGCGGGACAATGCGGCGGGCGAGCTGTCTTACCCCTACGACGTCGGGGGCATGGCGACCATCCAGTCCACGACGATTCCCAATGCGGCGGGCCTCGGCTATTACTATTTCTTCTATGACTGGACTGTCCGAAGCCAGGGCATCACGTGCACCAGCGAGCCCGTGGTGGCCTTTGTGGAAGTGGTCGACGGCGTATCTGGGTGCACGTATGCCTTTGCGGCCAACTACAACGCCCTGGCCACGCTCGACGACGGCAGCTGTGTCCTTGCCGGTTGCCTCGATCCCGCCGCGGTCAATTACGACCCGGATGCGACGGTGGACGACGGAAGCTGTGCCCTTCAATGTGCCAGTGACATCAACGGAGATGGGCAGATTGGAGCGCCCGACCTGTTGACATTGTTGTCTCAATGGGGCAGTGCCTGCGACTGAAAGACGCAGTAGTTTGGCGGACGCAAATCCGCCATCATGACCACCCGACTCATCGAATGCGTCCCCAACATCAGCGAGGGACGCGACCGTGCCAAGATTGACGCCATTGCGGCTGTCGTCGAAACGGTCGAGGGCGTCCGCCTGTTGGACGTCGACCCAGGCAATTCGACCCACCGCACGGTGATCACCTTCGTGGGGCCGCCCGAGACCATCGTCGAAGCCGCCTTCCGCCTGATCAAGAAGGCCGGTGAGCTCATCGACATGTCCAAGCACCACGGTGAGCATCCCCGCATGGGGGCCACGGACGTCTGTCCGTTCGTTCCCGTGGCCGGCGTGACAATGGAGGATTGCAAGGCCGCCGCCCATGCGCTGGGCAAGCGGGTCGGAGAGGAGCTGGGCATTCCCGGTTATTTCTATGAAGAGGCCGCCACGTCGCCTGAGCGTCAGAACCTGGCCCATTGTCGGAAGGGCGAGTACGAGGGGCTCGACAAGCTCTCGGATCCGGCTTGGGCGCCTGACTTCGGTCCGTCCCAGTTCAATGAGCGCGCCCGCACCACTGGAGCCACGGCCATCGGCGCCCGCGATTTCCTCGTGGCCTACAACATCAACCTAAACACCACGTCCTCCCGCCGGGCCAATGCGGTGGCCTTCGACCTGCGCGAGAACGGCCGCGTGAAGCGGGAAGGCGGTGTGACCGGTCCCGTCGTGAACGATGCGGAGGGAAACCCGATGCGCGAGCCGGGTCTCTTGAAGTGCGTCAAAGGAATCGGATGGTACATCGAGGAATATGGCATCGCCCAATTGTCCCTCAACCTCACCAACATCTCCGTGACCACCGTCCACGAAGCCTTCGATGCCGCGTGCGAGCGCTCAATCGCCCGGGGGATGCGCGTGACGGGAAGTGAAATCGTCGGCTTGATCCCCAAGCGCGTCCTGATTGACGCGGCCCACCATTACCTGCGCAAGCAGAACCGAAGCCTGGGCATCAGCGAGGCGGAAAAGGTCAAGGTCGCGGTCAAGTCGCTTGGACTTGATGATCTCGCGCCATTCGATGCTCGCAAGCGGGTCATTGAATACCTGTTGGAGGATGCCGGGGGCAATCTGGCGCCGCTGGCGTCCATGACGCTGACGGAATTTGCCGAGGAGACGGCGAGCGAGAGCCCGGCACCCGGAGGCGGCTCGATTTCCGCCTATGTCGGTGCGCTGGGCGTGTCCCTCGGGACCATGGTTGCCAATCTCAGCGCCCACAAGCGCGGATGGGACGACCGTTGGGAGGCCTTCAGTGAGGTGGCCGAGCGGGGCATGGCCCTGCAGGTCCGTCTCCTCCAGTTGGTCGATGAGGACACCGCGGCGTTTGACGCGATCATGGCCGCCTTTGGCATGCCCAAAGGCAACGAGGCTCAGAAGGCGGAGCGGTCTGCGGCCATCCAGGCGGCGACCCTCGGAGCCATGGAAACCCCGCTGGAGGTGGCGGAACTTGCCCTCGCGTCGATGGAGGTGATGGCGGACATGGCCGAGCGCGGCAATCCAAACTCGGTGACCGATGCCGGGGTCGGCGCGCTGTGTGCGCGGACGGCCGTGCTGGGTGCCGTGATGAACGTCCGGGTCAATGCAGCCGACCTGAAGGATCGGGTCAAGGCCGAGGAGATGCTTGCCCGGTGCACTGAGCTGGAGCGGGGGGCCGAGGAAAAGGAAGCGGCCGTGCGCGCCCGGGTGGCCGCGGTGCTGGCCGGCTGAGTTCAGGATTCCGAGTCCGGCGGGAGGCCAGCCTCTTCGTTGGCAATGGCCTTGCGGATGGCCTTCGCGAGGGAGGCCACGCGCTTGGCGTCTACGGGATAGAGTTCCCCTTCGAACCAGCGGCCCTCGTGGGCCACGCCGGCGCTATGCCGCGCTGAGGCCCGGAAGCAGGACAATCCGGCAGACCACATGCGTGCGGCCCCATGTGGTAGCACCGCTCCTGAGGCGTAGACGTCAAAATCCACGCGGGATTGCCAGTCAACCAGGTCCTCGTGTCCCTTGATGGCGTTGCCTTTTCCCGCGCTGGAGGCCAACCCGGCCACTGGCATGCCGGACAGGCGCTCGAAATCGCGATGGGGCTTTTTGGCGCTGTCCAGCGCGCGTCCCACCATCAATTTCTCTCCTCCGAAGCGCTGGATGGCCTTTTCCAGTAAGTCGAAGTCAAACTCGAGGTGGGCATTGAGTCCTCCGATCAGGACGTTCTGGGCGCCCTGTTCGAGGCACCATTCGGCATCCTGGAGGATGATGTCCTTTTCGGAAGCGCTGTAGACGAGGTGCCCCTCCCTGGGACGGAGGGCGACGACGACCGGCAGATCGGTCGCAGCGAGGCAGCTCCGGATGGTTCCGGGCGAGGGGGTGACCCCGCCTGCAGTGTAGCACCCTGCGAGTTCGATCCGGGTGGCCCCGCTGCGTTGGGCCCGGGACACATCGCCAGGCGTGCTGCAGATGATCTGAATCTCGAAGGGGGATTCCATGGAGCGTGAAGATACGGAGGGGTGGGCCCGAACGCAGAGAAGCCGGACAACGGCCCGGCTTCTCTGCATTTGGTGAAGGTCTGATTACTTGGCCTTCTGGAAGGAGCGCTTCTCCTTGATGCGGGCGCTCTTGCCCGTGAGTCCGCGCAGGTAGTAGATCCGCGCGCGGCGCACCTTACCCACTTTCATCACTTCGATGCCCTCGAGGAAGGGGCTGCCGATCGGGAAGACCCGCTCGACGCCGACTCCGGAGGCCATCTTCCGAACGGTGAACGTTTCGGTGGCGCCTTCGCCACGACGCTGGATGACAGTGCCCTGGAAGACCTGGGTGCGCTCCTTGGAGCCCTCCTTGATCTTGTAGCTCACCTTGATGGTGTCGCCGGCCTTGAAGTCGGGCCAGTCCTGCACGTTGTTGAGCTGCTGGGAGATTTGACGAAGACGATCCATGACGATGGGAATGTAGGTGTCCGAATTAACGGGGTGCAATATTACGAAACTTCAAGCCTCGTCCAACAGGTCGGGGCGAAGTCGTTTTGTGCGTTCCATCGCCTGTTCCATCCTCCATTGGTCGATTTCCGCATGATGGCCTCCGAGAAGGACCTCCGGGACGGCGTGTCCGTTCCATTCGGCGGGCCTCGTGTAGACCGGAGGCGCGAGCAGTCCATCCTGGAAACTGTCGGTGAGGGCGCTTTCGCCATCCCCGATGGCGCCCGGGACGAGGCGGACGATGGCGTCGGCCAGGACGGCTGCGGCCAATTCTCCTCCGCTCAGCACGTAATCGCCGATGCTCAGCTCGAGGGTGATGACGTGGTCGCGGATGCGTTGGTCGATGCCCTTGTAGTGGCCACACAGCATCAGCAGGTTGCCGGACAGGCTCAATTGGTTTACCCGGGATTGGCCCAGTCGCTCTCCGTCTGGAGTGAGGTAGATGATTTCGTCGTAGTCGCGTTGGGACTTCAGTTCGGCTATGGCGTCGACGATGGGCTGGATGGCCATCACCATGCCGGCGCCTCCGCCGAAGGGAGTGTCGTCGATTTTGCCGTGCTTGTCGGTGGTCCACTTGCGGATGTCGTGGACCTCAACCTCTACGACCCCAGCCTTTCGGGCGCGCCCTACGATGCTTTCGCTGAAGGGGCCCTGGAGCAGGTCGGGCACGGCGGAGAGGATGTCGATGCGCATCGGATCAGTACTCGGGGTGGGCGGGTGCATTGTCCAGGATTTCCTCGATGCGGGCCATGACGTCTTCCGTCAGGAGCGGAACGACCGCAGGAGCACCGAGGTTCTCCTCGAGTTGCTCGAGCTTGGAGGCGCCGAGGAGGACGGTTGAGACGTCCGGATTCTTGAGGCACCAGGCCAGGGCCAGCTTGGGCAGGGTCGTGCCGAGGTCCCCGGCGAGGTCGCCCAGGCGTTCCACCTTGGCGAGGTTCTTTTCGTTGAGCACGATGTCGGCAAGCCAGCTCAGCTCCTCGCGCTTGAGCCGGACATTGGCGCCGGCGCCCCGGTTGTACTTGCCGGTCAGCAGGCCGGAGGCGAGGGGGCTCCAGATGGTGGTTCCCAGGCCCACCGTGCGGTACACGTCTTGGAATTCGGCCTCCACCTTGCGGCGCACAAACATGTTGTACTGGGGCTGCTCCATGACCGGGCCGATGAGGTTGTGGCGCTCGGCAATGCGGTGGGCGTCCATGATTTCTGCGGCACTCCATTCGCTCGTGCCCCAGTAGAGGACCTTGCCCTGCTGAATCAGCTGGTGCATCGTCCAGACCGTTTCCTCCATGGGGGTCTGCTTGTCCGGTCGATGGCAGAAGTACAGGTCGAGGTAGTCCACCCGCAAGCGCTTGAGCGCATCATGGCAGGCCTCGACCACGTGCTTGCGGTGCAGGCCGCGCTGGGTGGGGAGTTTTCCGCCGGCACCGAAGAAGACCTTGGAGGACACGCACCAGGTGTCGCGCGGCCAGTCGCGCTGGGCGAGCAGCCGCCCCATGACTTCTTCCGACGCCCCGTCAGCGTAGGTCTCGGCATTGTCGAAGAAGTTGATGCCGGCATCGTAGGCCATGTCGAGCAACCGGCCACTGGTTCCGTCCTCGATCTGGTTGCCGAAGGTGATCCAGCTTCCGAAGGACAGTTCGGACAATTGGAGGCCACTGCGCCCCAGCCTGCGGTATTCCATGCTGCGAAGTTAGCGGGCGGTGGAGGGAACCGAACCGGGGAGGGGGCCGCGTTGTAATTTTGGGGAACCCGGCAATGCTCCGGATTCAACGCAATCCTGAACTCCATGGAGCATTCGACCTACGCGTCCGCTGTGGCGCGACCCTTTGAAGTCTACAACAGCATCTTCCTGACCCTGCCGCTTGACGGCATCCGGGGCACGGGACTCCGCGTGCCGCTGTTTGCAGAAGCCTGCCGTGAGGGGCTGGCTGAGGGCCGGTCGCCGATGGACCTCCTCACCGAGCACCTGTCTGAAGTGCACCTGCCCGAGGAGGAGCGCGTGGGGCTGTTGTTCCGCTACGTCCAGTATATCGAGCGACAAGTGGTGCTGGTGGATGCGCTGGAGGACGCCCGATACGACCGGCTCAACGACCTCGAGGGTGCGGAGTCGCTCGCCGGCATCCTGCCCCGGATTGCCCGTCGGGGACTGCAGGAAGCCCTCTCGGACGCCCTCCGTGGCCAGCATGTTCGCGTGGTGTTGACCGCCCACCCGACCCAGTTCTATCCCGGCACCGCCCTCGGCATCATCACGGACCTCACGGCCCGCATCGAAGCGGGTGATCTGGAAAGCGCGCACAACCTGCTCCACCAATTGGGCCTGACGCCCTTCTTCCAGACCAAGAAGCCGACGCCTTACGAAGAAGCCGTGCGCCAGAGCTGGTACCTCGAGCATGTATTCTTCGAGGCGTTGCCGCGGCTCGCGCTCCGCGTGGCGGCGTCGACTGGCGTGTCCCTCGATGTGGCGGCTGGATTGTTCTCTGTCGGCTTCTGGCCGGGTGGGGACCGGGATGGCAATCCCTATGTCGATGCTGGAACGACCCTGCGTGTGGCCCGTCGCCTGCGGCTCACGCTGCTCCGCTGCTACCGCCGAGCCTTCCGCCTGTTGCGCCGCCGCATCACCTTCAAGGGGCTGGACATCGAACTGGATGCCCTCCAGTCCAAGGTCGAGGAGGCCATCCTGGCCATTGATTCACAGGTCTTCGACGACGAGGGCGTGCTGGAAGGTCTCGAAGCAATCGAGGCCCGCGTCCGTGAAGACTTTGGCGGGCTCCACGCCGAGGAGATTGCCTTGCTCCGGGTGGCCATCCTCATGTTTGGCCGGCATTTCGCCGCCATCGACATCCGCCAGGACAGCCGGGTCCTGAAGCGCTCGGCCGATGCGCTGGGATTGCCCGCTGGAATCGACGCCCTGCTCGCCACGGATGGGGTCGTGCCCATGGCCAAGGGAACGGACGAGGTCGTGCAGGACGCTTGGAAGGTGATGGAGTCCATCCGGGAAATCCAGCAGCTCAACGGACCTCGGGGATGCCACCGCTTCATCATCAGCAATTGCCGCGGAGCTGAAGATGTGATCCGCCTCTTCACCATGGCGCGCCACGCCCATACCGGGTCCGAGATGACGCTCGACTTCGTGCCGCTTTTCGAAACCGTGGAGGATTTGGCCGGAGCGCCGGACCAGATGCGCACCCTGTTTGCGACGGAAGCGTACCGGAACCATGTGGCGGGGCGCGGCGATGTCCAGCATGTGATGTTGGGCTTCAGCGACGGCACCAAGGACGGGGGATACCTCCGGGCCAACTGGTCCATCCACCAGGCCAAGGAGCGCCTGTCCGCCGTATGCCGTGAAGCGGGCGTGGAGGTCGTCTTCTTCGATGGCCGTGGCGGTCCGCCGGCCCGCGGTGGCGGCAACACGCACCGCTTCTATGCGAGTCTGGGCCCGGACGTCGACACCCGGGAGGTTCAGACCACCATTCAGGGGCAGTCCATCAGTTCCAACTTCGGAACGCCCCGGAGTGCCTCCTACAACCTCGAGCTCCTTTTGACGGCGGGCATTCAGCACCGTTTGATTGATCCCGAAAAATCACGGTGGACGGAAGGGCAGCGGGCCCTGATGGATCAATTGGCCGAACGGAGTTATGCGGAATACACGGCCTTGAAGGCCCATCCCGTGTTCATGGAGTACCTCTCCACCTACGGCACGCTCAAGCACTATGGCGCGACCAACATCGCCAGCCGGCCGACCAGCCGGAAGAAGGACGGGCCGCTGACCTTGGATGATTTGAGGGCCATTCCATTTGTGGGGTCTTGGAGCCAGTTGAAGCAGAATGTGCCCGGGTTCTTCGGCATTGGCACGGCACTGGCCGAGTTGGAGAAGGAGGGAAGGTTGGAGGAAGCGGCGGAGCTCTACCGCACCCAACCCTTGTTTGCCGCCTTGCTGGAGAACAGCATGCAGAGCATGCGCAAGTGCAACTTCGCTCTGACGGCCCATCTTGAGCAGGATGACCGGTTTGGCGATCTCTGGCGGACGGTGCGGGCTGAGTTTGAACTGAGCCGAACCCTGATTCTGCGCATTTCCGGACAGACCGAGCTGATGGAGCGGGCCCCGGCCATTGCCGAATCCATCGACCTCCGCGAAGGCATCATCCTCCCGTTGCTCGTGATCCAGCAGGCCGCCTTGCAGTGGCTGGACGGTCAGGGCCAGTCGCCGGCGGAGGCCGCCGTCCTCGAAAAGCTGGTGGTCCGGACGATGTTTGGCATCATCAACGCCGGCCGCAACGCCGTCTGACGACGAGAATCTGATGACATCAAAAAGCCCCGCCGGATAGGCGGGGCTTTTCGTTGTGGGTGTGGCGCGAGATCAGCGTCCTTCTTCCACAGCCGGAGCGGCCTCGTCGGCAGCGGGCATCGGCTTGGGCGTGGTCACGAAGTCGATTTCGTCGATGAGGTTCTGGGCGCCGGCCATCTTGTCGATGACCCACATGACGTAGCGGATGTCCACGCTGATGGTACGCTGGAGCTCCGGTTCGAAGGCGATGTCGCCGCTCATGGCCTCCCAGTTGCCGTCGAAGGCGAGGCCGATGAGGTCTCCGTTGCCATTCAGGACCGGGCTGCCAGAGTTGCCACCGGTGATGTCGTTGCCGGAGATGAAGCAGAGGACGAGGTCTCCATTCTCGTCGGCGTAGCGACCATAATCCTGTTTGCGGATGAGCGTCTCGAGGGTGGGGTCCACCACGAACTCGGGATTGCTGTTGTCCTTCTTCTGCAGGATGCCGTTGGCTGTCGTGACGAAGTCGTAGTGCACGGCGTCGGCGGGATCGTAGTCTCCGACCTGGCCGTAGCTGAGGCGCATGGTGGAGTTGGCGTCCGGGTACCACATCTTCTCAGGCTTCATCTCCCGGAGGCCGGCGGTCAGCAGGCGGTAGCCCTTGTCGAATTTGCTCTGCTCCGGCGAGGCGAAGTAGCCGCGGTACGTGTCGATCAGGCTCATGGCTGCGGCCACGGCGAGGTCCTTGTCGAGGGCCTTCTGGTCGGGATCGGCGAGGAACTCCTTGAACCGGACCGGGTCGGTCAGGAAGCTCTTGGGGTACATCTTGTCCGCGTACCGGGCGAAGTCTCCCTTGTACTTGTCGCGTACGGTGGCGAAGAAGGCGGGATGCTGGTCCGGGGCGATGTCCGTCATGTACTTGGTCATGAGCTGGATGAACAGGTCGCGGTCGGTCTCTTGGTCGTAATCCTTGAAGAATCCGTCGGCTCGGCCCTGGAGGGCAGCAGCGGCACCATCCGCCCGGTCGGCATCCTCGCTGAAGAGGCCCTGGGCGCCCATGCCCACGCGGAACGCGAAGAGCATCAGGTCACACCCAATGAGGCCGGCCTCGAGCGAGTAGACCTGTCCCTTGACGGTGGCGTCGGTGTTGGCATAGTACTCGTCGAGCAGGCCGAGGGTCTCGCCGTACAGGGCCTCCCGGTCGGCGTTGCCGTCCATCCAGGCGCTGAACTCGTCCTCGAGGGCCTTCTTCTTGCCGTAGACGTCGAGCGCCTTCAGGCCCTTGGACTGGCCGATGTAGTACTTCCAGTAGTTCGCCGTTTGGGCATACTTGGCAGCATATTGGATGCGGACGGCCGGGTCGGCGTCCATGTGGGACTTCATGGTCTTGAGCTTGAGGTCGCGGACGTCCACCACGCTGGGGTTGTACAGGTCGAGGGCCTGCTGGATGCCGCGGCTGCTCAGGAAACGGTCGGTGCTGCCGGGGTAGCCCATGATCATGGTGAAGTCGCCATTCTGGACCCCGTCGAGGCTCACTTTGAGGTGGCGCTTGGGCTGGTAGGGAACGTTTTCCTCGCTGTAGTCGGCCGGGTTGTTGTCGGCGTCCGCGTAGATGCGGAGGAGCGAGAAGTCACCCGTGTGGCGGGGCCACATCCAGTTGTCCGTGTCGCCACCGAACTTGCCGATGCTCTCCGGCGGGTTGCCCACGAGGCGGATGTCGGTGTAGTCCCGGTAGACGAACAGGTAGAACTCGTTGGCGTGGTAGAAGGACTTGACCTGCGGGCGGAAGTCCGGATTGATGCCGCGCTCCTCCTCTTCGATTTGGCCAATGACGGCCTGGATGGTCTGCTGGCGGGTGCCCTCGTCCATGTCGTCAGTGACGTCGGCGAGCACGCGCTCGGTCACATCCTCAATGCGCTGGAGGAAGGTCACGCTGAAGTCCGGGATCGGCTTCTCTTCCTCGAGGCTCATGGCCCAGAACCCATTGGTCAGGATGTCATCCTCGACGGTGCTGAACCCCTGGATCGCGCCGTAAGCACAGTGGTGGTTGGTGAGCACGAGACCCTGGCCGGAAATGAGCTCGGCCGTGCAGCTGCCCCCGTTGAGGGTGATGACGGCGTCCTTCAGACAGGCTTGGTTCAGGGAGTAGATGTCCTCGGCGGAGAGGTTCAGTCCCATCTCCTGCATCTCGGCTTCGTTGATGCGCTGGAGCATGTGGAGGAGCCACATGCCCTCGTCGGCGCGGGCGTTGGTGGCGAACAGTTGGAATGCCGCGAAGAGCAGCAGGAAGAGACGTTGCTTCATGGTGTTGTTCATCGTTGAATGGTGCCCATCTCCGGAGGAGCGGGGAGCGCGAAAATAGGGCAGGGTTTCAATGCCCGGTGGAAATCCACTCTGTGGTCTCGAGGAGGCTGTCCAGAACCGCGTACAGTGCCTCGATGTCGGGCCCTTCGAATCGGTCGACCACGTCATATCCGGCAAGGCGAATGTGCTTGGAGGGGAGGTCGGTGACCAGGGGATTGTCGTACCGGCCGGTCTTGGTCCGGAAGGCCACGGCATGGGCGGCGTCGGCCACGGCTTGCCGGTCCTCCTCGGACCAGGTGGCGACCTGGTTTCCTTCGGGGGTCACGTTCCGTCGGCCTTGGAAGCGGGCCGATCCATTCCGGTCCACTTCCAGCTCAAAGGCGGGACAGGGACCGAAGCAGGGGGTGCGCTCGTAGATCAGCCACGGCCCCTCGCTGGTGGCCAGATAGGCTCTTGGGCCAGCGCACCCGCTGAGGGCGAGCCACAGGGTGGCGGTACCCAAAGTCGAGGCAAATCCCTGCCGGGAGGTCATTTCTTGCGCTTCTGGTTGCGGGCCTTTCGGGCCTGATCGCGCTGGCGCTTCATCTCGTCGGCCTTCTTCTGCTGTTCCTTTTGCATGGCCTCGAGGCGTTCGGCGAAGCTGCTCTTCTTTTTCTCGTCTTTCGGCTCAGCCTGCTTGGCCTTGATCTTCTCCCGAATCTTGTCCTCGTCGATGAAGAACTTCTTGACGGTGGTGACCTGTCCGATGGTGATCAGGTTGGCGATGAAGTAATACAGGCTCAGGCCGCTCGCGAACTTGTTGAAGAAGAACAGCATGAAGAAGGGCATGATCTTGGCCATGACCCGCATGTCGGGCATGCCGGGTTGCGAGGGGGCGGCCTGCTGGGCCATGGTCTGGCCCATGTAGATGTACATCGAACCGGCCATCAGCACGGTGAAGCCCGAGACGTGGGCTCCATAGAAGGGGATTTCGAAGGGGAGGTCCAGGATGCTGTCGAAGGCACCGAGGTCGTCCGCCCAGAGGAAGCTCTTGCCCCGGAGCTCGATGTTGGCCGGAAAGAACCGGAACATCGCGTACAGCAGAGGCATCTGGATGAGCTGGGGAATGCAGCCTGCGAGGGGGTTCACCCCACTGTCGCGGTAGAGCTTCATCGTTTCCTGTTGGCGCTGCATGGCGTCATCCTGATCTGGATACTTGGCTTGGAGCGCCTCCATGTCCGGCTTGAGGACCCTCATCTTGGCGGAGCTGACGTAATTCTTCCACGTGATGGGGAAGAGGACGCTCTTGATGAGCAGCGTGAGGATCAGGATGATGAGGCCGGCAGATCCGATGTAGCTCGCAAGGAACGCGTAGATCGGGAAGATGAGGTTCCGGTTGATCCAGCCGAAGATCCACCACCCGAAATCGATGACCCGGCCGATTTCGTCCCAGCCTGTGGTCTTGAGTGTGGAGGCGTCATTCGGCCCGAAATAGAACCGCAGGTCTGCCACCTCTCGCCCGTCCACATCCTCGGTGGGCAGGGCCACATCCATGCCGTACCGCATGGTCATTGTGGTGTCCGTCGCATCCGTGGGGGGCAGGCTGCGCAACCGTCCGGAAGTGAATCCGACGTCGGTTCCGACGATGGCCGAGAAGTAATTCTGTTTGAAGGCGACCCATTCCACCGGCTCCTCGATGTCGGTGGACTTGTCCGTTCCTTCGCTCAGGTAGTCCCGGCCGCGCCCTTGCTCACGGTAGTAGATGCTGCTTTTCTGTCGCTCGACGTCGATGCCCTTTTCGTTGTGGGCGCCGTCGGCCTGCCATTGGAATCCGACTTCCCCGCGGGCATCGGCAAATTCGGCCCGTACATCCACGAGGTAATCGTTGATGGTCCAGGTCAGGCTTCGAAGGGGCCCATCGCCACGGTTGGCGAGGACGACTTCGTTGTCGGCTTGGGAGACCACGTCAAACCGCTGGTCATAGGACCCTTCGCCGCGGGCGATGAAGTTCATGTTGGAGCCGCCCTCCGTCCAGAGCTGGATAGGCTGTTGCCGCCAGTAGTCGAGATACCCGTCCTTCAAGGTGGCCCGAACCGGAATGCCGCCATCCGTGCTGACCTCCACTTCCAACACGTCGGATCGCAAGGTGGCCACCTGCGGAACGTAGGTGCTGTCGAGGAGCGCATTGGCGCTGGCGGTGGGAAAGTTGGCCACGGGAGACGGGGTCTCCGGGGTGGCAGCAGCCTGGGTCTGGCCTTCGGGAAGCACTTCGGGGGCGGGCACGAAGTACAGCTGATACACGATGACCATCGCGAAAATCAGCAAGAACCCTGTGATCGTGTTGCGGTCCATTCGGCGGCAAACTTACGGGTTCACCACGCGTGCGCGAGGTCATTCATCCACAAGCCTTTCACTTTCATCGCTTGCTCCAGAATGTCACGAACGCATCCCTCACCGCCACGAACCGGGCTGATGTAGTCACAAACCGCACGGACCTCCGGAACGGCGTCGTGGGGACAGCAGGCCAGACCGACGGCCTCAAGGACCGGAATGTCCGGAATGTCATCGCCCATGTAGCAGATTTGGTCGAGGGTCAATCCCCACCGTCCGCAGAGGGCCTCCATTTCTCCCAGTTTGACCGCGGCGCCGGAGATGACTTCGGTGACCCCGAGCCCATTCATCCGCCGCGTGACTTCCTCGCTGCGCCCACCGGTGATCATCGCCAAACGCATTCCGCACTTGGCGGCATGTTGCACGGCATACCCGTCCCGCGTGGACGCCGTCCGCACCTGTTCGCCGCCGGGCATGAGGTAGACGGTGCCATTCGTAAAGACGCCGTCGTTGTCGAAGACGAAGCCGTCAATCCCGGCGAGGCGTTCCTTGAAGTGGGGGGAGGGGGTTGTGGCCATGATGGGTGAGGATGCGCTGGGTCAGAATGTGGTGGAGGGTGGCAAGATCGCCCGTCGGGTCCGTTTGGGCGAGCAGGTCGGCTTGGGCCAACAGGGTGTTGCGGTCGTTGCGGGCTGCCGGTCCGGTCACGTGGTCCAGGGCATGGCCGACGAGGGCCTTGGCGACACTGGCCTCCACCAACGGATGGAAGATGCTGGCATCCAGTCCCCTCGCTTGGAAATGCGCTTCGACCATGCCAATCCAGCCCGCGGTGAGGTTGCCAAGCAGGACGGCGCCGAGGTGGAGTTCCCGGCGTTGGGTTCCGTCGACGTCGGTGCAATGCGGCGCCAGAGTTCGCGCCCATGTTCGGATGTCCGCATTGTCTGTGTCCACGATGAGGGGCATCGTGTCCCAATGGGGTTCTTGCTCTCCTTGGAAGGTCATGGGCGGCCACAACACGGCCGTGTCCGAGACGCGATCGCCCAGGATGTCCCGGTCGACGGATCCGGCGTGGTGGATGAGCCAAGTGCCCTCCGGGAGTGACGGCAGGATGTGGGCAGCCACGGCACTGAGGGCATCGTCGGATACGGCGAGGAAGACGGCATCGGGGGCATCGCCAGCCTGCCAGTCGGTGAGCAGCAGCGTCCCGTCTTGTGGGCTCCGGTTCCAACGGGTCACGGCGATGCCGAGGTGATCGAGTCGGTTCGCGAGGTGCCGTCCGAGTCTGCCGCTGCCGATGACGTGGGCCCGCTTCATGCCGCTTTCGGTTGTCGCCGGTTTTCGGTCCGGCGGCGCTGACGGACGGCCATGAGGGCGCCGGCGGTCATGATGAGACAGCCGAGCCAGAGCAGGTTGATCTGGGGGAAGACGATCGCCTGCATCACGATGAAGTCCCGTCGGATGGACAGGTTCTCCCAGATGACGGTCTCGAAGGTGGCTTCCGCCGGTCGGAATCCGTCGATGCGGACCTTGATGCCGCGGGTGTCCAGCGTGACCATGTCGGGGATGAGCAGACTGTCCCGAACGATGTAGAGGGCGGTGAAATTCGTGTCCGGGCCGTTGCCGGTCAGCCGGAAATGAGCGGCGACCGCGAGGTCCTTGTCGAGCAAGCCGAAGGCAGGTTTTTGGTTCAGCGTGACGGCAGAGATGGAATCGAGGGCGAGGATGGATTTGCCGATGACGAGGCTGTCGCGTCGCATCAGGTCGTGCTTGCGGCCGTCCATCCAGCCGTCTTCATCCGCCTCCGGATCGGAGACGCGGCCCCATTTGATGTGGGTGTAAAGGTCGCGGTTCCAGTAGCGCTTGGTATCGGGCTCGGGCGCGTTGCCCATCTGCTCGTTGAGTTGGATGCGCGGATCGAGGGTGAAGACAAAGGGGCCAGGCCGCCCGGCGGACCAGGGCTTGGCCTCTCGCTGCTGGCGCTCGTTGGGGATGGGGATGAAGGTCCAATGGTCCTCCAGATCCGAGGTGAAATCCGGGCTGGCCGTGTGGCCTTGGAGACATTGGAAGAGGAAACCGTCCCGGGCGACGACCTGGCCGGCCTCGTAGGTCTCCGGCACCGTCTCGTAATAGTCCACGGCGAACTTGGCGTGGATGCCCTCCTGCCGCCGTTCGCGGTAGCAGACGTAGTACGGGCCCATGGGGATGGTGTCGCCTTCGAGCAGGAGCAGGTCCTCCTCGTTGGACAGCGCCTCACTCAGCATGGCGAGGTCGCCGAAATGGTTGGCGCTGATGATGTCCTTCTTGGCTGTGGACAGCACCGCCCCGAAGATGACCAGGGCGAACCCGATGTGGGAGAGACTGGCACCGGCGAAGTTCCACTGCCCTTTCAGCACCTGGACCACATAATCGGCGTTGGCGGCGGCGGACCAGAGGCAGGCGAGGAGCAGGGCCACGCGCGGAGTTTCCCACGTGTCGAAGTCATACGCCAGCAGGAAGGCGCCGGTCAGGACCACCGCGGCGAGCAGGCTCCGGAGCAGCTTCATGAACAAGCCCTTGCCACTGTCGGTGCGGTAGCGCAGGTACTGCGTGAAGGCGGTGATGCTGATGAAGAGGAAGGCCAGGGGCACTTGAACCGCATGGTAGGTGGCGTCAAAGTCCGTTCCGGGGGCCAGGTCGTGTGCGGCGAGCTTTCGGGCGAGGGGCCACCCGGTCGATTGGAAGAGCCGGTCGAAGAGGCCGCTGAACGGCTCGAGGAAGTGGTTGAGGACCGGCAGGCTGGTCTGGAAGGTGATGTGGACCGCCGAGGCGAACATCAGCATGCCGCCGACAAACATCCAGAATTCCCGGGTCCAAAGGGGGCTTTCCTTGTCCGTTCGGGGCAGATGCGTGAGGTGTCCGCGCAGTACGGCGGCCGTCATGAGACCCAGCATCAACAGGATGCAGATGGCCGGTTGGCCTGCGATGACCCCGATGGACAGCGCGAGTTGCAAACCGGTGAAGACGAGCCGTTCGCGGCCGGGAGGCAGGGTCAGCGCCGTGAACAGGACGCAACAGCCGAGCAGGAAGGCGAGGAGCTGGGGCAGGATGCCGCTGTCCACGAAGCTGTGGACCGAGGTGTCGCCCAGGATGCCGCTCTTGGTCAGGAAGGTCGAATAGACGACCAACAGGAAAGACAGGCCCACCATCAAGTACGTGGCGGTGACGGCCGTGCCGGGTTTGTTGCGGTTGATCAGCAGCAGGTGGGCGCCAGCCACCAAGACCAGCCAGGGCACCAGCGAACTGTTCTCCACCGGATCCCAGGCCCAGAACCCGCCGAAGCTGAGGGCCTCATAGGCCCAGGCGCCTCCCATGAGGATGCCGGCTCCGAGGATGGCGACGCCGAAGAAGGACCAGGTCACCGCGCGGCGCATCCACGTGGTGTGGTCACCGACCCAGAGTCCCGCCACGGCCATGGCGAAAGGCATGAGGGTGCTCGCAAAGCCGAGGAAGAGCGTGGGCGGATGGATGACCATCCAGTAGTTCTGGAGCAGGGGATTCAGTCCCTGACCGTCGGCGAATTGGGGGATCAGGGCGAGGTAATCGGGATTGAAGGTCCAGGGCAGGCCGAGATTTTGCGGGGCTTCGCGCAGGAGGAGAAAGGGGTCGAGGCCAAATTGGAAATCACCGAAATAGAGGCCGAGGAGCATGGAGCTCAGGCCGGTGAACACGCCGCCATGGACGGCCATGACTGGCGCTTCTAGCGGCCCGGGATTCCGCCGGAGGAACAGCATGGCCAACACCAGCATCCACGACATCCAAATGAGGAATCCGCCTTCCTGTCCGCCCCAGAAACTGGACAGCGTAAACCCGAAGGGCATGGCGTCATTGAGGTGTTTCCAAACGTATTGGAACTCGTAGCGGTGGCAGAAGATGAGCAGGTACAGCAGGGCTACGGTCGCCAGAATGCTGCCGGCGTGAAGGCGGAACCCCCAGCGGCCGAGCCGCATCCAATGTGATTCCGGCTGTCGCACCGCGACGGCATATCCGATGGTCGAGGCCAGGGCCGAGGCGAAGGCCAAGGCGAGGAGGAGGCGTCCGAGGGAGGCCGCCCAGGTCCATTCTCCGAGATAGGCGATGTCCACGGGGGTCGGGCTCAGGGAGCGTCGGTCGTCTCAGCGAGGCTGTGCGACTGCTCGTTGTATTTGCTCGGGCACTTCATGAGCATCTCGCCTGCGATGAACTGGCCGTCCACCACCCGGCCATAGAGATCGATGGACTCACTCTGTTCCAAGCCGGTGGGCTTGGGCTTGTTCAAGATCACTTCCCGGACTTCGCCCTCCTTGTCGCGCATGTGAAAGCGGGTCCGTGACACCGAGACCTCTGGGTTGTACACGACGGGGTGGTCGGTGTCGAGGGTGCCCGAGACCTTGAATTCAATGCCCGGTTCTGCAAAGGCCCGGGCGAAGACGACCGACTCGCTGTTGGTCGTGAAGACACTGAACAGCGTGCCCATGAGCACGGCCACGAGGAGGAGAACGACGATGTTGGTTCGGCTCATGGCGTCAGTGGGTGTCGTTGGATTCGGATTCGATGCGGGCGAGGCGCCGGTCCATCCTCCACAGAGAGAAGGCGATGCCGGCGAGGATGATCAGGGCGACGCCTGTGACCACATGGGCCTTGCCGCTTCCGAAGAAGAAGCCTTCGAGGCTGCTCAGGAACAGGATGTGGAACATGGTGTAATTCATTTCGTCAACAGGCGGTGCTCCACACGGTTCATGCGGAGGCGCAGGGTGTACATCCAATAGCACAGGGCGCCCCAGCCGATCACGGCCGGATAGAAGACGGCCCGGAGGCTGTTGTCGAGGTCGTAGCTGTTGAAGCCGGGGTTGCCGTCCTTGCCGGGGTGGAGGCTCTCCGTGTAGCGCGGGAGGACCATCAGGAGGATGACGAGCATCACGAAGGCGAAGACGTTGTAGACGGCAGAGAGGCGGCCCACCCGCTCGTCGTCGCCCATGGCGGCCCGCAGGATGAGGTAGCCCGTGTAGAGCAGCACGGTCACGAGGGCTCCATTGAGCTGGGGGTCCGAGACCCACCAGGCGCCCCAGGTCCACCGCGCCCACAGTGATCCGGTGGCCAGGCCCAGCAGGCCGAAGACGAGCCCCGTCCTCACGGCGGCTTCTCCGCGATGGTCCCACTCGATGCGGTCAGTCCTCAGCTGCATGAGCGAGGCGACGAATCCGATGCCCATCACGAAGAACATGGCGAACCACATGGGCACGTGCCACAGCAGGTTGCGGATGCTTTCCATGATGTTGGGCTGGTAAGGAAAGCTGAATCCAAGATCGGGGGCCAACTCCTCCGGGGCCTTGGCTTTGAACTCATCCGCCACGGGGCCGGTGCCGGCGCCTTCGATGAAAAAGGCGTTGCCGAGGAACAGGGTGCCCGTGGCAGGGGTGAAGAGGAAGGCGTCAAGGGCCGGGGACGGCATCTGTTCCGGGATGGTCACTTCCGCTTCGACGCGGTGGGGCGCCACCCCGGTCAACCGAGTGTCGATGAGGTCGTTGCCCGACCGGAGGATGAGTCGGTGGCCTTCGGTGGAGATGCCTTCGGCCGCGAAGGGCTGTCCGACGGCATGGAGTTCAAGGGTCACCGGCCCGGGCACGAGGCGGTCCGGGGACGCTTCCACGAGGCCGGGCTGCAGCGGGGTGCCGAAGCCCGCCACGATCACGTAGGCGAGAAGGAGGATCCCTCCGAATTTCCAGAGGACGTTCCAGTTGCTCATGCCCGCCAAATGTACGGGAACAGGATGCACGCCATGACGCTGGTGCCTGCGCTGAGCGCCGCGAGGAACAAGGGGATTTCCCCGAGCATGGACCACGGCGTTCCCTGCAGGGCGCCGGTGGTCATCCGGGTCGCCAGGATGAGCTGGGGGAGCAGGAGCGGGAGTCCAAGGATGGCGGCCAGGGTGCTGCCTCCGTTTTGGACCTGGGACGCCACCGCCGTGACGAAGACGAGGGTGGTGGTCATGGACAAACCGCCGAGCCAGGCGGCCAGCACGACCAGCGAGGTCCGGACGCCCTCCCCGGGCCAGCCGAGGAAGAGGACGAAAGCGCCAAGGACAATGGCGCTGAGCGCCGTGGTGGTCAGGATGGCGTGGAGGAGCTTGCCCAGCATCAGGCCGAGTGGGTCGACCGTCCACTGGAGATAGCGGCGTGTCGCGGACCGTTCGCGGTCGAAGAGCCGGCCGACGGCCGTGAATCCACTGAACAGATAGACCAGCCAGAGCATGGCCGTCCAGGCTTCGGGCGCGGTGCCTCGGCTGGCCGCTTGGAAGGCTACGTACACCGAGGACAAGGCGAAGAGGCCGACCGAGGCCAGCTGATGGCCTTGGCGCCACTCGAGGGTCCATTCCATGGCGGCCACCGTGCGGGCTGTGCGGGCCGTGTTGTGGAAACCGGTGTCCATCAATTCAGTTGAAGGCTCGGAATCTGCTGGGCGACCTTGCAGAAGAGTTCGGCCATGTTGCGGGCGTCGTCGATGGCCCGGTGTTCCGTTCCGGACCACCGGATCTCCTCGGTCTCGAGGGCGTTCTTCAGGCCAATCTGGTTCTTGGATTGCTTCCACTTCCCATAGTGTTTCTGGAAGCAGACGTGGGCGTCGAGCCAGTCCAGCCCGATGTTGTGGAGGTGGGCATCGGTGTTCAGTTGCCGCTTGTCGAATTCCCCCCAACTCATGGGAATGACGTCATGGGTGCCGACGCCCATCCAGTCCTCGTAGTCCTCCATGACCTCATCAAAGAGGGGAGCATGGTCCACGTCGGATTGGCGGATGGAGGTGAGCGAGGTGCAGAACTTGCTGATGACCGGGTGCATCAGGGGGCGGACGAAGGCGCAGAATTCGGAAACGATTTCCAGCTGCTCATTGACCTTCACGGCGCCGACCTCGATGATCTCGACCCGTTTGGGCCGGCTGGTCCGCCAGCAGGTGGCTTCGAGGTCATACAGGATGAACGCCTTCTCCATGCCGCGCAAAGATACGGGGTGGACCGGCGGTGGTCTTTGCCGTGGAGGGGTGGTCAGTCAAGGGGCATGACCCCGGCGGTTTCACCCGGCCTTCTCTGGACAAGGCCATGGGCGTGGAGAATGTGTTCGATGGCGGCATCGTCTCCCGCAGCGTCGTATTCGCTCTTGAGGTCATGGCCGAATAGCCGGGCCAGGCCCTGCCACATGAAGGCGCTGAGACGACCCTTGAGCTCCTGCACCACCCCGAAAGTGGTGCGGTTGGCTTCCCGGTCAATGAGCCGGATGAGGATGACGCCTTCCCGAATGGTGAGACGTCGGAGTTCCCCTTCGAAGCGGGCTTTGAGCTCCTCTTCCTTGCGGTCGACGAGCGCCCGGCGTTCCTTCTTGCTGTCGATGTCGGCCATTTCGATCTCAAGACTGTCCATGGCCCGGCCGGCGAAATCCGCATAGGGCCAGACCTTGAGGACGCGCTTTTCCAGGCGGCTGTAGCGGCGTGATCCAGGCTGGACCCGATGGTCGGAGGGTATTGAAGGGAGGGAGGCGACTTCTGCAACCTCGAGATGGACGAGGGGAGGCAGGCTGTCGACCGGTGTCGTTTGGGCTGAGATTGGGGATGCCAGCACAACCGAGACCATCATAGACAGTCCCGGGATGATCAGGAAGAACGGCATCCGCTTCATCGCGGGTTTGAAACGGAATATGCGCCGGAAAGTTGCCTTTTGGGTGAAGGATTCAGTCGGCAAACCGCTGTTTCCAGGCCCCATTTCGACCGTTGGTTGACGTGTCGGATGCACCGGATGGGGTCGGGGCCGCCGCCGCTAAGGCCGCCGCGGCTGCACCCCAGTCTTGCGCGGCACGAGCGTCGGAACGGTAGGCCTCAAACCGCTCGGCATCGAAATGGGCACCGACAAATCCGGTGTCGAAGCGACCGGACACAAAGGCTTCATGATCAAGAACATACCGTCCGAATTCGAGGGTGGTTTCGAGTCCTTGGATGAGGTACTCGTCGATGGCACGGCGGAGACGCTCGATCGCCTGGGGCCGGTCCATGCCGTGGGCGCACAGCTTGGAGATCATCGGGTCGTAGTGGATTGAAATGGCGTCGCCTTGCTCGACCCCGGCATCGACTCGGATTCCGGGGCCTTCCGGAACGACATGGGTGGCGAGAATGCCGGTCGAGGGAAGGAACCCGGCAGGAACATCCTCGGCATAGACCCGGAGTTCGATGGCGTGACCCTGGATGCGCAGCTGGTCCTGCGTCAGACGAAGCCGCTCGCCCCGGGCAATCCGCACCTGTTCCTCGACGAGGTCGACCCCGGTGATCATCTCCGTCACGGGATGCTCGACCTGGAGCCGGGTGTTCATTTCGAGGAAATAGAAATTTCGGTCCGCGTCGACGAGGAATTCCACCGTTCCGGCCCCGACATAGCCGCAGGCTCGGGCGCAGTCCAAGGCGCATTGCCCCATCTGGTCGCGGAGGGCATCATCGAGCAGGGCGCTCGGGGCCTCTTCGACGACCTTCTGGTGCCGGCGTTGGATGCTGCACTCGCGTTCAAACAGGTGGACGCCATTTCCGTGGGCGTCGCACAGAACCTGGATTTCGATGTGCCTCGGTTCCGTCACGAAGCGTTCGAGGAAGACGGCGCCGTTGCCGAAGGCGCTCCGGGCCTCACTCATGGCGCGTTCGGTTTCGCCCCGCAACCGGGCAGGGTCATGGACGACCCGCATGCCCTTGCCGCCTCCACCGGCGCTGGCCTTGACCATGACCGGGAAGCCGATCTCGGCAGCCAGCCGTTCCGCTTCGTCGAGGTCGGTCACCTCGCCTTCGGAGCCGGGCACCAGTGGCACGTCCTGTCGGGCGACCGCTTCCTTGGCCGACAGTTTGTCGCCCATCGTGCGAATGCTGTCCGGGCGGGGACCGATGAAGGTGAGGCCGGCCTGTTCGACGGCTTCGGCGAATTCGGCGTTTTCGCTCAGGAAGCCATACCCTGGATGGATGGCGTCCGCCCCGGTGACCTTGGCGGCTTCGAGGATGCGGTCAAACACGAGATAGCTCTCGGAGGCTGTGGCCGGTCCGATCAGGATGGCCTCGTCCGCATAGCGGGCAAAAGGCATGGTGCCGTCCACCTCGGAATGGACGGCGACGCTGGGGATGCCCATGGCGCGAAGGGTGCGCATCACCCGAAGGGCGATTTCCCCGCGGTTGGCGACCAGGACCTTGGTGATGGGCCGGGCAGGGGCCGGTTCATGGCTCATGCCGTCAAAGGTGGGGCATGGGCGGCGGACTCGCGAATCAGAGGGGGTACCGGCCTGCGATGAGCCGTTCGAACACGCGGGCGGGGAGCAGGCGCTTCAGCCGGATGGCGAGTTTCTGAAGGGGAGGGGCAACCGTGACATACAGGGGCGGTCGGGATTGTTCCAGCAGCTTGAGCACGGCCCGGCCCATGTCTTCGGGCTCCCGGGCATGGGCCACCTCGGCGTTGACGGCCTCGCAGACGGGGTCGAATCCGGGATACGCATCCGCATCGGGTTGGGCGACCTTCAGGCGGTTGTTGTTGATGGCGGTCCGGAAATCGCCCGGGCGGAGGACGGTGACCCGCACCCTGTGGCGCGCCAGTTCCATGCTCTGGGCCTCGGCGATCAATTCCACCGCAGCCTTGGACGAGCAGTAGACGCCGCGGAAGGGAAGGCCGACCACGCCGGCCACGCTGCCCACGTGCAGGAGGTGGCCCTTCGAGGAGATCAGGTGGGGGATGGCCATCCGGCTCACCGTGTGCAAGCCCACGACGTTGGTCCGATAGACGGTCAGGAGTTCCTCTTCGGTGGTGTCGCCCATGGCGCCCATCATGCCAATCCCCGCGTTGTTGACCACCGCGTCCAGCCCGTGACCGGCGGCGATGACCGTGTCGATGGCCGACTGAACGGATTCCGGGTCCGTGACGTCGAGCTGCACGGTGCCGGGCGTACCTGGAGTGGGAGCGAGGGTGTCCACCTTGCGTCCAGTGCCCCAGACCCGGTGTCCCGCTTGGGCCAGCACCCGGGCGATGGCGTCTCCAATGCCCGTGGTGGCGCCGGTGACGAGGACTGTTTTGGCATGGGGAGGGAACGCGTCGGCCATGGCGGAAAAATGGGGAAAAGAGAGAGGGCAAGCGATTCCCATCGCACCGCTACGACCACTTGCCCTTGCTGCCTTCCGGCCCTGGGGGGTTCAGTGGGAGCTGGCCGTGGGAGACTTGCCCTCCGGGACAAAGGTAGGACAGGAACGGTGCGGATGTATTTTCGGCTCCATTCGGATGAATGTGACCACGACTTCCCCATCCCGTCTCGATCGGTCTCCGGTCCCCTCGGTGCTCTTTGGGCATGCGGCAGCAGGCGCGGCCTTGGTGATGATCGGGTATTTCCTCGCAATTCTGCGCCATTTCGAATGGATTCTCGGAGCGTGGTCCACGCCCTTTGTCCTGATGGTGGTGGTGGCGGTGATGGTCATGGTCCTGTTGACTGTCCGGCGGGAAGAGGGCGAATTGGCGTTTGGGCGGGCTTTTGGGCTGGCGCTGTTGGCCGGCTGGCTGGCGCGTCTCGGATACAACCTGTTCAACCTGGTGTATTTCCATCTCCTGTACCCAGAGCATGTTGAGGCCTACGTCGAACTGGTGGTGGACAAATCCTCGGAGGCACTGGGGGTGTTCGGCCTCGATGCCGAGGCGCTCGGAGGAGCAGACATGGCGGGCCTCTTTCGGGAGCAGGCGCTGTGGTCGCTTTCTCCAGCGGGGCAGGGGGCCGACGCCTTGACGGCCATCGTGTGGGTGGCCATCGTGGCCCTCATCGTGTCCGCCATCCTGAAAAGGCCGCCCGAGTCCGGCCCCGGCTTGGATGCCTGACCGTACCTTTCGGCCTGAACCGGGGCCACAGCCGGCCCCCATTTCGACCCAACCTTGGACACCCGAACCCTGACTTCTCCGTTGCGGCCCGAATTGGACCTGAGCATCGTGGTGCCCCTCTTCAATGAGGAGGAGAGCCTGCCCGAGCTCATGGCCTGGATCGACCAGGTGCTCAAGGGACGGAACTACGAGGTGGTTTTCGTCGACGATGGGTCCACCGATGGTTCGTGGGAGGCGGTCCGCCGTCTCAAGGACACCTTCGGAGACAAGGTGGTCGGGGTGAGTTTCGCTCGGAACCACGGCAAGAGTGCCGCCCTGCACACCGGATTCCGCCTTGTGCGGGGCCGGGTGGTGATCACGATGGACGCCGACTTGCAGGACAGTCCCGACGAGGTGCCCGAATTGGAGCGCAAGGTGCTCGAGGAGGGCTTCGACCTCGTCAGCGGATGGAAGAAGAAGCGGTACGACCCCATCACCAAGACGGTGCCGACCAAGCTCTACAACTGGGCCACGCGCCGGGTGAGCGGCATCCACCTGCACGACTTCAACTGCGGGTTGAAGGCTTACCGCCGGGAGGTCGTCCGGGCGGTGGAGGTCAATGGGGAGATGCACCGCTACATCCCCGTGCTCGCCAAACAGGCTGGGTTCCATCGCATCGGTGAGCAAGTCGTCCAGCACCGCGCCCGCAAATACGGAGAGACCAAATTCGGGCTGGAGCGGTTCGTGAACGGCTTCCTCGACCTGCTGACAATCGCGTTCCTGGGCCGATTCGGACACAAGCCGATGCACCTGTTCGGTGTGCTCGGTACGCTCATGTTCGTTGGTGGATTCGGGCTCTTCGGGGCGATTGGTGGATACAAGCTTTGGGCAATGAGCCAGGGCATCGAAGCCAAGAACATCGCGGACATTAGTGCCTTTTACGTGGCCCTCGTCTGCATGGTGATGGGCCTACAGTTGTTCCTCGCTGGGTTCCTCGGTGAACTCGTGACCCGGAATGCCCCGGGCCGCAACCATTATTTGCTCAAGGATCAGGTCTGATCCGAACCGCCGTCAGGCGATGACGCCGCTGCCGAGGACTTCCTCGCCGGTTTCCGCGTCGTGCCACGCGGCGAACTGTCCCGAAGCGATGCCGGATTGAGGCGTGTCGAAGACCAGCGTGGAGGGCCCTTCACCGTGGAGGGTCAGGGTGGCGGGCTGCAGGGGCTGGCGGTATCGGAACCGGGCCAGGACGCGCATGGGCAGGTGGTCATCCGGTCGCAGGTCCGGTCGGATCCAATGAACGTCTTCGGGGGCCATGCTCAACCCTTGGCGGTGGAGTCCGGGGTGACGCTCGGATTCCCCCACGAACAGGGCGTTGGAGTCCATGTCCTTGCCGATGACGAAGAGGGGCTCGGCGTGACCACCGACATTCAATCCGCGCCGCTGGCCGATTGTGAAGAAGTGGGCCCCAGGATGGGTGCCGACTTCAAGGGCTTGTCCGAGATCGAATTCCGGTGGGGACCAGGGGGATTCGCCCGCAATGACCGCCTCGGCAGGCAGCTTGATGATGGGGCCGTGTTGGACCTCGAGCTGCTGCTGGAGGAATTCCGGCAGCTTGACCTTGCCGACGAAACACAGGCCCTGGCTGTCTTTCTTCTCTGCATTGGGCAAGCCAATCTCGGCTGCGATGCGCCGGACTTCGGGCTTTTCGAGCTCGCCCACGGGGAAGAGCGCGTCGGACAGTTGTTCCTGATCGACCTGGCAGAGGAAATAGCTCTGGTCCTTGTTGCCGTCCACCCCGGCGAGCAGCTGATGGTGGCCATCGGGTGTGGTGGCCCGGCGGCAATAGTGACCGGTCGCGACAGCGTCGGCGCCCAGCTGGGCGGCGGCTTTCCGGAAGAGGTCAAACTTGATTTCCCGGTTGCAGAGGACATCCGGGTTGGGGGTTCGACCGGCGGCATACTCGGCAAACATGTGGTTCACAATCCGCTCCTTGTAGGCGTTGGAGAGGTCGATGACCTGGAAGGGAATGCCCAGATGCTGGGCGACGAGCAGGGCATCGTTGGCATCGTCCACCCAGGGGCAGGCGTTGTCCAGTGTGACCGAATCGTCGATCCAGTTGCGCATGAAGATGCCAATGACCTCGTGGCCCTCCTGTTGGAGAAGCCAGGCGGCGACACTGCTGTCCACACCACCGGAAAGTCCGACCACTACGCGCATTCTGCGAAACTAACCCCGGTGGGCATCAGGGAGTTCCATTCTCGTCCGATATTGTCACCTTACGGTGGGCAATTCGTCCATTTTGTGAAAGAACCCCCATTC
Organism: Bacteroidota bacterium; assembly: GCA_036159995.1. Taxonomy (GTDB): domain Bacteria; phylum Bacteroidota; class Bacteroidia; order Flavobacteriales_D; family Sanyastnellaceae; genus UBA8752. Next base: position 74,786 of record JAYYEI010000070.1, read on the forward strand.
CGGGGCAACCAAAGGTGAATCGATTCGTCAACTCCCCGACTGCGCCTCCTGGGCCGGACCAGTTGAGAGACTGGATCCTGTCCGCGCAAGCCGGTGAGCAACGGGGACAACAGCACATCTATGAGGCCTTCGCGCCCAACATGATGCTGGCCATCCGACGGTACATCTCCGGGGAGCAGGAAGCGCTGGACGTATTGCAGGATGGATTCATCAAGGTGTTCGGCAACATTGGCGGATACACCTTCAAGGGGTCCTTCGAAGGATGGATGCGGCGCATCATGGTCCACATGGCCATCGATGCACTGAGGTCCAACAAGCAACTGCAATGGGTGGGGGAGAACGAGGAGATGCTGGATGTCCTGTCTGAGCGGCAACGGTCGGATGACGGGGATGGCCCGGAATGGGCCGGACTCGATTACCGGGACATCCTCGACGCGATGGAGGAGCTGTCGCCCATGTACCGGGCGGTGTTCAATCTATACGCGATCGAGGATCACGGACACCGGGAAATCTCAGCCAGACTGGGCATTTCCGAGGGGACATCCAAGTCCAATTACGCCAAGGCCCGACGCAATTTGCGGGAGGTGCTGAGGCGGAAACTGAAAGAGAAGTGAGCGAAGAACGAAAGGAAGACGACAGCCGTAAGCGCGCCGCGGGGGGCAGCTTCGAGCAAGGATTGAAGTCGGCGTTGGAAAAAGCGCCGGGGATGGTCGTTCCGTCGTGGGCGACCATGCAGACGGCCATGGCCGGTGGAGCGGCCGGGGGGGCCGCTGCGGCCTCCTGGAGGTGGATTATCGGTCCCGCAGCGTCGGTGGCCCTCATTGGAGGAGCGATTTGGCATTCCGAGCGGGAAATGGACGAGCCGGTGGCAGAATCGCCGCTGGCCGAAGAGGTCCTGCAGGAAGGCCAAGGTTTGGATGAACGAAGCCCGGATGCCACGGATGTTTTGGACTTCGCAGAGGCTGTCGGTACAGTTCCTCCAGAAGGACTTGACCTTTCCGACAAGATGAGCCCGCTGGGGAATACCGCACTCGCTGAGCCGGTGACGGAAACACCCCCCCCCGGTTCGAACAGCGCTGGTCAAGGGGCCGCGAATCCGGTGCCGGTGCCGTCGGATTGGGCCGAGCTTCCGGCCGAGAAAGCCGCCGCCTTCGGAGTGGACATTCAGAAAGCCTGTGTGGGAACCGAGATTGGATTCCGGATGGCACGACCCTTGAAGGACGTGCGCGTTCTCTGGAATTTCGGCGATGGGCAATTCAGCAGTCAATCCGAGCCGCAGCATGTGTTCAATGCTCCGGGAACGTATGACATTACCCTGAGCGTCACCCGCATCAGCGATGGCCTCATCCGCACCCGTACCATCGAAAACTTGGTCACGATTCACCCAAACCCCGAGGCGGATTTCACGTGGGATGTGCCCAGCACCGCCACCCTTGACCCGACGGTCGCCCTGCGGGACCGGAGCCGCGACGCCGCGTCCGTACTCTGGGTCATGGACGGGGACGAGACCCAAGAGGGAGAGTCCGTGAATTTCGCCTTCCCGCGGGTGGGGGAGCATCGGGTCCAGCTGGTGGCGAGTTCGCCCAACGGGTGTCAATCCGTCGCGGATCACATTCTGGAGGTCGGAAGCCGATTCGGCCTCGGAGGCTCAGCGCGGTTCAGCCCGGATGGTGATGGACGCTACGACACCTTCCTGCCGCGCAAGTTGCTGACCGAGGAGCGTCCCTTCGTCTTCCGCATCGAGGACGGGGAGGGACACATCGTGTTCGAGACGACGGTGCCCAAGGCGTGGGACGGTTCGTTGCCGGGAAACCAGCAGGCACAGCCAGGCCAGAAGTTTGCTTGGACGGCCGTGATCCAAGGGGAAGTTGGCCCGTCCTATTTCTCCGATGAGTTGGTCGTCGAGTGATCGCTCATTCCCGCACAGAATCGGGTGGACGAAAAGTCGGGTGTGCAACGTATCCAATGCCGGTGAAGTTCCACCTTTGCATCTTAGCATGAGCATGAACCAGAACCTGATTCGCGCTGCCCTGGCCCTCGTGGTCAGCTTGGCTGCGGTGGCCCCTTCCTCCGCGCAGTTCTTCATCATGGGGAACGAGACCGTCGAGACCTGTGCCGGCATCTTCGTCGACGCAGGCAACACGGACGACGGGACAGGCAATCCTTATCCGGACGCCAACTTCACCTACACGATCTGTCCGGACAATCCGGGGGATGCCGTGTCCGTCAGCTTCGTGGCCTTCGGTTTGCAGACCAATCCGAACCCGAACAACAGTGACTACCTGTTCATCTACGACGGTCCGGACGCCGGGTCCCCCTCGATGGGCAACTACACCGGCAATGCCCTCCAGGGACTGCCGGTTACCGCCACGGTCAACAACCCTACAGGATGCCTCACGTTCGTCTTCCAAGACAATGGCCCCGGAAATGAGCTCGCGCCAGGATGGGAGGCCAACATCTCTTGCACCACGCCTTGCGCAACGCCCACCTCGGCCAGCAGCATCATCGACCCGCCGCTGCCCAATCCGGACTCCCTGTCCATCGGAGTCTGTCTCAACCAGGAGATCACCTTCGGCGATGCGGGGTCTGTGGCCGGGGCTCCGGAATTCAACCTCGAAAACTGGATCTGGAACTTCGACGATGGCACCATCGACACCCTGACCAATGCTGGGAACGTGACCCACAGCTTCGACGAGCCGGGGGAATACATCGTCAACCTCTCCGTCCTGGACAACAACGGGTGCGTTTCGCTCAACCTTCAGCCCTTGCAGGTGCTGGTGAGCACGATTCCCTTGTTCAACAGCTTCCAGAGCACGCCGGTCTGCGCGGGCAGTCCCGCTTTTGTGGACGGGAACCCCGTGCAAAGTGTGACGTGGACGGCGCTTCCCCCACAAGTCGTGGCCGGGGAGACCTATCTCGCTGACGGTGCCGGATTCAGCTACACCAGCGAACTCAACTTCGATTTCTTCGAGGACGGCGCCACCCTGGACGATTGCGATGACCTGTTGTCGGTGACGGTCAACATGGAGCACAGCTACATGGGCGACCTCGACTTGACCATCACCTGCCCCGACGGGACTACGGTGCCGCTGATGAGCTACCCCAATGGCGGCGGTGGTTGTTTCCTCGGTGAGGCGGTGGACGACGGGTCCAACATTCCGGGTACGGGCTATGACTATGGATGGTCGCCCAACCCCGACATCGCCACCAACATCAACGACAACAGCAACTGGACGCAGACGACCTACACGGACAATGCGGGCAATGCGGAGAACAACAACATCGCCAACCCCGGCATCTACACGGCGGAGGGCGACCTCTGCGACTTCGTCGGATGCCCGCTGAATGGCACGTGGACCTTCTCGGTCGTCGACAACCTGGCCATTGACAATGGCTACATCTTCGAGTGGGGCCTCAACCTGAACCCGGCCTTGATTCCGGGCGTAACCACCTTCACGCCCACCATCGGACTCAATGCCGACAGCTCATACTGGACGGGACCCGGCATCATCGACCAGGATTTCGACGCGAACTACTGCGACATCATCCTCGATGAGCCCGGCATTTACGACTACACCTTTACGGTGACCAACAACTTCAGCTGCACCTTCGACACGACCTTGAGCATCGAGGTGGTCGAGGGACCGGAGAACAGCATCACGGCCGGTCCTGACCAAGTCTTCTGTGGCGATCCCGTCCAGCTCCAGGGCGCCTTTGTCGGTGGCGGACCGTCTCCTTGTGGAGCCAGCCAGGGCACGACCACCTACTGCTACGGCAACAACGAAAACACCACGTGGGTCTACTGCCCGGACACCCCGGGGGACGGGACCCTCATGAACATCCTGTTTTACGACGGGGCCATCGAGAATTTCTTCGACCACATCCAGGTCTTCGATGGGGACAACACAGGGGCACCCTTATTGGTGGACCTGACGGGCAACTACCCAGAGACCTCCGTGACCGCGACCAACCCGGATGGTTGTCTCACGGTGCTCTTCACGTCCGATGGCAGTGTGAGTTGCGATGCCAGCACTTTTTACGAGGAGGTCAGTTGGTGTGTGGGCTGTGGCCAGGATGCCTGTGGCTTCACCTGGAACTGGGAGCCGGCCGACAACTTGACCGACCCCAACAGTTCCCAACCGACGGTGAACACCTTCGATGGAACCCCGACGGAGTACGTCGCCTTCGTGGAGCCAATCGGCCTCGAGAATTGTGCTACGACGGACACCGTCCTCGTCATTCCCGGATTCGAGTACACGACCGACTACAGTGACCCCACCTGTCTGATCACCGATGGCACCATCACCCTCAACATTTCCGAGCCCGCATCCGAGGGGCCGTGGGACGTACAGCTGAGCACGGCGGCCGGGGTCATCAACCAGCAGAGTTTCGGTGGCGGTCTGCTGGTCTTTGAGGATCTGGAAGCGGGGAACTATGACCTGGAAGTGTCCGACCAGACCGGGTGTTCCTACACGAGTGAGTTCGACCTGGCGGATCCAGAACCGCCGGCCATCACGGTCAGCGACGATGACCAGATCTGCATCGGGGGCACGGCCGTGCTGACGGCGGAAGCGGCTTCCGGTGGACCGTATGGTTTCAGTTGGACTGTCAATGGGGATCCCGTCGGGCAAGGCGCCTCCATCCTCGTGAGTCCGACGGGCACGACGACCTACGACGTGCAGGGCGTGGACGGCGCCGGATGTGTGACCCAGCCCGGCTCGGTGACCGTGGGCATTTACGACGGCTTCACCGTGGACATTACCGCGGACGACCTGATTTGCCTAGGCGACGAAGTGTTGCTGTCCGCCATTGATGTGACGGGCGGAGAGGGCAACGGATACAGCTTCGACTTCGCCTATGACGGGGTCACCTTCGCCGCGGGTGAAGAAGATGAAGTCGGTTTCGTTCCGCCTCTGACCGGAGAGTTCTGTGTGACCGTTTCCGAGGCCTGCACCACTCCGCCCGTGACGGCTTGCATGGAAGTGGAGGTGGAGCAGCCCTATGATCTGACCCTGGCTGCGGACACCACCCGGGGGTGTGTTCCGGAGGCGATCCCCTTCTCCCACAGCATTCCCTCAGCCTTCGTGCAGAGTCAAGGATGGGACTTCGGCGATGGAGGCCAGAGCGTGGAGGCGACACCCGTGCACATCTTCGATGAGCCCGGTGTGTATGACATCGCCCTTTCCGTGATCACGACCACAGGGTGTGTCAACACCACCATTGCAGACAACTACATCCAGGTGTACACGCCGCCGAGTGTCGGTTTCGACGCCGGTCCGCAGCCGACCACCGCACCGGATACGCGCATCGACTTCGAGAGCAGCGTGTCCCCCAATGTGGTGGAGTGGAACTGGACCTTCATTCTCGGTGTGGCCGACGCAGTGAGCAACGAGCCGAATCCGACCTACACCTTCCCGATGGGCCAGGGCGGCATCTACCCGGTCACGCTCGCGGTGGTGGACACCAATGGATGCGAAAGCCAGGTGACCCGCAACGTGGAGATCTTCGATTTCTTCAACGTTTTCATCCCGAATGCCTTCACGCCGAACAATGACGGGTTCAACGACCTCTGGGCGGTGTACGGCACCGACATCGATCCGGACCGTTTTGAGATGAGCGTCTTCAACCGGTGGGGTGAGGAGGTGTTCCACACGACTGACCTCGATGAGGGGTGGGTCGGCCAGTCCGATGATGACAAGCTGGACCCCGGTACCTGGTACTACTCAATGGATGGTGTGTATGCCTACCGCATCGTCCTGTACTCGGAATCGACCAACGAGAAGCGCGAAATCAAGGGCTTCATCAACCTGACCCGCTGATCGTGTTCCCGGTCGTGGGACATGGAAAAGGCCGCCTTGAAGGGCGGCCTTTTTCGTGGGGTTCGGAAGGGATTCCGATTGATCAGGAGTCGGCTTCGTTCCAATCGAGCAGGGCGTCCATCGTGCCGGTGGCGACGGAATGGTAACCAGAGCGGGCCTTGCCGTAGATGTCGAGGGCCATGTCCATTTGGTCCGTTTCCTTCATGGCACGGTAAAGCGGCGTCAGGAACTTGCGGCGTCCGACCTCGATGAGGAAGGCCTCCAGTCGGGGGTACGTCGGCGTGTAGCCGCTGCGGATGGACTGCTCCATCCACGCAAACAGGACTTCATTGTTGCCCGTGCTGCCGATGCCCCAGACGGCGTCGAGGTCGGCCATGCGCTCGGCCGGGGTGTCGTCGGCGAGGTTGGACAGGAAGCGATAGCGCTCCTGGTAGACCCAATCGTTCCAGGGCAGGTCGGCAGTGGTGAGGCTGCCGTCCTCCCAGCCGGCCAGCACGGCGTCGACCCGCTCGATCCGGGGGCTGGCCACGCTGGGGCAGTTGTCGGGCAGGCCGGGGCCATAGATCCACTCGTCGAGCCGCACGGCGGCGAGGTCAGACTCGTCTGCGAGGAGCGTGCTTTTGAGATAGTCCACGAAACGCTCGGTGTCCATGCCCTTGAAGGCGTATTCCTCGAAGTAGCCCGCGAGCCATTCGTCGAAACGCTCGCGGCCGACGGTGTTCTCCATGAGCCGGAGGAAGAAGTATCCCTTGTCGTAGGCGATGGCGGTCATGCCGTCGTCGGGATCACGGCCCTGCAGGTGGAGCTTCAGGTGGGTGTCGTCCGGATTGAGGTCGCTGATGGCGTCGACTTCATCGACCAGTCCCTGGTAGCTCAGCGTGGCGAGCATCTCACTCACGTCCCGGCCGTAGACGGCCTCCATGATGCGCTGCTCGAAGTAGACGGTGAAGCCCTCATTGAGCCAGAAGTCATCCCACGTGGCATTGGTCACGAGGTTGCCGCTCCAGGAGTGGGCGAGTTCGTGTGCCACGAGGGACACCAGTGAGCGGTCTCCGGCAATGATGGTGGGGGTGGCAAACGTCAGGCGCGGGTTTTCCATCCCGCCGAAGGGGAAGGCCGCCGGAAGGATGAGCAGGTCATAGCGCTCCCAGGCATAGGGGCCGTAGAGGTCTTCCGCGGCGATCAGGAGGTCCTCCATTTCGGCGAATTCATAAGCGGCCTTGTCAATCAGGTCGGGCGTGGCGTAGACCGCGCAGCGCTCGCCGACGGACCGGTACTCCACTTCGCCAACGGCCAACGCGAGGAGGTAGGCGGGGATGGGCTGGGCCATGCGGAAGGCATACACGCCATCCTCGCTGGTTTCCGTTGGATTCTCTGCGCTCATCATCGCCATGAGCCCTTGCGGGACGCGCACCTTGGCGTCATAGGAAAACCGGATGCCGGGAGAGTCTTGCACCGGAATCCAGGTGCGGGCCAGGATGGCCTGGCTCTGGGTGAACAAGAAGGGTGCGCGGTCGCCCTGTGCCTCGACCCATAGCAGGGCGTTGGCGTCCGGACTCGACGTGTATTGGATGGCGACCCGCTCGGCCCCCGGTTGGAGCGAAATGGTCAGCGGGCGTCCGATGAAGGGGCGCTCCTCTCCGAGGGCGAAGTCGGCTTCCTGTCCGTCCACAGTCACGCCGGCGATGGTCAGGCCATGCGTGTCGAACACGATGCGCTCGGCATCATCGGCCGTTTCAATCGCGTAGGCGGCGGTGCCGGCGATCGTTCGGGTCTCGAAGTCCACCGAGGCGGACCAGTTGAGGTGGGTGATGCGGGCCTCGTCCGGCCGGGCATAGCTGTGGTGGTCGGTGACTTGGTTCATGGCGGCAATGCGTTGAGCCTTGGCGTTGTTGGCGCCGGAATCGATGGAATCGGACGGGGAGGAGCCGTCCTGGTTCCCGGCGCATCCTGCGAGCAGGAGGGCAACGGTCAAAGCGAGACTCCACCGCAGTCTGGCAGTGTGCAGGTTCATGCGGGCAAATTAAGCCCTCGGCGCAGTGGCGCGCATGACCATCACTGAGAGGAGGAGCCCCATGGCCGATTTGAGCAGTGCCGGTTTGTATAGTGCTTCCAGCAGTGCCGGAATGTCCAGGGACGGGTCAAATTTCCGTTGCCAGGGAATGCCGAGCGCGAGGATGACGACGTGGCCAATCACCATGCCGAGCGCGATGCGGACGTAGCGCTGGCGGTCGGTGTCATCGTTCGGTGAGCAAGTGGCCATGGTGCCCAGAACGAGGGCGGCAACGGGCATGCCCATCAGATAGCCGCCCGTCGGTCCGGCCAAGACGTCGATTCCCCCTCGGTGGCCTGCAAAAACCGGCAACCCTAGGCATCCGGCCAAGATGTAGGCGAGCACGCCCGCAACGCCCGCGCGCCAGCCGAACATGAGGGGCAGCCAGCACACCAAGAGCGACTGCAGGCTCAATGGCAGCCCCTGTTCAAGGTCGATGACGATGGGCCCCAAGAGCGCCAAGATCAGGGCCATGCCCAACGCCGTCACGGGCCACTTGATTCCCAGGATGTCGAGTCGATGTTCCAGCATGCAGATGGCGATGCAATCAGCGGTCCAATGCGGGCCCGCGCCATTCTTGCAGCAGCCCGGATTCGAACGTGACGGTGTTGTTCTTCCGGTTGGCGTCCGCCGTCCAGCCATCGGGGTCGATTTCGATGGTGCTGCCCGGCATGGACCCGGCCAGCCCTACCGTGTAGGTCGGGTTCGTCCAAGGCCAAGCGGGAAGGAGCGCTTCACCTTCGGCCAGCGGCCGGTGTCCTTGCGTCACGATTTGGGGGATGTGGTGGTCCATCACCTGACCGTCCGCCGCTGTGATGCGCAGGTCAACAGGGAGGGGCAATTTGCCAATGCGCTCGAGGTCGATGAAGGTGCTGTCCTCCGTGATGCGGACCGCGGTGATGGCGACGTCCACGTGGTGGGTGGAATTGAGCATGTATTGGAAATAGGTGTCGAGTTCCAATCCGCTCTCGCGTTCCATCACGCGCTTGAAATCGATGGGCCCCGGGTGTTTGAAGGCCCACTCGTCGTAGTAGCGCCGGATGCCTGCGTCGCGCGCTTCCTTGCCGATGACCGCGGCGAGCTGGTTCAGTAGCACTTCCCCCTTGCTGTAGGCGCCCGTGCCGTACGCCCGGTTGGTGACGTAATGATCGGCGTGGGTGGACAGGGGCTCTTCGCCTCCATCCCGCACGAGGTTGAGGTAACCGCCATAGGCCCAGTAGTGGGGCTGGTCCCGGGATTCATTGAACTCTTCCGCGAGGAACTCGGATTCAACCCAGGAGGTGAACCCCTCGTCCATCCATTCGTGCAGGCTCTCGTTGGTCGCCAGCAGGCCTTGGAACCAGGCGTGGGCCATCTCGTGGGCGGTGACCCCGACTAGGCTCCGGAGGTTCCGGTTGCCCCGGACCAACGTGCACATGGGGTATTCCATGCCGCCATCGCCTCCTTCGATTACCGTGTATTGCTCCCACGGATAGGGACCGACGTGTTCTCCGTAGTACTGCATGGCCCGGGCAGCGATGGCGGGAAGCTCTTCCCAGGCGCCGTAGCTGGTGTCGGCCTGGTGGATGAAGTGCAGGGTGGGGCCGCCTTCCATTTCGAGGGTCTTGTGCACGAAGTCGGGGTCGGCGGCCCAGGCGAAGTCAATGACGTCCTCGGCCACGAAATGCCAATCGATCATTCCTTCAGTCGGCGTGGGGCCATCGCCGTAGCCGTGGCCGCAGTCCTCGGGGTTTTGGAGGATGCCGGTCCCGCCAATCATATAAGCGGCCGGCATGTGGATGGTCACGTCGAAATCGCCCCAGACCTGGTGGAATTCCCGCCCGATATAGGGATTGGTGTGCCAGCCGTGGTGATCATATTCACACACGCGCGGGTACCACTGGGTCATGCTGTACTCGACGCCTTGCGCATTCATCCATCCGGACCGGCGAACCTGTCGCGGCACCTGGGCGTCCCACTCGAGGTGGATGCGGACCTTCTTGCCCGGGGCGACGGCCTTGGGGAGGGTGAGCCAACCGATGGTGCCTTGGGTGGTGAATTCCGCTTCGGTCTTGCCGACCCGGGCCGTGTGGACGCGGATCCAGCCCCACTCGTCTTCGGGTAGGTTCACGATGCGGTCTCCCACGCGTCGGTCGGGATCGGCGATGTTGCGGCTGCGCACGTCCATCATGCTTTCTGGTTGGAAGGCGTTGAAGAACAGATGGAACGGAATGCGGTCGAGGGCATCCGGGCTGTGGTTGATGTAGATCAACTCCATCACGCCGGCATACTGGTGCACATCGACGTCCATGGTGATGTCCATGGTGCAGTCCATTTCCTGCTGCCACCCGGGGTATTGGGCGCTGGCAGACAGGCCAAAGGCGAGCAGGGGAAGGGCAAGGATCAGGGGAAGGGAGGGGAATCGCTTCATGGGATGGAAAAGGTAACGGTCAACCGGCCTGCAGACCGGCGCGGAGGTAGGCGCGGAGGGGAGCTGCGGCGTCGAAGTGGGCCATGACCCGATCGACAAGATCCTCCCTCAACAAGTGAGAAGCCGGCAGTTCAGCCATGTAATAGAACTGTTTGTTGAGGATGTGCGGACAGGATTCCGCGGCCGCCTGGAATTCCTTCGGCAGCCGGACGTTGCGTTCGCCGAGCAGGGAGCCATAATGGTCCTTGAATTCGGGTGCGTCCAGCAAGGCGTTGAATTCCTGTGGGTTGGCGGCCATTCGTTCGCGCAACACATAGAGGTCGTCCTTTTCCACCCAATAGGCGCCGCCCCCAATCCGGAGATGGTGGGCGTCGGCGTGGACGTAAAGACCGGGATCGCCGGATTTCTTCCCGCCCGGTGCGATGTTGGCCGAGGCGTGTGTCTTGTAGGGCGTCTTGTCCTTGGAGAATCGGGTGTCCCGGTGAATGCGGAAGACGCATTGCTTGGTCTCCACGTCACCAAATTCAGGGTCCCGCTCGGTACAGGCGGCGATCACGTCGGTCACAAACGCTTTGAAGGGGTCGCGCACGTGGCGCTCATAGTCCTTCTTGTGCTCGGCATACCACTCGCGGTCATTGTGGGCCTCAAGGCCGGCAAAGAAGGTGTGGAAATCAGAGGTGAAATGGGCCATCAGGAATCGTTCAAGGGCAGCCGAGGGTGTCGTCCACAGCGTAGATCATGATGCGCTCGGACGAGTTGATCGGGTTGATCCGCTCCAGCCACCGGTCGATCCGGCTGGATTGGATGGTGGTCAGGTACCGGAGTCCCGGCAGGGTGGTCTTGTATTCCTGGACGGATTCGGCGAGGTGGGCCCGGCCTTGGAAGAGGATGTACTCGGGCTGGATGGCGCACCACCCGGACACGACCTCGGCCACGGGACGACCCGCTCCGTCCTGGCGGTTGTCGACCGGGTACGATGTCCACGTCCCGCTGTAGAACTGGGGCGGCATGGCCCCACTGTCCACCTGGACCATGGCGAAGGACTGGGCTCCTTGCTGCCAGAGGAAATCCATTGCGTGCACGCGGGCCCGCTTGGCTTCGTAAGGAATGCTCACGGCCAGCAAGGCGACGTTCACTGCCCAGAACAGGCCCCACAGCGCCGATTCCAGCCGGGGTCTGCGTTGCCACCACTGGCTCCGGTGGCGCCACAGGTCCCATCCGATCACCCCAAGGGCAATCAGGGCGGGAATGACCGGGAGAATGAAGCGTTCCTGCTTGTTTGAAAACAGGCTGTGGAAGAGGAGGAAGACCAGAACAGGGATGGCGATGCGCCACCATCGGGTGGGAACCGCGGACCGCCCGGGATGGAGCGCGCCCCAGAGGAGCATCAAGCTGACGGGTGGAATGAGCAGCCCGAGCAGGGTGAGTCCGTATTGGTACCAGGGGCCGGACGGGTATTCCCCCGCATGTTCGGCGTTGTAGGCGATGTAGCCCCGCAATTGGACAAAGGGTTCCCCCCAGATGAAGAGGTCGGGGGATTGCATCAGTGCAAAGGTGCCGAGTGCGGTCAGGCCCAGTCCCAACAGCGTGCGCGGGTTGCGTTCGGCGAGGAACACGGGGATGAGGCCGAGGCCGATCAATCCACATTGGAACCGGAGGCCCGTGGCGATTCCGAGGCCCACGCCGGCCAGCATCACGTCCCGCCAATCCAGCCGGTCACGTCTGGCGAGAAGCCAGAAACACAGGAGAAGGGGAGGAATGCACACGACTTCCACGAGTTGGTGCACACTGATCAGGGGCCAGAAGCCTCCAGCAGCGAGCAACCAGGCGGTGGTGGTGGCGAGGGATTTCCGATCCGGCGCGAGGGAGAGGGTCAGGTGGTACCCCAACAAGATGATGAGGCAACCGTAGAGTCCATGGAGGAGGCGGATCACCGTCATCTGGTGTGCTGGGCGGTCCGGTCCGGTCCAGTCGAGCAGATCGAACAGCAGCATCTGGAGACCGGGATACGCGAAATTTCCGGGCTTGGGTTCCGGCGTACTAGCCTGGTTCCAGGGCAACCAGTTGTTGTAGTCTTCCCCGTCCGACCAGCTGGCGCCGACTTCGACGACGAGGAAATGGTCGTCGTGCATCAGGTAGCCCGTGCTCCACCAAGCCGCTGCGAGACGCAGCACCAGGCCCACCAAGAGGGGAAGGATGAGGGGGTGGGAGAAGCCGAAGCGCGTCACAGTCCGATGCCCCAGGGTGAGCCCGACTGCAGGTTGCGTCGCAGTTGGAGCATCTCCAATGCGGCGACGGCGGCTTCGACGCCCTTGTTGCCGTGCTTTCCGCCGGAGCGGGCGCGGGACTGGTCCATGTGGTCGTCGGTCAGGACGCAGAAGATGGCGGGGCGGTCCGCATCCATCCCGGCGCGGAGCACGCCGGAGGCGGCCGATTGACAGACGTAGTCAAAATGGGCGGTCTCCCCACGGATCACGCTGCCGATGGCGATGACCGCGTCACAGCCCCGATGGCGAAGCAGCCATTGGCACCCGAGCGGCAATTCGAAACTGCCCGGGACATCGTGAACGAGTACGTCATCCACACCGGCGGCCTTCAAGACCTCCAGTGCTCCGTCGCGCAGGGCATGGGTGATTTCGGGGTTCCAGGCGGACACGGCGAGCCCGATGCGGAAGGATCCGCAGTCCTGAAATCGGTCCGCATCGTAAGCGGACAGGTTGTGTCCTTCCGTGGCCACCCGGTCCGGTCAGATGGCCGCTGCGAGGCCTTCGGCCGTGGCCTGAAGATTGGAGGTCGGGTAGTCCTCGGCGATGCGGCTCAGCTTGGCGCGGGCCGCGTCGGCGTTGTCGAGCTCGAGGTCGACCAACGCTCCCTTGTAGAGGGCGATGGGGGCGAGGAAGTCCTCCCCAATCGAGCGGGAAGCCTGGCTGATGGCGTCTCCGAAGGCGCTCCGTGCGGCTTCGTAGTTGCCGAGTTCCACTTCACAGTCGCCGATGTTGATGGCGGCAATCGTGGACAGGACGTCGTCTTGCAATCCGGCACTCTCGAAGGCCTCGATGGCGCCGGCGTAGTCTGCCTGACCGCGCAGGATCAGACCGATCTCGTACTGGGCCCGGGCTGCGGCCTTGGTGCCGTCGTGGTCGTCCGCGATGTCGTACAAGCCGGGGTAGAGTCCGTCTCCATTGAGCGCCAGGTCGACGCTGTCCATCATGAAGTACTGCTCGGCGCGCCAGGTGTCCTCGTTGGCGGCGGTTTCCGTGGGCTCCACGATGAACTTGCCGTAGCCGACGACCGACACGATGATGACGGCCACCGCGGCGATGGCGATGATCAGGTTGCGGCTGTTGTCCTCGATGAACTGTTCGGTCTTGCCCGTCAGTTCTTCGATGTTTGCGCCGTTGGAGTTGTCTGCAGCCATGGGAGGTAGGTCCTGGTGTTCGTTCTCTTGATAAGCTCCGGGATTCGCGGTGGAAAACCCGGCCGTGGCATCCGCGGGCTGTCGCCCACTTTTGCGGACGGCAAAAATAGCCAAAGTGACCGAGTCCGCATCCGTCCCCGTGAGCATGAGGCTGACCCGCCTCCAGTTGCTCGATTTCAAGAACCACGAAGAGGTGGAGATGGAGCTGTGCGCCCAGGTGAATTGCCTGTTGGGTGACAACGGAACAGGCAAGACCAACGTGCTGGACGCGGTGCATTACCTCGGCAATGCCAAGGGGTACTTCAACCCCATCGACTCTCAGAACATCCGTCACGGCAAGACCGCCTTCCTTGTGGAGGGCACCTTTGCGGTGGAGGACCCTGCCGGCGAGGTGGAGCTGGACCGCGTGGCTTGTGCCGTGGCCAAGGGGCAGAAGAAGCTGCTCAAGCGCAATGGCAAGGCCTACGCCAAGCTCGCCGATCACGTAGGGCGCTACCCGGTGGTCATGATTGCTCCGTCGGATTCGGTACTGGTCCTCGATGGGAGCGAGGTCCGCAGGAAATGGATGGATGCGGTCATCAGCCAATACGACCGTCCCTACCTCGATCGGCTGATCCAATACCACCACCTCGTGCAGCAACGCAACATCCTCCTCCGCTACTTCGCGGAAAACCGGGTGTGGGACGAGGCCCAATTGTCTCCTTGGGATGAACAGATGGTCCCGTTGGCTGAGGCCATTGCCGCTGAGCGCATCCGGTTCCTCGAGGAATTCACTCCGGAATTCCAGCGCATTCACGGCGGACTGAGCGGGGGGCGGGAGACCGTCGGGCTGTCCCTGCATACCAAGGTCTTCGCCGGCCGGTTCGCCGAGTCCCTTCAGGAGGCCCGGGACGATGACCGCCGGCTCCGTCGATCCACGGTGGGCATCCACAAGGATGACGTCGATTTCCGCATCGGGGACCACCCGTTGAAGAGGTTCGGAAGTCAGGGGCAGCAGAAGACCTTTCTGTTGGCGCTGCGCCTCGCCCAAGTCGAGCACTTGGCCCGCCGTGTCGGCCGGCGGCCCATCCTGCTTCTCGACGACATCTTTGACAAGATTGACGCCCATCGGGCCGGCGCCCTCATGGAGGCCCTTGGCCAAGCCGACTATGGTCAGGTGTTCATTTCCGACACCGACAACGCCCGGATTCCGGACCTGTTGGCGAAGGCCGGGGTGGACCATGCAAGCTGGTGGGTGTCGGAGGACGGGGTACGTCCGCAGGGAGAAACCAACCAATCCGAACCGGAATCATGAACGGAAGTCGGAACCGGGGCCGGAAGGCGTCCCATCGATCGCCGAGGAAGTCGGAAGCGCTCTCGCTGGGCGATGCACTTCAGGATTGGCTCCGTCTGAGTGGCCACGGTGCTCGCCTCGAAGACGCTCGGGCTGAATTGGCGTGGAAGGAGGTCATGGGGGAGGCCGTGGCCCGGAAGACCCGGTACCTCAAGGTCCGGTCCGGTGTGATGACCATCGAGCTCGATTCCGCGCCCATGAAGGAGGAATTTCTCATGGCCCGCACCCGCATCCGAACCATGATCAACGAACACCTCGGGGCCGAGACGATCCGGGAGGTCGTCATCCGCTGACGGCCCATGGCCGTGGCCTGAACGGGACGCTATCTTTGCTCGCCCATGCGCGCCCTGATTTCCTTCGTGACCCGCTTCGTGCCACGCCACCTGCTCCAGCGGGTGGCCCATCTGGCGCTGCAGGTCATCTCCCCGTTTTTCCGAGGGAGCCGCTACGAGGATCCCATCAATGGGCGGACCTACCGCAAGTTCTTGTCCTATGGCCGGGGAGACCGCACGCGTCCCAATGCGCTGGCGCCCGACACCTTGAGTTTGGAGCGACACCGTGCCGTCTGGATGTACCTCACCGAGCACAGCGACCTGTTCTCTGGCGGTCCGGGAAGGACGATGCTCCACCTGGCTCCGGAGTACTGCTTCCTGAAGCGGTTCAACCGGGCCGAAGGGCTGGATATCGTCCGGGCCGATCTCGTGTCACCCTGGGCGGATGTCCACTTCGATGTGCACGAGATTCCCTACGAGGCCGACACCTTCGACATCATCATGGGGAACCACCTCATGGAGCACGTTGCGGATGACCACAAGGTGATGACGGAGTACTTCCGCGTGATGAAGCCGGGGGGCTGGGGCATTTTCCAGGTGCCAATGGACCGGAACAATCCGAAGACCCTAGAGGATCCCGAGGTCACCGACCCGGCCGAGCGGGAGCGGCTTTACTGGCAGCGCGACCATGTGCGTCTGTACGGCATGGATTACGCCGACCGATACCGGGCCGTCGGGTTCGAGGTGGAGGAAATCGACCTCCGCGACCTGTTCGGCGAGGAGCGCTACGGGCGCTGTGCCCTCGGAGCGGAGGGTCACCTGCAGATCGTGCGCAAGCCGGTCTGATTCAGCGCGTCCATTTCACCGTCTGAACCCGGCCATCCTCTCCGGTGATCCGGAGCACGGTCATTCCCGCATCCTCTGGCCTCCAAGATTCTCCCGCATCCAGTTGGAAGGAAGCACTCCGCTGACCGAGGACATTGAAGGCCTCCACCGTGCACGGTTGACGGCTTCGGATGCCATCGGCGGTAACGGCGACCCACTTCGCGGTGTCCTCAAGAACGGGTACGTCGGTGAACGCTCCGGCGCATTGGGCCGAGAAGAAGTCCCAGAGGACGGCTGTGGCATCCACATCGGGACTGCCCCATACGCCGAACCATTCGTGGCCTCCGCCATTGACCCGGTAGTGATGGAATTCCTGACCACCCGGTGCGCCGGCATACCGCAGGAGATCTACTGACGTTACATCCACGATTTCCTGGTTGGGTAGAGCCGTCTGCTCCATGGTGGTGGTCCCCATCAGCTCTGTCCAGTGGTTGACGATTGAGGGCACGCTCGGGAGGCCCCAAAAATCCCAGTTGCTTCCCTCATAGGGGACTGTAGAGTCCTCCGTGCCGTGGAGGTGGATGATGGACACGACTTCTTCCGGGGTGCATCCCATATCGGCTGGAGTCATCGAGCCTGTAACGGATCCGATTGCAGAAAAGACGTCCGGGTGCTCGCATGCGAGGGAGTAGCTCATGAAACCGCCGTTGGACATGCCGCAGGAGTAGGTGCAGTCGGGGCTGAGGTCGTACTCGGCCTGCAGGTGCTGGACGAGGGCCACCAGGAAGTTGTGGTCGTCGGTGTCGCTGCCGCCGAAGTTCGCGTTCCAGTGGTTGATGCCGAAGTTGTCTTCGGTGCCTTGGGGGAACACGGCCACAAAGCCTTCGGACAGGGCGAGTTCGTCCCAGTTGCTGTAGGCCCGGATTAGGATGGCACTGCTGGTGTAGCCGTGCAGTACGACCACCAGCGGAGCGCCGGCCGGGATCGGGTCGGGGGCGTCCATGTAGTAGGTGCGAGTCAGCCCATTGTGTTCAAACTCGAGTTGGGCATTCGAGGTCAAGGCCATCAGGCCGAGCAGGACGAACAGGAGGGAGAATCGGGCCATTTCAGGAGGATGGAGGGGTCTTGGGTTCGACAAGGTCGACCCCGTGAATGTTCAACAGGGTGCGTGTCAGCGGGTCCGCATCGCCCGCCGCCACCGCGAGGTCGAGGAGGCAACGGTCGGTGTAGCGTTCGGCGACGATGTCGGCTCCGGCCTGTTGGATGGCCTGCATGACGTGGCGAGTCAAGTCGGGCGGATAGCCGAAGGTCATGGGGAGCTTGAGCACGTTGTGCGACAGTCCGGCATTGGCCACGGCTGCGCGGCCAGCCTCGCGATAGGCTTCGATCAGTCCTCCCACGCCCAGTTTGACACCTCCGAAATACCGCACGACGGCAATGAGGGTCCAGTGGAGATCGTGGGCGCGGAGCACGCCGTGGATGGGGGCTCCCGCACTGCCTCCCGGTTCGCCGTCATCGGCGGCCCGGAAGCGGGCGGGGCCGAATTGCCAGGCGTAGCAGACGTGTCGGGCGGCATGGTGCTCCTTGCGGACGGCCTCGAGGTGCTCGTCCACGGCCCGTTCCGCCGCTGCCTCGTCGTGGAAGGGCAAGGGGAAGGCGTATCCATGGAATTTGCTCCCCTTGGCCTTGAAAAGGCCAGTACCGGCTTGTTGGAGACAGGGAAAGGTGTCCCGCATCGGGTCAGCTCACCGGGTTGAGCATGACACTGTACACCTGGACGGTGTGGGGGTCGCGGCCCGCAAAAAACTTGTCGAGGGCTATGAGGATGTTTCCGGCGCTGAAGTAGCTGGTGTGGAGTTCGGATTCGCCGGCCACGCGCCATTGCACTGTATAGCTCAGCTCCCGGTCGCGGTGGTCCTGCGTGTAGTCCAGCAGGGCCTGCAAGGCCTGGATGCGGCTTGATCCGGTCGACGTGTGGAAGAGGAACCGGTGGGTGTGGCGCGGATTGTAGGTGAAGAGGGAGACCTCGTGGACCCCGTCCTGTTCGGACCACACGAATTCCAATTGGTCCTCGGCATAGCCGAAGTACCCTCTGAGGTCGTGGAGCAGGCGCTCCTCGGTGGGATGGTCAATGCTCATGGTGTCGGGGTTTCCTGGGGGTGGGGGGTGTATTCCGGCATGAACCGGTCAAAGGCGGTGCGGATGTCGTCTTCGGTCCACGCTTGTCCTTCGGCGAGGCTGTCGAGGAGGGTGTGTCGGACGCCTTCCCGGTCGACTTCCGCGCGGGCTGCCCGCAGAATCTTCGGATGATGGGTGGGCAGGAGGTTTTCCTGTCCGCTCATCAGTTCCTCGTGCAGTTTCTCGCCCGGCCGGAGCCCCACGATGTCGATGCGGATGTCCTGGCCTTCGACGAGGCCGGCCAGTCGGATCATCCGGCGAGCCAGGTCGGCGATGCGGATCCGTTCGCCCATGTCGAAGACGAAGATGTCATCTCCGGCACTGGTGGCTGCGGCTTCCATCACGAGCTGAACCGCTTCCGGGATGGTCATGAAATAGCGGGTCACCTCCGGGTGGGTCAGCGTCACGGGACCGCCGGCTTGGATTTGTCGGCGGAAGAGTGGAATCACGCTGCCGTTGCTGTCGAGGACATTGCCGAAGCGGGTGATGACGCACTTCATGCCACCCCCTTCGCCAAGGCTGCGGACAACGAGTTCCGCCATGCGCTTCGAGGCCCCCATGACGCTCGTGGGGTTGACGGCTTTGTCTGTGCTGACCAGCACGAAGCGGTCCACGCCGGAGGCCTTCGCCGCCTCCAGGACGGAGGCCGTGCCGAGCACATTGGTGTTCCACGCCTCCATGGGTTGGGATTCCATGACCGGCACGTGCTTGTAGGCGGCGGCATGGTAGACGATGTCGGGGCGGAAATCTTGCAGGAGGGCCTGCATGGCCTGGCGGTTGCGGACGTCGCCGATGCGGGTGTCCAGCCGGGAGGCATCGCCATCGAGGCGGGAAAGGGCGAGGAGCCCGAGGTCGTGCAACGGGGTCTCGGCCATGTCCAGGGCGAGGACGGATTCAGCGCCTCGCTGAAGGGCCTGCAGGACCAGTTCCGACCCGATGGAGCCGGCCCCTCCGGTCACCAGGACCCGGGCGCCCCGGACCTGTTGGGCGATGGCGGAGGAGTCCAGCTCGATGACCGGACGCCCCAACAGGTTTTCGATGCGGACATCGCGGAGCTGGCCGGCACTGAGTTCTCCCTGGATCCACCGCTGGGCGGGCGGGACATCCATCACGCGGAGTCCGGCATCGAGGGCGGCGTCGATGACCTCGGCTTTGCGCGCCGGATCGAGGGATTGAATGGACACGATGAGCCGCTGGGCGTCCACGTCGCGGAGGACGCGGGCCGCATCATCGGCCGGGTGGATGAGAGCCCCGTCGATGCGCTTGCCCTGTTTGGCGGGGTCATCGTCGAGGAAGGCGACCACCTTGAGGGTGTCTGCACTCGGGCGTTCGACGGCTTGCTTGGTGATGATGCCGGCCTCGCCTGCACCGAAGATCACAACGGGTGTCGTGCGCGCGGTCTGGAACCGCTCATAGACGGAGCGGACCGTGATCCGGAATCCGATGAGCAGGATGGACGAACCGAGAAGCTCAATGGTGATGACGCTCAGGGGAATCGGGTAGGGGTTGCCCATGCTGTGGGCGGCGAGATCCTGGGCGAAGAACAGACCGGTGCCAGCGGACAGGGCGAGCAGCACGCGGCCGGCGTCCCGGGTTCCACTGAACCGGATGATGCCCGCATAGGTCCGGAAGACCAGCATGGACAGCGCCCGGATGATGAGGTACGCCGGGAGGAAGTTCCTGGCGGCAATCAATTCGTGTGCGGGTGGATCGAATTCGAAGCGGATGGCATAGGCCAACCCGAGACCCACCGTCCCGAGGCACAGGTCGAGGCAGAAGATGGCCCAGCGCGGGACCAGCTGGGGACGCGAGCGCAATGTGTGCAACAGGTTGATCATCCGCGTCGGCAAGATACCGACGGGGCTCCGGGCGCGTTACTTTCAGGTCTTCGATGGTGGTGCGATTCCTTCTTTCCGTCCTGGTGCTCCTTGCGGGCGGTGTTTCCGTGGGTACCCTCAGGGCGCAGGACGAGCCCATTGACCTCGTTTCCATCGAGAAGCGGGTGATGGCGTTGTCCAAGACCGTCGAGCGATTCGACCGCGATGCGTCCCGGTTCTTGGAGAAAGAGCTTCTTCCCGCCTTGCTGTCTCCGTCGGCTGATCCTGAAATCCTCACCGTCTTTGAAGCGCGGTTGGACCGCATGGAGGAGTTGAACATGGGGCCCTTCCCCGAACAGTTCGGGTACGTGCGCAGCGTGCAGGCGGCCTTGACGGGCGACTCCCTGCGGATTCCCTTTCCGGCTTGGGATGCGGCTGTAGCGCGTGCGCTTGAGGGGCGTCGGAGTGCACGGGACTTCCAACCCCTGCTCGTGCTGGGCAAGGATCTGTTGCTCGACGGCATTTTCCACCGCACGCAGAGTGTGGAGTGGGAATTCGAGGGCGCCATGGCGATGGCCCTCCCGGATGACGGTCCGCCCCGTCTCGTTCTTGGGCCCAGTGGGACGCTCCGTGCCTTGGCCAAGGGCGATACTTTGGAGGTGCAGCGCACCGGTGGCCACTACGACCACGGAGCCGAGCGGTTCGAAGGGCGGTCCGGTCGGGTGGACTGGGGCCGATCCGGGTGGGATCCCGAGCGGAACTACGCGGATTTCGATGCGTTTTCGATCCGCTTGAAGACGCCGAGCTTGACGGTGGACTCCGCGCGGTTCACGACGGAGTTGTTTCCCGACCCCCTGCTCGGGCAATTGACCGACAAGGCCCGGGCCCGAAAGCGGGACGAGAAGACCGGAGAGGCGCTGGATGCGGCGCGCTATCCGCGCTTCGACACCTATGTCAACCGGTTGTCCATGCCGGACATCGTGCCCGGCGTGGATTTCCAGGGCGGTTTGACGGTCCGGGGCGCCGAGCTTCAGGGCAAGGGCACCGAGGAGGAGCCGGCCGAGTTGGATTTCCGCCGGGCGGACACGGTCCTGGTGAAGTGCCGGGCGAGCTTGTTCATCCTCAAGGCCCAGCAATTTGGCGGGCAAGGGGTCGAGGCGATTGTGCGCCTCGGAGCCGACAGCGTCTATCACCCCGAATTGAACCTTCGATTCGATCTGGCCAGTCAACGCCTTTCGCTCGTCCGGACCCAGGAGGGGTTGGGGCCGCGGCCTTTCTCCGACTCTTACCACAAGGTCTCGCTGGATTGCGATGTGTTGTCCTGGAAAATGGACGAGAATCGGTTGAGGTTGGAGGGGCCTCCGGGCTCGAGCCGCTCGACGGCGATTCTGTTCAGTGAGGATTTCTTCGACCGCGATGTCTTCCGGGACATGCAGGGCATCGATCCGGTCCACCCCATTACCCGGGTTTACAACCACATCCGGGCCACGGGAGACACGACCTTCAGCAGTCAGCAGCTCGCCTCGTCCATCCGGTTGACCGAGCCGAAGACCCGGTCCATGATGATCGTGTTGGCGCACCAGGGGTACCTCGAGATGAACCTCCGGACGCGGGAGGCCACGGCGACCGACAAGCTCTTTGCTGACCTGGCCAATGCGGCAGGCCGGCGGGACTACGACGTGCTGTTCTTCCGCTCCGAAGCGGGCGCCTCCGCCCACGGGGAGATCAGCCTGCTCAACCGCTTGCTCAAGTTGGAAGGGGTGTCTCGGGTGGACGTGTCCCGCGACCGCGGAGTCGTCATCGAGCCACGGGATGGACGCGTGTCCATCGGGGCGGACCGTGATTTCGATTTCGCCGGGTCCGTCCGGGCGGGCAACCTCCAGTTTGACGGCACGGATTACGCCTTTGACTATGAGTCCTTCTCCATCGAACTCAATGCGGTGGAGGAATGCAAGCTCCGGGTCAACGACGAAGAGGAGCGGGACGCCCGGGGACTGCCGAAGAAGAAGCGGGTGCGGAACGAGCTCGAGAACATCGAGGGGGTGCTGCGGGTCGACGTGCCAATCAACCGGTCTGGTCGGTTGAGCGACCTCTATCCGGAGTACCCGGTGCTCGTCACGGAGGCGCCCAGCTATGTCTATTGGGATGATGCCCGCATCGAAGGCGGGGCCTATGAGCGGGACCGGTTCCGATTTGTCGTGGAGCCCTTCACCCTGGATAGCCTCGACGCCCTCGGCCGCCAGGAGCTGGTGTTCGACGGGACGCTGGAGTCGGGGGATTTGCTGCCCCCTTTGACCGAGCGGCTCCGGGTCATGGACGACCTCCACCTCGGGTTCCGCACGGAAACGCCGGTCGGCGGCTATTCGGTGTACGGTGGTGCAGGCACGTTTGATGAAGACTTGACGCTGGATGGAGGCGGCCTTCAGGGCGGCGGAAAGCTGGATTTTCGGACGGCCCATGCGGAAAGCGATCGGTTCGTGCTGTTGCCGGACAGCACGAAGGGCGTGGCGCAGGTGTTCACCAATGCCGAATCGGCAGGACCTCCCCCTGTACCGGAAGCACAGGGCGAAGGGGTGGCGGTTCTGTTTGAACCCCGCAAATCGAGCTTGACGGTCCGCTCCGAGGACATTCCGATCCGGGTGTTCGAGGGGGAGAGCGAGCTCGACGGGGCCCTCACGCTCGGCGATGCCGGCATGACGGGGGCCGGAACGATGCGGTTCAGCGGTGCCTCCCTGACGTCCAACCTCTTCGAATTGGACCGCCGCCGCATCCTCAGCGACACGGCCGCCTTCCAGCTGGACCAGCGCGTGGAGGGGGCCTTGGCCTTCAAGACGGACAATGTGCACTGCACCATCGATTTCGATGAGCGTGTGGGCGAATTCGCGTCCAATGACGGGGAGACCAAGATTGAGCTTCCGGCCAACCAATACATCTGCTACATGGATGAGTTCAAGTGGTACATGGACAAGGACGAGATGGAAATGACGTCCAGCCGTGAGCCGCTTCAGGACTTCGTGATCGACACGGACGACGCTGTCTCCCAGTCCAATTTCTACTCGACCCGGAACGACCAGGATAGCCTGAATTTCCTGGCACCGACGGCCTTCTACGACATCTCGGAGGCGGTCATCCAGTGCGAGGCGGTCAAGTTCATTCGGACGGCCGATGCCTTCGTCGAGCCGGACAGTGGGCGGGTGACCGTGCGCCGCCGTGCGCAGATGGACCGGCTGTATCGGGCCGTCGTCGTGGCCAACGTCGTCACGCGTCACCACCGCTTGTTCGATGCGCAGGTCGACATCCTCGGCCGCTTCGATTACGAGGCCGAGGCGAGCCTCTTTTACGAGGATGAGAACGGCCTCGAGCAGCTGATTCGCTTCGAGGAGGTCGAGGTGGACACCAGCGGGGAGACGGTCGGACAGGGGGTGATCCCCATCCAGGACGGCTTCGGCCTGAGTCCCTTCTTCGGATTCTCTGGAGCGGTCCGTCTCGCCGCTGCCCGGGAGCATCTGGAATTCGACGGGGCGGTGTCCCTCGAGGCGGCGTGTCCGGAAACGGACAAGCAGCAGTTGCTCTTCGAGGCGGTCATCGACCCCAAGGATGTCCGCATTCCGATCGACACGGCCCTGCGGTCGCCCATGATGGACCACCTCGGCATCGGGGCGTACCTGCGCGACATCGACGAGCCGGGCGGCGGTCCCTATGGGGCCTTTGTGGACGAGAACCGGTCCAGCCGGGAGTTCCCCATCCTCGCCGCCAGTGGCGAATTGCGGTACGACAAGCGGGAGGGCAAGTACCAGGCCGGCTCGCCGGAGAAGATGATGCAGCCCAATCTGCCGGGCACCCTCATCGAATTGGAGGCGGGCCAATGCGCAGTGACCGGTTCCGGCCCGGTCGTGTTGCCCGTCGATTACGGCATGGTGACCCAACGATCGGCCGGATCGATCAAGGCGTTCCCGACCGGGACGGGCATCGAGGCGTCGTTGACCGCCGGCATTGATTTCCCCTTTGACGATGCGGTGTGGAAGCTGCTCGCCGAGCGCATCCAGGCCTGGCCGACGGCGCTTCCGCTGGATGTGACGCAGACCACGTTCGAACCTACGCTGCGCGAATGGCTCGGCTTGGAGGGTGCCGACGAGGTGCTGGGCGGGATGACCTTGATGGGGGTGTTCAAGAAGACGCCGGCGTCCATCCAGCACCGGTTGCTGCTGACCGGCCTCGACCTGACGTGGGATGCCAGCGAAGACGCCTTCATCAGCGGAGAAAACGGAATTGGCATTGTCTCGATGGACAAGCTGCCGGTTTTCCGTCGGGTGCCGGGCCGCGTGGAATGGAGCCTGGCCGGCACCAACGGCATCCTCCGGATCTATTTCCACCTCGACGAGGAGAATTGGTACTATTTCGAATACCGCAATGGCGTGATGAACATCACCAGCAAGGACCAGCAGTTCATCGATGCCATCACCGAGCTGAAGGATGACAAGCGCCGCTTCAAGGAGGACAACCGCCGGTTCATTTATCAGATCCTGCCGTCCCGCGGTCGCAGAAACGAATTCGTGGACCGGTTCCCCGAATTGGATTGAGTTCTGGGCGGTCGGGCATTCGTACCTTCTTGGGCCATGCTGGGATGCCCGTCCAAGCCATTGTCCTGCTGTCGTTGGCCGATTGTCGCTGCGCTGATTTTGGTCGGCTTGTCGGCCCGTGGTCAATGGACGTTGGCCGATCCGGATCCCGGCATCGTGGCCTACACGAACTTCCTCGGCCAGGGCCTGAGTTTTGTGGACTTCAACCTGGATGGATGGGATGACCTGACGCTCACGAATGCGTCCGGCTCCTTGGAGTTTCATGCCGGAGGCCCACAGGGATTCACGCCGATCGATCTCGGCATCACGGCTGGGGCTGGACGCCCGTTGTCCCTTATGTGGCTTGACATCGACAACGATGGCGATCGGGATTTCCTGCACACGGCCGGGATGTCCATTTCCTTGCTGTCTGGGGCGGGGACGGTTTCGCGGAGCCAAGTCTGGATCAATGTGAACGGAACCTTCGTCGACCGGACAGAGGAGTGGGGGTTCGATGGGCTGCAGAACCGACATGCTGCGGGCATGGCCTTTCACGACATCGAGGGGGATGGGGATCTGGATGTCATGGTGCCCGTGTATTCCTTGCCGTGTGAAGGGCATTGGGTGTCGGACAATGTGTTGTTTCGGCAGGATTCCGGTGCCTTCGTGGATGTGTCAATGTCCTCGGCCATCGCCGATGGCCATCGGTCATCGTTCCAGGCGGCTTGGATGCATTTGGATGACGATGAGCTCATCGACCTCTTCGTGATCAACGATGCTGGGGTGGA
Source organism: Bacteroidota bacterium (assembly GCA_036159995.1). Classification (GTDB taxonomy): domain Bacteria; phylum Bacteroidota; class Bacteroidia; order Flavobacteriales_D; family Sanyastnellaceae; genus UBA8752. The sequence continues at coordinate 100,258 of JAYYEI010000070.1, forward strand.
GTTTGACTGCGACATGACCAACCAGGCCTACCTCAACAACGGGGACTGGACCTTTTCTGAATCTTCTGAGGCGCTTGGTTTGGATGTTTCGTTGTCTTCCATGTCCATCACCATTGGGGATCCGGACGGGGATGGGCTGGAGGAGATCTTCGTGACCAATCAGGAGGCGGATGAATTCTATCCTTACACGCTTGAGACGGCCGCATTCTTCAACCGGAATGCCGATGGAGTGTGGGTTGAACAGGCGGCGGAAGTCGGTCTGGATGAGGCACGGTGGTCGTGGAGTGCGGTCTGGGTCGACCAAGACCTCGATGGCGTCGAGGAATTGGTGGTGGCCACGAATCCGTTCAACTTTCCTGGGGATGGCGGTGAGGTGGAGTTTTATGACAATGGTCTGTACCGACAACCCCCGTTGACTGACTTAGAGAGCATCGCCTTTGAAGAGGATACCACTTCATGGCCTGGCCGGGACCGGCCGATGCACTGCATCGTTCGGGGGGATCTCGATGGGGATGGAGATCCGGATGGGGTTGGGTTGGGCACGGGACCGTTCGCAACGGTGTGGATCAATGAGGTGGAGACAATTCATCCCAACCGACAAGGTTTGACCGTGGCTGTCTGCGGGACCCACGCCAACTCCGAAGCCATCGGCACGCGCATGGTCCTGCACAACGCAGGACAGACACAGCAAAGAACCTTGCGGGCCGGGGAGGATCTGTTTGCTCAGCATTCAACGACACAGTTTTTTGGTTTGGGCGAGTCCGCTGGGGCGGACAGCCTCGAGGTCTTCTGGCCGGATGGGATGCGATGGGTCCTTCACGACGTTGCGGCGGATTCGGCATATCACATCGTCGAGGGAGCCGAGGAGGTCCACGTCGAGTTCGGTCCCGTGAGCGGCGATTCCGTGCTGCTTCATGTCATGGCCCCGCCGAAGTGGACGGGCATCGAATGGAACGGAATGGAGTCCTCCGAGTCATCTAGGTGGGCCGTGGTGGGCGAGCCCATGTCAGGCCGCGTGCTGTGGTTCCATGGTCTGTTCGAGGTGGAGTTCGCAGTGGACTGGGCCCTGCTCGAGGATGGCATTTCGGGGTGTACTGTGTCTGTGGCGGACAACTACAATCCCGAGGCCACGGTTGACGATGGGTCCTGCACCTACCAAGGATTCTGCGGACCGGGAACGGTGTGGTCCGTAGCGGACGAGCAATGCGTGTTGGCTGACCCCACCTGTCCTCCGGACGTCAACGGGGACGGCTTGATTGGGGTCGCGGACATCCTGGAGGTGCTGTCCTACTATGGGGAGTCCTGCTCGGCCGTAATGGATTGACCGGGTTTTCCCGACCTTGTGTCCATGACCGGTCCTGCGCCTTCCCATCCCCGTTATCCGCACCTCATGCAGCCTTTGGAGGTGGCCGGCATGCGCATGCCGAACCGGGCCATCATGGGCTCCATGC
>JAYYEI010000071.1:0-8451 GCA_036159995.1 Bacteroidota bacterium
GTAAGTCCGCTGGTACGTGCCCTCGCAGGCACCACTGAAGAACAGGTCTTCGATGGTCGTGGTCACGTCGCTGCAGTCGTCTGAAGCCGAGTAGTCGTAAGCCGTGGTGGCATCGTACTCATCGCACGGGACATCCACCTCGTTGGACGCGGTGATCTCCGGAGCCGTGGTGTCCTCAATGGTGAACGTGGCCGTCGTGCTGCTGGCATTGCCGCAGTCGTCCGTCGCCGTGAATTCCACAACGGAGTAGCCGACCGCTCCGCCGCAGTCGTCACCCGTCTCGAGCACTTCATGGCTCCAGGTCACGCCGCCGCAGACATCGCTGGCCTCAGCGCCACCGTTATCAGCAAGCCAAGCAGCGTAAGCCGCCGTGTTGCCCATGCCGTCGCACTCAACCGTCTCGTCGGAGGCGGCCGTGTCGATGTCAGGGTTGGTCGTGTCCTCGATCGTGAACGTGGCCGTCGTCGTGCTCATGTTGCCGCAGTCGTCCGTGGCCGTGAACGTCACCGTCTCACTGCCCGTGGCGCCGCAGTCGTCGCTCAGACCCGTGCTGTTGTTGCTCCAGGTCACACCGCCGCAGACATCGCTGGCCTCAGCGCCACCGTTGTCAGCAAGCCAAGCAGCGAAGGCGGCCGTGTTGCCCATGCCGTCGCACTCCACCGTCTCGTCGGAGGCAGCCGTGTCGATGCTCGGGGCCGTGGTGTCCTCGATCGTGAACGTGGCCGTCGTCGAGGTCACGTTGGCGCAGTAGTCAGTAGCGTAGAAAGTGACGGTCGCAGAACCTGTTGCGCCGCACTCGTCGCTCAACGTCGAGCAACAGCCGTAACTCCAGAGCAAGCCGCTGCATGCGTCGCTGGCTGCTGCTCCTCCGTTGGAACTCAACCATTCGTCAAGGTCGGATTGGTTGCCCAAACCATCACATTCAACTGTGAGGTTGGAAGCCCAAGTATCCATACTGGGAGACTCGGTGTCCTCAATGGTAAATGTCGCAGTCGTCGAGGTCGCGTTGCCGCAGTCGTCAGTAGCGGTGAAGGTCACCGTCTCACTGCCCGTAGCGCCGCAGTCGTCGCTCAAGCCCATGCTGTTGTTGCTCCAGGTCACACCGCCGCAGACATCGCTGGCCTCAGCGCCACCGTTGTCAGCAAGCCAAGCAGCGAAGGCAGCCGTGTTGCCCATGCCGTCGCACTCAACCGTCTCGTCGGAGGCAGCCGTGTCAATGTCAGGGTTGGTCGTGTCCACGATCGTGAACGTGGCCGAACACGTGCTGGTGTTGCCGCAGTCGTCCGTGGCCGTGAACGTCACCGTCGCGCTGCCGGTGGCGCCGCAACCGTCGCTCAACTCCATGTAGTTGTTCGTGATCTCCACGTCCGTGTCGCAATTGTCCGTGGCACTGGCTCCGGCGAGGAAGGTGGCCAGGTCGGCCGCATTGCCCATGCCATCGCACTCCACCGTCACATTGGCCGGACAGGAAATCTCGGGATCGGTATCGTCTGTGACCGTGATGAGCTGCTCGCAGCTGGTGCTCGCCGTGTTCTCACAGTGGTCCTCGGCCGTGGCCGTCCACGTCCGGGTGAAGGAATAGCTCCCCTCACAAGTGGAGGTCGTCGGACCATCGCTGTACGTGATGGTGACTTCCGGAGCGGAATCACAATTGTCCGTGGCCGTTCCGGTCGCCTCGCCGGCTACGGCCGGGGTCACATCCGCCATACAGGACGCATCGGCCGTGGTGGAGTAGTCTGCCGGGCAGCTGATGCTGGGAACCGGATCCTCATCGTCATACAGATTCACGATTTGCATGAACTGGGCACTCTCGTTCCCACATTCATCCGTGGCCGTTACGGTAATGTCATAGGCCGGAATCGGCGTCACGCAATCTCCACTCTGGGCGTTGCAGGAGATGGTCATGGTATAGTCTCCACAATCCTCCGACACCGTGAAGATGCCCAGCTCCTCGAGAGCCTCGGCATCGCACATCCACTCGTCGCAGGAGACGCTGGCCACGGGGTCACCGGAAATCATCGGTGCTGTCGTGTCCTCGATGGTGAACGTCAAGGTCACAGAGCTGCTGTTCTCGCAATCATCGGTGGCCGTGAACGTCACAATGGCTTGACCCGTGGCTGCACACTCATCCGTGAAGCAGCCCGCGATCTGCATGAATCCGAGGTTGTCGGTTCCATCATCGTAGTTCTTGTTGAAGGCACGCAGGGCCACCCGGCACTGCTGCGGGGTGTAGTCATTGCGGCAATCGCCGAGGACACCATCGGAAATCTCGATGACGTCACTGATGGACATTCCATAGAACGGACCATCCTGGATGACCAGGTCGCCAACGGCCACATCGGAAGCGCTGAAACTCGGGTCGGCCGCGTCAAAGGCGACATTCAACTTTGCCGTCAGGAGGTGGGAGACGAGGGCATTGTCCCAGCACGTCGGATCGACCGCATCTTCTGTGGGATTCGCACCGCCATGCGTCAGGACGAGGTCCTGCGCCCCACCCGTGCAGGGCAGGTACGTGTCGATGGCATCCGCCGTCGTGAAGACGAGCTCGTACCCATCCCCACATCCGACGCTCACACCATCCGGGAAGACGGAATCAAAATCAGAATCGAGCGAAGCGGCGGCAGGGTTGTTGCCGTTGCTGCTTCCCCAATCCCCTTGGCGGAAGGTGGTGAACATGCCGAGGCCACCATCGCACTCGGTGTAGTTGTGGCTCCAGGTGATCTCACTGCAGTTGTCCGTGGCCGTTGCGCCACCATTGGAATTGAGCCAAGTCGTCAGCTCGTCGCTGTTGCCGGACCCGTCGCATTCCACGGTTTCGTCTGCACCTCCGGAAATCTCAGGCGCCGTGTCGTCATTGACCGTAATCAGCTGGTCGCAGGAATCGGTCTCCACATTGTCGCAATCGTCCGTGGCCATGGCGGTCCACGTCCGTGTGAAGGAGTAGGATCCCTCGCAGACGTCAGTGACCTCACCGTCGGCATACGTGATGACGATTTCCACGTCTTCGTCACAGTTGTCCGTGGCCGTCGCCGTAGCCTCTCCGGCTGCAGTCGGCGTGGTGTCGGCCTCACAGTCGCCATCCGCACTCACCGTGTAGTCGGCCGGACAGGTGATGACCGGAACTGGCTTGATGATGTCGTAGAGTTGGAGATACTGATCCGCTTCGACCGACTCGTTGCCGCATTCGTCCGTGGCCGTCCAGACCCGCATCCAGGTCCCCGGACATCCTCCAGAAAGCTGGTAGGCTTCGATGGAATAGGTCACGCTGCCGCAATCGTCGGATGCGGTGATCGGAACGAGCGTCGGGTCAGTGGGGTCGAGCACATCTTCGCAGGCCGCGTAGGCATAGACGGCATACTCGTCCCATTCCGGGGCCGTAGTGTCTTCAATGGTGAAGGTCGCCTGAGTCGTGCTGGCGTTGCCGCAGTCGTCCGTCGCCGTGAAGGTCACCGTCGTGCTGCCCGTGGCACCGCAATCATCACTCAACGCGCTGTGGTTGTTGGTCCACGTCACGCCGCCACAGACATCGCTCGCCTCGGCCCCGCCGTTGTCGGCAAGCCAAGCGTTCAGAGCGGCCGTATTGCCCGAACCATCGCACTCCACGGTCTCGTTGGAGGCGTCCGTGTCGATGCTCGGGTTGGTGGTGTCCGTGATGGTGAATGTCGCGGAGCACGTGCTCGTGTTGCCGCAGTCGTCCGTGGCCGTGAAGATGACCGTCGCGCTGCCCGTGGCACCGCATCCGTTGCTCAGGGCCGCGTAGTCGTTGGTGATGTCCACGTCCATGTCGCAGTTGTCCGTGGCGCTGGCTCCAGCCAGGAAGGTGGCCAGGTCAGCCGCATTGCCCATGCCGTCACATTCCACCGTCACGTTGGCCGGACAGGTGATGACGGGATCAATCTCGTCGGACACCGTGATGGTCTGATCACAGGTCACCGTCGTGCTGTTTCCACACTCATCCTCCGCCGTCGCGGACCAGGTCCGGACGAAGGAATAGTTGCTGCCACAGCCCGGCGTCGGTGTGCCATCGGAATAGGTCACGGTCGGCGCAGGCGTGGAACAATTGTCCGTGGCCGTCGCCGTGGCCGTTCCAGCGGCTGCGGGAGAAATGTCGGTGAGGCAATCCCCGTCGAGGTAGGCCGCGTAGTTCGCGGGACACGTGATGTTGACCACGGGATCCTCTTCGTCCACGAGGCTCACCACCTGGTCAATGGTGGCACTCTCATTGCCACAGTCATCCACCGCCTTGTACACGTGGAGGTACTGCGGGCATCCACTGCTCACATCGGTCACAGACACGAGCTCGACCGCTGCGTCGCCACAGATGTCCGTGGCCGTGGCCCCATAGATGCCCGTGGCACTGTACGTCTCGCAAGCCACATCAACCGCCGAGGTCACGTTCAGCGTGGGGGCCGTCTCATCCACAATCGTGAAGGTCAGGGTGATGTCGCTTTCGTTGCCGCAATCATCCGCTGCGGTGAAGGTCACATCGACCGTTCCGGTCGCGCCGCATCCATCACTGAGGTCTCCATCGGTGTAGTCATGGCTCCAGCTGACTGTTCCGCAATCATCGGTTGCGGAAGCGCCACCATTGGACGACAACCACATGCTGAGTTCATCGGGATTTCCATCGCCATCGCACTGGGCTTCATAATCCGCACCGCCAGTGATGGTCGGGCCATTGTTGTCCACGACGGTGATGACCTGCTGGTGCCCGGTCTGGTTGCCACTGCAATCCTCGGCCGTCCAGGAGCGGACCACAGTCAGACACCCTGATCCTGTCTGGGCAATGGTGTCTTCTTCGAAAGTGACAGTGGGTGCCACTGCGTCGCTGTCCTCACAATTGTCAGTGACCGTGACCGTCGGAACCGCCAGATACCAGTCCGTGCAAGCGACCTCCATGTCCTGGGGTGGGTTGACGAATTCAGGGCCTTCCGTGTCCTCTCGCGAGTAGGTTTCACTTCCCTGGATGACATCTCCACAGTCCGCGTCGAATGCCGCGTAATACAGAGTGACCGTGGACTCCTGATCACCGCAGTCGTTGTTGATCTCCTCGCTGCACTCGAGGTCAAGGAGAACGTCTCCTGTTCCACCCTGAATGGCCGAACCGTTGAGGAAGCCTTCATAAGCAAACCAACCACCTGCACCGTAGTTGCAGTTGCGGTCATTGGCCGATTCACCCACCTGGAACCCGAAGTACTCGGTGGACGGCGAATGGGTGAGCTGCAGGGTGGTCCCATCCAAGCTGCCGGAGCCTGTCAAGAAGCTCAGCCCACTGTTCAACAGGTAAATAGACCACTCATCGGTGGTGGCATTGCCGGTCACCGGAATCATGCAGCTCATGTCGGTCTTGTACCCCCCCGTCCAATCGGCGCCGGAGACGCCATTGTCGTAGAAGATGTTCACGTCGAGGATGGCCGTCGGGTCGTCCACATCTTGAACCTGGCCGGACACGATGGCCACACCATTTTCGAATTGGGTCAGGGTCAAGCCCGCACCCGTGGGCACGAAAAAACGGTCATCGGCCCCATCCCCATCGATGTCGAACAACGCAATGGCTCCATCCGGCCCCGTGCCCATGGCCGTAGTGGCCGTGCACACCGTCCGGCTTTGGACATCCGAGGACAATCCGCAGGACACCACACCCCGGGTGGCTCCTTGCGTGGCATCACACTCGGTCGGAAGTTCATCCAGACATTCCACGACCGTCGGGCTGTCGAGCGGCGGGTCGAATTCGAGGGGGTCGTCACAGGACGAGCAATCGCCGTCTCCGTTGCTGTCCACACAGATGGACAGATTGCTGAGGGCATACTGCTCCTGGCCTGCTGCAGCGGAAATCTTGACCTTCAAACGAATGAACATCTCGTCCCCGGTCGCCGCAAAGGGCTCGGAATAAGCATAGGTGCGCACCGCATCATCCCCTCCCTTGGACGTCCCATCGACGTGAGCATCAACGGAGAAGATGTTGGATTCCACTCCATCCATGACCACATAGACGTCAAATTCATCGAGCACACCTCCTCCACTTTCGAGGTCACCCATGCTCCGCGCATCGAAGCTGATCACGACATCAGTTTCATCAGAAATGTCGATGGTGGCCGAGTTGAACACTTCGCTGTCCGCACCGTATTGGTTGTTGTAAACAAGGTGCGTGTCGCCGTCGAACTCGATCAACTGCGGAATTCCGTTGGTCGGAACGGCACAGGCTGGGCCCAGGGCCCAATTCTCATCCGCAGGGGCGTACTCGTTTCCAGGTGAGCACAGGTTGTCGGCGTCGAAAGGCGTTTCGTTTTCAAACCCCTCCGTGAAGAGGGTCTGAGCGGAAGCGCCCAAGCAGACAAAACAGAACGCGAGGAGGGCCGAAATGGACCGGGCAAGCGACTTGGTCATGGGGTAGTTTTTGGTAGGGGTAAAGTCCGAAGATTCCTACGAACCTCCCGTGAAAACACATATATGGACGACCGAAAGGAGATAAGCACAATCTGACTGAGGATGCCATCAAATCAATCGATTGTAATGTGGTCTGTGCCAGCCTGTTCTCACAAAATCCCGGTCTCCATAAAACGCATTCCGGACTGAATTATAACCTCGTCACTTTCCTCTCCCTCCCGGTTTCGGAAAAGCAGAAAGCCACCCCGCAGGGTGGCTTTCGCTTGGTTTGGTTTGCGGCCCTGAGGCCTCCTTGAATCACTCACTCACGAGCAACTTCTTGACGACCAGGTACGCGCTGCTGGACAGGCGGATCTGGTACATGCCATTGTTCAGGCTTCCGGCATCCACGTCGAGGGTGTGGTTCACACCGGACTGGGCGATGCCGTCGTAGAGTTCGGCCACGAGTGCACCGTCCATGCCGACGAGGTCGACTCGGATGCGCATGTTGTAGTCGACCACGAAGCCGAGCTGGCTGATGTCATTGGTCGGGTTCGGCTGGAGGTTGGTGACGCGGATCGGGGTCTTGCCCGTCATCACATCGCCTGCACCACCGAGGATGGTCGGCGTGTGATCCCCGGCTTGGCCTCCGCTGACCTGAGCACCGTCGGCATCCTCGCAGTCCTCACCGTTGACCTCGACGCTGTAGGCGAAGCCATTGGCATTGCCGCAGTCATCGACGATGGCGTAATCCCGCTCGATGCTCCAGGGCAGGCAGCAATCGAGGTCACCGAACAGGTCGCCGGATCCCATGATCGTGTTGCCTAGGAATTCACCCGAGTAGGTGAACCACCCGCTGTAACCGTACTCGTTGTTCATGTTGTTGGCACCGAGGCCCAATTGGAACGCATAGTAGTTGTTGCTCGGAGCGTGCGACAGGATCAGGCCGGAACCGGTATAGTCTCCCGTGCCGGACAGCGAGCCGAACTCCATGATGCGGTACTCCCAGTTCTCATGGTCGTCGATCAGGTCGCCACAGTCGCGCTTGTACCCGGTCGGGAAGGCCTGGTTGCTCCAGTCGTCCCACCCGAGGGCGGCACCGTAGGTCACCGTGATGTCCCATCCGGCATTGGAGCCGTCAGCAGCCACCACGGACTGGGTCAGCGTCCACGTACCGTCCGCGTTGTGGGCCACGAGGCCAGGACCGGCAGCCGTGTAGAACTCAGCTCCTCCGGGCAGGGCGAAGATCCGCAGGCTGTGCGGGTCGTAGCCGTTACACGTCTCGCCATCCTCGAATGCGGCGGGCGTGTTGCTCAGGCAGAACAGATCCACATCGTCGGTCGGAGCGTAAGCACCGACGTAGGTCTCCGTCATGGTGTAGGCCACATCGGAGTCGCAGTTGTCAGCGTAGGTGGGCTCCACGGCGTCCGGAATCGTCACCTCGCCGAGGTGGCTCTCGCAACAGACGGACTGGACTTCGCCATTCTCCACGTCACCGGTGCTGGTGAAGTTCGGAGCGGTGGCATCGGTCACGGTGATCGTCTGGACGTACGTGGCCGTGGTCGTGAGGCCGCACTCGTCCGTGGCGGTGGCCGTGAAGGTCCGCTCGAACGTGTAGCTGCCCTCAAGCAGGTCGTCGTCTCCGTCACACGTGTACAGGGCATCGCCGTCCTCATGCGTGATCTCCACGGAAGCGCTGCCGCAGGCGTCGCCGGCCGTGTAGGTCACCGTGCCCAGGGCGTCCACACTCGTGTCGATGTCACAGGTGGCGTTCTGGGTGAGGTCCTGGTTGGCCGGGCCCTCAATCTCCAGGCTCGGGGCCGTGGTGTCCTCGATGGTGAACGTGGCGGAAGCGCTGCTGCTGTTGCCGCAGGCATCCGTGGCGGTGAAGGTCACCGTCGCGGCACCCGTTGCGCCACAGAGGTCGCTGAGGGCCGTGAAGTCATGCTCGATCGTCACGTCGCTGCAGTTGTCGGTCGCCGTGGCGCCGGACAGGAACGCAGCCAGATCGGCCTCGTTGCCCATGCCGTCACACTCCACCGTAGCATTGGCCGGAGCCGTGATGCTCGGAGCGGTGTCGTCGTT
>JAYYEI010000072.1:0-103218 GCA_036159995.1 Bacteroidota bacterium
TCGTAGACCCACTCGGGGTGGTCGACGTAAGGATTGCGGTTGCCCTGCGCCACCTCGGTGCGGTTGTTGCGCGTGACCTCGGACGGGTCCACGGGATCGTCGAGGTGCCACTGGTAGAGCATGTCTGGGTCCCCCACGTCGGCGAGGACGCCCGCCTGAGTGGGGTACATGGTGTAGAAGTAGAAGACCGAGCGCGCCACGTCGCCCTTCTTCTCCTCGCGGGGCTCCCAGAGGTTGCCGGACCCTTCGCTGAAGTCGTCGGCGTTGGAGGGCACTGACCCCGTGCTGAGGTACGCTCCGGACGCGGTCACCCCATACCATTGCGCACTGCCGTCGGCCACCTCACCGTAAGGGTCGTTGCTTCGCGCCAAGTTGGCCGAGCCATGACAAGGTCGAATCGACCAGATGTCGGACTTCATGGGGCTGACTCCTCCGTAGAAGGATTGCGGAACGAGATGCTCCGCGTTGATCGGATTGGGATAGGTCACAAAGCCGCTCGCCTGCTGGAATCCGGTGTAAATGCACTCGATCTGACCACCATCGGCGTCCACATAGCCATACATCTGGCTCCGGGCCCCGTTGTACCCCAGGTCGTCAAACAGCCCATCGTACCAATTGGCCTTGATCCAGGTCCTCAGGGAACCCAATGTCAGGTCACCCGGATCGTCCGGCTGGGCAAGCAGGGAGGCGGGCAGGGTCCCAAGCAGGACCACCAACATCAACAGGCGGGAAAGGGTCAACGGAGATTGCACGCGGTCTTCAAGTTAACCCCCTCAGGGTTGCCACCGCGCATCGAGCACAAAAGCCGTGTCGTTTAACGCGGACAGGAAAGCAAGCAACTCGGTCCGTTCCGCGGAGGACAAGGTGAACGGGGCCAAAAGGGAATCCTGATGGGCATGGCCGGCGCCGCCCGTGGCATAGTGGTCCACCACCTCCTCCAGTGTGGCGAACCGCCCATCGTGCATGTAGGGCGCGGTGAAGCCGATGTTGCGCAGCGTGGGAATCTTGAAGGCCCCACTGTCCGACGGCTCGCCGGTGAGACGCCACCGGCCCGGGTCCACCGAGACCGACTCGAGGCCGTTGTTGGCGAAGCCGTGCGTGGTGAAGAGGGGCGGAGTGTGGCACCGGTCGCATCCAAGGCCCTCCCCGCCGAACAGGGCGGCCCCGGCTTCCACCGCGGCGGCCACCGGCTCTCCTCGTTGCCAACGGTCCCACGGCGCGTCCCCGCTGAGCAGGCTCCGCTGGAAGGTGGCGAGCGCGCGGGTCATCACGAACGGATCGAGTTCCCGGCCATAGGCAGCCTCTGATTGGATGGCGTAGTCCTCGGCCAGCTCCTCGCAGATGGTCACGATGTTGTGCGCCATCTCACTGGGTTCCTGGAGCGGGACGAGCACCTGCATCTCAAGGGTCGGGACCCCGCCCTCGGACATGAAGTGGGGCTGGTAGACGGCGTTGGTCAAGGTGGCCGCATTGCGCTCCCCCACGGCGCCAAGGGCGCCGGGCGTGACCGGCTCGGGCGCCGTGAAGGCGCGCTCTGGAATGTGGCAGGTGGCGCAGCTCACCGCACCATCGATCGACAACCGCGGGTCAAAGAAGAGCGCGCGTCCGAGGGCCCACCGCACATCGGTGAACCCGTTGTCCTCGGGAAACTCCGGCAGGGTCCAGCCTTCCGGCACCTGCAGGAAGTCCATGTAGGTCGGCGGGATGGGATCGGGCACCGGCGGATCTTGGCCGCACCCCACCCACACAAGCACCACGGCGGCGAGGCCGAAGCGGACGGGTCGGGGCACAAGGAGACGCGGGGCCATGGGACAAAGATGGAACACCCGCCGGGCTGTGCAGGTTGTCCGGGTCACGGCGTGCCGTGGAAGGTCACGGAATAATCGAGGACCGTCCAGGTCTCCGTGCCGTAATCACCGCCCTGGTAGCGGGGTCCCAGCTCCCACCGGCCGTCGTAGGGAAACAGGATGGATCCGGCGTGCGGGAAGAGCTCTTCGAACACGTAGATGTTCTGGAACCATCCGACCGCCTGCAATTCACCCAATGGATTGTCTTCGGGCGTGAACAGCAGGCTCTCGTTAAATTCCATGTACCAGAGGTAGCTATCGGTCACCGGATGGTAGCTGACCTGTCCCGTGACGAAGGGCGTGGGTCCGAAGAAGCGGACATGGTTGAATTCAATCGGGATGTTCGTGATCATCCACGTCTGGTCCACCCAAGCCGTGTCGAGCTGCATCTCCCCTGTCGAATCCTCCCGCAGTTGGATGTCCATGGCGGCGAGGGTAAACTCCACACTGTCCAAGGGGACCAGACCTTCCATCATGTCGTCACAGTGGATTTCCCACGCTGACTTGACGATGGAGTCCACCGACATCTCCCAGGCAGTCAGGAACCCGGTGAGATCGGACGCCGTGATGGTGCCATCGCCGTTGTAGTCAGGATTCCAACCGCCTTGCGACCACGACGGGACACAAGCACCCAAAAGACTGAGGAGAAGAAGGTGACGAAGCAAGCGGTTCATGGCCCAAAAAGGACAATCTGGTCCTTTTAAAGATAGCCTACATCGGCGCCAAAGTCAAGTTCGTCGATTTCTCAGCGCCACTCGGCCGGCGCGAGCGTCATCCAGAGCAACAGGATGGCTGCGAGGGTCACCAAGTTGAGCAGCAGGCCGACCCGGGCCATCTCCGCCATGCGGATGCGGCCGGAAGAGAAGACGATGGCGTTGGGCGGGGTCGCCATGGGCAGCATGAAGGCGCCACTTGAGGCCAGGGCCACTGGAGCCGCGAAATACAGCGGATGCACCCCCATCCCAATGGCCAGGATGCCCGCCACCGGGGTCAGGAGTAGAGTCAGGGCCAGGTTGCTCATCAACTCCGTTGCAAAGAGGCCAATGGCGGTGACGAGGATGAGCATCGCCCCGGCCGACCATCCCAGGCCGGCCGCCCCATCGGCCAGGAGGCCGGCCCACCCGGCCGCCTCGAATCCCTTGGCCAGGGCCAGTCCGCCGCCGAACAGCAACAGGATGTCCCAAGGCAACCGACCGAGGTCCCGCGCCTCAAGGAGGCGGTCCGCCTTGTCCTGGTCTCCTCCCGCCGGCAAAGCGAAGCACGCGATGGCCGCCACGACCGCCACAGAGGTGTCGTTGAGGGCCAACTCCCATTGGGCGAGCCAGACGTTCAATGGCCGGCGGAACATCCACAGCAGCGCTGTGCCGAGGAACAGAACCATCACCCGCTTCTCGGCGGTTCCCATGGAGGAAAGGGCCTGCAGTTCCCGCTGGACCACCTCCCGCGACCCGCCGCTTCCTCCACCCTCCGGCAGCCGGTGCACGGCCACCAGCAGCGCGTAAACCAAGAGCAGCACAACGGCCGAGATGGGCAGGCCCACCGACATCCACTCGACAAATCCGATCTCCACCCCGAACCGGTCGTTCGCCACACCGGCCAGCGCCGCATTGGGCGGGGTCCCGACGAGGGTGGCCATCCCCCCGGTGTTGGCGCCATAGGCGACGCCCAGGATGAGGGCCGGACCCCACGGGAGCCGTCCCTCCCGCTCCTCGAGCAGCCCGAGCACCGCCGTGGCCATGGGGAGCATCATCAGGGTGGTCGCCGTGTTGGAAATCCACATGCTGAGCAAGGCTGTGGCCAGCATGAAACCGAACAAGGTCCGGCGCGGCCCGCCACCAAGCCGGTGAAGCAGGTGCAGGGCAAAGCGGCGGTGCAGCCCGTGGCGCTCGAGCGCCAGGGCGAGAACAAAGCCCCCCAAGAAGAGCCAGATGAAGCGGGAGCCGAAGGGGGCGGCCGTGGCCGAGAGGTCCATCACCCCGAAGACGGGAAACAGGGCGAGCGGAAGCAGGCTGGTCGGTCCGAGGGGCACGGCCCCGCCGATCCACCACCATAGCATCCACCAGGCCGTGCCGGCCAAGGCTCCTTGGTGGACCTCGCCTCCAGGCAGGAGCGCCAACGCGAGGACGAACCCGACCGGGCCTCCCCAGAAAGCAAGCCCGTCCTTGAGGGTCATGGCATCAGGGCGATGTACACCGGCAGGTGATCCGACATGTAGAAACCATCGAGGATGCGTTCCTCGGTACAGTACCACAGGACCTCCCCTCCGTCGACCAGCAGGTGGTCGATGCGCGGAGCGCCCCGCAGTCCAGTCGTCGCAAAGCCGGTGTAGGTTCCAATCTTCTGGCGGCACCGCTTGCGGGCCGCATCGTGGGCGTCGGCCAGCCGACCCGACGTCAGCACATCAAGGGCTGGCGAACCGGGTTCCGCATTGAAGTCTCCCATCAGCAGGTTGACATCGGCGGTGCTGCCGGCCATCCGCATGGAGAGCATCCGCGCGGAGGCTTCTCGCGCCACCTCCCCGATGTGGCTAAAGTGGGCGTTGATGATGCGGAACACCTTGCCGGTCTGCCGGTCATGGAGGACCACCACCGTCGCAATGCGCGGCAGTTCGGCATCCCAACCAATCGATCCGACCTCTTTGGGCGTCGGGCTCAGCCACAGGGTCTCGGCGTGGATGCGCTCGAAGCGGTCCCGATTCCAGAAGATGGGACAGGCTTCCCCGGCGCGCGCGCCGTCGTCCCGGCCCACGCCATAGGAATCGTGTCGGGGCAGTCCGGCCACGAGGTCGTCCATCTGGTGGGCCAGGACCTCTTGGAATCCCAGCAGATCGTACCAGGACACCGAGCCGATGACGGTCTCACGGCGCTCGGCCCAGGAGACGGGATCCCCCGGGTTGTCGTAGCGGATGTTGAACGTCACGACGGCCACCTCGTCCGGATGCTGGGCACTCGACGGCAGGGACTGCAGGCCGATGAGAAGCAGGACGAAGCCCGGAAGGGAAAAGCGCGGCATGGAGGCCAAGGTAGCACCGGCCCGGGGCGTATTTTCGCCGCCTTCACCGGCGTTTGCCACATTGTCCCGACCCTTGGCCCGCAAATCCCGCCTCTTCCACAAAGGCACCCTCCTCGAGCTCGACATCCTCGACGTCGCCTACGGCGGCAAGGGCATCGCCAAGGTGCCGACCGAGGACGGCGACTTCACCGTCTTCGTGCCCAATGCCATCCGTGGACAACGGGTGCGGGCGCGCGTCTCCCTCTGCAAGCGACGCCACGCGGAAGCCCGCATCACCGCCGTGCTGAAGCGGGCCCCGGGCGAGGTTGACACGCCGCACCAGGCCATTCCCGGCGCTCCGTACATCACCCTGCCCCTGGAGGCCCAGCGGGAGTGGAAAGAGCGCACCACGCTCGACGTCTACCGCCGCATCGGCGGGGTCCCCGACCTCGACGCCCGGTACGCCGGCTGGGTCGATTCCCCCTCCGGATTCCACTACCGCAACAAGATGGAGTACAGCTTCGCCGCCATCGGCCGGAGCCCCGGAGACGATCCGGACGCGGAGTTCGAAGACGGGTTCTTCCTCGGTTTCAAGGCCCGTGGTACGTGGTGGGCGGTGGAAAATCTGGAGGGCGACAGCGGCCTCTTCGACCCCACCTTCGAACCCCTGGTGAAGGACATCCGCTCCTGGTGTGAGGACAGCGGACTGCCGCCTTGGCACGCTCCGAAGCGGGAAGGGTTTTTCCGGTTCCTCGTGGTCCGGCGGAGCTTGACGGCCGACGAGCTCCTCGTCAACCTCGTCACCACGAGCGACGGCCTCGACCATTTCGATTCGGCCGGATTCGCTGAAAAGCTCCAGGACAAGCTGGGCGACCGGCTGGCCGGATTCGTCCACACCCTCAATGACGACACCGGTGAGCGGGTGGAGACCCGGGACGGCCGGACCCACCTGACGATTGGACGCGACCATGTGGTAGAGCAACTCCATGGACTGGACTTCGAAATCCGGATGCGGAGCTTCTTCCAGACCAACCCTCGCTGCGCGGAACGGCTCTACGCGCAGGTCATGGCGTACGCCTACGCCGAACCGCTGCCCGAAGCGGATGCCCCGAATCCGGTGACCATGGACCTGTTCTGCGGCACGGGCACCATTGCCCAGCTCCTCTCCCGGCACGGCGGCCCCAACACCACCGTGGTCGGGGTCGACCTCATCGAGGAGGCCATCGGAGACGCGCGCCGGAGCGCCGAGCGCAATGGGGTCGACGGCATCGAATTCCACGCGGCCGACGTTGGCCGGTTCCTGCTGGACCATCCCGAGTACAAGGGCCGCATTGGCACCATCGTGCTCGACCCGCCCCGGAGCGGAATCAGCCCCAAGTCCTTGCGCAAGGTGATCCGGTTGAGGGCCAAGCGGATCGTCTACGTGAGCTGCAACCCGGCCACGCAGGCCCGGGACCTCATTGCCCTCCGCGAGGCCGGATACGGACTCCAAGCCTTCAAGCTGGTGGACCAGTTCCCGCACACCGCCCACGTGGAGGCGGTGGCGCTGTTGGAATTCAATCCGGACGCCGTGCAGGGAGACGACGGAAAACCCGAAATTGGCACTCCATGAGTGCGGACGCCCCCACCCAAGAAGCCGTCATCCTCGATGCCCAACGCATCGAGCGGTGCATCCAGCGCATCGCCCGCCAGATCCTGGAGGACCACCATGCCGCGCCGCTCATCGCCATCGCCGCGATTGACGGCCAAGGCACGGTCATGGCCCGGCGCATCGTGGACGCCCTCGAGGCCATCTCGGAGAATGCCGTCTCCGGCTTCACGGTGTCCCTCGACAAGGACGCCCCGCTCGATCACCCCATCACCGTCACAGACCGGCATGGCAGTGACTTCGCGGCCGAATCTCTGGACGGGGCCACCATCATTGTGGTCGACGACGTCCTCAACAGCGGGCGGACCCTGCTGCACGCGGTGGCCCACCTCCTGCCCTTTCGGCCCCGCCACATCGCCATGTGCGTGCTGGTGGATCGCATCCATCGGCGGTTCCCGGTCCGCGCCGACTACGTGGGCATGAGCCTCTCGACCAACCTCAAGGCGCACATCGACGTGCGCCTCAGCGGCCCCGGTCCAGACGAGGCCGTCCTCATGGATTGAACCCCATCCGGCCCTCGATCAGGCTGCGGACCGACTTCATGCGGTCCCCGTCGAAATGCCGTGCATCCACCGTGATGTGCGCCTGGCTATATGAGGATTCCCGATCGGCCAGATGCCGGGCCACGAAGGCCGGCAGATCCTCTTCGGCGATGCCGGCGATGAGGGGACGTTGGTCCGCCCGACCGCGCAACCGGTCTACGAGGTCAATGGCGGGCATCTTCAGATAGACCACCGTTCCGTGCTCCTTCATGAAGGCCATGTTGTCCCCATGGCACGGCGTGCCGCCTCCGGTGGAGATCAGCACCCGGGGGTGCGCCGCCACCGATTCACGCAGGAGGTCCCGTTCGAGCCTCCGGAATCCGTCTTCGCCAAGCTGGTCGAACAGGGCATTGATGCTGCAGTCGTGACGCCGGCACAACTCCGCATCCGTATCGAGGAACGGCAGGTCCATGAGGCGGGCCAGGCGGGAGCCGCTCGTGCTCTTTCCGACCCCCATGTAGCCGACCACGAAGACGCGCTGATGCTCCATCCGTCAAAGGTACGGTCCGGCCGAACCGCGGGCGGCCTGGGGTCCAGCGCGCCGATCAGACCACGTCGACTTCGAACATCGTCCGGCCTTCGAGACGCCCTTCGAGACGGTCACCAGGCTGCACAGGGCCGACGCCGGCCGGAGTGCCGGTGAACAGGAGGTCGCCGGTCTTCCAGGTGCTGTACCGCGACACATGGGCGATGAGGGCGTCCACCGGAAACAGCATCTCCGCTGTGGAGCCCGACTGAACCGTTTCCCCATTCTTCAACAGGCTGAAGGACAGGTCCTGGATGTCGCCCCCCATCTCCTCGAGTGGAACGAATTCCCGGGACACCACCGCCGACCCGTCGAACGCCTTGGCCTTTTCCCAAGGCTTGCCGGCGGCCTTGAGTGCAGACTGCACGTCCCGCGCGGTGAAATCGAGGCCAAGTCCGACGGTCGTGTAACACCGGCCAGCATGCTCCTCCCCGATCCACTTGGCCGCCCGGTCCATCCGCACGATCACCTCCACCTCGAAGTGGCAATCCTCCGTCCACTCGGGAATGGCAAAGGGGTGATCCTTGTGGAGGATGGCGCTCTCCGGCTTGAAGAAGAACAGCGGCTCGGATGGAACGGCATTGCCGAGTTCCGCAGCGTGCTGCGCATAGTTCCGGCCGATGCAGACGATTTTCATGAAGCAAAGGTGACGCACGCGGGAGGAATCCAGCCTCAGGGTCAATCGACCAGCAGCTGTACCTCCACCCGACGGTCGAAGGCCCCGCCCCATTCGGGACGGCTTTCCCCGAAATGGGCGGAGGCCACCCGTTCGGGAGACACCCCCCGTTCGAGAAGGTAATAGCGCACCACTTGGGCCCGGCGGCGGCTGAGTTCCATGTTGGTCCGCTCGTCACCCGTCGCATCGCTGTGTCCGGTGACGAGCACCCGGAGGTCCGGTCGGGCCGCCATCCACTCCACGAGGGTGTTGAGCGAATACTCCGCGCTCAGGCCGAGGGCCGCACTGCCCTCCGGAAACTGCAGGGTGAACGACTCCGGCAATCCTCCGGGGAACGTCGACCGGCCACCCGGTGACCATCCTCCATCGGGACCGGCGGTGGGAAATCCGCCTCCGGACACACCGCCTCCAGGCGGTCGGGGTGTCCCCCCGCGTTCCAGGGCCTCGACCCGGCCGATGAGCTCCCGGATGGCCCCTTCCAAGGCGCGGAGAGCGTCGTCGTCCTGGCGAGTACCGCCTGTAACGCCTCCCAGCCCGTCCAGGCTGCTCTCGTCCCGGGCACCGCCCCCGAAGTCGGGCAGCGGCTCGGGACTCAACGGATCGCTGCCCCCCTGCAGGTCCTCCCAGTCCCGGGCAAGATCCGACCGGGCCCGGACCTCGCCGGACAGGAACCCATTGGCATACACCCCCACGTCCATGGCGATGAGGATCATGACGTCCTGGATGGCGCGCTCCACCTCATAGTACCGCCAGTCCTCCTCGGACCATCCACGCGGGGCGGCGGACAGCGTCTTTCCATCTAGCGCAGAGACCCCCTCGCTGACCCGGGCGGAGAACCGGCGGAATTCACGGAGGCCGCCTTCGAAATAGTACGGCGCCGACGCCCGGACCACATCCCGCATGGTCTTCAGCAGGCGGTTGGGCGAGGTGCGCAGCCGGACCTGGTTGCCTTCCGGCGCCACCTCGGCCTGAAGGCGCGCCTCGAGCACCTCCACCACGAGCTCTCTGTACCGCTGGACCGACTGGTCATCGGCATCCTGTGCCCTGGCCGGAAGCCCCCAAAGGAGCCCGCACGACAGGACCATCACAACCTTCAGGAAATCAGAAAGATGGCAGGGCATTGAAGCCCGAATTTAACTCATTATGAAGCAGGCATTGACACCGGCCACGAAGCGGCGCCTCACTTCCCCCGACCGCGGAGGACGATCCAGACCGTGTAAGCCAGGATCTTGATGTCCAGACTGAGGGACATGTTCTCCATGTAAATCAGGTCAAACCGGAGCCGTTGGACCATCTGGTCCACGTTCTCGGCGTATCCATACTTGACCTGGCCCCAGGACGTGATGCCGGGGCGGACCTTCTGCAGGTGCCGGTAGTGGGGCGCCCGTTCGGAGATCAGGTCGATGTAGTGCTGCCGTTCGGGCCGTGGGCCGACCAGCGACATCTCCCCGATGAGCACATTGTAGAACTGAGGCAGCTCGTCCAGCCTGGATTTCCGGAGGAACCGGCCGATCGGCGTGATCCGGGGATCGTTGTCCCGCGAAAGCTGGGGGCCCTGCTCCTCGGCATTGGTGTACATGGAGCGGAACTTGTGGATGGTGAACGGACGTCCCCACCGGCCCACCCGCTCCTGATGGAACAGGACGGGGCCCGTCGAGCCCAGCTTGACTCCGATCGCGATGCACAGGAGGAGCGGCGCGAGGAGAACCAGGGCAATGGCACTGGCGACCACGTCGATGGCACGTTTCACCGCCACCTGCCACGACGGCATGATGTCCCGTCGAATGGCGATGAGTGGCGCGCCGAACAGGCTCTGCATCCGGACCGATCCGGAGAGGATGTCGTAGATGTCGGGGACAATCTTTACGCCGACCCCGAGCCCTTCGAGCTCTCCGAGGATGGCCTCCAGCTCCCCATGATCGGAACTCCGGATGGCGAGGATGACTTCTTCCACCTCCTGCTCCCGAATCAGGGTGGCCAACTCGCCAATGGCCCCCACGCAGGGAATGCCGTCCAGCGCCCGGCCGTCCTCATCGCCCACACGCACGACCCCGATGAACCGGAATCCCGGATTGCGGCGGAGCGCACGGATCTCGCGGACCATCTCCGCCGCCCGCTCGTTGCAACCGACGACGAGGGTGTTGAAGGCAATCTCGCCGCGGTGGACCCGCTTGACCGTCCGGGTCGTCAGCGGCAAACGGAGGGCGAGGACGGACAGGACCTGCGCTCCGAAGAGCACGAGCAGGGACCGGTAATACTGCGTGTAGGTGCTGATCTGGTCGTCGAGGATGAGCACGAAGAAGAGGGTCAGGGAGCCCAGCAGGGTCACCCAGAGCACCTGTCCCACTTCCTGCGAGCGGTGGCGCCGGAAGGGTTCCGAATGCATGCCGGCGAGACCATACAGGCCAATCCAGAACATGGGCACGAAGACCGTCCCGAACAAGAAATTGCCATCCTCGAGCAACCGCGCGGGAAGCCAGGTCTCCAGATAGGCCGGGGCCAACTCGAGGAACCGCTTCCGGAAGAGGAAGAGCGTGGTCCAGGCGACCACCGAAGCCAGCCCATCCCCCAGCACATACCGCATCCCGGCCCAACGCCTGGCGGAGGCGGTGATGGGCTTGGCCGTGTCGGCCAGGGCGGCGGGGTCGGGAAGCATGGTCAATAGGTCAGGATGCGCAGGTTGTCGAGGCCGACGGTGCCCGTGGAACGGCCGGATTCGAGAAAGCACTCGAAGTAGACCTCGAAATGGTCCGCCGTGCCTTGCGCTGTCACGAGGGGCGCGAGGTCAATGTAAATCTTGTTCCAGACCGGGTCCACCCCGTCATCGGTTGCCGTCAGGACCATGGCCGGATGCTGCCACTCCTGGCCGCTCCGAAATCCGAACAGGCCCACCGCGAAGGGCTGGTCACACCGGTAGTCCATCTCAAGGAAGGCCGGGGCACCGTTCTGCAGGTCGTACTCCTGCTCCACCGTCCGCACCCGGACGGCTTCCGCCCCGACGGACACCTCGATTCGGCCCGACTCGTCCCCCTCGAAGACCTGGTCCTCGGCATCGACCCGCTGAAGGCCGACACCCCCAATCATGGAGCCGAACACATTGGAGGTCTCGAAGTCCTCCACCCTCAGCAGCCGGACGTCCTCCACGAGCCCGACTTCGGGCGACAGGGTGTCCCGCATGCCGGGATCAGGAAAGTCGAGTTGCTCGTAAGCCGTGAAGAAGGGATAGGGTGCCCGCCGGTCACTCAGGCCGTTCTCCCGGATGCCCGCCAGCAACCTCACTTCGCCTCCCTGTGTGTCCTCCGGCAGGAGCGGCACCACGGCAGGCAGGGGAAAGATGCCGACCACGTCGGTGGCGCTGTAGACCCACAGGTCTGTGATCTTGGAGGAAGCCGTCCCCTGGAGCTCACCCGGCACGAAGGCCACATCCGGAACGATGAGATAACGGGGTATGTCCTGGTCTTCTCCCAGGATGGAACAGCCCCACAGGCCCAGAATGACGAGGGCCAATTGGAGGGGCTTCAGGCCGAGTTGTGCGATGCGATCAATCCGCATGGTTCAGGTCGATGGGGCCAGCATGTCCAATCTAGAATGCTCGCGCAATCAAGCCTCCAACGCCGCTTCTTGCCTTCATGGTATCGCGCGACACCCCGGAGTTTTCCACAGTCCCGAAAGTGGAGGACCCGGCATCAGCGGATGATGAGGACATGGCCGCTCTTGCGCTCGATGCGCCTCACCCGGGAGGTTGGGTCCCGGAAGGTCAATTGGTACGCATACATCCCGTCCCGGACGTAATACAGTTTCTCATCGAGCGGCCGGTTGTCGGCGCGGTGGCCTCCGGTCCAATACTCCTCGGGGTTTTCGGTCTCCCAAATGAGCGCCCCCCAGCGGTCGAAGATCTTGAGGGCATATTCCTCCGGCTCGCAATCGAGGGTCGGACGCCACGCATCATTGATCAGGTCGCCGTCGGGCGTGAAGGCACTCGGGGCGAAAACGAGACAACCGCAGGGCACCTCGACCACGGACACCGTGTCGGAGACGCTCCCGCAATCGGTGGTGTGGGTCGCGATGTAGGTGCCCGCCTCGTTGACTTGGCGCGAGGGGCCAGTCAGCCCATCGTTCCACAGCACCGGATCCGGCACCCCAGTCTCGAGGTAGACCACCTGGTCGAGGCAGAACTCGACGACCTCCGGCAGCCCCATCTGGGGCAGGGCGCCGGACGGCACGACGATGCCAACGGACACCGGACATCCCGAAGCGGCGGACACCGCTTCAGCGAAATAGACACCGGGCTCGGTCACGGTGAGTCCGCCTTGGAGCTGCGGTTCCCCGTCGAGGGTCCAATCGGTCCACCCGTCCGGGAAGGGCACAAAAGCGAATTCGCCGGGGCAGAGCGCACCCACTTCAATGCTGGGCGCCTCGACCGGCTCGACCGTCACCCACGTGCTGTCGCTGCCCGCGCAGCCCGGCAGGACCGTCACGGTCACGCCAATCCACCCGGGCGCATCGCCCTGCCATTGCCAGCCGGTGCTGCCATCGGACCACAGCGGGTCGGCCACGCCAACGAGCGGCTCGACATCCAGCTGGAGCTGGTCTGAACCGCACAACACGGCGCTGTCCGGCAATTCGGGAGCCGGCTCCTCGAGAACGGCCACGGCAATGGTGAGCTCGTCGACCACGCCACAGACATTGGTGACGGCGGCGGTGTACTCGGTCGTCGTCGTCGGAGACGCCTCAGGTTGGATGGCCGCTGCGTCATCGAGCCCCTCAACCGGAGACCATACCACCGCGGAAGTCGGATCCATATTCAAGTCCAAGGCCACGGACTGCCCGGTGCAGATGGCCACGGACTGCGACAGCGTGGGGCCTGGGGGATCAATCAATCCGATGGTGACGGTCGTCTCCAGCGCACATCCCGTGGTGGCGTCGAGCGCCGTGATCGTGGCTTCACCGGCTGTGGCGAGCCAGCCGTCGGGCATGGGCACCCCATTGACCATCCAATCGGTGCCCTCCTCCGGCCACGCGATCAGCAATTCTTCTCCCGCACAGAGATCCGGCGCCTCAGGCAGATCAAGGTCCCAGGCCGACAGGGCCACCACCCACGTGCTGTCCGTGCCGGAACATCCCTCGGCGCTTTCCACGGCCACCCCTTGCCAGCCGGCCTCGGTTCCCGTCCATTCGGCGGTCTGCGTGCCGTCGGTCCAAAGGATGGACGCCGCGTCCGCAGGGGCCTGGGCTTCAAGGGTCACCTCCTCCCCGGGACAAAACTCCACCTCCTCGGGCAGGTCCGGCTCCGGCACGTCCCACACTTCGACAAGCGTTTCGGCGGTCAGGGTCTCGCCACAGACGTCGGTCCAGGTGGCCGTGTAGAGGGTCGTTTCATTCGGCTGTGCCGAGGTCATGGACGAATTCGGATTGGACAACCCCTCGACCGGGTCCCACGACACCGAGCCCTCCTCCGTCGACTGGAGGACCAATTGCACGCCGCCTCCCGCACAGAACCCATGCTCGGGGGGCAACCCCACAGCCGAGGACGTGATGCAGACCGACTGCTGGTTGCTCGACCCTCCGGTCGAACCGGTGAAGCCCCACCAGACATCGGACTGGCCGTCGAAGATCTCTTCGATGATGTCTTCCTGCAGGACGAGGCGCTCCTCACAGTCGAAGTAGAATCGAATGATCTGCAATACGGGATCCCATTCCAGCTTGAACTGGTGTGGCTGGCCATCCTCGATGTTGGCTCCGTCCAGGCGGGCAGACACGGGACCCGCCAGATTGAAATACGGGGCGGTGTGCAAGTTGACTCCGTCTCGCAGGAAGGCCACGTGATCCGCCACCGGATCGCCCACGTCGACATTCTGCCACGTGTCAATCTCCACCCCGAAACTGGGGTTGAACCCTTCGAAGCCCAGACCGCCTCCGGCCACGCCGATGGCCGCCGGCCCGACGGACTGCATCACGAAGACGATGCCGTCGGCTCCGTTGGCGTCCGCGCTGCCCAATTCGACGTCCACATTGATGGTGAAGGGCTGGGTCAGGTCGAGTTGATCGTTGAACCAGACTGCGCCCAATTCCCACTCGTTGTTGTCGGTGATCTGGTAGCAGTCGCCACCCAAATTGGAGGCATCCCCGACAAAGGAGCACACGGGCTGCGCCAGGAGGGTCCCCAGGCTGCTGAGCACGAGGAAGATTCCCAAGGCAAGGCGCATTCGGCAAAGAAACGACGAAGGCCGGGCTTGCGTTGCCCGGCCTTCAGTCAATTGTGTCACTGTCGTGCGTGGACTCAAGCAGGAACGGCACCGGCCGCCTTGGCGTGGTCTGCGAGGAACTTCTCGAGGCCGCTGTCGGTGAGCGGGTGCTTGAGCAGGCCCTTGATGGCCGAGAGCGGGCCGGTCATCACGTCGGCGCCAATCTGGGCGCACTCGATGACGTGCATGGTGTGGCGCACGGAGGCCGCGAGGATCTCCGTCTTGAACATGTAGTTGTCGTAGATGCCGCGGATCTGAGAAATCAGCTGCAGGCCATCGGTGGAGATGTCGTCGAGGCGGCCGATGAACGGGCTCACGTAGTCGGCACCAGCCTTGGCGGCGAGCAAGGCCTGTCCAGCGGAGAAGACGAGGGTGCAGTTGGTGCGGATGCCCTTGTCGGAGAAGTAACGGAGGGCCTTGACGCCGTCCTCGATCATCGGGACCTTGACCACGATGTTGTCGTGCAGGGCAGCCAGCTCTTCGCCCTCGCGGACCATGTCCTCGAAGTTGGTGCTGATCACCTCGGCGCTGACGTCGCCGTCGACGATGTTGCAGATGTCCACGTAGTGCTGGCGGACGGCCCCGTCTCCGGAGATGCCCTCCTTGGCCATCAGGCTGGGGTTGGTGGTCACGCCGTCGAGCACGCCGAGGGCGGCAGCTTCGCGGATTTGGTCGAGGTTGGCGGTGTCGATGAAGAACTTCATGGGGTCGGGAATCGTGAGGCAAACTTAGCCGCCACCCCGCTCCGCGGCCGCAGGAATCCGCTCCGGTTTGTCCACGTTGAATCCCGGTTCCGTCTGGGCTGGCCTTGCGGAGACCATCTGCCGGGAAACGCCGACATTGGGGCATGCTTTCGCCTGACGAGAAGGATAAGATCCGGGTGGCCATCGAGCGCAAGGCGCGGGACCTCGACGAGCGGATTGAGGAATACCGCGAGCTGACCAAGCCCATTCCCCCGAGCGAGGCCATCGGCCGCGTCAGCCGGATGGACGCCATCAACAACAAGTCCGTCAACGAGGCCGCCCTGCGCCAGGCCGAGAAGCAGCGGCAGGGCTTGGACCGGGCGCTCCAACGCCTCGACGACGACCGCTTCGGCCTCTGCACGCGGTGTGGAGAGCCCATCCCCACCGGCCGCCTCTTGCTGATGCCGGGGGCCGTCACCTGCGTCCGGTGCGCGGGTTGATTTCCCGGCCGGAATTCCCGAACTTCTTGTCATGCTCATCGAGATTCACCAAGAAACCCCGGAGCTCCGCAAGGTGGAGCAGGCGGCGGAGTTGTTGCGCCGGGACGGCGTCCTGATCATCCCTTCCGATTCGGTGTACTCGTTTGCCTGTGCCTTGGGCTCCACCAAGGGGCTGGAAAAGATGGCCCGGCTGCGTGACTTGAGCCCCAGCGAGGCCAATTTCTCCCTCCTCTGCCAGGACCTGAGCCAGGTGAGCCAATACGTCGCCCCCCTGCCCCAGCCGGTCTTCAAGCTGATGAAGCGCGCACTGCCCGGCCCCTTCACCTTCATCCTCAACGCCGGGGTCAAGGTGCCGCGTCTCTTCCGCAAGTCGAAGAAGGAGGTCGGCATCCGCATCCCCGACCACGCCGTGCCCAAGGCCCTCATCGAGGCCATGGGGCGCCCGTTGGTGGTGAGCTCGGTCCACCACGACGACGAGGCCATCGAGTACATGACCGACCCCAGCCTGGTCCACGAGAAATACAGCGGCCAGGTGGACGCCGTGGTCGGCGGCGGGCTCGGCCACCTCGAGGCTTCCACGGTCATCGACTGCACCTCGGGGGAACCCGAAGTGGTCCGGGAGGGCCGCGGGGCGCTCGAAGGGGTCCTGTGACATTTGTCATCGGAGGCGGTTTCCCGGCCGGACCGGTGTAGCTTGAGGGGACATCGCCACCGCAGATGAACCGACTCCTTCTCCTCCTACTCCTCTTCGTTTCCACGTCCACCGTCGCCCAAGAGGCTTCGGAGCGCCGCGGCCATTGGACGACGATCTCCTTGACCCCGGACCTGTTGCCCACGGTCAAGGCCGACGATGCCGTGGGCCTGAAGCTGGACCTCGAACGCTTCGAGGCCCTGCGCGAGACGCGTCCGAAACGCACGTCCATGGCACTGCCCTTCCCGGATGGCGCGGTGGACTTGCGGCTGCAGCGATTCGACGTCCGCAGTGACGCCTTCGAGGTGGCCGTGACCGGGCTGGATGGGTTCCGCTCGGTGGAGCCCCGCACCCGCATCGTGACTTACGAGGTCGAAGGCGAGGTCACCGGCACCCTCATCCTCTTCCACGACCATGTGGTGGCCTCCCTGCAACGGGATGGGCGCCGCTGGGAGCTGAACCGCCGTGCTGGCGATGTCCACGCCCTCTTCCCCGTGGACGCGTCCACAGATGACCGGACCTTCACCTGCGGGGTCGAGGACCAGGCCGAACTCCCGCCGGCCGATTCCGGGCCGGGAGCCAACGAATCTCGAGCGTCCTCGCTCCTCGAATGCGTCGAGGTCGGGCTTGAGGTGGACCAATTCACCTATCAGGCCCTGGGCTCCAACGTGGACGACGTGGTGGACTGGGCACTGGCCATCATGGCGTCGGTCGACCAGATCTACCGCAACGAGCTCAACGACCTCATCACCCTCGACGTGCGGTTCCTGCACATCTGGGTCTCCCCGGACCCCTACGCCACGGTGGTCAACGACGGCGGCGGGTTGCTCGGCGCCTTCAACTCCGAGTGGAACAACAACCCCAACTTCAACTCCATTCCGTTGGACCTGAAGCATTACCTGACCATCCGGACCAACATCGGAACGGGCGGCATCGCCTACCTCAATGGCCTGTGCAACAGCTACAACGCCGGCCTGAGTGGCAACCTCTCCTCCACCACGACCTACGACCTCAATACCTACGCGTGGAACCTCGACGTGGTCTCCCATGAAATCGGTCACAACTGCGGCTCCAACCACACCCACTGGTGCGGATGGCCAGGCGGCCCCATCGACAATTGCGGCAGCCTCGAGGGCGACTGCACCGGCTACACCGACAGCCCCACTGGACAGCTCGGCACCATCATGAGCTACTGCCACGCCATCGCCGGCGGCAGCAAGACGTTGACCTTCCACCCCCTCGTGGAGGACAACGCACTCATCCCGACGTTCAATGCGGCCAGCTGCATCGGTACTTGCGGCGACCAGATTATCGAGACCACCGACCTCCAGTGCGGGGACGCCACCGCCTGCAACTACACCCCGGGGGACACCAACACCGAAGGCTGCATCTACGCAGGTGACTGTGCCGAATGCGGCCCGGACGGCGGCGTCATCGGCGGACTCGAGGTCCTTGGACTCACCGCCACCCTCGCCGGGACCGGAGTCCAAACCACGCCCATCGACGCCTCGGGCACGCCGCAGGCGCTGGACATCACCCTGGACTTCAGCAACACCCAGAGTGGCGGCTCGTGGCCCGGCGACATGGTGCTCGTCCTGTGCTCCCCTGGCGGAGACTGCCTCCAGGTCGGCGGCTACGACGTGGACCCGGGCTACCCCTCCGCCGGCGCATGGCCGGGCGGATGGAACGTCTCCACAGCGGGCATTTACACCGCCAACATCAGCCTCTCCCTCGTTCCGCTCAGTGGCAGCGGCAGCTGGTCCGTGCAGGTCATCAACGGCTGGACCAGTTCGGGCATCGTGGACTACGATATGGACCTGCAGTTCCCCGGCCTCTGCCCGCTGGCGACCGATGTGCCGGGTTGCACGGATGCCGCGGCCTGCAACTACGATGCGGACGCCACCGTTGACGACGGCTCCTGCCTCTACGACGACGCCCTCGG
The DNA here is from genome assembly GCA_036159995.1 of Bacteroidota bacterium. Lineage (GTDB taxonomy): Bacteria > Bacteroidota > Bacteroidia > Flavobacteriales_D > Sanyastnellaceae > UBA8752. The sequence goes on from JAYYEI010000072.1 coordinate 18,292, forward strand.
TGTCTGTGGCGGGGACTGCACGGCGGACGCCAACGCCAACGGGATCTGCGACGACCAGGAGACCTGCGGTGCGGGGGCCTGTGGAGCGGGCACGTGGTGGGATGACAATGCCGGCCTCTGCCGCTCGCTGCTCCTGACCTGCCCGGGCGACATCGACTTCAACGGCTCAGTCAACGTCACGGACGTCCTCGATGTGCTGGGCCAATTCGGCGTCGACTGCGGCGGCTCGAATGCCGCTCCATCTACTTGCCCCAACCTGCCCTGCTGTGACGCGGACGCTTGCGGCACCGGGACGGTCTGGAATGCGGCCACCGGCCAATGCGTCTCAAGCCTGACGGTCTGTCCGGGTGACGTGGATAGCGATGGCATCGTAGGGGTCAACGACGTGCTGGACATCCTGTCCAACTTCGGGGGCGCCTGCGAGTGAAGCTCAGCCCGCCGCCCCGGAACGGGCGGTGAGCATGGGCACGAAGGCGAAGGCCCCGTGGGTCTGGCGCGTGAACGTGGTCTCGTCCATGCGGCGCACCTCAGTCATGGTCTGCTTGCCCTCGCCCGCTTCCGGGTCGTCAAGGGGAATGATGAGCCGACCTCCCACCGCCAGCTGGCCGAGCAGCGCCTCGGGAATGAAGGGTGCTCCGCACGTGACCAGGATCCCGTCGAACGGGGCAAAGGCCGTCTTGCCTTTGTACCCGTCCCCGTAGTAGCAGCTTGCCCGGTAGCCGAGCTTCTTGAGGAACGGGGTGGTCCGATCGTACAGGTCCTTCTGCCGCTCGATGCTGTGGACCTTGTAGCCCATGGCGACCAAGACGGCGCACTGGTAGCCGCTTCCGGTGCCGATCTCCAGCACCTTGGCCCCGGCCGGAAGGCGGAGGAGTTCGGTTTGCCGCGCCACCGTGTAGGGGTGGCTGATCGTCTGGCCGGCCCCGATGCGGAAGGCCTTGTTGTCATAGGCGAAATGCACGAAGGCATCGTCCATGAAATGGTGTCGGGGAACGCGGTCCATCGCGTCGAGCACCCGCTCGTCGGCGATGCCCATGCCGCGCAGCTTGTCGAGGAGCGCCTTGCGAAGCCCCTTGTGCCGGTAGGTGTCATCGAGATTGGCTGCGGTCGTCGCCATGGACCATCGAAAATAGGCGCAAGCCCGGCCGGGATTCGGTGTGGAAATCAAGGCTTGCCAACATTCGCCCCGGGGTCGTCCGACCGGGTACTTTCGTCCGTCCATGTCCTCTCCCCTGCGCATCGGTGTCCTCGGAGCCGGCCACCTCGGCCGCATCCACCTGCGTTGTCTGCAGCCCCTCGGGGAGGCCTGGCAACTCGTCGGGATGCACGACCCGGATTCGGCCGCCGTCCAAGCCGTCTCCGACCTCGCCCAGGAGGAAGGTTGGACTGCGGTGCCGAAGGCTTTCGATTCGCCTGAGGCGCTGCTCGCCGCCGTGGACGCCGTGGCCATCGTGACGCCCACCGCCCACCACGCTCGCATGGCGGAAATGGCCCTGGCGGCTGGCTGCCACGTCTTCATCGAGAAACCGGTCACCACAACGCTCGCCGAGGCCGAGGTCCTCATGGCGGCCCGGGATGCGGCCGGCAAAGTGGTCCAGGTCGGCCATGTGGAGCGCTTCAACCCCGCCTTCCGGGCGGCGGAGCACCACCTAGACCGCCCCCGCTTCATCGAAGCCCACCGGCTCGCCCCCTTCAACCCGCGCGGACTCGATGTGCCCGTCGTGCTCGACCTCATGATCCACGACATCGACCTCGCGCTGCATGCCCTTGAAGGCGACGTGGTGCGGGTCGCGGCCAATGGGGTGGCCATCGCAGGGGACAGCGTGGACATCGCCAACGCCCGCATCGAATTCAGCTCCGGGGCCGTCGCCAACCTCACGGCCAGCCGCGTCAGCTTGAACCCGATGCGCAAGGTGCGCCTCTTCCAGCCCGACGCCTACCTCTCCGTGGACCTGCTGAACCGAAGCGCCCAGGTGGTCCGCCTCGAGGACGTCGGGGACGGCGAGGAGCGGGATCCCTACGGCCTCTACCTAGACGTGCCGGGGCGGGCGGCACGTCGGCTCCACATCGACCAACCCGACATCGGCCAGGCCAACGCCATCGCCGACGAACTCACCCATTTCCACGCCGCCTGCACCGGGGCCGCGCCCTGCCGGGTGCCGCTCGAGGACGGCCTCGCCGCCTTGCGTGTCGCGCAGGAGGTAATGGATTGCATTGAACCCTCCCTGAAACCATGACCCGAAACTGGTTCACCTGCGTCGTCAAATACACCCGCCACGGGGCCGACGGCGTCGAAGAAAAGACCACCGACCAGCTGCTGCTGGACGCCTACACCTACACCGAGGCTGAGGCCCGGCTCGTCGGCATCGTGACCGATGTCTGCACCGGCCCGTTCGAAGTCCAGTCCATCACCAAGAGCAACTACGCCGAGGTCGTCCGCTGGGATACCGGGGACAAGTGGTTCCGCATCAAGGTGGCCCTGACGAGCTTTGACGAGCGGAGCGGCAAGGAGAAGGAGTCCAACCAGTTCTTCCTCTTCAGCGCGGACGACGTCAAAGACGCCTTCGACAAGACCCGCGAGTTTCTCAAGGGCGCCGGCATCGGCTTCCTCATCCCCGCGATCAACTACACCAAGATCAGCGAGATCTACCCCCAAAGCGAGGAGGGATCGACCAACATGACCGCAGCCGACGGCTACGGCGCCGTGCCGGCCGACCACCCCTCCATCGCCCAGCCTGCGGCCGAGGACACCGTCCCGGCCGGGGTTGATCCGGAGACTGGGGAAGTGAACTGACGAGCGGGCGTCAGGCCCATTCCCAGCAGGACCGATAGGCGCCTGTCGCCTCACAGTGCTGGGTGAATCCGGCATAGAAGCCATCGGTGCCCAGCGTCGCGCTGTCGCCGATGACGAGCAGATGCATCCGGGCGCGGGTCATGGCCACATTCATGCGCCGGTGCTCGGCCAGGAAGCCCACTGTGCCGTCCGCATTGGACCGGGTCAGGCCGATGACCATGATGTCGCGCTCCTGGCCCTGGAAGCCGTCCACGGTCTGGATGGTGAGCCGGCCTTTCGCGGCGACCACCTCGCTGTGGAGCAGGTCCTCGAGCAGAGTGACCTGGGCCCGGTAAGGGGCAATGACCCCGATGGAGGCAGCGGGGTGCTGCTGAAGCAATTCGCGAACGCGATCCACGGTGAAGGCCGCCTCTTCGGGGTTGCGGATGCTCGCGTGGGACCGGCCGGTGGTGTCGGCCTCCGGCGCGGACCGCTCCTCGTCCCAACCCCGACCCGCCGTGTCGATGAACGTCAGCGGCAACAGTTCGCCGAGGGTTCTGCCGGCCACGTCCGGGGCCGCCTGGAGCGCGCCTCCGTAGAACGTGGCATTCGGGAAAGCCATGATGTCAGCGTGCATGCGGTACTGGGTGTCGAGCAGGTGCACGTTGCGCTCCCGGTCGATGGCCTTCTCGAGCAGGCTCACGCCCAGGCCCGCCTTCAGGGCCGCCGGATCCTTGACCGTGGGCGGCAACTGAAAGGCATCACCCGCGAGGACCACGCGCTCAGCCGACCGGATGGGAATCCACGCCGCGGGCTCCAGGGCCTGCCCCGCCTCGTCGAGAATGGCAGTACCAAACCGCCGTCCCGTGAGCATGCGGTCGGCGGCCCCGACCAGCGTGCAGCAGACGACCTCTGCCGTCTCCAGCGCCCGCTCGGCCAGGAAGCCTTCCAGGCGGTCCGCTTCCTTGCGCAGGTCCCGGGCCTCCGCGTAAGCGGCGCGGCGCGCAGCCCGTTGGTCGGCACCGAAAGTGCGGAACTGCTTCTCGGCCTCGCGCGCGGCCTCCTCGGCCTGCTTCCGGAACGCCTTGACCTGCTTGTGGTCCGGATCGGCGGCCACGACCCGGTCGAGGGCGCGGTCCACCACTGCCGGGTCGACGCGCATGGGGTGGCCGATGCGGACCACATTGAGCCCCACGGCCCCGAGCCGCTCGACAAGGAGGTCCGCCGCCGCATTGGACGGCGTCGCACACAGCACCTTTTCCCCTCGACGGACAAGGGCCTTGACGAGCTGCACGAGCGTGGTGGTCTTGCCGGTCCCCGGCGGGCCGTGGAGTGTGGTCACCTCCGGCGCTGTCAGCGCGTGGGCCACGGCGCGGTTCTGGGAGTCGTTCAGGTCGGGATGCGCGAAAGGGTCGGGCTCGACCGGTTCGGGCCGGGCATAGCCGAGGACGACCTCCCGAAGCGCCGCAAGGCGGCTGGGCTTGCCATCGCGGCCCGCATTGAGGACGTCGGACAGGGCCCGCGCCATTTCCTTGAAGCTCCGTTCGTCGAACCGGGCATCGAGCACCCAGCTGCGGTGCGTCGCCTGCTCGGGGAGCTCGTCCCCGTCGAGCACCACTTCGGCTTCCAGACCTCGCGCGGAGCGGACGATGCCCCGGTGGGACACGGCCTCGCCCTTGGCATCCGATGAAGACAGCTGCACGGCCGACCCCGACCGGAACGCCCCGGGCTCGCCGGATTCAGCCTGGACCTCCACCGTGGGTCGCCCCCCCAAGGTGAAGGCGGTGCGCAGGATGCTGACGGGGGCCCAGGTGAGGCCCTCGGCCTTGCGGCGCGCCACGGGCTGGCCCTCGAGGATGGCGGCATACCGCGCTTCCTCTGCCCGGTGCTCGAGAACGAGGGCTTCGGTCAGGGCGGACAACTCCGCGATGCTGTCGCGGTGGGCCATGGTCGATTACTGGCGGTCGCGCAGGATCTGGAGGGGACCGACATACCGGAACCCTTGGCCGTTCTCCGTGATGACCCCGTTGTGCTCGATGTCCTCAAGCGGAAGGTCATAGGAGTTGACGTCCATTTGCACGTAGTAGGTGCCCTCGGCCGCTTCGTCCTCGTCCGGGGACCACGAGTTCTCATAGTCCTCCTGGTAATAGAGGACCTCGCCCCACCGGTTGTAGACTGTGAGCGTGGGGCCGAGGGAACTGATGGCATTGCCCTTGATCTCGAAGGCGTCATTCTCTCCGTCGTTGTTGGGCGTGAAGACGTTGGGAATCAATTCAATCGCGCAGGGGCCGAAGTTGACGTCGAAGCTCATCGCGTCCTCTCCGATGCACGGCGGGGCCATGCTGACCACCACGTTGTACACGTCTGTCGAGTTCACCGTGAGGGCGCTGCCCGTCTCGGCGAGGGTGCCGCCCAAGTCGGAACTCCAGACGAACTCGAGCTCCCATTCGGAGACCCCGAGGTCGGGCACGAGGATGTGGTCGTCTCCGATGCAGAGGCCGTAGAGTTCCTGGTCCGGACCGAGGACCGGCGGAGCGTAGACGCCCACCGGCACCGTAGCGCTGGCGAGGCACTCGTCGATGTTGCCGCCGGTCATGTTCATCGTGACGGTGACGTTGACCGGGGAATCCAATCCGTCCACCGTGGCCGTCGCACCGCTGTTGTTGCCGCTGACCGGGTTGATGGATCCGTCCGTGGTCTCCCACGTCCAGTCTACGTTGAGGTTGCCGGGGACGTCCGCGGTGGTGGCCGTCAGTTCAACCGGCACGCCACACCAGTTGTCGGCGGCCGTCAGGTCCACCTCCGGAGCGGGCTCCACCGTCACGACCATGGTGTCGGACGACGTGCAGCCGAAGTCGTTGGTGACCGTGTAGACGTATTCGAAAATGCCCTGGTTCTCCGGCAGGATGCTGATGTTGTCGCAGTCCCCGCCATCGTCCACGATGAAGGGGCCGGTCCAGAAGCTGCTGTCGCAATCGGCGCCGATCTGCGGCGTGAAAACGATGGGGTCGGGATACAGGCTCGGCTCGAAATTGATGTACCAATCGAAGATGAAGCCGTTGTCCGACCCCCAGCTGTCGCAGACCTCGATGGTCCAGGTGCCATTGAGTGGACAGCCTTCGAGGAGGGTCCAGGGCTGGGCCGATTCATAGGTTCCGCTCGGCAGGGTACCGCCGGCGTTGTCCGCCCAGGTGCCGTTCGTGGCGTCCGGGGACCAGAAGTAATCGTAACCGACGCCGGGGTCATTGGCCTGGGCATCCACATCGACCGGCTCTCCGAGATAGGTGCCGCCCCCACCCTGCTGGTGCACGCCCATCGAACTGCCGTCAGGGCAGATGAACGTGATGGTGAGGTCGCCCATGAAGCTGTGCTCGAAGTTGATGAAGAAGTTCTCGAAGTCCTCCGCCGACTCGATCACCTGGCCCGAGTTGAAGGCGGTGTAGACGATGGACGAGCTGAAGCACTGCGTCTGGTCGTCCGGGATGAAGAGGCCGCCACCGAAGTCCACATTGGGCGAACTGTCGTAGGTGATGCCTTCGGCCACACCGACCACCGGATATTCCTCGCCGGCGCAGATCTGGAGATCCTGCGTCGTGCCCTCGAAACTCGTGGGCGTCGAGACCAGGATGAGGTGGTCGACCAGATTGCCGTTCGGACAGTCGTTGTTGTCGACCAGGAAGAGCTGGACGTTGTAGGCCCCGGGCTCATCGTAGCTGTGGGTCACTTCCGGGCCCGAGGTGTCGGAGTTGCCATCGTCAAAGTCCCACTCCCAGCTGGCGATGAGGAAGTCCTCAGCTGCCGTGGACCCGGTGCCGTCGAACTGGATTTCCTCTCCGACGCAGATTTGCAGCGGAACGGTTTCGACCGCGCCATCGATGGTGGTGACCACGTTGGCTTCGGGACGTTGGCAGGGCTCCTCGCAGATGACCTCGGCGGTCCAGTTGGAGTTCTCCGTGGCGTCCGACGTGAATTGCCAGGTGATGCACCCGGAGGCGTTGGTCACGTCGTCCATCTGGCTCCAGATGTCCTGGCCCTGCAAGTCGAAGCCGGTGTAAACCCCATCGGGCTGCCCGACGGCCTCGTCCGAGAGCCACATGAACAGGGTGTCCCCGGCGCCGAGGGCGCAGAGGTTGAAATAGAAATTGATGACGGGATCCGCCGGGAGGTCCGGACAGAAGGTCATCGTGAAGTCGGCGTTCGGGGATGCGTCTCCGGCCGTCAGACCATTGTCCACGAAAAAGAAGTCACACCCGGTGTAGGTGCCGCCTTGGGATATGGACACCTCCTGGGACCACGTGGACAAGGACAGGCCGGCAAAGGCCAGGAGGGCAAGAATGCGGTTCGGCATGTCGGTGGTTCAGCGTTGGCCCTTGGCCTGGCGAGAGAGGTGCCGGGTGTACAGTCCCTGGCAGCGTTGGACACTGTGGAATTGCAACGCCCCGCGGTCGCCCACCTTGAAGTTGGTTGGCAGGCTCGGATCGGCACTGTACTCGATGGCCCAATCGCGCGGATCGAAGGTCGCCGGGTCGAAATCGGCGGAGGAGAAGACGGTGTTGCCATCGGCGGACGGGGTGCCCTCGAGCTCGGGGAACTCGACACCCTTCGGCATGTCGGCCACGAAAATCCAGCCCTCGGCGGCCACGAAGGCGTCGAATTCCGGACCGGAGTGGGACTCGATGGACAGCGTTGTGCCCTGCGTCTGCTGGGCATTCACATGTTGCGGGGCCATCCAGCAGAGGGCGAGGATGGCGGGGATCAGGCGGTTCACTTGCATGGTTTCCTCAAACTAACCCACCTCAGGGGGCAGGAGTTGCTCGAAAGTACCACATTTGCGGCCCCTCGATTCTGATTGCGATGAGACTTATCGAAGTCAACGACAAGAAAACCCGCACCGCCTTCCACGCCGTGCCCGACGCCATCTACGCCGGCGATTCCGTGTGGATCCCTCACCTCCGGCAGGACATCGACAAGGTGTTCGATCTGGAGAAGAACCGCCTCTTCAAGAAGGGCGCGAGGGCCATGCGCTGGCTGGTGCAGGACGACAGCGGCCGGTGGGTCGGCCGCATCGCCGCCTTCGTCAACCCCAAGTACAGCAAGGGCATGGAGCAGCCGACCGGCGGCATCGGGTTCTTCGAATCCACGGACGACGATGCGGTGGCGACCCTGCTCCTCAACGCCGCCGAGGCATGGCTGAAGCAGGAAGGCATGGAGGCCGTCGACGGCCCGATCAACCTCGGAGAAAAGGACCGTTACTGGGGCCTGTTGGTGGACAATTTCACCGCCCTGCCGAGCTACGCCCTCAACTACAACCCGGCCTACTATGAGCGCTTCTTCCGGGACCGCGGCTACCAGACCTACTTCGAGCAGTACATCTTCGGACGCCCCGTCCAGGTGGAGATCCAGAAGCCGTTCGAACGCAAGCGGGCCCAGATCGAAGCGCGGGGCGGCTACCGGGTCATCACCGCCCGGGACCTGACCCACGACCAGCTCGCCGAGCATTTCTGCACGGTCTACAACAACGCTTGGGGAGGTCACCACGGCTTCGCCAAGATGCCGCTGAAGCAGGCCCAGCGGACCGTGAAGGCGCTGAAGCCGGTAATGGATCCCGACATCATCTTCTTCGTTCTCCACGGGGACAAGCCGGTCGCCTTCTACGTGAACATCCCCGAGCTGAACCAGATCTTCCGGCACGTCCACGGCAACCTCAATGCCATCGGCAAACTGAAGTTCCTCTACCACAAATGGCGCAAGACCTCCGACATCATGGTCGGGCTCGTCTTCGGCATCGACCGGGAGTACCATGGACAGGGGCTCGACGGCTACCTCATCGACATTGCCGGCAAACAGATCCAGGCCAAGGGCCGCTACCACTCCACCACCCTGACGTGGATTGGCGACTTCAACCCCAAGATGATCCGCATCGCCGAAAACCTCGGCACAGAGCGCACCCGGACGTATCACACCCTGCGAAAGCTCTTCGATCCCGAGGTCCCATTCAAGCGGGTCCCCATCGCGAAATGAGCCCGCAATCGAGGGAAATGACGCCAGGTGTTTGACGGGTCGACATTCCCTCTATCTTTGCGCCCCCTTCCGGAGGCCCCGACGGGAGCCGAAGGAGGTTCGGACACCCCCTAGCTCAGCTGGTTAGAGCATCTCACTTTTAATGAGAGGGTCCTGGGTTCGAGCCCCAGGGGGGTGACCAGCCCAGGTGCTGAAATTGGTAGACAGGCATGGTTGAGGGCCATGTGTCCATTAGGGCGTGCGGGTTCGAGTCCCGCCCTGGGCACCAGCACAAACAAAGAGAGCCGCGGACTTCCGCGGCTCTTTCACTTCCTGACTTTTCCAGAGATGCGCAACGAATTGATTCCGTGGAGAATGGGAGCAATCCGTGTCAAAAGTACACAATTAACTTACTCACATTCAATGAATTAAGAAGGCGTCATAAGCACAGGCCCTCCTATTTTTGGCTCCGACCTGTTGACACCAAAACTCCGCACCATGGGCAAGAAGCTCAACTTCCTCGCACTCTCCCTGCTCACCCTGCTCGCCCTGCTTGGCGGCGCCTTCACCGGGACCGGCGCCGAATGGCAGGAGGTCGCCAAGGCCAATCCCGGCGATGTGGCCTGGATGATTGTCGCCAGCGCCTTCGTGCTCCTGATGACCCCCGGCCTCGCCTTCTTCTACGGCGGCATGGTGGACCGGAAAAACGTCATCTCCACCATGCTCCAGAGCTTCGTGGCCCTCGGCGTCATCAGCGTCGTGTGGGTGGTGGTCGGCTTCAGCCTGTGCTTCGGGGACAGCCTCGGCGGCATCATCGGCAACCCGTTGACCTTCCTCAACTTCCGCAACGTCGGGGCCGCACCCCACCCGGAGATCGGAGCGGGCCTTCCCTTCCTGCTCTTCGCCCTGTTCCAGCTGAAGTTCGCCATCATCACCCCGGCCCTGTTCACCGGCAGCATGGCAGGCCGCATCCGCTTTCGGAGCTACATCCTCTTCATGGTGTTGTTCACCTTGTTCATCTACGCCCCGCTCGCCCATATGACGTGGCACCCGGACGGCCTCCTGATGAACCTCGGGGTCCTCGACTTCGCCGGCGGCACGGTGGTCCACATGTCGGCTGGTTTCGCCGCCCTCGCCGGCGCCGTGCACCTCGGGCCGCGCAACATTGACCGGCTCGAACACGCCAACATCCCCTTCATCATCCTCGGCACGGGACTGCTGTGGTTCGGCTGGTTCGGATTCAATGCCGGCTCCGCGCTCGGCGCCAACGACGACGCCGTGCTCGCCCTGGCCAACACGCACTTCGCCTCGGCCGCGGGCATGATCACTTGGATGTTCTACGAGCGCTATAAGGGCCGCAAGATGAACGCAGTGGGCGCCTGCATCGGCGCCATCGTCGGCCTGGTGGCCATCACCCCGGCCGCCGGTTTCGTGACCGTGCAGGAAAGTGTGGCCATCGGATTCATCGCCGCCCTCGTGTCCAACTGGGCGATTGCCCGCCAGTCCAAGAGTGGCCTCGACGACACCCTCGACGTCTTCCCTTCCCACGGGGTCGGCGGCATGGTCGGCATGGTGCTCACCGGCGTCTTTGCGGCGGATGTCGGTCTCACCTCTGGCGAGACGGACACGTTCCTTTGGCACCTCGTCGCACTGGTCGGCGTGGCCATCTTCACCTTCGGGGCCAGCCTCTTGCTGTTCAAGCTGGTGGACAAGGCCATTCCCCTGCGCGTGACCGGCTGGCAGGAGACGCTCGGACTCGACGAAAGCCAGCACGGAGAGACGGTCGACTGACTGTCCCCAACGCGTTCTTGGCAATCGATGGCAAACTGTCCCCCCGGCGGCTCCCGCCCGGCGCTACCTTTGTCCTGAACCGGCGATGGACCTGCGGATGCGCATGGGACGGCATCGCCACCCACAATCCCAGACCCCCTTGTCCGATTTCCATTCGCTCGGATTGAGCGAACCCCTCATGCGGGCCCTCGTTCCCCTTGGCTACGAGACCCCGACCCCCATTCAGGCCCAGGCCATTCCCCACGTCATGGACGGCAAAGACGTCCTCGGTGTCGCCCAGACCGGCACCGGCAAGACGGCCGCCTTCTCCCTGCCCATGCTGCATCGGCTCGGCAAGCAACCTCGCCGGGAGGGCCGCAGGGTCATCCGCGCCCTGATCCTGAGTCCAACGCGCGAACTCTCCGCCCAGATCGGTGAGAGCATCCGCGACTACAGCCAGCACCAGAAGCTCTACCACACCGTCATCTTCGGCGGGGTCAAACAAGGCAAACAAGTCGCCGCTCTCCAGCGTGGTGTCGACATTGTCGTGGCCACACCCGGGCGACTTCTGGACCTCATTGACCAGGGCTACATCCGATTGGACCACCTCGAATACTTCGTGCTCGACGAGGCGGACACCATGCTCGACATGGGCTTCATCCACGACATCAGAAAGGTCATCAAGCTCCTGCCCCCGAGGCGTCAATCCCTGTTCTTCTCGGCCACCATGCCGCAGAACATCCAGGAGTTGGCGGACACCATCCTGCTGGACCCGGTGACCGTCGAGGTCGAACGCCGGAGCAGCGCAGCGGAAACGGTCGAACAGAAGGTGTACTTCGTGCGTCAGGCCGAGAAGAAGCACCTGCTGGTCGATGTGCTGACCGCGCCGGATGTCACGAGTGCCTTGGTCTTCACCCGCACCAAGTACGGCGCGGACAAATTGGTCCGCCACCTCCGCAAACAGGGCGTGCGCAGCGAGGCCATCCACGGCAACAAGAGCCAGCCCCAGCGGGAGAAGGCGATGAAGGCCTTCAAGCGCGGTGACCTCGGCGTGCTTGTGGCCACGGACATCGCCGCCCGCGGCATCGACGTGGACGAGCTCAGCCACGTCATCAACTTCGAGATCCCCAACATCCCGGAGACATACGTGCACCGCATCGGACGCACGGGCCGGGCCGGCGCTGAGGGCATTGCCATCTCCTTCTGCAATGAGGAGGACGAGCGCACTTATCTCCGCGACATCCAGCGGCTCATCCGCAAGGAGGTGCCGCTCGACACCGATCAGGACTACCACAATCCGCTGCCGCCCATCCCGCTCGACTCCGGACGCTCCGGCGGAGGACGCCCCGGCGGACAGGGCCCCGGCAAGAACAAAACGGGCCGAAACCGCAAGGGACATGGCGGTCAAGGAAAGCGGAGACGCCCGCAAGGCGACCAAGGCGGCCCCAAGGGCCACGGTGGACCGGGCGGTCAGGGCAGCGGCAACCGCCACCGAAACAAGAACCGCCGCCGGCCGTCGGAAGGAGGCGGAACGCGATAACAACCCGACACGGGGAGGCGCCGCAAAGCCCTTCTAGAATTCAGCCGGAGAACTGGAGCATTCCGTCCACCCGGGCTCCTTTATTTTGTCCTCGTGAGACGTTGGTTTCCCGCCCTCGAATGGATTCCCAAATACGGACGCCGCGACTGGATGAAGGACCTTCCGGCCGGCCTGACCGTCGGGGTCATGCTCATCCCACAGGGCATGGCCTACGCGATGATCGCCGGCCTGCCTGTAGTTTACGGCCTGTACGCCGCCCTCGTCCCCCAAGTCATCTATGCCGCCATGGGAACCTCCCGGCAATTGGCTGTGGGGCCGGTGGCCATGGACTCCCTGCTCGTCGCCGCCGGCCTGGGCACGGTGGCCGTGGCCGGCTCGGACCGCTACATCGAGCTGGCCCTGCTCCTCGCCCTCATGATGGGGAGTCTCCAGCTGCTCCTCGGCACCTTCCGTCTCGGCTTTCTCGCCCACTTCATTTCCAAGCCCGTCATCAGCGGGTTCACCAGTGCGGCGGCCCTCATCATCGGCCTCAACCAGCTGCCCCACCTGACGGGCATTGCCCTTCCCCGGTCCTCCCAGTTGCATCGGCTGGTCGAAGGCACCGTGGATGGCCTCGCCCAATTCCATGGTCCTACGGTCCTTCTGGGCACGGTGTCCATTGCTCTGCTTGTCGGCCTAAGAAAAGGGCTCCCGCGCGTGCCCGGCTCCCTCGTACTCGTCGTGCTGGCCCTTGCCGGCGGTGCCGTGGTGCCTTGGGGCACATGGGACATCCGAACCGTGGGGGCCATCCCTGCAGGATTGCCCGGATTCCACGTTCCCGGCTGGACCCTCGGTGACCTGCAGATGCTCCTCCCCCTCGCCGCCACCCTCGCCCTCGTGGCCTTCATGGAAGCGTACAGCGTGGCGCAGGCCGTGGCCCAGAAGCGCGGGGACCACGAAATCGACGCCAACCAGGAACTGCGGGCTCTCGGCAGCGCCAACGCCATCGGCTCCCTGTTCGGGGCCTATCCTGTGACCGGCGGCTTTTCCCGCACCGCCGTCAATGAACGCGCCGGCGCCGTCTCGGGCATGAGCAGCCTCATCGCCGCCGGAGTCGTGGCCCTCGCCCTCACCTTTCTGACTCCGGTCTTCCGGAACCTGCCTACAGCGGTGCTCGGGGCCATCATCGCCGTGGCCGTGGCCGGGCTCGTCGATCTGGCCACATTCCGCCGGCTGTGGAGGACCCACCGGGACGAGGCCGTCCTCCTCCTGTTGACCTTCAGCCTGACCGCCTTTGGCGGCATGGTCCTCGGCATCGCTTCCGGAGTGGTGCTGGGCCTCGCCCTCACCCTGTTCAGGACCAGCCGTCCCCACACCGCCGAACTCGGGGAAATCAATGGCGTCTACCGCAACCTCAACCGCTTTCCCGAAGCCACCAAGGCACAGGGCATCCTCCTCATCCGGTATGATGGCCCCCTGAACTACGCCAGCCAAGGACACTTCAAAGGATTCATCCTCTCCCGGTTGGCCATCCGCAAGGAAGAAGGCGATCCCATCCAGACCGTTGTCCTCAGCGCAGAGTCCATTCCCTACCTCGATGCCACCGGCACGGACATGCTGACCGCCTTGCTCGATGCACTCGAAGCCGGTGACATTTCCCTGAAGGTGGCCGGCGCCATCGGTCCCGTGCGGGACGTCCTCGAGCGGGCCGGGCTGATGGAACGCATCGGTCGAGACCACTTCCACACCGGCATCCCGGCCGCCCTCGGCATGGAGGAGATCCGGCCCCGGATCGCCACCCAGACGTTCAATCCCAACAATTCATAGCCGCATCGATTCCCGTTGCGATTCCCCCGAACTTTGCCCCCATGAAAGTCGAACAGATCTACACCGGCTGCCTGGCCCAGGGCGCTTACTACATCGAGTGCTGTGATGAGGCCATCGTCATCGACCCGCTCCGAGAGGTCAAACCTTACCTCGATCGAGCGGAAGCCGGTGGCAAGAAGATCAAGTACATCTTCGAGACGCACTTCCACGCCGACTTCGTCTCCGGGCACGTGACCCTGTCGGAGAAAACGGGCGCCCCCATCGTGTTCGGCCCCAACGCCAATCCCGCCTTCGATGCGCACATCGCCAACGACGGCGAGGTCTTCCAGGTGGGCAAGGTGACCATCGAGGTCCTGCACACCCCGGGCCACACGATGGAATCCACGACCTACCTGCTCCGCGACAAGGAGGGCAAGCCGCACGCCATCTTCACGGGCGACACGCTCTTCCTCGGCGACGTGGGACGTCCGGATCTCGCCCAGAAAGGCGCGGACATGACCCAGGAGGACTTGGCCGGCATCCTGTATGACAGCCTTCGCGAGAAGATCATGACCCTGCCCGACGACGTCATTGTCTACCCCGGGCACGGTGCGGGTTCGGCCTGCGGCAAGAACATGAGCAGCGAGACCATCGGCTCCGTCGGTGACCAAAAGGCGACCAACTATGCACTGCGGGCGGACATGACCAAGGACGAGTTCGTGGCCGAGGTCACGGACGGCCTCCTGCCGCCCCCGGCCTACTTCCCGCTCAACGTCAAGATGAACAAGGAGGGGTACGCCCCCATCGACGACGTGCTCGCCCAAGGCACCCGCGCCCTCTCCCCCGACGCGTTCGAGGCGGCGGCCAACGAAACGGGAGCCGTGGTGTTGGATGTCCGCGGCAAGGACGCCTTCCACGAGGCCCACGTTCCCCGCAGCACCTTCATCGGGCTCGACGGCAACTTCGCCCCGTGGGTCGGCACCATGATCGTCGACGTCCAGCAGCCCATCCTGCTCGTCTGCGAGGAGGGCACGGTGGACGAGGCGGTGACCCGCCTCTCCCGCGTCGGCTTCGACAACGTCCTCGGCTGCCTCGATGGTGGCGTGACCGCGTGGCAAGCCGCCGGCAAGGAGGTGGACCGCATCACCTCGGTGACCGCCGACGCCTTCGCCAGCCTTGCCAAAGCCGGTGACGTCAAGGTGATCGATGTCCGCAAGCCGGGTGAATTCGCCTCGGAGCACGTGCTCGACGCGGAGTCCATGCCGCTGGCCGCCCTGAACGACCACCTCGCCGAACTTCCGAAGGACACCCCCTTCTACCTGCACTGCCAGACCGGCTACCGCTCCCTCATCGCGGGCAGCATCCTCAAGGCCCGTGGAAACCACAACGGCATCGACGTTCAAGGCGGTTTCGCGGCCATCAAGGAGACCGATGTCCCGGTCAGCGACTGGGTCTGTCCCTCCACCCTCTGAGGGTTTGGTCCAATCGATTCGAATGCGCTAATTTTGGCGCCCCTTCCGGAGATGTCCGGATGTCACACCCAGGTGGCGAAATTGGTAGACGCGCAGTCTTCAGGCGGCTGTGCCTTCGGGCGTGCTGGTTCGAGTCCAGTTCTGGGTACTTGCAAACCGCTCCTCATTCGAGGGGCGGTTTTGTTTTGGCCTCGAATTCGAGGCGGGGATCAGGTGTAGACGACGCCGGCGGCCACCGTGAGGCGCGTGCCGGGGTCAACGAGGATGAAGGAGCCCGTCGTGCGGTTGCGGCGGTAGTCGTCGACCAGCATCGGCGATGCCGTGCGGATGCGGACCCGGGCGATGTCGTTCATGCCGATCTCGATGTCGTCCTCGATGCGGTGGAGCGTGTTGATGTCCAGCTTGTAGACGACCTCCTTGACGACGGCCTTGGCCTCGCGGGAGGTGTGGCGGAGCTCGAACCGGGTGCCGGGCCGCATGGGCTGCTCGGACAACCAGCAGATGCGGGCGTCGAGGTCCTGCATGCTGTCGGGCTGGTTGTTCTCGCGGACGAGCATGTCGCCGCGGCTGAGGTCGATGTCGTTGGCGAGGGTCATCACCACGCTTTGCGGCGGGAAGGCCTTTTCGACCTGCTTGTCGCCGATGGCGATGGAGGTCACCGTGCTGCTCAAGCCGCTGGGCAGGGCGACCACCTCATCGCCCACCTTGAAGACGCCCCCGGCCACGCGGCCGGCATAGCCGCGGAAATCGCGGTCGGCGTCGGTCTGAGGACGGATGACGTATTGGACCGGGAAACGGCAATCCTGCAGGTTGCGGTCGGCCGCCACGTGCACGTGCTCGAGGTGATGGAGCAGGGTCGGACCATCATACCACCCCATGTGCTCGGACCGATCGACCACATTGTCCCCCTGCAGGGCGCTGATCGGGATGAACTTGATGTCCGGAATGTCGAGCCGGCTGGAGAAGCTGCGGAAGGCGTCCACGATCTCATCGTACCGCTCCTGACTCCAGTCGACGAGGTCCATCTTGTTGACGCAGACCACCATGTGCTTGATGCCGAGGAGATGCGTGATGAAGCTGTGACGGTGCGTCTGCTCGAGCAGACCGGCCCGCGCGTCGACGAGGATGATGGCGAGGTCGGCCGTGGAAGCGCCCGTCACCATGTTCCGGGTGTACTGGATGTGCCCAGGGGCGTCGGCGATGATGAACTTCCGCTGGGGCGTGGCGAAGTAGCGGTAAGCCACGTCAATGGTGATGCCCTGCTCCCGCTCGGCGCGGAGGCCGTCGGTCAACAGGGACAGGTCGGCCCCGTCGGTGCCGCGCTGGGTGGAGGCCTGCTCGATGCTTTCGAGCTGGTCCTCGAAGATGGTCTTGCTGTCGTACAGAAGGCGACCGATCAACGTGCTCTTGCCGTCGTCGACGCTGCCTGCCGTGATGAAGCGAAGGAGTCCTTGTGCCATGGTGTCGTTCTATTCTCCGTCCTCAGAAGTAGCCTTCTTTCTTCCGGTCCTCCATGGCCGACTGGCTGCGCTTGTCGTCCATGCGGCCACCGCGCTCCGTCTTGCGGGCTGCGGCCACCTCGCCGATGATCTTCTCGAGCGTGTCGGCATCGCTCTCCACAGCACCCGTGATGGTCAGGTCGCCCAGGGTCCGGAAGCGGACCTGCAGGGTCTCCGGCTTCTCGTCCGGCCGGAGGTTCAGGTACTCGCTGTAGGCCAGGATCTGGCCGTTGCGGCGGACCACCTCGCGCTCGTGGGCGAAATAGAGGCTCGGGATGGCGATGTTCTCGCGGAGGATGTAGTTCCAGATGTCAAGCTCCGTCCAGTTGTTGAGCGGAAAGACCCGGAAATGCTCGCCAGGCTGATGCTTGCCGTTGTAGAGGTCCCACAGCTCCGGGCGCTGGTTCTTCGGGTCCCACTGGCTGAAGTCGTCCCGGTGGCTGAAGAAGCGCTCCTTGGCGCGGGCCTTCTCCTCGTCCCGCCGGGCCCCGCCGCAGCACGCGTCGAACTGGTGCTGCTCGATCGTGTTGATGAGGGTCGGCGTCTGGATGCGGTTGCGGGAGGCATTGAAGCCGCTCTCCTCGGTCACCTCCCCGCGGTCGATCAGGTCCTGGACGCTGCCGACGATGAGTTGGACCCCGAGCTCCTTCACCAGGTCGTCCCGGAATTGCATGGTCTCGGGGAAATTGTGGCCGGTGTCG
Source organism: Bacteroidota bacterium (assembly GCA_036159995.1). Taxonomy (GTDB): domain Bacteria; phylum Bacteroidota; class Bacteroidia; order Flavobacteriales_D; family Sanyastnellaceae; genus UBA8752. Next base: position 35,832 of record JAYYEI010000072.1, read on the forward strand.
ATGTGGACCAGCGGCATGGGAATGCGCGCCGGCGCGAACGCCTTGCGGGCCAGGTGCGTCACGCAGATGCTGTCCTTGCCCCCGCTGAACAGGATGGCCGGCCGCTCGAACTGGGCCGCCACTTCCCGCAGCACGTAAATGCCTTCCGCCTCGAGCTCGTCGAGGTGACTCAGGTTGTAATCACTCATCGTCTTTCCTTCCAATGCTTCCGTAACGGAACCAGGCCCGCTCGTGGAAATAGTACAACACCATTTTCAGGATGCTTTCCGCGACCATGATGCCGCTGGCTGCCTTGATGTCTCCGAACACCACGTAGACGAAGGTGAACGTCGTCGCCGAGGCGATGATGCGCCAGGTGATGGTCTTGGCCAAATGCCTCCGGCGGCTCGCTTTCGTTTCCATGGCGTGTCGAATCAGGAATGTCAAAGGTCGGCATAGCGCCGGACCTCCCGCACGGATTGGGCCACATCGGCCTCCGTGGTGTCCAGGTCGAGGAAATCGGTCTCCGGAGCGCCGTATTCATCGCTGTGGTAATGTTCCCGACCGCGGATCTCCGTGGTGTGGACATAAACCTCCCGGACGGTGGCCCGCGCCTTGAACTCCTCGCGGAGCCACTTGAACGGGGCCACGACCGCCACGATGACGACCCGGCCCTGGCGGCTCAAGTAGAGCGCGATGTCCTGAGCCCGGCGGATGTTGGCCTCCCGGCCAGCCGGACTGTAATCGGCGTTGGCAGTCAACGCCCGAAGGTCATCCCCATCCACCAGGAACGCGTCCACCCCATCTTCCCGAAGGCTGTCGAGCAGGGCGCGACCAATGGTCGACTTGCCCGCTCCGGGCTGTCCGGTGATCCAAATGATGGGCTTGTGGTCGGCCATGACCGCAAGGTACGACCGGCCCGGGCTCGACCGAGGGGGGATTTGCCCCTCTCCCTCCTCCCTGCGGAATTTTTTTTCGATTTTAAACCACTTGTTATCAGTGACTTGGAAATTTTTCTTCGGTTTTTTTTCGCTGCCCTGTAACCCCAGGGGACCCGCTCCGGTATAGGGAAACGGTTTTGGTTACAGCCGCTCCCGCAAGGGAACAGGCGATTTGGTGAAACGAAGGGGTCCTCGAACGCGAGGACCCTTTCCATTTTCAGAAGGTTCGTTTCTCACGCCATCCCTCCATCTCCCCGTTCCCCGTAACGCACGAAGAAGTGGATCCAAATGGACCGGCTCAGCCGCTGGACCAACGGAAGGAGCGCGAGCAACGTCACGATGCCGCTGACCAGGAACACCTCCGGCTGCTCGAAGAACCCCGTGAATTCAATCCAGCCGAGATCCCCAAAGGTCAGGAGGGCCACCAGCACGGCGATCCAGAGGGCCACGGTCAGCGCATAGCTGACATAGGCCGCTCCGAAATAGAAGCCCGGCTCCCGCGTGAAGTCTGCCTTGCACACGGGGCACGCCGGCGCGGAATCGTTGATGGTCCGAAGCCGATAGGCGTTGCGCACCCGGAAAAGCCGACCCTCGCGACACGCGGGACACCGGAAACGGAGGATGCTGGACAGAAAGGAACGCGGCGGCTTCACGTCCCGAGCTGCTGGAGGGTCACCATGCCGTGGTAGGCGCCACCGAGCGCCATGAGTTCGTCATGGGTTCCCGACTCGGCGATGCGTCCCTCGGCCATGACCACGATGCGGTCCGCGCGCCGGACTGTGGACAGGCGGTGTGCAATGACAAGCGCCGTCCGGTCCTCCATGATGCGCTCGATGGCCTCCTGGACGAGCCGTTCCCCCTCGGCATCGAGTGCACTGGTCGCCTCGTCAAGCACGAGAATGGGCGGATCGTGGTAGAGGGCGCGGGCGATGGCGAGCCGCTGACGCTGACCGCCAGACAGGCGACCGCCGCCATCCCCGATGGGCGTGGCCAGGCCATCGGACAGCTCCTCGATGAAAGGCAACGCATTGGCCACCTCCGCCACCGTCCGGATGCGGGCGGAATCGGGGTGGGGATCGAAGAGGGCGATGTTGGCTTCGACCGAATCGTTGAACAGCAGGGGATCCTGGGTCACGAAGCCGATGTGGCGCCGGAGCTCGCCACTGTCCAGCTGCCGGAGGTCCACCCCGTCGACCTCGAGGCCGCCGGTGGTGGGATCGTACAGGCGAAGGAGCAGGCGGGCCACCGTCGTCTTGCCACTGCCCGATGCGCCGACCAGCGCCACCGTCTCCCCCTTGGCCACCTCGAGGGAGAACCCATCGAGCGCGGGAGAAGCCGCTCCTGCGTAAGTGAAATGGACGTCCCGGAACCGCAGTCCCTCTTCGAAGCGGAACGGGACCGGAGCGGACGGCTCCTCGATCTCGAGTTCGGCCCGCAACACCTCATCGAGCCGGTCAAGCGAGGCGGCGCCCTTTTGCACCTTGAAGATTGCGTCGCTCAGAGAGCGGGCAGGCGGAATGATCTGGGAGAAGACCACGAGGTAGCCGATGAACAGCTCGCCCTCGAGCCCCTCCCCACGCAGAACGAGGCGGCCGCCCACGGCGAGCAGGATGGCGATGACCGTCATGGACACGAACTCGCTGACCGGAGAGCTCAGGTACTCTCGTTTGTAGAGCTTCCGCATGAGCCGGAAATAGCCCTCGTTGTGCTCAGCAAACCGGCTCCGGAAGCGCGGCGCAGCATCGTACGCCTTGACCACGACCATGGCCCCGAGCGTCTCCTCAAGCCGGCTGATCAGATCGCCGAGCCGCTCCTTGCCCCGACCGGCGGCCCCGCGCAGTGCTGTGGCGATGCGCGAGATGATGAATCCGGCCACCGGCATGAAGACGAGGGCAAACAGGGTCAATTCCCAGCTGATGGCAAACAGCGTCACCAGCGACAACAGGATCATGATCGGCGCCTTGAAGAGGACTTCCAACGTGCCGATGACGCTGAATTCGACCTCCATCAAATCGTTGGTCATCCGGCTGATGAGGTCGCCCTTGCGCTGCTCGGTGAAGTACCCGACGGGCAAGGCCAGCACTCGATCGAAAAGCTGCTCCCGCAGATCCCGGGCCACCCCCGTCCGGATGGTCGCCAGACTGTAGAAAGAGAGGTAGGTGACGAGATTCTTCACGAGGGCGAGCACCGCGATGGCGCCGCACATCCACAGCAGGGCCTGCTCGGCCCCATGCTCGGCGACAAAGGCATCGAGGTGCGTCGCCAGACGGGCGAAGAGGGCTTCGGCGCCCTCCCCGGATTCAGCAGAATCCGAGGCCCCGGCCGCTGGCTCCGTCCGGAACAGGATGCGCAGGAAGGGCACAATGGCCAGGAACGTGAAGAGGGACAGGATGGAACCGAGGGCGTTGAAGGCGATGTTGCCCGCCAGGTTCAGGCGGTAACGGAGGACGAGCCGGAAAAGGTCGCCGAACCGCCTCATGCGCCGGTCGTCCCCAGGTAGTTGTGCGGCGTGATCGCGGTCAGCTCGGCCTTGATCGCATCCGACACGGGCAGTCCCGCGATGAACTCGGCGATGGAAGCCGCATCGATTCCGGCCTTGCCCCGGGTCAGTGCCTTGAGCAGCTCATAGGGCTTTTCCACCCCTTCGCGGCGCAGGACGGTCTGGATGGCCTCAGCGACCACTGCCCACTGGGCCTCGAGATCGGCGTGGAGCCGGGCCTCGTTGAGGAGCAGCTTTCCGAGGCCCTTGCGGAGGGCGTTGAGGGCGATGAGGCTGTGGCCCACCGGGACGCCCACGTTGCGGAGGACGGTGCTGTCGGTCAGGTCGCGCTGCAGGCGGCTGATGGGCAGCTTGCGGGCGAGGTGGCCCAGGAGGGCATTGGCCACCCCGAGGTTGCCCTCGCTGTTCTCGAAGTCGATGGGGTTGACCTTGTGCGGCATGGCCGAGGATCCGACTTCCCCCTCGACGACCTTTTGCTTGAAGTAATCGAGGCTGATGTAGTGCCAGACATCCCGGTCGAGGTCGATGAGGATGGTGTGGATCCGCTGGAGGGCATCGCACCAGGCGGCGAGGTAATCGTAGTGCTCGATCTGCGTGGTCGGGTGGCTCCGGTGCAGTCCCAGCTCCTCGGAGACGAAGCGGTCGGCGAACGCGTGCCAATCGGTGTCGGGGTAGGCCACGTGGTGGGCGTTGAAGCCGCCGGTGGCGCCGCCAAACTTGGCCGCGAAGGGCACCGCCTCGAACTGGGCGACGGCGTGGTCCAGCCGCTCCACAAACACGGCGAACTCCTTGCCGAGCGTGACCGGGCTGGCGGGCTGGCCATGGGTCCGGGCGAGCATGGGCACGTCCTTCCACTGTTCGGCCAGGCCGGCGAGATCGTCCCGCACGGCTTGCAGGGCGGGCAGCAGCACGTCGGCCGTGGCTTCGGCCATGGACAGCGGGATGGCCGTATTGTTGACGTCCTGGGAGGTCAGGCCGAAGTGGACGAACTCGGCGCGGTCCTCGAGGCCGAGGGGGGCGAGCTTGTCCTTGATGAAGTACTCGACGGCCTTGACATCGTGGTTGGTCGTCTTCTCGATGTCCTTGACGGCCTGCGCGTCGGCCGACCCGAAGTCCACATAGATGCGGCGGAGACCCTCCACCTGCGCCTCGGTGAGGGCGGGAAGTTGGGGCAGGCCAACGGCGTGCAAGGCGATGAGGTACTCTACCTCCACGCGAACGCGGTACTGAATGAGCCCAGCTTCGGAGAAGTAGGGCACGAGCGGGGCGGTGTGGCGGCGGTACCGGCCATCAACGGGACTGACGGCGTGGAGGGGGGCGGAATCGGACATCGAAGGCGAACCGTTCAAAGGACGAAAATACGGCCCACGACGCGGGCGCCCCGTACCTTTCCGGCATGACGATCCACACGGTCACCCACGGCCTGTTCAAGTTGGACGGCGGCGCCATGTTTGGCGTGGTCCCGAAGCCGCTTTGGACCAAGAACCACCCGACCGATGAGCGGAACCGCTGCGACTGGGCCCTTCGCTCCCTCCTGATCGAGGAGGGCAACCGCCTGATGCTCGTCGACTGCGGCATGGGAGACAAGCAGGGCGAGAAATTCTTCGGCCATTACGCCCCGCGACCCGAGGACCTGGATGCTCAGCTCCACGCCCTCGGCTTCCACCGCGACGACATCACCGACGTCTTCCTCACCCACCTCCACTTCGACCATTGCGGTGGGGCCATCCGCCGCCGGCAGGACGACCCGGAGCGGTTTGAACCGGCCTTCGCCAACGCCACCTTCTGGAGCACGGAGCGCCATTGGGCGTGGGCCAATGACCCCAACCCCAGGGAGAAGGCCAGCTTTCTCAAGGAGAACATTCACCCCATCGAGGCCTCGGGTCAATTGCGGTTCATCCCCCGCGCCGACGGCACGACGGACACCCGCCAGCCCATCGACGGCTTTCCCGACCTCGACGTTCTGTTCGTGGACGGACACACCGAGAGCCAGATGCTGCCCCTGCTCAAGCGGGGCGACCGCAAGGCCCTCTTCACGGCTGACCTCCTGCCAGCGACCACCCACATCCCGGTGGCCTGGGTGATGGGCTACGACACCCGGCCCCTGCTCACAGTCAGCGAAAAGGAGCGCATCCTGACCTGCGCGGAGCGGGAACATTGGACCCTCCTCTTCGAACACGACGCCCACCACGAAGCCGCCACGGTCCACCGCACCGAGAAAGGGGTGCGCCTCGAGCGCGCCGGACGGCGTTCGGAATTCGATTGGTGAGCGCGGCGGAGCGTCAACGCAGGCCTTGAAGGCAATCGCGCACGATGCCCGGCCCTGTGTAGACCATTCCGCTGTAGACCTGCACGAGGTCGGCCCCTGCGTCGGCCTTCTCCCGGGCGGAGGGGCCATCCTCAATGCCACCCACACCGATGATCGCGAAATCGCCCCGCTCCCGCAGGTAGCGGACCACTTCCGTGCTGCGGGCCCGCACCGGAGCCCCGCTCAGGCCGCCGGCGCCGATGGCCTCGACCGTGGTGCCGGGCGTCCGCAATCCCTCGCGGGAAATCGTCGTGTTGGTCGCGATCACCCCGTCAATGCCGGTGTCGGCGACCAAGGCCACGATGTCATCGAGCTGGGCGTCGCTGAGGTCCGGGGCGATTTTCAGGAACACGGGGCGCTGGACGGCCTGGGCCCGGTTGTGCTCCTGCAACCGTTGCAGCAGTGCGGTGAGCGGCGCGCGGTCCTGCAGCTCGCGGAGGCCCGGCGTGTTGGGCGAGCTCACATTCACCGCGAAGTAGTCCACGTGCGGATGAAGCGCCACGAAACAGGCGTGGTAATCGTCCGCAGCCTGCTCGTTGGGCGTGACCTTGTTGCGGCCAATGTTGCCCCCGACGATGAGACCCTTCGGCCGGCGCTTCAGCCGCTCCACCAGGGCGTCGAGCCCCCCGTTGTTGAAGCCCATGCGGTTGATCAGCCCCCGGTCCTCCTTGAGGCGAAAGAGGCGGGGCTTCGGGTTTCCGGCCTGCGGCTTGGGGGTGACCGTGCCCACTTCCACGAAGGCGAAACCCATCGCCTGAAGCGCGTGGAGCCAACGGCCGTCCTTGTCGAATCCCGCGGCCAGCCCCACACGGTGCGGAAACGCCAAACCGGCCACCGTTACGGCATCCGATGCGGCCTCTCCGGGATCCATGGACCGGCGAAGGGCACGGCCCACCAGAGGAAGACCGAGTCCGAAGCCGAACAGCCCCATGGTCCGATAGTGCGCGCGCTCCGGGTCCATGGCGAAGGCCAGTGGCCGGATGACACTGCGATAAAGGCGGGTTACGATGGGAGCTTGACTCATGGCGCGCAAAGATGTTGATAAACGTGTGGACACGGCACCACCACCCGACCAATCCAACCCCTGAACTCACGAATAATTTTGGCGCGAACCTGATTCATGCTGTTTAACTGGGGGAAAAAGAAACTCAAGTGCGACGAAGTCGCGCGGATGTTCGTGCACGCCACCCTCGACAGCGTGGAGGACACCTGGCCCGATGTGGCCGGGATCATCCGGGAATCCCCCCATTTCCAGACGGCACCGGATGTGGAGGAGGGCGATGCCGCTCCCTTCCTGCTGGTGGTTCTCGCCGGCAACCTGGACTTCATCCCGAAGTACTTCGAAGGCGGTTCCGAGCATCGGCTCATCGAGGCCATCCTGGCTGAACTCTCCAAGGAACTCGGCCTGCCGAGCGACCAGCTCGCCACCCGCATCGGCAAGGTCCGCGACGAAATGGTCAAGTTCAACCGGCCCTCCAAGAAGACGTTGAGTGCCATGGCCCGCGGCGTGTACCTCGCGTACGACCTCAACGCATGCCAGGAAGAGTACTTCCGCTCCTTGAACGTGCCCAATCCGCGGTTCCTCATGCAGATGGAGGAGCTGCTTCAGCATTTCATCTGGGACTGGAAATCCTTTCAGGAGCAGTACAAGATGCAATTGGAGACCGTCGGCGGTCTCTCCCTCTGATTCCCTTCAGCGTCCCCGCTCGATGTCCCTCGCCTGATCGCGGTCCTTGATGGTATTGCGCTTGTCGACCAGCTTTTTGCCCTTGGCCACGGACACGTCCATCTTGGCGTAGCCGCTCTCAGAAATGAAGAGCCGGGTGGGCACCACGGTCACGCCCACGTCGCGGAGCTTCCGCTGCAGCTTGGTCAACTCGGTCCGCTTCAGAAGGAGCTTCCGGATGCGGCGGGGTTCGTGGGTCACGTAGCCCGAGTGGTCGTAGGGCTCAATGTGCATGTTGAACACGAAGAATTCGTCGCCCTGGAACCGGCAATAGGCCTCGACGATGCTCGCCTTGCCCGCCCGGATGCTCTTGATCTCGGTGCCCTGCAACTGGATGCCGGCCGTGTACGAGTCGGTCAGGAAATAGCTGAACGCCGCTTTCTTGTTCTTGATCTCGACCGCCATCGGACCCGAAAAATACGACCGGCCCCGCGGGGTGTTCAACCCTTTGCTTCTCCAGTGCGTCCTTTGCGCAGTGATTCGCTTCATCGCCCCCCTGTTCCTGCTGTTCACGCTGGAGGGCTCCGCCCAGACCGTCGGCCTGTTGTCCAACACGCCCGACGCCTTCGACGGCTATACCCTGGTCGCCCCGACCGGCGCCACCCGCACCCACCTCATCGACAACTGCGGCCGGGTCATCCGCCACTGGGACAGCGAATTCCGGGCGGGTGAATCCGCCTACCTGCTCGAGGACGGCTCCCTGCTTCGGACCGCGCGCCAGGCCAGCACGGTCTTCACGGGCGGCGGCATGGGCGGCCGCATCGAGCGGTTCAACTGGGAGGGCGACCTCATCTGGAGCTACACCCTGGCCAACGACACGGCCCACCACCACCACGACATGGCCTGGATGCCCAATGGTCACCTGCTCATCATGGCGTGGGAACACCGCTCCCCAGAGGAGGCCGAGGCGGCCGGACGCTTGAACGGTGGCCCGCTCTGGCCCCCCATGATCATCGAGGTCGTGCCGGAGGGCGACGAAGGGGGCGAGGTCGTCTGGGAATGGCACGCGTGGGACCATCTCATCCAAAACGCCAACCCCGAACTGCCGGACTACGGCAACCCGTCCGACCACCCCGGCCGGTTCGACGTGAATTACGGCAACGTCAGCGGTGGCGGCGGCCCGGGTGGGCCGGGGTCGGGAACCGGCGGCGATTGGTTCCACTGCAATGCGTTGGCGTACCATCCCGGATTGGACCAGATCATCCTGAATTCCCGGAATTGGGACGAATTCTACATCCTCGACCACGCCACCACCTCCTCGGAGGCGGCTGGTGAAGCCGGCGACGTGCTCTACCGCTGGGGCAATCCCGAAGCGTACGGTCGCGGCCTCTCCAGCGACCAGACCCTCTATACCCAGCATGACCCGCATTGGCTGACCGGCGAAGGACCGACCACCCTCGGCGGCGCTCCTGAGGCCACCATCCTGCTCTACAACAACGGCAACGCCCGCCCCGGAGGAGCGGCGAGCACGGTGGACGAATTGACCCTGCCCCTGCAGGCCGACGGGACCTATTTTCTCGGGGAGGATGAGCCCTATGGGCCCGCGGCCCTCGATTGGTCCTATCCGCAGCTCCCCTTCTCAGACTTTTTCAGCCCCAACATCAGTGGAGCCCAGCGCCAGCCCAACGGCAACACGCTCATTTGCGAGGGCAACTCCGGCCACCTCTTCGAAGTCACCCCCGAAGGCGATCTGGTGTGGGAGTACATCACCGCCTACAACCAATTCGGCGCCCTCAACCAGGGCAACGACCCCTTCGGCAATGCCACCTTCCGCGCCTACCGCTACGCCCCGGACTACGCCGCCTTCGACGGCCGCGACATGACCCCGGGTGACCCGGTAGAGAACGCCCCCCTGCCCTTCGACTGTGACCTGTTCCCGGCCCCAGTGGACACCACGACACAGGCCGTGATGGAGCGCAGCGTCCGCCTCCGCATCGGCCCGAATCCGGTCCGCTCCGCCCTCCGTCTCGAGGCCGACATCGCGGTTCTCTGGACCCTCCGGGACCTGTCGGGAAGGCGGCTCCTGCACTCGGGAATGCCAGACCACCACCACTCGATTTCCATGTCAGAACTGGCCGGCGGACTCCTCCTCCTCGAGGTGACTGATGCGGCCGGACGCCCCCTCATGCCCCCCAAGCGCATCCTTATCGAGAACTGACGAAATTGCATCAGAACACAATTGCCATCATGACCTTTCGCCTTCCGGCCATCCTGGCCACCCTGCTGGTCTCCAGCCCCCTCTTCGCCCAGAACACCGTCGGCACCATCGCGTATGACCCCGCCCTCTACACGGAGGGATACACGATGATCTATCCGCACAACCAGAACCGCGCCATGCTCCTGAATGCTTGCGGCGAGGTGGTGCACGACTGGACGGTGGCCGAGGACCGGCGCCCGGGCAACACAGCCTACCTGCAGCCCAACGGGGACATCATCATGACCTCCCGGCCGGCCTCCGTCAGCAACGACCCCATCTGGGCCGGAGGCGGCGGCGCCACCATTGAGCGGCGCACCTGGGACAACGAAGTCCTCTGGAGCTACACGGCCAACAACGACAGCCTCCGCCTGCACCACGACTTCACTGTGACCCCGCAGGGCAACGTCATCGCCATCTGCTGGGAAGTCCTCGACAGCCTCGAATGCATCGAAAATGGCCGCGACCCGCAACTGCTCGAGACCGGAGAGCTCTGGAGCGACAAGCTCATCGAACTGCAGCCCGACGGCATGGGCGGTGTCGACATCGTTTGGGAATGGCGCGCCTGGGACCACCTCGTGCAGGACTTCGACAGCACCAAGGCCAACTATGGCGTGGTGGCGGACAATCAGAGCCTCATCGACCTCAACTACGGCTCCCCGAGCAATCAACCGGCTGACTGGCTGCACATGAACGCGGTCGATTACTGGCAGTACTCCGACGTGAATCAGATCGTGATGAGCGTCCCCACCTTCAACGAGATCTGGGTCATTTGGCACGGCGGCTTCTTCGATGGGGAAATCATCTACCGCTGGGGCAATCCGGAGGCCTATGACCGCGGGGACAGCTCCCATCAGCGGCTGTTCTACCAGCACGACATCCACTGGGGCAATGGGCTCGGCGTGAACCCCGGCAACCCCGACTTCACCAAGTTCATGGTCTTCAACAACCGCGTCCCGAATGTGGACACGACGGGCACGCACAGCGAGGTGGCCATCTTCTCGCCCATCTTCGACGAATACCCCGAGCCCGGCGGTACGGTCTACGAATTCGACTTCGACAATGGCCGCTGGGGTCCTGAGGACTTCGAATGGACCTACACCCAGCCCGGCCTAGCCAGCTCGGGCCTGAGCTCCTTCCAGCGTCTTGGCAACGGGGGCAACCTGATCTGCAGTGGCCGGACGGGGGAGCTCTTCGAGATCACCGAGGACGGCGATTTGGCCTGGCAGTACCGGACCCCGCTGCTCGGCGGTGCTCCGGTCGAGCAAGGCGCCGAACTCCAGCTCAACAACAATCTGACCTTCCGCGCCGACCGCTATCCGGCCAGCTTCCCGGCCTTCGACGGCCAGGACCTGTCGTCCGGCGAGGTCATCGAGGTCAACCCCACCCCGCTCGAGGTCTGCGCCTCGCCAGCCTGCACAGACCCCATCGCCTGCAACTACGGGGAGGAAGGCCCCTGCGACTACGTGGACGCGGAGGCCCCCGAAGGCACAGTCGGCGTCATGATGTTGGGACTCGTCGACCCCGTGGCCTGCGACGGCTATGAAGTCTACGACGACGGCTTCGTCACGCTCGTCCCCGGAACGGACACCAGCGGGTACAGCTGGTCCTTCACCCCGGAAGTCGTGGAGCTGATGCTCGCCTCGGGCTTTGAGGTTCTGTATGAGGACCTCATTTCCCAGACGGTGGCCGTGTGCGGCACCGAACTGACCGCCGCGAGCGGCTTCTTCGGCGACACCGTCACCGTCAACTACGACGGCACGGGCTGGTATTGGCCCCTCTACGATGGCTACTCGGCCCCCGCCGTGAATTTCGACTCCGGCTGCGGAGACCCGGCCGCCTGCAACTTCGATCCCTGCACTCTGCCCGTCGACAGCCTCTGCTCGGCCATGGTCGGCGTGACGTCCACAGACGATGAGACGGGCTTCCTCGAATGCGAGGTGACCGGCGGCATTGCGCCCTACCAGTTCGAACTCCTCACCGGGGACCTCGAGCCCACCGGCATCGCCGGAGGCACCGGCAACCTGTCCATCGCGTGGGGCGGCCTGCCCGACGGCGCGTACTGCGTCGAAGTGACCGATGCGGCCGGCTGCGTGGAGGTGTTCTGTGACACGCTGGGTGTGACCTCTGTGAGGGATGCGGAAATGGAGCGGTTCACCCTCCAGCCGAATCCCGCGAGGGAAACGGTCCGTCTCGTCCTCCCGGCCGTCTGGGAAGTGAGCAGCGTGGTCGTGCGGGATGCGGCCGGACGGGAGGTTTTGGCCCCAGCCGGACCGTCGAGCGCTTCGACGCTGGACATCGGCGGCCTGACTCCTGGCACCTACCTCGTGGAGGTCCGGCATGCGGCCGGCGTGGCCATCAAGCGGTTGGTGGTGCGCCGCTGAGGCACGACCTTTCCGGTGCGATGAGCGACGACAGCATCCTGACTTCCCGGGACGGTGGGGTCTTGACCTTGACCCTGAACCGGCCAGCGGCCTTCAACAGCTTCACCCGCCCGATGGCGGCGGCCCTGCAGGCCAGCCTCGATGAGGCGGCCGGGGACGACAGGATCCGCTGTGTCGTGCTGACCGGCGAGGGCAAGGCCTTCTGCGCAGGCCAGGACCTCAAGGAGGTGACGGCCGACGATGCGCCCCCGCTCGAGGACATCGTCCACGGCACTTACAACACGACGGTGCGGAAGATGCGGGCGCTGGCCAAGCCGGTCATCGCCGCGGTCAACGGCGTCGCGGCCGGAGCCGGAGCCAACATCGCGCTCGCGGCCGACCTCTGCGTGGCCACCGAAAGCGCCCGGTTCATCCAGGCCTTCTCCAAGATTGGCCTCATCCCCGACAGCGGGGGCACGTGGATGCTGCCCAAGTTGATTGGCCTGCAACGCGCCACGGCCCTCGCCTACCTCGGCACCCCGGTGGGTGCTGAGGAAGCTGTTGCCATGGGCATGATCCACCGCGCCTTTCCCGATGCTGAATTCGAAAAGGAAGTCATGGCGTTGGCCCATCATCTGGCGGCCATGCCGACCCGGGGCCTCGCCCTGACCAAGGCGGCCTTCAATGCTGGATTCGAGCAGGGCTTGGACGCCCAGCTGGACACCGAGATGAAACTTCAGGCAGAAGCCTCTCGTACAGACGATTACGCCGAAGGTGTCGCCGCGTTCCTCGAAAAGCGCACCCCCACCTTCCAAGGACATTGACCCATGGCACAGGACTCTTGGATCTCCTGCAGTGATCGCCTGCCCGAAGACGGGCAGCGCGTACTCGGCGTTGTGCCCGGCAACGAGGTCTTGCTCCCGGGCAAGGCCAGCTTTGAATTGCGTGAGGTGCTCGTCCTGCGCTTCATGGAGAATTTCTTCGCGGCCCAGCCCGACAAGGCCGACACCCACGGCCGCCATTTCTGGAGCGGGGAAGGCGCCTCCAACCAATACTTCGAGGCCGTTTCCCATTGGATGCCGATGCCCGGGGCTCCCGAGCAGCCGAAGGCCTCCTGAAGTTCAGGCGTCCTTCAGCGGAAAGAACTGTCCCGCCATGCCGACGAACACGTGGGTCGTCCCCGCGATGTCAATGGTGTAGACCGACGCCACCGTGAGGTCCTGGCGTTCGGCGAGTTGACTCCCGGCCGCTCCCGCAATCTGGCCAATGCCCTTCCGGAAGGCCTTCCCGATTTCGGATTCCCCCGGATGTTCATTGGCCAGCTCCTCCTGGACGTAGTCGGCCAGGAAGACACTGAAGGCCTCCTGGTCCGGATTGGTGTAGTACAAGGCCCCGGCCGCGATCAGCAGGAGGACAATGAGGTTGCGGATGAACTTCATGGTGCGTTGAGGATGTGAAAGGCCTGGACGGCATACAAGGCGGCGGTTTCGGTCCGGAGCCGATGCTCGCCGAAGGTGACGGGCGTGAATCCAGCCTGCGCGAAGGCCTCGATTTCGTGGGGATCAAAGTCCCCTTCCGGCCCGATGGCCAGCAGGACATCCCGGCCCGTGGGCATCGCCTGCTTCACGGATTGTCGGGTCCATTCGGGATGCTCCGGTACGGGGCAATGGGCGAGTCCGAGCCAGAGGGTGTCGTCTTGCGAAGCGGCGAGGTCGGCCAAGGCCTGTTCGAGATTGACCGCGGGCAGCAATTCGGGGAGCCATGCCCGGCGGCTTTGCTTCATCGCCTCGGCGAGGGTCCGTTGCCAGCGCTCACGCTTCTCGACCCGGCGCTCGCTCCGCGCGGTCCAGATCGGCTGGATGCAGGACACCCCACATTCGCAGGCCTTCTCCAGAAACCACTCGAACCGGTCCGTGTGCTTGGTGGGCGCGACCCAGAGGGTGAGCCGAGGGCTTGGTTCCGGAAAGCAGGCCGGCACCCCGACCTGCAGGAGGGCCTCGCGCTTTCCGACGGAGACCACCTCCGCGGGAAAGACGGCGCCTCGCCCATCGGCGAGCTCGACGGCATCGCCGGGCCGGGCCCGCAGCACCTGCGCCAGATGGCGGGCCTCCTCCGTCCCCAAGGCGTGGGGTCCGGGGGCGACATCGGGGGTGTAGAACCGGCGCATGGCGCAAAGAAAAAGCGGCGGAACGCCCTCAGGACCCTCCGCCGCTTCCTCCATTCACAACCTGCGGTCAACTCACGGTCTCCCGGGAAGCGGGGGCCGCCTCCCGGACCGATTCCGCCACTCCCGCCTCGAACTGGGCGAAGTTGGCGTTGAACCGCTCGACGAGGTCTTCTGCCCGAGCGTCGTAGGCAATCGGATCCTCCCAAGTGGAGCGCGGATCGAGCAGGGCCGCATCGACGTTGGGTGCACTCAACGGCACGTCCCATCCGAACCGAGCACAACGTCGGTACTCCACCCCGTTCATGCCACCATTGAGCACGGCGGAAAGCAGGGACCGCGTGTCGCGGAGCGCCATCCGGTGGCCGACGCCGTGGGGGCCGCCCGTCCATCCAGTGTTGACCAGCCAAACCTGTGTACCGTACGCCTCGAGCCGCTCGCCGAGCATGTCGGCATACCGCCCAGGATGGAGCGGCAGGAAGGGCGCCCCGAAACAGGCACTGAACACGGCCGTGGGCTCGTTCACCCCGTCCTCAGTACCCGCGACTTTGGCCGTGTAGCCACTGATGAAGTGATACTTCGCCGTGGCGGTGTCGAGCCGGGCGAGCGGGGGCAGAACGCCAAAGGCATCGCACGTCAGGAAGAAGATGTGCTCCGGATGCCCGCCCTGGCCTTCCGGCTTGGCACCGGCAATGTGATGCAGGGGGTAGCTGACGCGCGTGTTCTGGGTGGTGGTGGCGTCGCTGTAGTCGGGGGTGACGCCGTCCGCCTCGAATCCGATGTTCTCCAGCAGCGCACCATGGCGGATGGCCCCGTGGATGTCGGGCTCGCGCAAAGGATTGAGGTCAATCGTCTTGGCGTAACAACCGCCCTCGAAATTGAAAATCCCGTCCGGCCCCCAGCCGTGCTCATCATCACCGATGAGCCGTCGGGAGGGATCGCTTGAGAGCGTCGTCTTGCCCGTGCCGGAGAGCCCGAAGAAGACGGCGGTCTTGCCGTCGAGTCCCTCGTTGGCGGAACAATGCATCGGCAAGACATCCGCCTCGGTCGGGAGCAGGAAATTCATCGCGCTGAACATGCCCTTTTTGATCTCCCCGGTATACCCGGTGCCGCCGATCAGGATGCGCTTGTGCGTGAAATCGAGGACGGCAAAGTTGCTCTGCCGCGTGCCGTGAATGTCTGGGTCCGCCTTGAACCCTGGGGCGCACAGGATGTGCCACTCGGGGGTGAAGTGGGCGACTTCTTCCTGCGTCGGGCGGAGGAACATGTTGGAGGCGAAGAGGTTGGACCAGGCCTTCTCCGTGAGCACACGGAGGGCACGCCGGTGTTCGGGATGGGATCCAACAAAGGCATCGCGGGCGTAGAGCCCCCTGCCATCGAGGTAGGCGAGGAGATCTTCATGAAGCCGGGCGGCGTGGTCGGTGCTGATGGGCTGGTTGATGTCTCCCCACCAGACCTCATCGGTCGTGATGCCGTCCTGGACGATGAAGCGGTCCTGGGGACTTCGGCCGGTGAACCGGCCCGTGTCGATGGCGAGGGCGCCTGTGTGGGTGAGTCTTCCTTCTCCCGAGAGAAGGGTCCGCTCAATGAGCTGGGAGGGAGCGAGATTCCACCAGATTTGTCTGGCTTTCTTTAATCCGCTGGCTGCCAAATCCGGGTGGAATGGCGTGTTTCCTTGGTGTACCATGATGTCGGGCTGATCATTGCGAGCCTTCGTGTCAAAGGTAACGAGCGGGGACGGGTCAAAGGTTTCCGAAAGGGTGTCGGAATCCTCGGGCTTTTCACAAACACGGTGAAATTCATCCACGAATCCGGCCGAAGAGGCCCCACGTCCACCGTACCCATCCGGCGATCATGAGCCCACCGCCTATCGGTGTGACCGGCCCCAGAAACGGCATGGGAAATCCGGCCGCCTTTCCGAGCAGGAGTCCGAAGATGCTCCCTGAGAAGAGCACCGTGCCCCACACCACCCAGCGAAGGCCGACCTCCCGTCCCGTGGCCAGCGCCCCGAGCAGGGCCGCCCCCATGAAGAGCAGATAGTGCGAAGCGGTGACGAACGCCCCGACCCCATCCGCATCGAGGACGCGCTCCATCGCGTGGGCGCCGAGGGCGCCGGTCACCACGCCGACCGCGAGGAACAGGCCGGCTGTAGCGTGAAGACCGGATGCAACGTGGACAGTCGTGGACGGGTTGGTTCCTTGGGATTCCATGCACCGCTAATTTGCGGTTGGAAAAACGAACCCGCCATGCGCCTCTCCACCCTGCTCCTGACCCTCCCCCTGCTCGCCATGCTCGCCACCGGTTGCTCCGGCGGAGATGCCGCCGATGCCGCTGAAAGCGGCTCGTCCAAGGATTCCACCCGGCCCGCCGTCCAGGCCAAGGGCAAGCCGAGCAGAAAAGCCTACACCGAAGAGGAGCTCAACCGCCCCTACAGCACTGTCAGCCCCTGGCGCTACATCGCCACCGGCCCCGAGACGCAGTACTTCGAGCGGCTTGTCATGACCTCCGATCTCGCCCGCACCGTGCATGGCTCCGGGCACACGGTTCTGGTGCCGCGCGACATGACCTTCACCGAGGATCGCACGTGGAAGGATCTTCTCGAAGAGGAGAATGCCGAGGCCCTCGACCGGTTCGTGCGCGCCCACATCCTGACGGGCCTCAAGAGCATCAAATCGTTGGAAGGCCTCTATGAGGACCTGAACGGCAACACGGTCGCCATCGAGCGGAACGAGATGGGCCAGCTCGTCTGCGGCGGGGCCCGCATCATCGGCCAGGAAGTCGAGACCGACCACGGCATCGTCATCCCGGTCGTCGGCATGGTCGAAGACATCCGCTGGAATTGATGTCACACACCCCTCATTGACGAGGCAATCCATCTGATGCGACTCCATTTCCTCCCCCTTCTGCTCGCCTTGGCCCTCTGCATCACCATGGCGGGTCAGGGCCTGCCGGAACTGGGGCGCTGGGACACCGTCGCTGTGTTCGGAACTGACGGCGCTCCCCTCGACAATCCTTGGTCGGGAGGATTCACCGCTCCGCAATTCTCCACCGGAGACCTCGACGGGGATGGTGTACCCGACCTCTTCGTCTTCGATCGGGAAGGCCACCGGGTGATGCCCTTTCAGGGCTGCGTCTCGGATGTGCCCGAAGACCCGCTGACCTATCTCCACCGCCCGGATTGGCGGCCGGCCTTTCCAGAGGCGATGCGGAACTGGGTGCTGCTTCGTGACGCCAACTGCGACGGCGTCCCCGACGTCTTCCACAACAGCCAGAGCGGGATTCGGATGTGGATTGGAGCGCTGGCCGATGGCCTCGTTTCCTATCCGGATGACCCGGAAGCGAACCTGTTCGGCAACTGGAATTTCGGTTCCGGAGACCAGCAACTGCCTCTCATCTGTCTCAACACGGACATTCCCGCCCTCGATGACTTCGACGGGGATGGTGACCTCGACATGGTGACCTGGACAGAGACCAGCTCGACCCTCTACGCCTACACCGGACGCGGGGCCGAGGAGGGCACCGTGGGCTGCGGTGACACCCTGGTCTGGGATGTGACGAACCGCTGCTATGGCATGCTCGATGAGGCCTCCGAGGACAACACCCTGTTCATCGGGGACGAGCACACCTGCGGATTCAATGTCGACGGGCCCCGCTGGGAAGGGGGCGAACTGACCGGCATCACGCGCCACGCCGGCGGCACCACGGCACTGCTCGAGCTCGACGGAGACGGCCACCTGGACCTGCTGCTCGGGGACGTCTCGTACAACAGCCTGACGGCCTGTTACATGGCCGAGGCGGTCGATGGGCAGGACAGCACGACGGCCACCAACGACACCTGGCCGGCCGACCTCGGCGATGTGGCCCTCGACCTGCAGCGCTTCCCGGCTGCTTATCCCCTCGATGTCGACCAAGACGGTGTCCGCGACCTGCTCCTCGCCCCCAACGTGACCTTCGAGATCAATGGGCGTCAGGGCGTCTGGTTCTACCGGAACGCAGGAACCGAAGCCGAGCCGGTCTGGGATCTGCAGACCACAGCGTTCCTACAAGACGGCATGATCGATGTGGGCCGTGGCGCCTACCCGGCCTTCACCGACTTCGACGATGATGGGCTCAAGGACCTCGTGGTGGCCTGCAAGGAGCGCTACTTCGGACCGGGCAACACGCCGGCCCTGCTCGCCCGGTTCCGCAACGTGGGAACGGCCACCGCCCCCACCTTCGAGCAACTGGACACGAATTGGCTCTCCCTGCCGGACTATGGCGTGGAAAGCGTGGTGCCCGCGTTCGGCGACCTCGACGGCGACGGCGACGATGAGCTCCTCATTGGCGACGAGCTGGGCAACCTCCACCTCTGGACCAACACCGTGGACGGCGGCGGCCCCGCCGAATACAGCCTGACCGGCCCGTCCATGACCGACTCCGACGGCAATGCCATCGACGTGGGCCAATTCGCCGCCCCCTGCCTGCACGACCTCGATGGCGACGGCGACCTCGACCTCCTCGTGGGCGAGAAGAACGGCGGTGTCCAGCTCTTCGAGAACACCGGTTCCCCCACGGCAGCCGCGTTCACCCTGTTCAGCGCCAATGCGGGCGGGGTCGACGTCGACAACCTGCTCGGCATCAACGGTTTCCCTGTCCCCTCCGTCCTCACCACCGACACCGGCTCCGTCCTGGTCGTCGGCAATGAGCTCGGCCACCTACAGGTCTACGCCCTGCCCGAAGATCCGCTGGCCATCGTGGATGCGGTCTGGCCCGAGCTGACCGACCAGTGGAACGGACTCTACGAAGGTGAGTATGCCGCCCCGGCCCTGACCGACCTCGATGGCGATGGCGCGGCCGATTTGGTGGTCGGCTCCCGTAGTGGGGGCCTGACCCTGTGGCGGTCCGGTGGAGAGGATGCCGTGCGGGGATGCACCCCGATCGTCGACGCCATCGCCGAGCTGCCCCAGAAGGCCCCCTCAGGCTGGACACCTTTCCCCAACCCGGTGGCGCCGGGCGGTGCCCTGGACGTCCCGGCCGAGCGCCTGCGCCTCACGGATCTGCTCGGTCGCGAGGTGGCGGTCCTCACCGCGCTCGGCGGACAGGTCATCCTGCCGGAATCGCTGGCCGGCGGCACCTACCTGGCCCGACCGGAGGGCCGGGAAACGGCGACGGGCGCCCCCTGGTTGGGAAGCGCCCGCCGCATCGTGGTTGGCCCCATCCGCTGAGCGGCGGCGCCATCAGAAGGAATCAGACCCCCATGCCGTCCAGCACGTCGGCGACTTCCTTGACCGCCTTGGCGCTCTCGTGGAGCAGGGCCATCTCGTCGTCGTTGAGCTGGAGCTCGATGATCTCCTCCACGCCCTTGGCGCCGAGCTTGACCGGCACGCCGAGGTAGAGATCGCTCAGGCCGTACTGGCCGGTGAGACGGGCGCAGCAAGGGAAGATGCGCTTCTGGTCCTTGACGATGGCCTCGACCATCTGCGCGGCGGCAGCACCCGGGGCGTACCAGGCGGATGTGCCGAGGAGCTGGACGATCTCGCCACCGCCCTTCTTGGTGCGCTGCACGATGGCCTCGAGGGCGTCGGCGTCGATCATCTCGGTGACGGGGATGCCACCGACCGTGGTGTACCGCGGGAGCGGCACCATGGTGTCACCGTGGCCGCCCATGAGCACGGCCTGGATGTCCTTAGGGCTCACGTCGAGGGCCTCGGCGAGGAAAGCGCGGTAGCGGGCGGTGTCGAGCACCCCGGCCATGCCGACGACGCGGTGGTCGGGCAGTCCGGCGGTCTTCCACGCCTGGTAGGTCATCACGTCGAGCGGGTTGGACACGATCACGATGATGGCCTCCGGGCTGTGCGGGAGGATCTGCTCGGTCACGCTCTTGACGATGCCGGCGTTGGTGGCGATCAGGTCGTCGCGGCTCATCCCGGGCTTGCGCGGCAGACCGCTGGTGATCACGACCACATCGCTTCCTGCGGTCTTGCTGTAATCGTTGGTGCTGCCGACGGTGCGGGTGTCGTAGCTGTTGACCGGGCTGGTCTCCCAGATGTCGAGGGCCTTTCCTTCGGCGAAGCCTTCCTTGATGTCGAGCAGGACGACTTCGTTGCAGACTTCTCGGGTGGCGAGGACGTCAGCGCAGGTGGCGCCCACATTTCCTGCTCCGACGACGGTGACCTTGGTGCGGTGGATCATGATGGAGGGGTTGGGTGAATCGGTTTGCAAAAGTAAGGGACGGAATACGGCCGAACCTCTGCGCTTCGTTGCAACTTGGACCTGCGATGCACGCCCGACTCGTTTTCCTCCTCTCCGCCTCCCTCCTGTTTGCCACGGAGGCCTTGGCCCAACCCGGGCCGGATACCTCCCAATGGCCCGATGGCCGGCCCGGTGCCGACTTCAACGTCACGGACGCCAACGGCCTCAAGCAAGGCCGGTGGATCCGCGTCTACCCCAACGGCAAGCTCTATTACAGCGGCTCCTTCCGCGATGGTCGCCCCGTCGGCCACTTCACTTTCTTCCGGGAGACCGGCAAGGTGCTGAGCGAGGTCCAGCACGAGGAGGGCACCGACCTCGCCAAGGCCATCCTCTATCGCGAGGACGGCAGCGAATCGCACAAGGGCAGCTACCAATCCGTGCAGGTGGACGGCGAGTGGACCCAATGGAAGACCGGCCGGTGGGAGGCCTTCGACCGCAAGGGAAGACTGCGCCTGCAGGAACATTACCAGCGCGACACCCTCGATGGGGAGCAGCGCACCTACCACCGCACCGGCCAGCTGCTCGAGGAGGGCGCTTACGCGATGGGACTGAAGACCGGCACCTGGACCGCCTATGACCGCGAGGGGATGCTCCGGAGCGAGGAGCATTGGCGCCAAGGAGAGCGGCACGGCCCGTCGGTCGTGATGGAAAAGGGCAAGCCCTTGAGTGAGGGCGAATACCGGGACGGCCTGCCGGTGGGCACCTGGACCACCTACAATCCCGACGGCAAGGTCCGCTCACTCGTGGAATACGAGGGCGGTCGCCTGGTGTCGGAGGCGCCGCAAAACGGCGAATTCTCGGCGGAATACCCCAGCGGCCGGCCGGAATGGGTGGGCCGCTATTCGCACGGCCGACTCGACGGCCCCTTCACCGCCTGGCACGACCGCGGCGAGTGGACCATGGTCCCGGCCGACCAAGGGGCCGCCACTCCTGCCGGCCCACCCCGCGGCGGGCGGGGAGCCGGTGAGGACCCCTTGCGCCGGGAATTGCGCAACCAACCGATGAAGGAGATGGGCGAATACACCGCCGGGGTCAAGGATGGCACCTGGCGCTACTTCGATGAGGCGGGCGATGTGATCCGCACCGAGCGCTGGACGCTGGGGCGGCTCCAGTCCACCGAGGAATGAGCTGTCCATGATCCGCTTGCGTTCCCTTCCCATTCTGCTGTGGCTGGCCGTGACCGGTCTGGTGGCCGACGCGCAGATTGCGCCCGACCACCACTGGGTCGGCTTTGCGGACAAGGTGGGCTGCGGGGTGGACCTGAACGGCCCGGAGGCCGGGCGGCAGCTGCTTAGCCAGCGCGCCCTCGACCGCCGGGCGCGCCACGGCATTGCCCTGGACTCGTTGGATCTTCCCGTGCCGCCGCTCCGGATTTCCGCCGTGCTGTCCGTGGGAGAGACGGAGGCTGGACGCCCCGTACAGCTGCTGCACCGCAGCAAATGGTTCAATGGCATTGTGATCCGCCTCGACACTGCGCTCGTGGATTCGGCCGGCGCCGCGGAGGTGCTCGCGGGCATCGCGGCACTGGACGGCGTCATCGAGGCGCGGTCCTGCACGTGGCACGAAACAGCCCGGCCGGTGGACCTGCCCCCCTTGGCGCGGCCGCGGTCGCTACAGGAACATCAGAGCGGTCCGGAAGGCTATGGCATGGCTTGGGATCAGACGCGCCAGCTGCGGCTGGACCTCCTTCACGGCCTCGGCCACCGGGGTGAGGGCATGCTGGTCGGGGTTCTGGACAGCGGGTTTGACCGGGTCGACACCAACCCGGCCTTCGCCCGAGCCCATGCCGATGGGCGGATCACCATCGGTGGCAACTTCCCCAACGGAGGCGCGGCCTCCCAGTGGATCTACTCCGAGCATGCGCACGGCGCCATGGTCCTGTCGACCATGGTGGGCCACCTCGACACACCAGGCGGGGAGCATTACCTCGGCACCGCGCCCGATGCCGCCTACGTGCTCTTCCGCACGGAGGACGTGCACTGGGAGCACCTCGTCGAGGAATACCACTGGGTCTCGGCGGCCGAACGGGCCGACAGCATGGGATGCGACGTGCTGAACACCTCGCTGGGCTATTCGCTCTTCGACGCCGCCGCCGCCAACCACAGCCCGGCTGAGCTGGACGGCAACACCTTCCGCATTACCCAGGCCTCCGACATCGCGGCCACCAAGGGCATGCTCGTCCTCAACTCGGCGGGCAACAGCGGCAACAGCCCCTGGGAGAAGATCACCGCACCGGCGGATGGCGACAGTGTCCTCGCTGTCGGCGCCGTGGACGTCTTCGGTCAACACGCCAGCTTCAGCAGCTACGGCCCTTCCGCCGATGGACGGGTCAAGCCCGACCTCTGCGCCACGGGCCGCGATGCCGCCTATGTCCATCCCGACGGCTCCATCCGCACCGGAAACGGCACCTCCTTCTCCTCTCCCATCCTCTGCGGAGCCGCCACCAGCCTGTGGAGCGCCCACCCGGACCAGCCCGCCTGGGCCATCCGCCGCGCCCTGCTCGAATCCGCTTCCCAATGGGCCGCGCCGGACACCGTGCGCGGCTTCGGCATCCCCGACCTCTGGGCCGCCCACCTCGCCCTCGGCGGCGAGGCGCCTGAACCGGAGGGAGGCGGCACGGGACTCCTCGTCTTTCCCAACCCCGTGCCGACAGCCGCCTCGCACCTGCGGGTGGTCTTCGAGGAAGGCAACCTGTTGGCCGTTCCCAACACCCCCCTTCACTGGACCGTCCGCAATGCGTTGGGCCAAACCCTCGCCGAGGGCAGCCTCGAGCGCGGCAAGGACATCCTGTCCACCCTGACCCTCGAGACGGGCCCCCTGGCCACCGGTTCCTATCTCCTCCTCCTGCGCGGGGTGCCCGAAGAGGACCCCACCACCCGACCGACCGCATGGGCACGGTTCGTTGTGGAATGACGTTCTTGCTTCCATGACCGCGCGCCGCATCCTCCTCTGGTTGCCCCTTCTCGTATTCCTCTGGTCGGGAACCGCGGCGGAGGCCCAACGCGACCGGTCCCAGGATCCCGGACGACAGCGCAAGGCGCAGATCAAGCGACAAAAGGAACGCAACGACCAAAAGGAAGCCGCCTTCCGCCAAGGCCGAAAGGACCACTGGAAAAAGCAGGACAAATCGACCCGCAAGCGGTGGCGCGCCCAGCGCCGGGCGGCCAAGCGCATGCGCCGGGGAGGCGGCCCCGAGAGCTGGTATCAGGGGCTGTTCCGGTCCGGAAAGCCCATCCCCTGGACCCGCCGCGCCGCCAACAAAGTGGGCAACCTCTTCAAACGCAAGCGCCAACGCCGATCTTACTGACCCATGTCAATTGCCGAACGGCGAGGGACTGCCTACTTTGCCCGGATGCGATCACTCTGCATGCTGCTCACCATCGGGCTTGGCCCGATCGAGTTTGGTGGCTTTGGATGAAAAAAGCCCCTCGTGGGAGGGGCTTTTCTGAGCCGATAAGCGGACTCGAACCGCTGACCTACGCATTACGAATGCGTTGCTCTACCAGCTGAGCTATATCGGCCTGTGTCACCGCTTTCGGAGACGGGGCGGCAAAGATACGCACGCGGTATAAGAAGGTTGCGCCCGAAGGCCAATTTTCCTGTCAACTCACCCCTTGCGGTCGCCCCACAGGCTGCGCAGGAAGTCGGCGATGCTGCGTTCCCGCGCCGTGTTGCCGGGGCGGAAGAAGCGCTGTCCGGCCAGTCCTTCCGGCAGGCATTCCTGCCCGCTGAACCCCCCGTGGTCGTGGTCGTAGCGGTAGCCGCTCCCATGGCCGAGGTCCTTCATCAGCTTCGTCGGCGCATTGCGCAGGTGCATCGGAACCGGCAGGTCTCCATGGTCCCGGACGGCTTTCTGGGCCATGCCGATGGCCGCATAGGCGCTGTTGGACTTGGGGCTCGACGCGAGGTAGGTCGCGCATTGGGAAAGCGGGATGCGACACTCCGGAACGCCGAGCCGTTCGACGGCGTCGAAGGTGGCGTTGGCCAGGACGAGGGCGGTGGGGTTGGCGTGGCCAATGTCCTCGCTGGCGGAGATGAGCAGGCGCCGGGCGATGAACTTGGGGTCCTCCCCGCCCTCAATCATCCGCGCCAGCCAATAGACCGCCCCGTCGGGGTCGCTGCTGCGGATGGATTTGATGAGGGCTGAGGCGATGTCGTAATGGGTGTCGCCGGTTTTGTCGTAGCGCGACAGGTTGGCCTGGATGAACCGGGACACCAGCGCGTCGTCGATCCGGATCCCGTCGGCTGCCTCGCCCTGCTCGGAGGCGGCACCCGCCACCACGAGTTCGAGGACATTGAGGAGGCGCCGGCCATCTCCGCCGCTGGCACGCAACAGGGCGTCCCATTCGGAAATCTCCACGCGGTGGGACTGGAGCCACTCGTCTCCGTCGAGGGCCCGCTGGACGAGTGCCTGAAGCTGCTCCTTGCCAAAGGCCTCGAGGACGTAGACCTGGCTGCGGGACAGCAAGGCGGGGATGACCTCGAAACTCGGGTTCTCCGTGGTCGCGCCGATGAGGGTCACCGACCCGCGCTCCACCGCGCCGAGGAGGCTGTCCTGCTGGGCCTTGGAGAAGCGGTGGATCTCGTCGATGAACAGGACCGCCCGCGTGCTGAACATCCCTTGGCGCTCTGCACTGTCGATGACCTCGCGGACTTCCTTGACCCCGCTGCGGATGGCGCTGAGCTGATGGAAGGGGCGCCCGGTCGCCTCGGCCATGAGCCGGGCCAATGTCGTCTTGCCCACTCCCGGAGGCCCCCACAGGATCATGGACGGCAACTGGCCGGCGGTCAGGGCGCGGCGCAGGGTCGCCTCCGGCCCCACCAGGTGGTCCTGCCCGACGTAGTCCTCAAGGGTGCGCGGGCGCATGCGCTCAGCGAGCGGCGCTTCGGGGGCGTTGGGCGCAGTCATCGGGCGGTCGGTTCGGGGGTGGGCTCGCCGGTGCTTGCCGCATCCTGCGGAACCTCGACGTGGTGGAGCGGGACCCCGTCGGGGCGGGCGTGCTTCCAGCGCGTGTGGGACCAGAGCCAATGGGCCGGATCGCGTCGGATCTGGGCTTCGAGCCGATCGTAGGTCGCCTTGAGCAGGGCGCCTTTCGGCCACGCCTTCGGTGTGTCGGTGATCAGGTCATAATGGACCTCCCAATGTCCACGGGGCTTGCCCTTAGCCTTGCGCAAGCCGAAGAAGACCACGGGCATGTCGAATTTCCTGGCGAAGGCTTCGAGACCGAAGTGCATGGCGGTCTCCCGGCCCATCCATTCCATCCACCACGCCTTCTTGGGGTCAAGCGGGCGCTGGTCCACGGCGAGCGTCACCGCCTTGGCCCGGCCCTGCTCCTCCACCATCCAGGCCGACACCTGTTTCATCTCCACGAGCTCCGTCCCGAACTGGCTGCGCGTGCGGAAGATGAGGTCGTCATAGAACGCATTGGAGAGGCGCTTGTAGACCCCCATGAAGGGCAACGGCAGAGCATCGCCCGAGGTCACGGCATAGCGCTCCCAGTTGCCGTAATGGCCACAGGACAGCAACACGCCCGGTGCTTGGTCGGCAAACGGTGCGAGCACCTCCGGGTTGACGTGGTGGAACCGCTCCGCCAGGTCCGCCCGGTCCGCCCGGAAATGCTTGAGCGACTCCACGAGCACCTCCGCGAGGTGGGTGAAGAAATCCCGGGCGATGCGGGTGCGCTCGGCCTCACTTTTCTCGGGGAAGACTCCCGCGAGGTTGGCCAGCACCACCTTCTTGCGGTAGCCGGTCCACCACAACAGGGTGGCGAGTCCATCCGCAATCGGATAGAGCATCCAATAGGGCAGCCGGCCGATCGGGCCCACAAACAGGGTGTGGAGGAGGCGGGTCATGCGGCGGAAATGCGGAGGCCGTCCTCGCCGAGGAAGACGCCTCGGGGCAGGTCGGGTGCCACGTCCCGGTGCTTGCCGAGCAGGTGGCTGATGTGGGTCAAATAGGCCTCGGAGGGGCCCACCCGCTCGATGACCTCGAGGGCCTCGCCGAGGGTGAAGTGGCTGAGGTGTGGCTCCTTGCGCAAGGCATTGATCACCAGCACCTCGACCCCCTCCAACCGGGGCCAGGTCTCCGGCGCAAAGGCGTTGGCATCGGTGATGTAGGCGATGGGGCCGATGCGGAAGCCCAGCACGGGCAGCTTGTAGTGGACGACCGGCAGGGGCATCACCTCCACCCCGCCGATGGTGACGGGTCCGCCGTCGAGGTCGTGCAACTGGACCTTGGGGATGCCGGGATACGGATGGGGGTCGAAGACATACTTGAACTCGCGGCGCAGGGCCTCCTGCACGCGGGGGACGGCGTAGACATCCATGTCCCGCTTCTGGCGGAAGTTGAAGGCGCGGATGTCGTCGAGACCGGCCACATGGTCTTTGTGCTCGTGGGTAAACAGGACCGCGTCCAATGTGGTCACCTTCGAACGGAGCATCTGCTGCCGGAAATCGGGACCGGTGTCGACCACGAAGGTCCGCGGGCCCTCCGGAGCGTGCTCCCCGTCGACCTCGAACAGGGCGCTCGACCGGGTGCGGTTGTCGCGGGGGTCGGTGGACGTGCACACCCTGCAGTCACAGGCGATGACCGGGACCCCCTGGGAGGTTCCGGTGCCGAGAAGGGTGAGGTGAACGCCCATGGTGGGCAAAGTTAATCGCCTCCCGGTCCGCGTTCCGGGCGCAACTCGGTACCTTTGCAGGGCACCTTCATCCTCTCCCGTGGACAGCAACCGCGTCATCCTGTCGGCCAAGCAGAAGGCCCTCCGGGTCAACATGAACCACGACCTCTACGGCACCTTCGCCGAAATCGGGGCCGGACAGGAGGTCGTCCGCCACTTCTTCCGCGCCGGAGGAGCCAGCGGCACCATCGCCAAAACCATCAGCGCCTACGACAAGGACTTCAGCGACGCCATCTACGGCGTGGAGGAGTCGGGCCGCTATGTGTGCGAGCCCCGGGTGCAGAAGATGCTGGACCACGAGTACCGCCTCTGCGAGGAGCGCCTCTCGCGGGAGATGCACCCCACCAAGAAGTTCTTTGCGTTCGCCAACACGGTCGCCACGATCAACTACCACAAGACGATCGAGGGCCACGGCTGGTTTGGCATCCGGTTCCAGACGGCCCCCAACAAGGCCCCGAACACCGTGGTGCTCCACGCCCGCTTCCACGAGCCGGACGCCCTGCTCCAGCACGCCAGCATCGGCACGCTCGGCGTGAACCTCATCTACGGCTGTCATTTCCTGTACAAGCAGCCCAACGACCTCCTGCTCAGCCTCTACGACGAGCTGGACAAGGACCAGATCGAGATCGACACCATCCAGATGAACGGCCCGGATTTCGCCGGCGTCGACAACCGGTTGCTGTCCCTTCAGCTGGTGAAGCACGGCATGACCGACGCGGTCATCTTCTCCCCCGACGGCCGCAACCTGCAGGCCGCCGACGTGCTGTACAAGAAGAACATCCTCGCCATCCGCGGCAGCTTCCGGCCCGTCACCCGGGTCAACCTCGACATGATGCAGCGCGGTCTGTCCATGTTCCGCGAGGAGAAGCGCGTGGAGGAGGACAACATCCAGCTCCTCTTCGAGATTACCCTCAACAACCTCAAATCCGAGGGCGACATCGACGAAAAGGACTTCCTGGACCGGGCGGACATCCTCTGCTCGCTTGGGCAGACGGTGCTCATTTCGAACTATCAGGAGTACTATAAGCTCATTGAATACTTCTCGAGGTACACCAAGAAGCGCATGGGTGTCATCATGGGCGGCAATGCCATGATGGACCTCTTCAACGAGCGCTACTACCGCGACCTCAATGGCGGCATCCTCGAAGCCTTCGGGGTGATGTTCAGCCGGGACCTCAAAGTCTACGCCTATCCCTGGCACGACAACGAGAACGACGTGCTCATCCGGACGGACAATGCGCCCATCCACCCGCGCATCAAGCCGCTCTACGACTACCTGCTGTTCAACAAGCGCATCTCCGACATCCAGCTCGAGGACCTGTCCCTGCTGGACATCTTCAGCGTGGAGGTCCTGCGCATGATCCGCGAGGGCAATGGCGGATGGGAAGAGATGGTCCCCCACCCCGTGGACCACATCATCAAGCGCAACCGCCTCTTCGGATACAACGGACCGGCACCGGTCGATCCGGGGCTGGCCGACGCCGCGCTCCTGAACTGAGGCCGACTCCGGCCTTCACCCAAGAAAAAAGGCGGCCCTGGGCCGCCTTTTTCTTGTTGGATGGGGAAGGATCACTCGACCACATCCACCTCCTCGGCCTCTCCGGCCTCGGTCAGGCGATCGAACTCCTCCTGGGAGCCCACGATCATGTTGTGCCACTTCCGCACACCGGTACCGGCGGGGATGAGGTGACCGACAATCACGTTCTCCTTCAGGCCGCCGAGGTGGTCCTCCTTGGCACTCACCGCCGCCTCGTTCAACACCTTCGTCGTTTCCTGGAAGGACGCGGCGGAGATGAAGGACTTGGTCTGCAGGGACGCTCGGGTGATGCCCTGGAGCAACGGACGGGCCGTGGCCGGCAGGGCCTCGCGGCCCTCGGCGAGCTTACCGTCGTTGCGGCGGATGGCGCCGTTCTCATCCCGCAGCTGGCGGGCGGAGACCATCTGGCCTTCCTTGAGCTCGGTGCTGTCCCCGGCGTCGGTGACGACCACCATGCCGAACATCCGGTCGTTCTCATCGATGAAGTCGGCCTTCTCGACGAACTGTTTCTCGAGGAAGCGCGTGTCGCCCGGATCCTCCACGACGACCTTCTTCATCATCTGGCGGACGATGACCTCGAAGTGCTTGTCGTTGATCTTCACACCCTGGAGGCGGTAAACCTCCTGGATTTCGTTGACGAGGTACTCCTGGACGGCCGTCGGACCCTGGATGGCCAGGATGTCGGCCGGGGTCGTGGCGCCGTCGGACATCGGCATGCCCGCCTTCACGAAGTCGTTCTCCTGAACGAGGATGTGCTTGGCCAGAGGCACGAGGTACTTGCGCTTCTCACCGGTGCGGCTCTCCACGATGATCTCGCGGTTTCCGCGCTTGATCTTGCCGTAGGAGACGATGCCGTCCACCTCCGACACGACGGCCGGGTTGGACGGGTTCCGCGCCTCAAAGAGCTCGGTCACCCGCGGCAGACCTCCCGTGATGTCACCGGACTTACCAGCGATACGCGGAATCTTGGCGAGGATGCGGCCGGTGCCCACCTTGTCGCCTTCCTGCACGCTGACGTGCGCGCCGACCGGCAGGGAGTACACCTTGAGCACCTCCTTCTTCGGCCCCACAATGTGGATGGCCGGGTTCTTCTTCTTGTCCTTGGTCTCGGTGATGACGATCTCGCGGAAACCGGTCTGCTCGTCCAGCTCCTCACGGTAGGTCACGCCATCCTCGATCATGTCGAACGCCACGGTGCCCTCCTCCTCGGAGATGATGGCGTTGTTGTAGGGGTCCCACGTGCAGATGAGGTCGCCCTTCTTGATCTTCTTGCCGGCCTTGACGTGGAGCACGCCACCGTACGGCAGGTTTGTGGAACTCAGCGTGATGCCGATTTCCTTGTCGACCACCTTGAATTCCGTGGAACGGGACACAACAACCGTCTCGACCTCACCCTCGGGCGTGGTGCGCTGGACGGTCCGCAGGTCCTCGAGCTCGACCACACCGTCCTGGCGGGCGGTGATCTCGTTCTCGTCGGAAATCTTCGAGGCCGTACCACCAACGTGGAACGTCCGCAGGGTCAGCTGCGTTCCCGGCTCTCCGATGGACTGGGCGGCGATCACACCGACGGCTTCGCCCTCCTGGACGAGTCGGTTCGTGCTCAGCGCACGGCCGTAGCACTTGGCGCACACACCCTTGCGGCTTTCGCAGGTGAGTACGGAGCGCATCTCGACCTCGTCGATGCCGGCCTCCTCGATGGTGGCGGCGATGGCCTCCGTGAACTCCTCACCGGAAGCGACGATCAGATCGCCGGTCTCCGGGTGGTGCACGTCGAGCACGCTGGTCCGTCCGATGATTCGGTCGGCCAGGCTCTCCACCACCTCCTCGTTCTTCCGCAGGGCGGTCGCGTGGAGGCCGCGGATGGTGCCGCAGTCGTACTCGGTGATGATCACGTCCTGGGCCACGTCCACGAGACGGCGCGTCAGGTAACCGGCGTCGGCCGTCTTGAGGGCCGTGTCCGCCAGACCCTTCCGGGCACCGTGCGTGGAGATGAAGTACTCGAGGATGGACAGACCCTCCTTGAAGTTGGACAGGATCGGGTTCTCAATGATGTCCTGACCCCCGGCTGCGCTGGACTTCTGCGGCTTGGCCATCAGCCCCCGCATACCGCTCAGCTGGCGGATCTGCTCTTTCGAGCCACGGGCTCCGGAGTGCATCATCATGTAGATGGAGTTGAAGCCCTGCTTGTCGGTCTCCAGGCGCTCCATCAGGATGTTGGTCAACCGCGAGTTGGTGTTCGTCCAGATGTCGATGATCTGGTTGTACCGCTCGTTGTTGGTGATGAGGCCCATGTTGTAGTTGTCCATCACCTCGCCGACGCGCTCGTTGGCGTTGTCGACCAGCTTGACCTTCTCCTCCGGAATGATGATGTCATTCAGGTTGAAGCTCAGGCCACCCTTGTACGCCATCGTGAAGCCGAGCTTCTTGATGTCGTCCAGGAACTGGACCGTGCGCGGCACGCCCACCGCCAACAGGACGTTGGAGATGATGCCCCGCAGGCTCTTCTTGGTGAGGAGCTCGTTCACGAATCCGGCCTCGTTCGGCACGACCTCGTTGAACAGGACCCGTCCCACCGTCGTGTCGATGATGGAGGCATTGCCCGCGTGGTCTTCCCAGCGGACCTTGATTCCGGCGTGCAGCGCGGCGCGGCCCTCGTTGTAGGCGATGATCACCTCCTCCGGGGAGTAGAACGTCATGCCTTCACCCTTGACCGGCTCCTCCTTGGTGGACTTGCGCTCCTTGGTGATGTAGTACAGGCCGAGGACCATGTCCTGGGACGGAACCGTGATCGGAGCACCGTTGGCCGGGTTGAGGATGTTGTGGCTGGCCAGCATGAGCAGCTGGGCCTCCAGGATGGCGGCCGGGCCGAGCGGCAGGTGCACAGCCATCTGGTCACCGTCAAAGTCAGCGTTGAACGCCGTACAAGCCAGCGGGTGCAGCTGCAGGGCCTTGCCCTCGATCATCTTGGGCTGGAAGGCCTGGATGCCGAGGCGGTGCAGGGTCGGAGCCCGGTTGAGCAGCACGGGGTGCGACTTCATCACGTTCTCGAGAATGTCCCACACCACAGGCTCCTTGGCGTCCACAATCTTCTTGGCAGACTTCACCGTCTTGACCACACCCCGCTCGATCATCTTGCGGATGATGAACGGCTTGTAGAGCTCGGCGGCCATGTTCTTCGGCATGCCGCACTCGTGGAGCTTGAGCTCCGGTCCCACGACGATGACGGAACGGGCGGAGTAGTCCACACGCTTACCGAGCAGGTTCTGACGGAAACGGCCCTGCTTGCCCTTGAGGCTGTCGGACAGGGACTTCAGCGGGCGGTTGCTCTCCGTCTTCACCGCGGAGGACTTCCGGCTGTTGTCGAACAGGCTGTCCACGGCCTCCTGCAACATCCGCTTCTCGTTCCGGAGGATGACGTCCGGAGCCTTGATCTCGATCAGGCGCTTCAGACGGTTGTTCCGGATGATGACACGGCGATACAGGTCATTGAGGTCAGATGTGGCGAAACGGCCACCGTCGAGCGGCACTAGCGGGCGCAGCTCCGGCGGAATCACCGGGACGACCTTGACGATCATCCACTCCGGCTTGTTCTCCACGCGGTGGTTGGCATCCCGGAGGGCCTCCACCACTTGCAAACGCTTGAGGGCCTCGTTCTTCCGCTGCTGGCTGGTCTCCGTGTTGGCCGCGTGGCGCAGGTCGAAGCTCAGCGTGTCGAGGTCGAGGTTGGCCAGCATGTCATGCAGGGCCTCTGCGCCCATCTTGGCCACGAACTTGTTGGGGTCCTTCTCGTCCAGGTACTGGTTGTCCTTGGGCAGGGTGTCGAGGATGTCGAGGTACTCCTCCTCCGTGAGGAACTCGTTCACCTCCAGCGCCTCGCCGTCGGTCTTGGTCGCCACGCCCGGCTGAATCACCACGTAACGCTCGTAGTAGATGATCTGGTCGAGCTTCTTGGTCGGCAGGCCGAGCAGGTAGCCGATCTTGTTGGGCAGGCTCCGGAAGTACCAGATGTGCGCCACGGGAATCACGAGCTGGATGTGGCCCATGCGCTCCCGGCGGACCTTCTTCTCGGTCACCTCCACGCCGCACCGGTCACAGACGATGCCCTTGTAGCGGATGCGCTTGTATTTGCCGCAGTGGCACTCGTAATCCTTGACGGGGCCGAAGATGCGCTCACAGAAGAGGCCATCGCGCTCCGGCTTGTACGTCCGGTAGTTGATGGTCTCGGGCTTCAGCACCTCGCCGTGGCTCTGCTCGAGGATCTCCTCGGGCGACGCCATGCTGATGCGGATCTTGTTGAAGTCGCTGGAGAGCTTCGGGGTCTTGTTGTTGGTCATCTCTTGGTGATCAATGAGTTAGAAGCAGGAGCAACTCAGGCCTCGAGGGCCACGGTCAATCCCAATCCGCGCAATTCGTGCATGAGGACGTTGAAGGACTCCGGGATGCCGGGCGTCGGCATCGGATCGCCCTTCACGATGGCCTCGTAGGTCTTGGCCCGGCCGACCACGTCGTCCGACTTGACCGTGAGGATTTCCTGGAGGATGTGGGAGGCACCGAAGGCCTCGAGGGCCCACACCTCCATCTCTCCGAAACGCTGTCCACCGAACTGGGCCTTACCTCCCAACGGCTGCTGGGTGATGAGGCTGTACGGACCGATGGAACGGGCGTGCATCTTGTCGTCCACCATGTGGCTCAGCTTGATCATGTAGATCACGCCGACCGTGGCGGGCTGGTCGAAGCGCTCGCCCGTCTCTCCGTCGTAGAGGTGGGTCACGCCGAAGCTCGGCACGTTGGCCTTCTCGGTGTAGCCACTGATCTCATCGAGGCTGGCCCCGTCGAAAATCGGCGTGGCGAACTTCATGCCCAGCTTCTGCCCGGCCCATCCGAGAACGGTCTCATAGATCTGGCCGAGGTTCATCCGCGACGGCACGCCCAGCGGGTTGAGCACGATGTCGACCGGGGTCCCGTCCTCGAGGAACGGCATGTCCTCCTGGCGGACGATCCGGGCCACGATGCCCTTGTTTCCGTGACGACCGGCCATCTTGTCTCCCACCTTCAGCTTGCGCTTGTTGGCGACGAAGACCTTGGCCAGCTTCACGATGCCCGCGGGGAGCTCGTCCCCGACGGTCACCTGGAACTTCTTCCGCTTGAAGGTGCCGAGCAGGTCGTTGTACTTCAGGTTGTAGTTGTGGACCACACGCTTGACCAGGGCGTTGTTGCCCTCGTCGCGGGTCCAACCGTCGGTGTTGACGATGCTGAAGTCCAGCGTCTGAAGGGCACGTTGCGTGAACTTCACGCCCTTCTTGATCTGCATCTCCTTGTAGTAGTTCTGAACACCCTGAGAGGTTTTGCCTCCGACGATCTTCATCAGCTTCTCCACAAGGGTCTTCCGCAGTGCGGCGGCCTCCTTGTCGAATTCTCCGTCGATGGTCTCGAGGATGGCCTTGTCCGCCGCCTTGGACTTGCGGTCCTTGACCATGCGGGAGAAGAGCATCTTGTCGATGACGACCCCGTTGGCACTCGGCCCGAGCTTCAGGGAGGCGTCCTTCACGTCTCCAGCTTTGTCACCGAAGATGGCGCGAAGCAGCTTCTCCTCCGGGCTCGGGTCGCTCTCGCCCTTCGGCGTGATCTTTCCGATGAGGATGTCCCCGGCGCCGACGTGGGCACCGATGCGGATCAGGCCGTTCTCGTCGAGATCCTTGGTGGCCTCCTCGCTCACGTTGGGGATGTCCGCTGTCAACTCCTCCTGGCCGCGCTTGGTGTCGCGGACCTCGAGGCTGTACTCGGTCACGTGGAGGGAGGTGAACACGTCCTCGCGGACCACGCGCTCGCTGATGACGATGGCGTCCTCGAAGTTGTATCCCTTCCACGGCATGAAGGCGACCTTCATGTTCTGGCCGAGCGCGAGCTCGCCGGACTGCGTGGAGTAGCCCTCTACCATGATGTCACCCTTCTCGACCCGCATGCCCTTCGTCACGATGGGCTTCAGGTTGATGCAGGTGCCCTGGTTCGTCTTGGCAAACTTGGTGATGTCGTAGACCTTCACGTCGTCCTCGAAGGAGACGAGGCGATCATTCTCATCCATCTGGTACCGGATGTGGATTTCGTTGCCGTCCACATACTCGACGACACCGTCGCCCTCGGCCGTCACCAGCACTCGGCTGTCGCGGGCCACCTGGCCCTCGAGTCCTGTGCCCACGATCGGGCTGTTCGGACGCATCAGCGGCACGGCCTGCCGCATCATGTTCGATCCCATCAACGCCCGGTTGGCGTCGTCGTTCTCGAGGAACGGAATCAGCGATGCGGCGATGGACGCAATCTGGTTTGGCGCGACGTCGACGTACTTGATTTCCTTCGGCGCCACCAATGGGAAGTCACCCTGCAGGCGGGCCTTGATGATGTCGTTCTTGAAGGAGCCGTCATCGTTCAGTCCCACGGTGGCCTGGGCGATGATCGCGTTGTCCTCTTCCTCGGCGGAGAGATACGTGATGCCCTCGCCTCCCGTCTTGGCCACGCCTTCGTCGACCTCGCGGTACGGGGTCTCGATGAAGCCGAGGCGGTTGACTTTGGCGTAGACGCAAAGGGAGCTGATCAGTCCGATGTTGGGACCCTCCGGCGTCTCGATGGTGCAGAGGCGACCGTAGTGCGTGTAGTGCACGTCACGGACCTCAAAACCGGCACGCTCGCGGGAGAGACCACCGGGACCGAGGGCCGAGATGCGGCGCTTGTGCGTCACCTCGCTCAGCGGGTTGGTCTGGTCCATGAACTGGCTCAGCTGGTTCGTTCCGAAGAACGAGTTGATCACAGAGCTCAGCGTCTTGGCGTTGATCAGGTCGGTCGGGGTGAACACCTCGTTGTCGCGCACGTTCATGCGCTCGCGGATTGTCCGGGCCATCCGGGCGAGACCCACACCAAACTGGTTGTGGAGCTGCTCGCCCACCGTCCGGATGCGGCGGTTAGAGAGGTGGTCGATGTCGTCCACATCCGACTTCGAGTTCACGAGGTCGATGAGGAACTTGATGATGAGGATGATGTCATCCTTGGTCAGGGTGCGGGACTCCTCGGCCATGTCGATGCCGAGCTTCCGGTTAATCCGGAAACGGCCCACCTCACCGAGATCATACCGCTGCTCGCTGAAGAACAGCTTGTCGATGACGCCACGGGCCGTGTCCATGTCCGGCGGCTCGGCGTTCCGCAGCTGTCGGTAGATGTACTCCACGGCCTCCTTCTCCGAGTTGGACGGGTCCTTCTGGAGGGTGTTGTGGATGATGGCGTAGTCGGCTTGGTTGATGTCCTCCTTGTGCAGGATGATGGTCTTCGAACCGGAGTCGACGATGAGCTCGATGTGCTCCTTCTCGAGCACCGTGTCGCGGTCGAGCACGAGCTCGTTCCGCTCGATGCTGACCACCTCACCGGTGTCCTCGTCCACGAAGTCCTCGATCCAGGTCTTCAGCACACGGGCGGCCAGACGGCGGCCCAGAACGCGCTTCACCCCGGCCTTCGAAACCTTCACCTCCTCCGCGAGGTCGAAGATGCCCAGGATGTCCCGGTCGGATTCATAGCCGATGGAACGGAGCAGCGTGGTAACAGGAAGCTTCTTCTTCCGGTCGATGTACGCGTACATCACGCTGTTGATGTCGGTGGCGAACTCAATCCAGCTGCCCTTGAACGGAATGATCCGCGCGCTGTACAGCTTGGTGCCGTTGGCGTGGCGGCTCTGGCCGAAGAACACGCCCGGCGAGCGGTGCAACTGGTTGACGATGATCCGCTCGGCGCCGTTCACCACGAAGGAACCGCGCGGGGTCATGTAAGGGATGGTGCCCAGGTAGACGTCCTGCACGATGGTCTCGAAGTCCTCGTGCTCGGGGTCGGTGCAGTACAGCTTCAGCTTGGCCTTCAGCGGGACGCTGTAGGTCAGGCCGCGCTCGATGCACTCTTCGATGCTGTAGCGGGGCGGGTCAATGAAGTAATCCAGGAACTCGAGCACGAACTGGTTGCGCGTGTCGGTGATCGGGAAGTTCTCATTGAACACCTTGAAGAGGCCCTCGGATTCACGGTCCTCCGGCTTGGTCTCCAGCTGGAAGAACTCGCGGAAGGAGCGGAGTTGAATGTCGAGGAAGTCCGGATAGGCGAGGTCCGGGGTGGTGGTGGCGAAAGAATGTCGCTGCTGCAGTTGGGGCGTCAACATGGGGTGCGGCTGTTGGAGGAATACAAATCGCAGACGGTGCAGGTTGGCTTTGGGGGCGTACCCCGCTCGAAGCAGGGTACAAGAAGGTCAGACCGGGACCTGCGCCCAGCCTGACCTTCTGAAATTCAGCGGGTTGTGATCTTACTTGATCTCAACCTCGGCTCCAGCTTCCTCGAGTTGGGTCTTGAGGGCTTCGGCCTCGTCCTTGGCGACGCCCTCCTTGAGGGTGGCGGGTGCGCCGTCAACGATGCCCTTGGCCTCCTTCAGGCCCTGGCCGGTCAGCTCCTTGACGAGCTTCACGACGGCGAGCTTG
Source organism: Bacteroidota bacterium (assembly GCA_036159995.1). Classification (GTDB taxonomy): domain Bacteria; phylum Bacteroidota; class Bacteroidia; order Flavobacteriales_D; family Sanyastnellaceae; genus UBA8752. The sequence goes on from JAYYEI010000072.1 coordinate 72,953, forward strand.
GAGCCACCAGCGGACTTGAGGATCACGTCGAACTCGGACTTCTCCTCGCCACCGCCGCCTTCGCCACCGCCAGCGGCGGGACCAGCGACAACGGCTGCGGCTGCTGCCGGCTCGATGCCATACTCTTCCTTGAGGATTTCTGCGAGCTCGTTCACCTCCTTAACGGTCAGGTTCACCAGCTCTTCTGCCATGGTTTTCAAATCAGCCATGATGTGATGTATTGGGGTTTGCTTGTTTGTTGATTGGGGGTGTCAAAGTCAGCCTTCGCGTTCGCCAAGTGCTTTGACCAGTCCGGAAATGGTGTTTCCACCGGATTGCAGTGCGCCGAGGACGTTTCGCATCGGGCTCTGGAGGAGGCCAACGAGTTCTCCGAGGACCTCGTCCTTGCTCTTGATCTCCGTGAGCGCCTTCAGCTGGTCGTCACCGATGTACACCGCTTCTTCGACGTAGGCGCCCTTCAGGATCGGACGCTCACTGTTCTTGCGGAACTCCTTGATGAGCTTGGCCGGCGCATTGCCCACCGAGCCCGTCATGAGGGCAGTCTGGCCTTTGAGAACGTCCATGAGTTCGCCGTATTCACGGCCCTCAGTACGCTCCATCGCGATGCGAAGCAGTGTGTTCTTCACCACCTGCAGCTTGATGTCAGCCTTATAGCATTCTCCGCGCAACTTCGTCGTGTCGGCAGAATTCAGAGACGAAGCGTCCGTCAGGTACACCACATTGGTGTCCTGCAGCATGGCCTGGAGCTCCTCGATCGCTTGATTTTTTTCTTCGCGTGTCATGGATTCCTGGATTAGCTGTTGAGCGACTTCGATTCAATCCGGACACCCGGAGACATCGTCGAGCTCATGTAGACGCTCTTGATGTAGGTGCCCTTCGCAGCAGACGGGCGCAAGCGCATCAAGGTTTGAAGGACTTCGTTGGCATTCTCCGAGATCTTCTCCTTCGAGAAGCTCACCTTCCCAACGGAAGCGTGGATGATGCCATACTTGTCCACCTTGAAGTCAATCTTGCCCGCCTTGACGTCCTGGACGGCCTTCCCGACCTCCATCGTGACGGTACCCGATTTCGGGTTCGGCATCAGGCCGCGCGGTCCGAGAATTCGGCCCAGGGCGCCCACTTTGCCCATCACTTGGGGGGTCGTGACGATCACGTCCACATCGGTCCATCCGCCTTTGATCTTCTCGACATATTCATCGAGACCAACGTGGTCCGCTCCGGCCTCCTTGGCCTCCGCCTCCTTGTCGGGAGTGCAAAGGACCAGCACGCGCACATTCTTTCCGCTTCCGTGAGGAAGCGAAACCGTGCCGCGCACCATCTGGTTGGCTTTTCGCGGATCCACGCCGAGGCTGACGGCGAGGTCAACGGAGCTATCGAACGTCGTGGAGGAAATCTCCTTCACGATGCCGGCTGCTTCGTCAAGCGTGTACGCACTGTCCACGTCGAACTTCTCGAGCGCGTCCTTGCGTTTGCGTGTCAGTTTTGCCATTGTGTCTGATGATTTGACGATCAGAAAGGCGAATCGCCGGTCACGTTCAGCCCCATGCTCCTTGCCGTTCCAGCGACCACCTTCATGGCGGACTCGATGGAGAAGCAATTGAGATCGGGCATCTTGTCTTCTGCAATGGTGCGGACTTGGTCCCACGTCACTTTGCCCACCTTCTGTCGGTTGGATTCCGAAGAACCCTTCTTGATTTTGGCGGCTTCCATGAGTTGCACTGCAGCGGGCGGTGTCTTGATGATAAAGTCAAAAGACTTGTCATTGTAGACGGTGATGACCACCGGAAGAACCTTGCCTGCTTTGTCCTGGGTGCGCCCATTGAACTGCTTGCAAAATTCCATGATGTTCACACCTGCCGCACCGAGTGCAGGACCAACCGGCGGTGAGGGATTGGCAGCGCCACCCCTCACTTGCAGTTTGACCAACTTGGCGACTTCTTTAGCCATGGATCTATTGTTTATGATGAACAGGTCGGCCGCAGTGTCCAGGGAAGCATTCTGGGACAGGGCACGGGACGTCCTGGCTGTTCCTTGTTTGGATTGGTTTCAGTGATTCTTCGATTCGTCGCTTGCGTCAGGATTCCTTCTCCACTTGGAGGAAGCCCAGTTCCACCGGGGTCTTCCGTCCGAAAATCTTCACCATCACCTTCAGCTTGCGCTTCTCCTCGTTGATTTCTTCGATGGTGCCGTGGAACCCGTTGAACGGGCCATCGCCCACCTTCACGATCTCCCCGACCTTGTACGGGATGGCCAACTCCTCCTCACTCTCGGCCAGCTCATCCACTCGACCCAGCATCCGGCTCACCTCGTTGGGCCGCAGCGGAAGCGGATCGCCCCGCTTCTCGGCTCCGAGGAATCCAATGACGCTGGGCGTGTTGCGGATCACGTGCGGCACCTCACCGACGAGGGCACACTCCACAAACACATAGCCCGGGAAGTGGTTGCGCTCCTTGGTGACCTTCTTGCCGTTGCGGATCTGCAGGACCTTCTCCGTCGGAATCAGAATCTGGCCCACGTAGTCCGACAAGCCGGCCGCGGAGATCTCGGACTCAAGGAATCCCTTGGCCTTGTTCTCCTGCCCGCCGATGGCGCGCACCACGTACCACTTCTTGTCGATCTCGCTCATCGTTCCTGCGGGGTTCAAATGACGTACGTGTAGATCATGCCGATCACGCCTTGCCAGATGCTCTCAGCGCTGTTCACGCCGAACACCCAGTCCATGACGAAGACGATGCCCGCAATGAGCAGGGAGGCGATGAACACCAGGATGGACGCCTCCTGCAGCTGCTTGGGGCCGGGCCAGGTGACACGCTCCACCAGTTCGGTGTAGCTGTCCTTCACGTATTCGATGACGTTTGCCATGTCGGTTTCTCTGTTTTGCACGGGCAGCAGGACTCGAACCTGCAACCAACGGTTTTGGAGACCGCTACTCTACCAATTGAGCTATGCCCGTAGACGGCGAAAGAAGATGCCCCTTTTGGGCACCTTCTTTCCCCTGTTGTTTGCGGTTCAGAACCGGGTGATCAGCCGATCACCTCGGTCACCTGGCCGGCGCCCACGGTCCGTCCACCCTCACGGATGGCGAAACGCAGACCCGGAGACATGGCCACACCGTAGATCAGCTCCACGGAAATGGTCACGTTGTCACCAGGCATCACCATCTCGCGGCCTGCATCCAGCTGGATCTCACCGGTCACGTCGGTGGTGCGGAAGTAGAACTGCGGACGGTACTTGTTGTGGAACGGCGTGTGGCGGCCACCCTCTTCCTTCTTGAGGATGTAGACCTCGGCCTTGAACTTGCTGTGCGGGGTCACCGTGCCGGGGGCAGCGATCACCATGCCACGCTTGATGTCCTTCTTGTCGATGCCACGGAGGAGCAGACCGACGTTGTCGCCAGCCTCACCGCGGTCGAGAATCTTGCGGAACATCTCCACACCCGTGATGGTGGACTTCATGCCGTCGGCATTCAGACCGAGGATGTCGACCTCGTCACCGGTGTTGATGATGCCCGTCTCGATCCGGCCCGTGGCCACGGTTCCACGACCCGTGATCGTGAACACGTCCTCCACCGACATCAAGAACGGCTTCTCATTGTCGCGAACGGGCAGCTCGATGTACTCGTCCACAGCGTTCATAAGCTCGAGGACCGTATCGACCCACTTCTGCTCACCGTTGAGGGCGCCGAGAGCGGAACCCTGGATGCAGGGCACGTTGTCTCCGTCGTACTCGTAGAAGCTGAGGAGCTCACGCACCTCCATCTCGACGAGCTCGAGCAGCTCCTCATCGTCGACCATGTCGACCTTGTTGAGGAAGGGAACGATGCGCGGGACACCCACCTGACGGCCGAGCAGGATGTGCTCACGGGTCTGGGGCATCGGGCCGTCCGTGGCGGCCACAACGAGGATAGCGCCGTCCATCTGGGCGGCACCCGTCACCATGTTCTTCACGTAGTCGGCGTGGCCGGGGCAGTCAACGTGGGCGTAGTGCCGGTTGGCCGTCGCGTACTCGACGTGCGAGGAGTTGATGGTGATACCACGCTCCTTTTCCTCGGGAGCGTTGTCAATCTGGTCAAAGGAGGATGCCTCGCTGAAACCAGCGTCGGCCAGCACTTTCGTGATGGCGGCGGTGAGGGTCGTCTTGCCGTGGTCAACGTGACCGAGGGTCCCGATGTTCACGTGCGGCTTGGAACGATCGAACGTTTCTTTAGCCATGGTTTGGGTTGTTTGGGTTTACGTAATTAAGAGATGTACTTCTGAGTGAGCCAATGACGGGAATTGAACCCGTGACCTCTTCCTTACCAAGGAAGCGCTCTACCCCTGAGCTACATCGGCTTGTCTGGACCGTCCCGTTGGACGGACCCTGGAGCGGAAGACGAGATTCGAACTCGCGACATTCAGCTTGGAAGGCTGACGCTCTACCAACTGAGCTACTTCCGCTTGTGTGTGGGGGTAATAGGATTCGAACCTATTCAGTCATAGACAACAGATTTACAGTCTGCCCCGGCTCTCCAACTCCGGCGTACCCCCATAATGGGTCATGTGGTCGGTGAATGAGCCGGTGGAGGGATTCGAACCCCCGACCCGCTGATTACAAATCAGCTGCTCTGGCCAACTGAGCTACACCGGCCTGTGTCAAAGAACAGGGCCCAAAAAAGCCCTCCCCGATTTAGGGAGGGCAAATGTAGTGTAGAAAACCTTGGGTACAAGGGGGAGAAACAAACTGTTCTCCCGCGTTTCGCAAACGCTTCAGGCCGCCTTGTTGCGGGCCTTCTCAAGCTGCCTTCTGAGGGCCTCGACAACGTCGGCCGTGGCCTCCTCGAAACTCCTCGCGCGACGCCCACTGTGCAGGTCTGGACCCGGCAAGCCCAGCTTCACCTCCACCCGCTTGTTCTCCCGTTCGTCATCGCGGTCCACCCGAAGGTAGACATCGGCTGTCTGGATGCCGGGATGAAAGAGGGTCAGCTTGCGGAGCTTATCCTCAATGAAACGGATGAGGGCCTGATCGGCCTTGAAGTGGATGGATTGGACTTGGACTTGCATGAAGGATTACCCTTGAAAAGTGAGACTCAGAAGATGCCTCGCGAATCAAGTGGTGACCCTCTGTGCGCGTCCTTCAGGCGCCCCGTAGAGACGTGGGTGTAGTGCTGGGTTGCATTCAGGCTGCTGTGCCCGAGCAATTCCTTCACTGCGTTGATGTCCGCCCCACGGTTCAAGAGGTGCGTGGCGAACGAATGCCGGATGACGTGCGGGCTGCACTTGCTAAGCGAGCTCGTCTCCGTAATATAATGGTTGACGCGGCGGTAAACAAAGGCCGGATACAGTTCGCGGCCACTGTCGGTGACAATCAGGAATTCGCTGACACCGGGACGGTTCCGCATGTATTCCTCGGCGAGATCCAGCAGGGTCTCCGACACCGGAATCAGACGCTCCTTGCCGCCCTTGCCGGACACCTTGATGGTCCGACGGCTGACTTGCACGTCGGCGTGCTTCAGCTTGATGAGCTCATCCTGGCGCATGCCCGTCTCGTAGAGCAGGGTCATCATGAGCCGGTCCCTCAGGCCCGCCCAACTGTCCGGGAAGATGGAGCTGTCCAGCAGAGACTCCATGTTGCGCTCAGGCACGACCTCACGGACGCGCTTTTCAAGCTTCGGCAGGGAAACACCATTGCTGGGGTCGCGGTCCGTGAAGGACATGCGACGGGCATAGCGGTTGAATGTGCGGAACGCACTGACCTTCCGGTGGATGGTTCGGGGGCTGCGGCCCTCCTGCATCATGTGGACCACCCAGGCCCGCACCCAATCCCCCTCGATGCCCACCAACTCGTGGTGATCATACTTGTCGCTGAGGAAGCGCTGGAGCTGGTTGAGGTCCGAACGATAACAACGGAGGGTATGCACACTCCCCCTTTTCTCCTTCTCAAGGAAGTGGAGAAAAGCCTCCAACGGCTTTTGGGGTGAGATTGAAACAGACATTTGGTTTGGTTACGGCTAATATTACCCGACCAAACCCTTAGGGCCAAATTATCAGCCCATCAATGCCTTCTTGTTTTTGTAGACGGCTTTCTTCATCGCCTCGCGACGAACCGTCTTCGGCTTCACGTACTCCTTCCGGGCACGCAGCATGCGACCTGTTTTGGTGCGATCGAACTTCTTCTTGAAGCGCTTGAGCGCCCGTTCGATGTTTTCTCCCTCCTTGACCGGAATGATGAGCATGATGGAAAATTGGGACGGCGAAGATAGTCGAAATCACGGACTTCCCTACCCCCTCACGAGTATTGGGCTCCATTCCGGATGAGACCACGCGAGATGACGAGCTTCTGGATTTCACTCGTGCCCTCCCCAATCGTGCAGAGCTTGGCATCCCGGTAGTGCTTCTCCACCGGGAATTCCTTGGTATAGCCGTAGCCCCCGAAGACCTGGATGGCGTCCGTCGCCACCTCGACGCACATCTCCGAGGCCTGGTACTTCGCCATGGCCCCGAGCCGGGTCACGTCCCCTCCGTTCTCTTTGGCCCAGCAGGCCTTGTGGACCAGGTTCCGCGCGGCCTCGATTCCGACGGCCATGTCCGCCAACTTGAATCCGATGCCCTGAAAATGGGCAATGGACTGACCGAACTGCTCGCGCTGTTTGGCATAGTTCCGGGCCGCGTCGAAGGCCCCTCGGGCGATGCCCAACGACAGGGCCGCGATGCTGATCCGGCCGCCGTCGAGAATCTTCATCGCTTGGATGAACCCCTCTCCGACTTCGCCCAGCACGTTGGCCGCCGGAACACGACAGTCCTCAAAGACCAGTTCGGCCGTCTCGCTGGCGCGCATGCCCAGCTTGTCCTCCTTCTTGCCGCCCCGGAATCCAGGCGTTCCCCGCTCCACGACCAAGGCCGTGATGCCGTGACTGTCGAGCAACTCTCCGGTCCTGACCAACACGACCGCCACTTCAGCCGTGATGCCATGTGTGATCCAGTTCTTGGTTCCGTTCAGCACCCATTCGTCGCCTTCCCGGACGGCGGTGCACCGCATCCGCATGGCATCCGACCCGGTTCCGGCCTCGGTCAATCCCCAGGCTCCAATGTGTTCGCCGGACGCGAGTCGGGGCAACCAGCGCTGCTTCTGCTCTTCGGCCCCAAACGTCAATATGTGGTTGGTACACAGGCTGTTGTGTGCCGCCATGCTCAGGCCCACCGCGCCGCAGACGGAAGCCAGCTCCTCAATCGCCGCCACGTATTCAAAGTACCCGAGACCGGCGCCACCATAGACCTCCGGCACCAGCATGCCCAACAAACCGAGCTCGCCCATCCTTGAAAAGGTGTCCCGAGGAAAATGCTGGGCCTCGTCCCACTCCATAACGTGGGGCAGGATCTCCTTGGTGCTGAAGTCGCGCACCATGTCCCGGATGGCGGAAATTGTCTCTTTCTCCTCGAAGTTCATTGCGTCGGGATTGCCCTATAAATATCGTCAAGGATGTTCTTCCCCACCGCATCCGAGGTAGGGCAATACCCGATTCCATCGGGTAGAATCGAGAATCCGGCAGGATCTCAGCGTCTCCCAGCTCCCGCCGTGGTGGCCCACGTACCGGGTCAGGGTCACCGCCTCACGACGGCCAATGCCCGGCAGCGCTTCCCACTCCTCCGCGGAGAGGGAGTCCGGACACCGCCTGTGCACGGCTTCGGGACCACACGTGAATTTGGGCATGATGGCCCTGGCCAAGCTGTCCCAACCCAGCGCCTCGACCAGCAGGGACGTGTCCGCGAAACCACCCCACCGCCGGCGGGCGGCCAGGATTTTCCCGCTGACCCAGGGCCCCACACCGGGGAGGCCGATGAGGGTCAAGCTGTCTGCCACATTGAGGTCGACAGGTCTCGCCTGTTCCGCTTGGCTCGCTCCAACCATTCCGGGCTCCGGCAGGGATGAATCCGGTTTGACCGCCATTGCCTTCTGGCCTTTGTCTTCAAGGGTGGTGACATCGACCGGAAACACCATCCGGTCTCCATGCCGATCCAGCCAACCACTGGGCAGGACCCGCATCCGCCCCACCACCTCGGCATCTCGGAAGCCACCAACCGCCTGGCGATACCGCATGGCCGAGGCCGCCTGTCGGGGGCTCAGGCCAAGTCCGACCCACCCGGCCGAGTCCAGCCTGTCCACCTCAATTGGGGCCGTCGGAACCGCATTGACCAGCCCAGCCTCAAGAGCCTCTTCAGGGCCCGGTAGCCACCAGAGGGCCTCCAGCAACTCGGTCACGCCAATGGGCTCGACCGGCTCGCGCACCGCGGCCCACCATGCTTCCATCCCGCCCCACAGGAGCAGGATGACCCCGATGAGCCAGACGCCAAGCCGCTCCTCCCTCAGGAGCGGGGCACGATGGGATTGGAAGGGGAAGCGCCTCAGTCGTAGCGCTTGACCTCACCCGACTTCACACGACCGAGATAGTCGGCCAGATCCTCCTTGACCTCCCCGGCAAGGAAGTACAGACCGAGGACGTTGGGGAAGCACATGGCGAAGATCATGGCATCCCCGAAGTCGAATACGCTGCTCGCGCTGATGGCGCTGCCCACGATGACGAAGAGGCAGAACACCGCCTTGTAACTCAGGTCAGCCGCCTTGGTCTCCCCAAAGAGATAGGTCCAGGCCTTTAGCCCGTAGTAGCTCCAGGAAATCATCGTGGAGAGAGCGAAGAGGATGACGGCCAGCGACAGGACACTGGGGAACCAGCTGATGCTCTGTTCGAAGCTGCTCGACGTCAAACCGATGGCGTCGAGGGAGCCGGACTGGGCATTGCCGAGGACCGTGACGGCATCGAACTGGCCGTAGTCCGTGATGACGATGACGAGGGCCGTCATGGTACAGATGACGACCGTGTCGATGAAGGGCTCGAGGAGGGCCACGATGCCCTCGCTGACCGGCTCATCGGTCTTGGCCGCACTGTGTGCGATCGAGGCCGAACCGATTCCCGCCTCGTTGGAGAAGGCCGCCCGGCGGATGCCCTGGATCAGCACACCGACCAGGCCGCCGTACATCGCCTCGGTGTCGAAGGCGCCGCTCAGGATGCGCCCGAAGGCGGTCGGAACGGCCCCGAGGTTGGTCAGAATGACCCACAAGGCACCGAGGATGTAGATGCCCACCATGAAGGGGACAATCTTGTCCGTCACCTTGGCGATGGACTTGATGCCGCCAAGAATGACCACGCCGACGATGCCCGCCATCACGGTGCCGAAGATCCACCCCTGTCCGTAGAGAAAGCTGGACTCGCCGCCGGTGACCGCGATGAGCTGCTGGGTGGCCTGATTGATCTGCACCATGTTGCCGCCTCCGAAGGAACCGCCAATGCAGGCGATGGCGAACAGGGCCGCGAGGACCTTGCCGAGGCCGGCGTTGCCCTTCTTGGCGAGGCCGTCACGCAGGTAGTACATCGGACCACCAGAGACCGAGCCGTCGGGATTCTGTCGGCGGTACTTCAGGCCGAGCGTGCACTCCACGAACTTGCTGCTCATGCCGAACAGGCCGGCGATGATCATCCAGAAGGTCGCGCCGGGGCCACCGAGGGACACCGCCACGGCCACACCGGCAATGTTGCCGACGCCCACCGTGCCGCTCAGGGCCGCGGTCAGCGCTTGGAAATGGGACACCTCCCCCTGATGGTTGGGGTCGTCGAATTTGCCGCGCACCACGTCCAGCGCATGACGGAACGCCCGGATGTTGACGAACTTGAAGTAGACCGTAAAGAAGAGGGCTCCGAAGAACAACCAGATCAAAACGAACGGGACCGAGAACTCGCCGATCTGGATGCTCCAGAAGATGATCGAGGTGATCACGTCGGTGATGGGCCCCATCACATTGTTGATGGCGTCGTCCACCGAGGCGGCGGAGGCGTGGAGGGGCAAAAGGAACAAGGCTGTCAGCGCAGTGCTGGCGGCAATCAGGCGTTTCATGAATCGATTGGTTCGCGTTGGCCGCAATATAGGCCGCAGGTCACGCCTCCGGCGGAGGAGGGCCGTCCGGAGTTTGCAGACCGAACAAACGGTTGAGCAGACGGAGCTGGTTCTCGTTGCCGAGAACGAAGAGCTTGCAGGCGTTGTCGAGCGCCGTGTCCGGACCGGGGTTGATGACGAACTCCCCAGCGGACGTCTTGACCCCGATCACATTGACCCCAAGTCGGTTCCGGGCGTCCACCTCACCGAGGGTCGGCAGGCGGAAGTCGCTGGGCAGATCCTTGACGTCAATCTCCTCGAGGTTGATCGCGTCCTTGCCCTGGATCCGGATGTGGTCGATGAAATCCATGACGTCCGGATTGGCCACCAGGGAGGCCATGTGGGCGCCTCCGACCGTGTCGGGCATGATCACGTTGTCGGCCCCGGCGCGGCGGAGCTTGGCAACGGAGCCGGCCTGTGAGGCCCGGCTGATCAGCATGGCTTTGGCGTTGTGCTCGCGAACGGACAGCACGGTATACAGGTTGTCGGCGTCGCTCGGCAGGGTGCAGATGACGGCCCGGGCGCGTTCGACAGCGGCGGCCATCAGGCGGTCATCCCGGGTGGCATCCCCTGAGATCACCAGGGGCGTCAATCCCTCCCGCAGCTGGGCCACGAGTTCTTCGTCCTTCTCCACGATGACCACCTCGTACCCCTTGTCCTTGAGGTCGGCGTAGGCCTTCTCTCCCACACGGCCATAGCCGCACACGATGACGTGGTTGCTGAGGTTGTCGATGCTGCGTTCCAATTTCCTGGCCTTGAAGAGATCCCGGTATTCTCCTGCCACGAAGTACGTGGTCACCGCCGAGATCGTGTAGGCGAAGGTACCGATGGAGAAGATGATGAGCAGGCTGGTGAAGACCATCCCGTTCGGACTCAGTTCGTGCACCTCCCGGAACCCCACGGTGCTGACCGTAATCATGGTCATGTAGAAGGCCTCGATGAAGGTGTAATCCTCCAGGATCATGAAGCCCACGCTGCCCACAACGATGACCAGCGCCACCACCGTTAGCGACAGGGCAATCCGTCCGAATGTCTTGAAGCGGTAGAGCACGATGGAAAGTTAACGGGACGCCGCCAATTCCACGGCCATCGCCTGCTGGAGCCGCAGGGCCTCGGCTCGGGCGGCCTCCGCGAAATCCTCACTGCTGGACGCATACATGAGGCTGCGGCCCACGTTGACCAGCAACCCTCCGGCGAGCGACTCCGCCCAACCGGCTGCACAGACCGCCTCCAGGGTGCCGCCCTGGGCTCCGACCCCCGGTACGAGCAGGAAGCGCTCGGGGACCACCGCCCTTACCTCAGCGAGCCATTCGGGCCGGGTCGCCCCGACGACGTACATGAGGCGATCGGCCCCGGCGTAGGTGCTGCTGACCTCGAGGACCCGCCGCCACAGAGGCTGTCCGCCGTCCGCCCCGTGGAACTCAAAGTCCTCTGCGCCCGGGTTGGAGGTGGCCGCCAACAGGATGGTCCACTTGTCTTCGAAGGCGAGGAAAGGTTCGACGCTGTCCCGGCCCATGTAAGGCGCCACGGTCACGGCATCGGCGTTCCAAGCCTCAAAAGCCGCACGGGCATACCGCGTGGCCGTGTTCCCGATGTCCCCCCGCTTCGCATCCGCGATGCGCAGGCACCCCTCGGGAATCGCGTCCATGGTCTGTTGGAGGACATCCCACCCCTCAGCGCCCAGGGCTTCGTAGAAAGCGACGTTGGGCTTGTAGGCCACCGCGAGGTCGGAGGTGGCGTCGATCAGGGCCCGGTTGAAGGCGAGGACAGCCTCCGGCCCCGAGCCCAGGTGAGCGGGCATCCGGTCCGGGTCCGGATCGAGCCCCACGCACAGGAAGGACTGCTTTTGGCGGATGGTGTCGATAAGGGTCTGACGGTCCATGAGGCGCGAAGGTATTGCCCGGCCCCTCCCCTTTTCCGTCACTCGGGGCGCTCAATGCCGGCTTGTTTCAACCGCTCGGTCCGCTCCGTGGTCCGCAGGGCCTGGACCACCTCATCCAACTCCCCGCCGAGGACGCGGTCGAGCGCATGGACCGTCAGGCCGATGCGGTGGTCGGTGACCCGACCCTGTGGATAATTGTAGGTCCGGATCTTGCCCGAACGGTCCCCGGTGCCCACCTGCGACTTGCGCTCCGCAGCCTCCTTGGCCCGGCGTGCGAGGTCCTCCGCCTCCCACAGGCGAGTCCGCAACACCGTCAGGGCCTGCTCGTAATTGGCGTGCTGGGACCGCCCGTCCTGACACTCCACCACCACGCCGGTCGGAAGGTGGGTGAGCCGGACGGCGCTCTCCGTCTTGTTGACGTGCTGTCCGCCCGCTCCGCTCGCGCGGAACGTGTCCTTCCGGACGTCCTTCAGGTCCAGCTCAAAGTCGGTGTGCTCGGCTTGGGGCAGGATGGCCACGGTGGCCGCACTCGTGTGGATGCGCCCCTGGGATTCCGTGGCGGGCACCCGCTGTACCCGGTGCGTGCCGCTCTCGTACTTGAGGTGGCCGAAGACCGCATCGCCTGTGACGCGGGCCACGACCTCCTTGAAGCCTCCGGCCGTTCCTTCACTCGCGCTGATGCCTTCGACCGTCCACCCCCGCGCCTCGCAGAAACGGGTGTACATGCGAAACAGGTCACCCGCCCAGAGGGCCGCCTCATCGCCCCCGGTGCCGGCACGCACCTCGAGGATACAATCCCGCCGGTCGCTCGGGTCATCGGGCACGAGGGCCTCCTGCAATTCGTGGGACCATCGGGCCTGCAACGCCTCCAGCCGGGCTACCTCCTCGGCGGCCATCTGCCGGAGCTCGACATCCTCACTGCGCGCGTCCTCCCGGGCGGCCTGCAAGGCGAAATCCGCTTCCCGGTATTGCCGGATGCGCTGGACGAGGGGATCGAGTTCGCTGTAGTCCCGCATCGCCATCCGGTAGGCCTCCGGATCGGCAATGATCTCCGGATCAATCACGCGAAGCGACAGCTCGCGGTGCCGGTCCTCCAAGGCCGCCAGTCGGTCCAGCAGCCTCTCCATCTCAGGAATAGAGTTCGATGCCGGCCGGACCATGGATGGTCAAGCGCGGAGCTCCCTCGGAGCGCGCCTCGACTCGGCCCACGATGCGGGCCGCCACCCCATGCTTCTCGGCCGTGGCGATCACGGTTTCGGCATGCTCGGCCGTGGTGTAGACCTCCATGCGGTGGCCCATGTTGTACACCTTGTACATCTCATGCCACGGCGTGCCGCTGTGCTCCTGAATCAACCGAAACAGGGGCGGCGTGTCGAACAGCTCGTCCTTGACGATGTGCAGGCCCTCGTCCGCGAAATGGAGCACCTTGGTCTGGCCGCCACCGCTACAATGGACGATGCCATGCAGGTCCTCCCGACCGGCCTGGAACAGGTCCACCATGATGGGAGCATAGGTCCGCGTCGGGGACAGGACGAGCTTGCCCGCATCCACGGGCACACCCTCCACGGCGTCCGTCACGTCGAAGGGGCCGGTGTAGACCAGCTCCTTGGGCAAGCCGGGGTCGAAGCACTCGGGGTATTTCTCGCGCCATCCCGGACCAAACATGTCATGCCGGGCGCTGGTCAGGCCATTGCTTCCGGTGCCGCCATTCCAGAGATCCTCGTAATTCGCCTGGCCGTCACTGGCCAGCCCCACGATGACATCGCCGGCTTGGATGCGCGCGTTGTCAATGACCTCATCGCGGCGCATGCGGCAGACGACGGTCGAGTCGACGACCACCGTGCGGACGAGGTCGCCGAGGTCGGCGGTTTCCCCCCCGGTGCCCTTGACATCCAATCCCCACTTGCGCCACTCGGCCATCAATTCCTCGGTGCCTTGGATCAAAGCGGAGATCACCTCTCCCGGGACGAGGCGCTTGTTGCGGCCGATGGTGGAGCTGACGAGGATGGGTCCCGTCGCGCCGACGCACAACAGGTCGTCGAGGTTCATGACGAGGGCGTCCTGGGCAATGCCCTTCCAGACGGAGAGGTCGCCCGTCTCCTTCCAGTAGATCCAGGCGAGGGCGCTTTTCGTGCCCGCCCCGTCGGCGTGCATCACGAGACAATGCTCATCGCTGCCCGTCAGGTCGTCGGGAACAACCTTGCAGAAGGCCTTGGGAAACAGCCCCTTGTCAATGCCGGAGATGGCGGCGTGCACCTCCTCCTTACCTGACGAGACTCCCCGCCGGGCGTACCGGTCCTCCACAGTGGAGCCGGGTGCCATGTCGCTCACTCGGGGACGTAGTCGAAGCTCGTGATCCGGAAGACCGTGCGGCGGTTCATCTGGTGCGCCGCCTCCTGCTCGTCCTCGGTGGCGAGGGCGGCGATTTCGGCGTCACTGATGAGCGGCATGCTCTCTCCACGACCGAGCGGCTGCAGACGCTGGCGGTCGATGCCCCGGTCCACGAGGTAGTTCACGCAGGTCTCGGCCCGGCGCTGGCTCAGCTCCTCATTGTAACGGTCTCCACCACGCGTGTCGGTGTGGGCCTCGAGGGAGATGACGAACGTCGGGTTCCGCTCGAGCAGGTCGACGAGGTAGTCGAGGCTGTCCTTGGAGTTGGTCTCGGCATTCACCACCAATTCGGCCTGGTCGAAGACGTACTGAACGAGCGGCATGGCGTAGTCCTCGTTGGTGACCACCTCCTTGAGCAGGTACTCCTTGACGAAGTTGGTCGACTTGGACAGGCCCACGGTACTGAACTGGTCCCCGGCGCTGATGTAGCCCTCCATGGAGATGTCCACGGCGTAGGTGCTCTCGGCGCCGATGGTCCAACGGCCGTCTTCGGCGCCGCCTTCGTCGTCGGTGGTTGCCGTCACGCTCTCTCCGTCATTGCCGGTCACGGTCACCGTGGCGCCCACGATCGGCATGCCGGTGTCGTAGTCGTACACATAGGGCACGTAAGCAAACTCGAGCGGCGGCATGGAGAAGGCGAAGATGTCGTCCTTGCCCTTGCTCTCCGGGCGGTCAGAGGACAGGTAGCCCTTCTCCTCCTTGGGGTGGTAGACCAGGGCAAAGTCATCGCTCGCCGTGTTGATCGGGTACTCCATGAAGGCCGGAGCCTCGAAGTTCATGCCGTCGCCCTTCCAGGTGGCCGTCATGATGTCGAGGCCGCCCATGCCGCCTGGTCGGTCGGACGAAAAGTACAGGTCGCCGTTGCTCCGCACGTGGGGGAAGAACTCGTCGGAAGCGCTGTTGATGCCGGGGCCCATGTTGGTGGGGGCACCCCACTCCATGGAGGCATCGTTCCACTGGATGTACCACAAGTCGCGGCCGCCCTGTCCGCCCTGCATGTCGCTGACGAAGATGAGGAACTGGTCGTCCGGTGTGAGGGCCGGCTGTCCGACCTGCGAGCTGTCGTCTCCGGCCTCGCGGTCGAGAATGGGCAGCTCCTCGGCGGCGCCCCAGCGGTTGCCGGCGCGCACCGTGGTGTAGATGTCACAGGGGAAGTTGTTGTCCTTGTCGACGAGGCACCGGGTGAAGTACAGGGTCTTGTACTTGGAGTCCATCGTCACGCCGCCCTCGTTGCTCGGGCTGTTGACGGTGTTGCCGAGGGGCTCGGGAATGCTCCACTTGCCCTTGCGGTCCACCTCGGCCATGAACAGATCCATGTAGCTCTCGCCCGTGATGGGGTCCTCACCGCTGCCGGTGGCGCTGCTCCGGCTGGAGGCGAAAATGACCTCCTCACCGCGCTTGTCGGCGAAGGCCATGGCAAAGTCGAAGCTCGGGCTGTTGACCATGACGAGCGGCTCGACCACGAATCGGCTGTCGCCCACGATGAGGCTCTCTGCCGCTCCATTGCAGGACATGATGTAGGTGTTGGCCAGCTCGGCATCGCCGCCGGCGGACTTGTACTTCTCGAATTGCTCGACGGCGTCATCGAAGTCGCCCTGTCCCATGAAGACGAGGCCGTAGTTCTTGAACACCTCCGGGTTGTCCGCGGCCCACTTCAGGTCCACGGCGCGCTTGTACCACTCCTCGGCGGCGGGCAGGGCCCGGCTCAACCGGTAGCATTCCCCGATCAGGAAGCACACGCGGCCCTTCTCCTCGAGGTCGCCCTTCAGCTTGGCGTAGGCGGCCTGGTAATCCTTGGCGGCTTCGAAGTAACCACCGCGGTTGAAGGCGGCGTCGGCATCAGCGGTGATGTCGTTCTGGGCGAATCCCTGGAGGGTGGCCAGGGCGAAAACGAGGGCGAGCGCGGTGCTCAGGCTGGCAGGACGCGCGAAATGCAGGTTCATCATTCCCTAAGGTGCTTTGAAGGCGAATGTAAGAAGGCCCCGGAACTTCGCGTGCACGAATCCGAGGCCTTCTCAGCAGTTGTTCAGATGCAATCAGCGCGTGAAGAGCAATTCACGCAGTTTCGGGAAGGGCCAGCGCCCGTCTTCGGTCAGCTTTTCCAACTGGTCCACCTGGATGCGGACCTCTTCCATGAGCGGCTTCACCACCTCGGCGTAGCCCTTGGCCATCGCGTGGAGATCGTCCATCTCGTTGATCTTGGAACGCTCGGACCGCATCGCTTCGAGGGAAGCATAGGTAGCGGAGACTCCTGCGGACAGCTCCTCGAGGATGCTGCGCTGGGCAGTCGTCATGGCGTCGGCCTTGTTGTCGCCGAAGACATCCATGAAGCCCTGAACGTTGGCAAGCAGGTCGCTCTGGTAATCCATCACGGCCGGCAGGACCTGATTGGTCACCATGTCGCCGAGCACGCGGGCCTCGATCTGGAGCTTCATCACGTAGTTCTCGAGCTCGACCTCGGTGCGGGCCGCGACCTCCTCGGCGGAGAGCACGCCCATGCCGTCGAACAGGTCGACCACTTCCTTGCGCTCCCACACGGCGAGGGCGCTCGGCGTGTCGAGCAGGTTGGACAGTCCGCGCTTGGCGGCCTCGTCGACCCACTCCTGACCGTAGCCGTTGCCCTCGAAGCGAATGGCCTTGCTCTCCTTGATGAGCTTCTGGATCTCCTTGAGGAGAGCCTCGTCCTTTTTGTCACCCCCTGCGATGCGGGCGTCGACGGCAGCCTTGAACATGTTGAGTTGCTCGGCCATGATCGTATTGAGCACGGTCATCGGAACGGCACAGTTGGCCGCACTGCCCACGGCGCGGAACTCGAACTTGTTGCCGGTGAAGGCGAACGGCGAGGTCCGGTTGCGGTCGGTGTTGTCGAGCAGCACTTCCGGGATGCGGCCGATCTCGAGCTTCACGGCCGTCTTTTCATCCGGGCTCATCTTGCCGGCGGTCACGTTCTCCTCGACGGCGTCGAGCAGCTCGGTCAGCTTGGATCCGATGAAGGCACTGATGATGGCCGGCGGTGCCTCATTGGCTCCGAGACGGTGATCGTTTCCGGCGCTGGCGATGGCGGCGCGCAGGACGTCGGCATGGCGGTGGATGGCCGCGATCGTGTTCACGAAGAAGGTGAGGAAGCGCAGGTTGGTCTTCGGATTCGTCCCGGGCTTGAGCAGGTTGACCCCAGTGTTGGTTCCGAGGGACCAGTTGTTGTGCTTTCCGGAACCATTGAGTCCGGCGAACGGCTTCTCGTGCATCAGCACGCGGAAGTCGTGGCGCTGGGCCACCGTCTCGAGCAGCTCCATCAGGAGCAGGTTGTGGTCGTTGGCCAAGTTGGCCTCCTCAAAGACCGGGGCCACCTCGAACTGGTTCGGCGCCACCTCGTTGTGACGGGTGGTGACCGGGATGCCCAGCTTGTGGGCTTCACACTCGAAGTCCTGCATAAAAGACATCACGCGGGGCGGAATGCTGCCGAAGTAATTGTCGTCCAACTGCTGTCCCTTGGCCGGGGCGGCGCCAAGCAGGGCGCGTCCGCTCTGGCTCAGGTCCGGGCGCGCATTGTAGAGGGCCTTATCGACGAGGAAGTACTCCTGCTCCCATCCGAGGGTGGCGACCACCTTCGTGACGTTCTTGTCGAAGTACTGGCACACGTTCGTCGCAGCCTTGTCCACGGCCGCGAGGGCCTTGAGGAGCGGAGCCTTGTTGTCGAGCGACTGTCCGGTGTAGGCGATGAAAATGGTCGGGATGCAGAGGGTGGTGCCCATGATGAAGGGGGCGCTGCTGGGATCCCAGAGGGTGTAGCCGCGGGCCTCAAAGGTGGAGCGGATGCCGCCGTTGGGGAAGCTGGAGGCGTCGGGCTCCTGCTGGACGAGCAGGCTGCCGTCGAAGCGCTCTATGGCGCCACCGCGGCCGTCGGGCTGGATGAAGCTGTCGTGCTTCTCGGCGGTGCTGCCGGTCAGCGGCTGGAACCAGTGCGTGTAGTGCGTGGCGCCGCGGGCCATGGCCCACTCTTTCAAGGAGCTGGCCACCTGGTCGGCGATTTTCCGGTCGATGCGGATGCCGTCCTGCGTGGCGGCCACGACGTGATCATAGGCTTCCTCCGTCAGATACTCGCGCATGGCGCTGAGCGTGAAGGCGTTGTCGCCGTAGTACTCGGAGATTTTGCGGGAAGGCGTCTCCAGGGCCTTGGGAGCGCGCTCGAGGACATCCTCGATGGCAGTGATGCGGTAAGTGGACATGGGGTTTTCCAATGTGGAGGCAAAAATACACCCCCTCTTCCCCAAAAAGAGGGGTCGTCCACGAAAATTCATCAAAAATTCACGAACACCCCCTCAAAATGGAGGGGTCTTTCGTGAAAAACTGATTTTTTCAGCCCAACACCCCCTCAGAACACCACGATTCGCTTCCGGACCACCCGGTCGCCCTGCTGCAGAACCAACAGATGGACCCCGGCGGGCAGGTGGCCCACCGGAATGCGGCCCTCGAATTGGGCATCGGCCCTCGACCGTCCCGAACCGGCGTCGACTTCCCGGCCCGCACCATCGCGGAGCGACCAGCGGAAGGCTCCCTCCCACCCGTCGAGGGTGAAGGTCACCATGTCGCGGGCGGGGTTCGGGAAGACCTGCACCTCGCCCTCTTCGACCACGGGGGCCTCGATGCCGTTGACGAGGTTGGTCTCGAAGTGGAAGTTGTGGACGATGGATTTGCCGAAGTCCCCCTCGAAGGTGACGAAGTTGCCCCCCACCTTCCGCAGGCGCACATAGCCACTGCCGTCGTTGTTGGCCCAGAAGCTGATGCCATCGTCATCCGCATCGAAGAACTCGAAGGTGTAGCACCCCTCGTTCATGTAGATGGTGTCGCGGTACTGCGTGTTGGCCTCCGGGTAGGTCCGCTCGAAATAGACGGTGCCGTCCTGGTGGGTAAGCTTGGCGCTGTTCTCCCACGGGGTGGCGTTGGTCTTCACGAAGACGATGAGGCGGTTGTCGTCCTCGTCGCCGGGATCGTCCATGTAGGTATAGGTGGGTGGGCGGCGGAACGTGCTCCGTACCTCATCGTTCCACGCGACCTCGTCCGTGCCCCCGTTCGGAGCGGAAACCTGGGCGATGAAGGTGAGGTCCACGTCGGCCTCTCCCGACCACATCGTCTCGTCGAGGGTGACGAGCTCCACGACCTCCTCCTCGAGGAAGCCGAGCTCCCCGGTCCAGGTGTGGGACTGCAGGTTGCCCAGCTGGCCGAAGGTGATGGTGCAGGAGGTCAACGGGGTGCTGCCGCTGTTGCGGAGCAGCACCTTGGGGCGGTCACAGATGGGGTTGGTGCGCGACGCGATCTTCACTCCACTCGGGGCGATCACCTCCACCAGCTCCGCGTCCAATTCATGGTTGGCCGGGCCGTAGGCGACGATCTGGCCTTCAAACCGGTAGTTGCCGTCCGGGTCGTAATCGATGTCGTAGTCCACCGTGAAGCTCTCCATGCCGGCCACATGCGGCGTCAACTCCATGTCGCGGGTCTCGGTCGGGGCACCCGGGCACCATCCGGCGCGGTCATAGATCCAGGTGCCTCCCTGCGGAAAGAGGGCATTGTCCGCGCACTCCTGCATGATTTCCCAGGACCAATGCTGCTCGCCATTGACCTTGACCTTGTGGGTGTTGTAGCAGAACTCCGCGCAGTTGTTGCCGCTGCCGAAGCCGTGTCCGGAGGCCCGGGTCTTCAGGCGCCACATGGCCTCGTCCGGACCGGGCGTGTAGGCGTGGGCCACGATGTTCTGGTCAAAGGTGGACAGACCGTATTGGCCCTTCCAGAAGGCCTCCATGCCCAGGACGTCCCGGGCGGGCGCCCCCTCGATGAAGTGGAACTTGAGGTCGAGGAGTTCCTGCCAGTTGCCGGCCTGCAGTTCCACACTGTCGCGGAGCAGGTGCATGTAGTCGGTGACGTCGTACCACCACGTCCAGCCGTCATCCCCAAGGTCGAGGCCAATGCCGTAGGGCGTGATGTAGCGGTAGAGCTCATAGCGGTCGATGACCTCGAAGGGCACGCCGAAATAATCCAGGGTGTCATTGACGACCTCGGTCACCTCGCCGGGCACCGGGTGGGCGACGGTGTCCCCGAAGAGCGGGACGGTCACCGTCTCGCCCGGAGCGTAGTGGTAGGTCAAGTCGGTCATGGCGACCGCATTGCCCTGCACCTCCCAGGTGGACAGGCTCATCGGCGCCACGGGGCGCAGGTCGAGGATGGACCCGTCGGCCACCGCCTCCAAGTAGTCGCCCCGACCGAAGCCGACGTGTGGACGGAAGGGGGTCTCGCTCCCCTTGAACCGCTCGCGGCCCGGCGTCGTCCGGCGCAACGTAGTGCCATGGTGAAGCCCCGGGGATCCGCCGGGCTTGTGGTTGACCTCCTCGGTGCCGTTGGCCCCATCAAAATGGTAATCGACCAGCAGGTCATCCCAATCCGGGTGGAAAGCCGTCGGCTGGTGGTTCATCCACTCGGCGATGGTCGCCCCGTCGAGGGCTTTGCCCCAGACCCGGAAATCGTCGACCCGGCCATTGTAGTGGTTGGTCCCGATGCCGCTGCACCCGAGGTTCATCCGGACGATGCCCTCGATGGGGTTGTCCTTGTTGGTGCCGCTGTGAAACAGGACGCCGTTGAGGTACATCTCCATCACGCCCGTCGTCGCGTTCTTGACGAAGGCCCAATGGTTCCATTGCCCCTCATAGTCTCCCGTTTCCGCCTGGGCATCGATGCGGTCGTAGCCGCCGTCCCATCCGCAGTCCCAGTAGACGCGGCCGTTGCCCCAGGGCAGGTGGACGTTGACCACCCGCTGGTTGTTGGCGTTGAGGCCCTCGAACAGCGTGCCGTTCTGGGGCTGGCTCTCTGGGTCACCGAAGACCCAGCACTCGATGGTGATCTCGTCGGACAGTCCACCGAGGTCCGCCACGTCCACCGCGATGCGGTCCGGGGCGGTGAAGTGCACCTCTCCACCTTCGTCAGCCGAAGACCACCCCTGGCCCTCGGCGTGGCCCGCGAGGACCGATCCGTCTTGGAGGCCGTCCGTGGCCACCTCGACCTCATCCAGGGCGAATTCGAGGACGAGATTGCTCTCCCCGTCCCACTCGATGGCGGGTTGAAGGCGAAGCGAGAGGCTGTCTGCGAATTGCCAGGTCGACAGCCCGTATTGATAGGCCGTGTTGGGCAAATCTGAGAAGGCAGTCAGGGCGGTGTCCCCCGTCAGCCCCCACTTGAGGTCCAGGCGGCGGGCGTCGGCGGCCCCGGCGGCCATGGGGATGAACAGGCGGTCGATGGCTCCTGCACCGAGGGGCGCGAGCTCCTCTGCGGTCCAGAGGTATTGGACCCGACGCGAGGACGCCGGTTCGAACAGGCCATCGACGTAGTCTACCGACCCCGGCTGGACGACGGTCTCCGAATTGACCAGGTCCACAAAGTGTTGCGCTGCGGGGATCCATACGGAATCCTGCACGCCGTCCACATAGGGCACGAGGTCAGCTGCCTCGAACGGCGCATCGGCGAGAAGTCGAAAAGGATGTTGGAGGGCGGTGCTGTCCAGCAGGCCCGTGTGGTCGAAGAGGTAGGTGTAGCTCAGGTAGTCCCACTCACCGCAGGCATAGCCGAGGTTGCCCGCGGTGCCGTCCTCGAAGCACTTCAGGGTGTACTCCATGATCACCTTGCCGTACTCGACCCCATTGTCGGAAGCGGGGAATTCGAACCATCGGCGACCGGGGCTGTCATAGGCCGTCGCCGGATTGTTCTGGGCTTCAAAGGTGTAGGTCTGGACCGTGGTCGTGTCGGCCAAGGCGGTCAGCGAGCACAGGAGGATCAGCGTCGCGGAGGACAGGCGGGCGAAGCAGGTGTCGATCATGAGGGAAAGGTACACCCCACCCCCTTTTTTCCGTACCCCAATCCGGTGGCTCAACGGCGGCCGGGATAGGCCTCGAGGCCGGCCGCAATGATGGCCACAGCGCGTCGGACGGCCTCCGTCTCGAGCACATAGGCAATGCGCACCTCGTCCTGCCCGGCGCCCGACGTCGCGTAGAACCCGCTCGCCGGCGCCATCATGACGGTCTCCCCCTCGAGGTGGAATTCGGAGAGCATCCACTCGCAGAAGGCGTCGCTCGAATCGATGGGCAACCGCGCCACCGCGTAGAATGCACCACCGGGCTTCGGGACGGTCACCCCAGGGATGGCATTGAGCCCGTCCACGAGCGCATCGCGGCGATCGATGTAGGCGGACTTGACCTCCGCGAAATAAGAAGCGGGCGTCTGCAGGGCCGCCTCGCCCGCAATCTGGGCGAGGGTCGGAGGCGACAGGCGGGCCATGGCGAAGCGCATGCAAGCCTGGTGGACCTCCGCGTTGCGGGTCACCATCGCCCCGATGCGGGCACCACACATGCTGTACCGCTTGGAGACACTGTCCATGAGGACGACGTGGTCGTCGAGGCCGGGCAGGGACAACACGCTCGTCGGGGTCTGATCGCCGTAGCAGAACTCACGGTAGACCTCATCGGCAAAGAGGTAGAGATCGTGCTCGAGGACGAGGCTGCGGATGGCCTCCAGCTCGGCGTCCGTGTACACGTAGCCGGTCGGGTTGCCGGGGTTGCAGATGAGGATGGCGCGGGTCCGGTCGGTCACCTTGTCGGCGATGTCGGCCACGGGTGGCAGGGCGAAGCCGTCCTCGATGCGCGAGGTGACCGGCACCACCTTGACGCCCGCCATGGTCGCAAAGCCGTTGTAGTTCGCGTAGAACGGCTCGGGAATGATGACCTCGTCGCCTGGCTCGAGGCAGGCCTGGAAGGCAAAGACGAGGGCCTCACTGCCGCCGGTGGTCACGATGATCTGTTCGGGCGTGACGTCGACGCCAACGGATGCATAGTATCCGGCGAGCCCCTCCCGGTAGGAGGCAAAGCCGTCGCTCGGGCTGTATTCGATGACGGTGCGGTCCATGCCCTTGACCGCATCGAGGGCCACCTGCGGGGTGGCGATGTCGGGCTGGCCGATGTTGAGGTGGAGCACCTGGCGGCCGGCGGCCTTGGCGGCGACGGCGAACGGGGCGAGTTTGCGGATCGGGCTGTCGGGCATGGTCTGCCCCTTGGTCGAAATGCGCGGCATCGAATCGTGTGGTTTCCGCCGGAGCGGATGGCGAAGATAGCCGCCGGAAAAGCAGGAAGCCGCTCCCATCCGGGAGCGGCTTCCGCAGACTGATCCGGCAGTCCAATCAGTTGGCGACGAGCAGCTTCTTCACCGCGAGGTAGGAGTTGCTGCTGATGCGCACCTGGTACATGCCATCGGACAGGGCGTCCGCATCGATGTCCATGACGTACTGCACACCCGTCACTGCGTTGCCTTCATAGAGCTCCTGCACCAGGGTTCCACTCATGGTGTAGAGGTCGACCCGCAAGCGCATGTTCTCGCTCACCACGAAGGAGAGCTGGCTCATGTCGTTGGTCGGGTTCGGGGCGAGGCCCGTGATGCGAATCGGCTCCTTGATGCCGCCGACGCTCGTGATGTCGACCGGGCCATCCGTGTGGCCACCGGACGCCGTAGCGTCGCCGTCCTCGAGGCCGGCACCCATGGCTTCGCTGTACGTGAAGCCGGTCGGGTTACCGCAGTCGTCGATCGCGGTGTAGTAGTAGTCCACGCTCCACTCGAGGCAGCAGTCGAGGTCCATGTACACATCACCGGAGCTGGCCATCGGACCCATGTCGACTCCGTCGACCACCAGGTCACCCTGCCAGAAGAACCAGGCGCTTCCGCCGTAGTTGGCGTTCTTGTTGTTGGCACCCAGACCCATCTGCATGCCGTAGTAGCCGTTGGCGGGCTGGTGGCTCAGGGTGAAGCTCGAACCGGAGTACATGCCCGTACCCTCGAGGGTACCGGACGTCATCATGAAGTACACCCAGTCCTCCCAGATATTCTCACCCGGGTAGATCTCGGCACAGTCCTTCTTGTAGTTGCTGCCGCCGGCGGACCAAGTGGCCCAGTCCTGTCCTGCACCGTAATCAGCCGTGAAGGTGAATCCTCCCGTGCCGTCTGCGTTCTCCACCTCAAGCTCGATGTGCATGCTGCCGTCGGCCATCACCTGAACCAGGTTCTCGGCGTCGGCCATGACGAAGCTGTCATCGGCTCCCGGGAAGTTGAACAGGCGGATCACCTCAGGTGCACGGTCGTCACAGGTCTGCGAACCGCTCTGGGCTTCCGGCGTCACCGGAGCACAGTAGTTGCGGATGTCGTCCGTCGGGATGTAGCCCTCCGTCTCCGTGAACAGCGTCACGTTGACCTCCGAGTCACAATTGTCGATGGCGGTCACGTCGCAGGCCACAGGCACCGGATCGAAGTCCAGCACGCCGATGCCCGGGCAGTCGTACGCCACAGTCTCTCCGTTGTTCAGACCGCAGGTGTTGGTCAGCTGCGGAGCCTCCGTATCGAGCACCTGGATGTGCTGGTACGTGACCGCGGTGCTCGAGTTGTCGGCATCGTCGGTGACCACGCTCTCCCAGCGGCGGGTGAACGCGTAGCTGCCCTCCGGCGTGTCGTCGTCCTCGGCGCAATCACCGAAGGTGAAGCTGATCCGCATCTCATCGGCTCCGCTTCCATTCGGGAAGACCTGGACGAACATCTGACCGCTCATCTGACCGTCCGTGGTGAACTGACCGAGGAGGACACGGTGGTCCGGTCCGGCCACAGCCGCGGTGTTCGGGTTGGTCGTGAACCAGCTGCCGCCGAAGAAGTCGTTGATCAGCAAGTCACCGCCCATCTCGAAGTCGGTCTGCCAATCGCCCACCACCGTCGTCTCGACCTCACCAGCTGTGCCATCCGGCTGCTCATCGATGCCGATGGTCACCCAGCTGTCGAACGCCACCAGCGGATCAGCCAACGTCAGGCCATCATTGTACGTGTTGGCCGTCGCTCCACCGAAGATGTTCTGGTAGAAGCTCGTCGTCGTCCGAATTCCGGTCGGGTTGATTTCGTCACCCGCCACAGCGCTGATGAAGTCATCCTCGTTCTCAGTCTCGATGTAGAGGCGGACGGTGGTCATGCCGAGCACGCCATCCTCCGGACCACTGATCGTGTCGATCACGAGGCTGTAGTCGCCCACCACCTCGTTGAACACGAGGTCGTCGGTGCTGTACGTCAGGTCGATGTCGACATCACTGTCGCATCCATCCTCCGCACTCACCGTCGGGGTTCCGGTCACGGACGGGTCGAGGTCGACCTCTCCGTAGCACCCTTCCACCGTGTAGGTCGGCAGCGTCTCGAGCTCCTGCGTCGGGGCCGTCACGTCGTTGGCCGTGATGAGCTGGTCGTGGGTTTCAGACGTGCTGTTGCCACAGTCATCCGTCGCGGTCGCGGTCCAGGTCCGCGTGAAGAAGTAGCCACCTTCGGCCACGTCGTCCACGTTGACCGCCATGTAAGTGATGGCGCCATCCTCCGAGGAGATCTCGATGGTCACATCGCTGTCGCACCCGTCCTCACCATTGGCCGTCGCGGCTCCGGCGGCAGCCGGCGTCAGGTCGGCGTTGCAGTCGGCGTCGAGGTCCGTCGTGTAGTCGGCGGGCCAAGTCGCACTCAGGCTCGGGGCCGTGTCGTCGGACACCACCACGGTCTGGCTGATCATCTGCGACGTGCTGTTGCCGCAATCGTCGGTGGCCGTCACCGTCCACGTCCGCGTGAAGGTGAAGCTGCCTTCGGCCTCTCCGTCTCCACCGTCACAAGTGTAGGTCGGAGCGCTGTCGGCGTAAGTCGACGTGATGGCGACATCGCTGTCACAGGCGTCCATGGCCATGGCCATTGGGCTCGCCGTCGGCGCGAGGTCCGCGAAGCAGTCGGCATCGAGCGTGTAGTTCGCGGTGCCCATCGGCGGGAGGGCCGTGATGGTCGGTCCGGTCACGTCGAGCGCGGTGATGTTCTGCGTCACGGTCTGGACGGTCTCGTTGCCGCAATCATCCGTACCGGTGATGGTGAACGTCCGCACGAAGGTGTAGGACCCTTCGGCCGCACCGTCCGAACCGTCACAGGTATAGACCGGAGCGCTGTCCGTGTGTTCGATCTCGATGTCCACGCTGCTGTCGCAGTTGTCCTCGGCATCGGTCACGGTCGGCATGCCAGCAATGGTCGTGCTCGTGTTGGCGCCACAGAACGGGTCGATGTTGACCGTCTTGTCGGCCGGGGCCGTCGCGGTGAACGTCGGAGCCGTATCATCAACCACCGTCACGAGGCGCGTGACTTGCGTCGTCGTCGTGTTGCCGCAGTTGTCGGTCGCGGTGAACTCATACGTGCGCAGGACCGTGAAGGCACCCGTACTCGGCAGGCAGGCATACTGCTTGGTGCCGTCGAAGTGGAACGCCGTGATCTCCACGTCGTCGTCACAGTTGTCCGTGGCACTGGCCGTCGGGTACGGCACACCATCCACGTAATCGGCGAAGCAGTCAGCGTCCGCAGAGAGGGTCACAGCCTCCGGCGTCTCAACAGTGAGCATCGGAGCCTCGGTATCCTCGAGTACGATGCGCTGCATGGCGGTCGTCACGTTGCCACAGCTGTCGGTGGCGGTGTAGACGATGTCATAAGCACCCTCGCACGCCGTGCCGTCGAGCGTGATGGCCGCCTCGGTGGAGGCCAACTCGACGTTGTCGCTGAAGCTCACGTAGCCGTTGGCCTCGAGTGCAGCCAGCGGGCTGTTGCCAGCGCTGAACAGGATGTTGTCGATGAACAGACCCTCGGAGCCGGAGTTCGACTCGAGGCTGATGTGCAGCTCCGCGTCATCGAACCCGTCAAGGTCGAGGGTGGCGAGGTTCCATTGTCCCTCGATGCCCAGACCATCGATGTCCTGGTAGTCGGTGTCGACGAGGTCGATCTCCCCACCGTCGGCCACCACCCAGATGTGGATGCGGTCGGCGGTCTCCCAGCCCGTGGACTGCGGGAAGTAATCGAGCGTGAGCGTCACACCGCCCATGCTGACGTCAACATTGTCGAACACCACTTCCATGATGCCGTCAGTGTCCTGCATCTGGAAGCCTTGGCTTCCGTCCGTGAAGGCACCCACCGCACCGGTGAAGCTGGTCACACCCACGAAGTCTCCGTCAGTGAGGCCGTTGCTGCCCGTGCTGTAGTAGTAGCTGGAGAAGCCCATCTCACCGCCGGTCGACGTGAAGTTCACATCCGACTGGCCCGGGTTGTTGGCCAATGCGTGGTCAGCGGCAGCATCGCCGGTGTCGACGTACTGGTCGCCGCTGGCTCCCTCCTCGAAGCTCGTGTAGGCGAGCACCGTGGACTGGTCTCCTGCGGAGAGGTCGAAGCCGAACAAGTCGCAGGAGGCCACCGTGTTCTCCAGCGCCGTGATGTCCGGAGCGGAGGTGTCGGCCACCTGAATGGTCTGGACGTCGGTCACCGTCGTGGCGTTGCCGTTGTTGTCGGTCACCGTGATGGTCCAGGTCCGCTCGAAGGTGTAGCAGGCCGAAGCCGTGTAGCTCGTCGTCACATCGGCGTAGCTGATGTCCACGCTGTTGAAGTCTGTCTCCGGAGCTGCCGGACCGGCACCGGCCCAGTTGTTGATCAACAGGGCGATGTCGCTCGCGTTCTGCGGCTGGTTGGAATTGTGGTTCGTGCAGCCGCTTGCATTGGAAAAGTCGCTGTAGACAATCCAGCCGGACTCATCCCAGGCACCGCCGTTCGGGTCCGTGTTGGAACCGGCACGCAGGGCGATGCCGTCCTCGAACTCGTGGCAGGTGTGCGATCCGTCCTCGCCGGCCACACCGAACATGTCGATGATGTTCGATGCGCCGTCGATGATGGCGATCTGATCGTCACCATTGCTGTCGGCCGGTCCGCCCGTGCCTCCAATGAGGGTCGGAGCGAAGCCGTAGCAGCCTTCGAAGCCGGCGTTGTTGGCAATCCAGGCGTACTGTCCCGGGGCCAGCGTGCCGATGCTGCTCAGGTCGATGTTGCTGCTCGTGCTCGGACCGGCGTTGCCGTTGGTCCAACGCTGCAGGGCGTATCCCGTCAGGTCGATGTCGCCGTCGCCACTGTTGTGGATCTCCACGAAGCGGCAGGTGGATGCGGCATCGTTCGGATCACCGATGGCGGTGATGATGAGGCCGCCGGTCGGCACCTGTCCGGCCACGCCGTAGGTCTGGTCGCCGGCGCCGCTGCAGTTGTCGCTGTAATCGGCAGACGCGCCACCCGTGTTGAGCGGGGTCGGGTCGAAGTAACCATTGTCATCATCGGCATAGATGATAATGTCAGCGGGGAACGTGCCCGTGACATCCGGTGCAATCTCATCGAGGACGGAGATCGTGTGGCTCGTCGTGGCCGAGGCCTCGTTGCCACAATCATCCACCACCGTCACCGTGTAAGTCCGGAGGATGTCGTAGCTGCCCACGCCGTCAGCAATGCCCGTATAAGTGGTGTCGTCGCTGACCGTGATGGTGTGGGACACGTCGCTGTCGCAGTTGTCCGTCGCCGTCACCAGGAAGCCGGACGCATCACCGGACACCGGAGTGGCCAGCGGAGCGGCGTAGCAATCGGAATCAAGGTAGACCGTTTCGTCGGCCGGAGCGTCAAGGCTCACCGTCGGAGCAATGTCATCCGTGATCGTGATGGTTTGGTCGACGGACTCGGTCGTGCTGTTTCCGGCACAATCCGTGGCGGTCACCGTGAACGTTCTCGTCACGATATGGCTGCCCTCTTCGACAGGACCACCTCCGGCGGATTCCACGGTGAACTCCATGCTCACCTCGGAACCCGTGAGGAAGTCCAGAGAGCCGGAAGCACCTCCTGAGATGACGACGGCGTCCTCTCCCGTGGCCGGAGCCCAGGCCCATCCGTCTCCCCAATCGTCGTACAAGGTGATGGTGTAAGTGCCGGGGTCGAGACTCACCGTCTGCTCGGTCACAGCGCTGCTCGGGAAGGAACCAAGCGGGTAGTCGGCCACAATCGTGCCCTCGCTGTCCGTGATGGCCGCAGAAGCCTCACCCCCTCCGTAGCTGTCCGTGGTGAACGTGAAGGTCACGTCTACCGGATTCGGTGCGGTGGAAGGATCGTTGGCTACACAAGAATATGCGTAGGCATCCGATGTGGTATAGCTCACGCTGACATCTCCACAGTCGTCGGTGGTTGTCCAAAGAACACTTCCCATGGCCTCCTCGCTGAGGTCAGCAGAGGAAAGGCATCCACTGATGGCCTGATCTGCCGGAGCGGTCAGAACCAGTCCCGGAGCGGCCGTATCGGCCACGGAGATGATCTGCGTGATGCTGGCGATGTTGTATCCGCAGTCCTCAGCATAGAAGGTCCGGTGGATCTCATACACCTCGGGACAACCTCCCTGAACCGTGAACTCCATGCTCACCTCGGAGCCATCGAGGAAGTCCAGAGAGCCGGAAGCGCCTCCGGACAGGACCACGGCATTCTCGCCGGTGGCGGGAGCCCAGGACCATCCGTCACCCCAGTCGTCGCCGAGGGTGATGGTGTAGGTGCCGGCATCGAGGGTGATGGTCTCCTCAATCGTGGCATTGGACGCAAAGTCACCCAGCCCGTAGCTGGCCACTTCCATGCCTTCGCTGTCGGTAATGACCGCGTATGCCTCGGCGCTGCCGTACTGGTCAGTCGTATACGTGAAGGTGACGTCAGCCGGTCCGCTGGACGGAACAATCTCGTCTTCGAAGGTCATGTTGACGCTCGGGTCACAAGCATCCTCCGCCGTGGCCATCTCGAAGTAGGCCATGACGTCCTCCGTGCATGCGATCATCGTGTCGGCCGGGACTGAGGTGAAGACCGGGTCCGTGAAATCGTCCACCTGGATCACTTGGTAGAGGCTGTCCCCTTCGTTGCCGCAGTCATCCACCGGGTAGTAGACCAGTTGGTGGTCGTAGTTGCAGCCACCGGACATCACATCGAAATCAATCGGGAAATTGGTGTAACCGCAGGCTTCGTCGAGGGTGATGATCGGATTGCCTGCCGTATCCACCACCGTCAGAAGCTCGTCGATGGTCGGCTGATACAGAGGCTCCCAAGGCCAAGCGGAGCAGTCGATGATGACCACC
>JAYYEI010000073.1:0-33726 GCA_036159995.1 Bacteroidota bacterium
GTTCAGGTCGTAGAATGCCCCGCGATACGCCGGGTCGTAGGGGATGAAGGTCAATTCCATGTCGGGCACGCCTTGAAAATAAGCCGAAGGACCCTTGGGGAGGATTCCTTGTAAATGGGTGCGGTGGACGTGGCCCTACAAGTCGGACCTTTGCGGCATGGATTCACTGTCGCAGATCGTGTTGGGGGCTGCCGTGGGGGAGGCGGTGCTGGGGCGCCGCATCGGAAACCGCGCCATGGTCTGGGGCGCCGTGGCCGGCACCATCCCCGACATGGACGTGCTGGGCAAGTATTTCCTCAGTGAACTCGACAACCTCGTCTTCCACCGCGGCATTAGCCATTCGCTTCTGTTCTGCGTGGTCGGAGCGCTGGGCTTCGGGTGGGTGACGGACCGGCTGTATCGGAGCCTGCATCACGCCCGGATTGCGATGGTGACCAAGGCCGCGGCGGCTGTGCTGGTGGGCTTCGTCGTCAACTTCCTCACGCAAATCGTCTCCCCGGGCGGTTGGATTCCTCTGGTCCTGTACATCCCGCTGGTGGGATGGTGGTGGTGGCGGCACGGCCAGAAGCGCTACTTCAATGGGAACTGGACCGCGCCGGATGCCGACCTTAAAGGATGGGTGCTTCTGTTTTTCTGGGGCTTTCTGACGCACACGCTTCTCGATTGCTTTACGACCTACGGGACACAGCTGTACGCGCCGTTCTCCGATACCCGGGTGGCGTGGGGCACGATCGCGGTGGCGGACCCGCTGTGGACGTTCCCTTTTCTTGCCTGCCTCCTGGTTGCGGCAAGGTTTGCCCGCTCGGACCAGCGGCGCGCCCGCTGGAATGGGGCAGGCTTGGCGTGGTGTTGTTTCTATTTGGCCCTCACGGTGGTGAACCATGGGCGGGTCAAGGGGGAGTTCGAGTCGGCCTTAGCGTCGGAGGGCAAGCCCCATGAGCAGCTCTTCATCACCCCGACCATCTTCAACAACCTGCTCTGGAACGCGGTGGTGGAGGATGGAGATGGCTACCTACTCGCCCAATATTCGATTTTCGATGAGGTGCCTATCGAATTCCACCGGGTGGAAAAGGGGTGGGGCCTGCTGCACAACCTCGAGACGGATGAGACGCTCAAGGTGCTGCGGTGGTTCAGTGCGGGCTATTTCAACGCGTTGCTGCGAGACGATGGATCCCTGCAACTCAATGACCTTCGCTTCGGCACCTTCTCCGGGCGCGGTCTCGACGCGGACGACTACATCTTCCGGTTCAAGCTCATTGACCATGGTCCCGACCAGCCGTACGGGTTTGAGCGCGCCCAAGGCGGCCCGCCGGACAGGAAGGGCGAGGAGATGATGCGCGACCTGATTGACCGCGCTGGCGGCCTGTCCGAGGATTGACCCTCGCTTCGCTGTCTACGCGATATGCGGGCTTCCAAGGTGACGATGTACTTTGGGCGATGACCAACGTTGCCCTTATGCTCCGATTCACCTTGCCTTCTGTGCTCGTCCTTGCCCTTGTTTCCTGCGGAGGGTCAGCCACTCCGGACCTGATATCCACCCCTGATTCATCGGATGGAGGATCCACCATAGGGTTGACGTCGGCACAGGTGTATGCCACGGCGGAGAACACGGACAAGCGGCTGTCGTTTGAGGGTGAGCTCGCATTTGATACGGCCCGACAGCCGCTGGAAACGGAGGTGGCCATTTTCGTGAACCCCAACCAGAAGTTTCAGACGTTCCTCGGCATTGGCGGGGCCATCACCGACGCTTCGGCGGAGGTATTCTCACAGATGAGTCCGGCCAACCAAGAGGCGCTGCTCCAGGCCTACTTCGGCGAGGACGGCATCGGGTACACCATCATTCGGACCAGCATCCATTCCTGCGATTTCGGGCTTGGGAGCCACACCTACATCGAGGAGGGGGATGCGGACCTGGCGACGTTCTCCATCGCGGTGGACACTGTGAAGCGGATTCCGATGATCCAGCGCGCCGCCGAGTTGGTGGGGGAGGACCTCGTCTTCTACGCCAGCCCGTGGAGCCCGCCGGCGTTCATGAAGACCAACGAGAACATGCTCTACGGCGGATCACTGCTGCCGGAATACCGGGACGCCTGGGCCCAGTACTTCGTGAAGTTCATCGAAGCCTATGAGGCAGAAGGGCTGCCCGTGTGGGGGGTGACCATCCAGAATGAGCCCATGGCGGTACAGCGCTGGGAGTCGTGCATCTACACGGCTGAGGAGGAGCGAGATTTCCTGAAGTACCACCTCGGGCCGGCGATGGACGCCGCCGGATATGGGGACAAGAACATCGTCGTGTGGGACCACAACCGCGACCTCATCACGCACCGCGCCAACACCATCTTCGAAGACTCCGTCGCCGCGTCCTACGCGTGGGGCACCGGATTCCATTGGTACGAGACGTGGACCGGCGGCTTGCCGAAGTATGACAATCTCAAGCTGATTCAGGAGTCCTTCCCGGACAAGAAGCTCATGTTCACCGAAGGGTGCCAGGAGGGCTTCGACAGCGCCCACTATGAGCGCTGGTCCAACGCCGAGCGCTATGGCAACAGCATGATCAACGACTTCAACAGCGGCACGGTCGGCTGGACGGATTGGAACATCTTCCTCAACGAGCGGGGTGGTCCGAACCACGTCCAGAACTTTTGCTTCGCGCCGGTCCACGGCGATACGCAGAAAGACGAGCTGATCTTCACACCGACGTACTACTACATCGGCCACTTCTCGAAGTTCGTTCGGCAGGGTGCCCGCCGCGTCAGTACGGCCGCCAGCCGCAGCACGCTTGAGAGCACGACTTGGGAGAACCCTTCTGGGGAGCGCGTCACGGTGGTGATGAACCGGACGGACCAGCCGATGGAATATGCCCTGATTGTGGGCGATCAGCAGGTCAAAGCGAGCATCCTGCCGCACGCCATGCAGACGCTCGTCTACTGAGCGTTTCCAGAATCAGTCTACGAGAAGTCGCTGGTGGTGGAGTGCACCTTGGCTCGCTATCTCCACAAAGTACACCCCGGGTGAAAGGCCCTGCAGGTCGAGGGTGATGTCGGCGGCGCCGCCCGTCTGAAGGGTGCGAACGGCCTGACCGAGCGCATTGCGTAGGGTGAGGTCGGCAGGATAGGCTGTTGAACCGGCCACCGTGACCCGCTGGGAGGCGGGGTTGGGGAAGACGGTCCACTCCGGTGCGCGCTCATCGCGGATGGAAAGGTTGCTGCAATCGAGTTCGCCGGCGATGTAGGCGGCGCGGTTGGTCACGAACGGCTTGAGTCCATAGGTCTGTCCGCCCATCGGACCGGGACCGCCTCCACTCAGATCGGCCTCGATGTTCGTGTTGAAATCGGCGCTGGAGTACATCTTGTTGTCATCGGTGTAGACCGACGGTGCGATCAAGTCACGGACCTCGTCGATTCGGGCGTGCAGGTAGGCCTCGTTGAAGAAGTAAGCGGTCAGGTAGCAGACCTGTTGGAGGTACCGTTGGTACAAGTCGGGATCGTCGAGCATCCGTTGCAGCAGCGGCCGAGGGGCGTCGCAGTAATCGAGGGCCAGCGTTTCCATGTTGCCGGCACCATTGGTGTAGGATCCAAACGCCTCGTTCGCATCCCATTTGATCCACTCCCAGAGGTTGGTGTCTTGGTTGTGGTAGAGGTAATAGTTCCGGGCTGACCCGGTGTAGGTGTCCAGGTTGCTGAACAGCATGTCCATCGCGGCTGAGCGGAGGAAGGCGTCCACTTCGATACGGAAGTCGATGCCGGCCTCAAAGGCCGCATTGTCGGTGTTGTTGACGAAGTCGAGCAGGGAAATCAGGTCGCTCCAGTCGTTGAGGTCCTCGTTCGATTTCAGTTCGTAGCGATCCTCGTAGGAGGCCTGATCCTCTCCGTAGTAGACGAGATTGGCGGCCGTGGTGTTGCCCCCGGCTCCGGGAGGTCCGCCGCCGAAATTGTCACCGGCCTTGAAGAGGTTGCCGTCGTCTTCAAGGATGTTCCAGTCGAGGAACTGGTCGTCGATTTGCTCGACCACGGTGTAGAACCCCCAAGGTTCCCCGTTGAAGGTGACCTCGGCGAAGCTGGCCCGTGGCGCGGGGACGTTGGCCTCGCGGCACACGTCGAAGAACAGTTTTTCCCGCATGCACGACGGATCCTTGAAGCCGTTGCTGAAGTTGAGTTTCTTCAGCCCGTCGTAGTTCTGGCCGGAGATGTATTTGTTGAAGTCAATCTTGAAGGACTTCTTGGTGCCGGGGTGGCTGTAGCTGGAATTGCCCTTGAGCCGAACCCCGACGCTGTCGATGGCGTGCGTGCCGCTGACATCGGTGAGGGTGAGGAAGGCGACGATGTATTCGTTCTGGTCCGCGCTGTAGTTGTCTTGGAGTTGGGTCCAGAAGTTGGCCTGCGGGAAATCCAGGTTCACGCTGATGACCTGGTCGACTGAGAAGATGTTGTCTCCGTCGATCTGCGCTTGAAGCCAAAAGGGCGACAGGAGAGAGGCGAGGAAAAGGAGGGGTGTTCTCATGGGCCCCAAGGTACGCCCCGGATGCAGGCTCAGCGGACGATGAGCGGCTGGCGCCAGCCCCATTCGGCCACCTCCACGATGTAGAGCCCACCGGGCAATCCACTCAGGTCCAGGGCGGCTTGCGGACCGAAGTCGGAGTGGATGGCGACCACTCGACCTTGGCCATCCCGGACGCGGGCCTGCCATGGGCCTTCGGCGGCGGAATGGACCAGTGTGACCCGGCCATCCCGGGCGGGATTCGGGTACATCCGCACCGCGTGGGCCAACTGCTCCTGGATGTCGCTGGTGTAGTCGTATTCGCCGCACTGGTCGGGGTAGTCGCCGCAGATCCAGGAGGAGAGTGCGCCGGCGATGGTGGACAGGGTGACGTCGTAGGCGTCGTTGTCGGTGACGTGGGGCACGTGGCCAGCCCCGTCAATCGTGGCAAAACAATGCGTCAGGCCGATCTCTTCAGCATGCTCATGCAGGATGGAACTGCCATCTACTTCCGTGATGGGAAACCCGAGCAGGGAGACGTCTCCGGTGCCGTAGGGAACGGTGCCGTCGTTTGTCCCATGCACCGAGACAATGGAAACATTACCCGTTTCCATCCAGGCGGTGTCCTTGAGGGCACCACAAATGTTGAAGATGCCGGCCACGTCTGAACTGTATCCTGGATTGCCGGAGTCTCCATCGAGACCACCGCCCATTCCCGGTTCAGTCTGGTCAATGCTGATGGGGACTTCAGACTCCTCGTCTACGTAGGCGTGGTGAAGGGCAAGGAACGCTCCGGCGGAGATGCCGCCCATGAAAATCCGGTCGGAGTCGATTCCCCAGGGGTTGTTTTCCTCTTCAACGGATTGGCGGAAATAGCGAACGGCTGCTCGACCGTCGTGTACCGCGCGCCACACGGCCTTGATGAGTTCATTCTCGAGGTCAAAGATGTTGGCATAGTCGATGCCCAACCGGTAGGAGATGCTGGCCACTGCATAGCCCATTCGGGCAAAGTCCTCGCAAAAGGGAACGACATCCATTCCATTGTTGGAGCCGCTCAAGAAAAAGCCCCCATGGGCGATGATCAGAAGAGGCCGGTTTGTATTTCCGTTGCCCACCGCCTCGTAGAAATCAAAGTCGAGTTCGGTTTCAATCCCAATCGCGTCAATGTTGCTGCCGTAGACATGGCCTTCGGACACCGAGACGTTGTCGAATGCGGAGATGTAGCGGTAGCGTTCCCCGTCACACTCGGCTTGGGCGAACAGTGAGGAAGAGGCCGACATGGCGGCCAGAGCGACGAGGGCGGGAAGGAGTCGAAGGGTCATTGGCTTCGGTTGCGATTCGGTTGCACTGCGAAGCTAGCGACTCTTCCGGGCCGGGTCCACCACGTCTCAATCCAGCATGCAGCGGACGGAGTAGCCGTTGTTGCGGTCGGAGTAGGACGAGTGGAGGTGTTCAGCTACAATACAACCCACATCCTTCCATTGTGACGGAAGGCCCTGACTTTGAGTCAGGATGGCGGTTGGCTCAGGAGGTGCGCTCGACGGGCCAGGCGTCGGGGTAACCGCTCATCCAGTTGAACGGCAGATCCTCGGTCTTGACGAGGCAGGCCTCGAGGTCGCGCCGGATGCCGGCTTCGTCGAGGTGTTGGCCGATGAAGACCAGCTCCACTTTCCGGTCTCCGAACAAGGGGTCCCAGTTGGCTTCGATGTCCTTCTGGTTCTCCAGGAAGACCATGGAGTCCGCGCGCTCACCAAAGGACATGCTGGCCCACCAGACGCCGGCACTGTCGGTGCGGATCGAGCCTCCAGCCTGCCCCCAGATGAGGGCTTGGTCGGGCCGTGAGGCGATCCAGAACAGGCCCTTGCTGCGGATGATGTTGGCGGGGAACCGGTCGTGGAAATACGCCCAGAACCGCTCGGGGTGGAACGGGAGGGAGGACCGGAAGACGAAGGAGCCGATGCCGTATTCCTCGGTTTCCGGGGTGTGCTCCTCCTTGTTGAGTTCCGCAATCCAGCCGGCGCTTTCTTCGGCCTCCTCGAAGTCGAAGAGCCCGGTGTGCAGGATGCTTTTCGGGTCGACTTCGCTGAAGTTGGTTTCCACGATGCGGGCGCTGGGATTGAGCTTCTTCAATGTGGACCGCAGGATGCCGAGGTGATCGGCGTCCACGAGGTCGACCTTGTTGAG
The DNA here is from genome assembly GCA_036159995.1 of Bacteroidota bacterium. GTDB lineage: Bacteria > Bacteroidota > Bacteroidia > Flavobacteriales_D > Sanyastnellaceae > UBA8752. The sequence continues at coordinate 6,661 of JAYYEI010000073.1, forward strand.
GACGATGACGTTGGCGAACTCGACCTGGTCGGTGAGCAGGTTGACGATGGTCCTGTCGTCGCCAGCGATGTCGGTCAGGTCCCGGTCCGTGAGCAACTCCGGGCTGCCGAAGTCGCGGAAGAAGTTGGCGGCGTCGACCACGGTGACCATGGTGTCCACGTAGCTGAAGCGGGAGAGGTCGATGCCGTTGTCCTCGTCCACGAAGGAGAAGGTCTGCGCGACGGGGATGGGTTCGCTGATGCCCGTGCTTTCGATGAGGAGGTAGTCAAAACGGTCTTCCCGGGCGAGGCGTTCCACCTCCACCATGAGGTCCTCCCGCAGGGTGCAGCAGATGCACCCGTTGCTCATTTCCACGAGCTTTTCCTCGGTCCGGGACAGGGTGTTCTCGCTCTGGACGAGGTTGGCGTCCACGTTGACCTCGCTCATGTCGTTGACGATGACCGCGACCTTGAGGTTGTCCTTGTTGTGCAGGACGTGGTTCAACAGGGTCGTCTTGCCGGCACCGAGGAAGCCCGACAGGACCGTCACGGGGAGCTTGCCGTCAACCATGGACGATGCAGTTGTCGTTGTCGCAGCATCCGTATTTCATGTTGTACAGGTGCAGGCCAATGAGACTGAAGGCCGAGGGATACTTGACCCACTCGGAGAAGAGGGCCGGCGCGAAGTTCTCAGCGAGGATGGCCGTAGCCAAGGCGACCCAAGCTGCCCGGAGTCCCCAGCGGAGCCAGGGGGTGCCCGAGGCTTTGACGGCTCGGAGGACGGCCACGGCCGACACGAGAAGGAAGGCAAAGTCGATCGCGCGCCACCACGTGGGGGCGGCGCTGCAACAGGTGCTGGCGCAGGCTTGGGCGACAAACAGGAACGGCGTGGCCACACAGTGGATCATGCACAGGAAACTGGCTGCGGCACCGACGGTGTCGGCCTTGATGGAAAACGAACTCACGCGGGTCTGGATTGGGGGAGCGAAATTACCCCCGGAATCCATTAATGCAACTTGATTGCATTAATTTCGACCTGTGGGAATTCAACGCCGCACAAAATCGCTCGACGCCGTCCTGTCCGCATTCGGGGATTCGAATGAGGCCCTGTCCGCCCGGATGCTGCTGGATCGGTTGGGAGAGGGGGTCAACAAGACCACCGTCTACCGCCTGCTCGACCGGCTCGAGGACGATGGCATTGTGCACTCCTTCGCAGGAGAGGATAGTGTCAAGTACTACGCCAAGTGTCGGACGTGTTCCGGCCCGGCGCACACCCACAACCACCCGCACTTCCATTGCACCGCGTGCAACACGGTCCGCTGCCTCGACGATGAGGTCAGCTTGACGGTGTCTGGTGGTTTTCAGGTGATGGAAGCCCAAGTGCTCCTCAAGGGCCGGTGCGCGGCCTGCTCTTGATTTCGTTCAGTCCCGGTCACCGACGATGGCCTTCTCGGTGGTGCCGTCGGAGTACAGGCGAAAGACCATTTGGTGGGCGGAGTTCCGGACTTCGCGGCCGGTCACGTCGATGGTCTTCACGAGAGTGCGGGGACCGGTACCGGGCAGGTGGTCGCCGACGGCGCTGACCTCTTCGACCTCGACAGTGAACTCCACGCGCGGGGAGAGGCACGGTGAGATGGAGGACATCTGCCAGTTGTAGTAGAAATAGTAATACGTGTACTGGTTGTCCCCATTGATGGTCGTGCTCGTGATGCTGGCGAGGTTGCCGATCTCGTAGGGGTAATTGACCTCGGCATCGCTGTCTTCCCGCCACAGCAGGGGCTCATCGGTGCCGGACCGGATGCCGTAGTTCGCGCCGGCCTGCAGCTCTGCGTTGACCGTGAACACGTTCAGTCCGGGTTCGAGCAACTGGGAAACGGAGTGGACGAGGGCACCGGATCCGTTGAGGATTTCGATGGTCTGCATGCCTCCGCCACTGGAATACACGTCAACGGTTTCGAGGACGGCGTCCTGTTGTACGTCGAAGAGCATCCAATAGGCGTTGTTGGGGTGGTACTGCCCGTTGTCGAAGTCGGGCTCGGCCTTGCCGCCGGTCACGCCGTACTCCCCGTTGGAGTTGGCGACCCACACGGATTGGCTTTCGGTGGCGACGGGCAGGGTGAAGGCCGCGCCGATAGACAGAGGTGTCTCGGAGGTCCCCGTCTCGAACCAGTGCGTGCCGTTCTCGACCGTGAACGTGGTCGGCTCCCCGCCTTGGATGGCGGTTTGGGCGACCGGGGGCTCGATGGCGAAACAGGAGCCGTCATCGATGGTGGCCACTTCGGAGAAGTTGCAGGCTTCGGCGTCCGTACAGCCGAGGCAGAACAGCTCCTCGCCCTCGCAGCCTCCGCACTCGTTGTAGCCGACGCAGGATCCATTGTCCTCCAGTGCCTCCGGATCGAAGTTGCAGGCTTCCGGGTCGGTGCATCCCAGAATGCTGAGGTCGCCGGAGGGCTGGACGAGGAAGAGGCCCTGTCCCATGTGGGTCACGGCGATGACGCCGGAGGGGAAGTAGGGGTAATTGGACCACGTTCCGCTGAAGGACGGGGCATCGCTTTGCGGATACAGGTCGAAGTAGGCGACCTCCTCGAGTTGGCCATTCTCCACGTCGTCGGTGTCGAGGATGCGCAGGCCTGCCGTGTAGTTCGACTGGTACACGTAGCCCTCGTGGGTGTACATGTTGTGGTCGATGGCCGAGGTGGTACCGACGTGGGTGCCGATTAAGGTGACGTTGTCGAGGTCCTGGACGTCGAAGATGTAGGTCCGGGTGTTGATGGTGCCCTCGTCGAGCTCATCGCCGAGCAGGACGTAGTTGTGGTCCTCGGTCAGCCAGCCTTGGTGGGTGTAGGCCGAGCTCGAGTAACCGGTGGCGCTGATCAGGGCAGGGTCCGAGGCGTCGGTGACGTCGACGATGGTCAGGGTGTTCTCATTGAAACAGAAGGCGATTTCCTTGCCTGAGAATTCCGTGTCCGGGCCGATGTAGGAGACGACTTGGGCGTCGTGGGTGTACCCGTCCGCGGCAAAGGAGCCGAGGGCCGTCGGGTTGGTCGGATCGCTGATGTCGACGATGTGCAGTCCGCCGGCGAAGGTGTCGGTGCCCACCCCGTAAGCCCGCCCGATTTCGGGGTTGATGACAATGTTGTGTGCGTTGCCGAACCCAGTGTAGACCGCGTTGGGCTGGAGGGTCACGGGCGGGTTGGGGATGCCGCCGAGCTGGGTCAGATCGACGACCTGCATACCGTGGCCGCCGGCTTCGGAGACGATGAAGGCGTGGTCGGCATAGACCTTGACGTCCCGCCACAGGGAGCTCGTCGTTTCGGTGGGCACATCGGCGACCAGGAACGGGTTGAGGGGGTCGGAGATGTTGACGAAGGCGGTCCCGTTCGTCCGGCCCATGATCACGTACTCCGTGCTGTCGGTCGGGTCTACCCAACCCCAGATGTCGTTGGCTTCTCCGCCGCCCAGTTCGTCCAGCGCCATGAAGGCCATCAGGTCGATGTTCTCGCAAGGGAACTCGCCCGCCATCCCGTTCTCACAGGGGAGCTGGCCATGCGCGGTGATGGAGGCCAGCAGAAGAAGGGGGAGAAGGAGCCGTTCGATCATGCAGCGAAAGTACCGCTTCGCCCTCCCCGATGTTCACCGAGCCGCCTCAGAGGTTGGCACGGACGATGGAGTCGAGAGCGGCGATGTGGTTACGCTCCTGCACGACATCCACGCCTCCCATGAGGTACTGCGAAAGGAGTTGAAAGACCGCTGATTCCGGCAGCGGAGGTCAGCGGATGACTTGGACGGTGCCGGTCTCGGCGTGCCGGAATCCGACCTGATCGCGGTAGCGGACACGCCAGAGGTAGAGGCCGTCCGGTACGTAGTGCGTTCCGCCATTGACCTCGCCCATCCAGGGGCGTTCGGAATCGTCGGAGGTCCAGAGTACGGCTCCCCATCGGTTGTAGACGTCCATGTGGTATTCGGTCACGCCCAATGCGGAGGGCAGCCAGAAGTCGTTGATGCCGTCCCCGTCCGGTGTGAAGGCGCTCGGCGCGAAAAAGATGGTGCCGTTGACCACGACCTCGGCGGTGGCGGTCGCCGTGCAGCCGAAGGGGCTGATGACGGTCTGCACGATGTCGAACGTCCCCCCGTTGCTGAAGATGTAGCTCCCGTCGGCACTGCCAAGGCTGCCCCCGTCGGACATCCAGTAGGTGACGTCTGCGTTTTCTTGTGCCGTGGACGTGATGTCGACGATGGGGGTCAACAGGTCCACCACGGTGGGCTCGATATCGAAGCCGACTTGCGGCGGTGGGTAGACGGTGATGGTCTGGGGCAGGTCAAAGGACAGGGTGGCCGGGCAATTGCCGGTGGACACGACGTCAACGGAGGCGCTGAAGCTGCCGGTTTCGGTGAAGAGGTGGGCCGGCGTGTCTTGCAGACTGGATGTGCCGTCGCTGAAATGCCAATGGTAATCGAGGGGCCACAGGGTCTCCGCATCCGCGAAGTTCACGGTCAGTGGCAGGCAACCTTCTTCCGGCCAGACGTTGACCGCGAAGGGTGTGAGGGTGGGGGTCTGCTCGATGAAGATGGAGTCGGTGATGCTGTGCGTGCAGCCGATTTCGTCGAGGGTGAGCGTCACCGGGTGCCAACCGGCCTCGGCAAAGTGGATGCTGTCCACTTGGGTTCCGGCGGCGGTGGCCGGGACCCCGCCATCGAAGGACCACGTGTACTCCGGGCCGATGAACTGGGCGCCCGAGCCGGCAAAGACAAAGGCGTTGTCGCCGTCGCACTGCGGCGGCGGCGGGGTGAACTGTGGCGCGGGCTGATGAACGAGCAGGTCGAAGTCGGCCGTGGACAGCAGGCATTCGAGTCCGGTGAAGGTCACCTCGAGTAGGTAGTTGCCGGCATTCTCGAACTGGGCATTCTCGACTAGGGCGGAGGCCGTGTTGGCGGTGAAACCGTCGGGGCCCGTCCAGGTGTAGTTGGCCAGCGACTCGGCGATGGGGTTGTTGATGAATTCGGGCACCTCGAGGGCGATGTCGCTGCCAAGGCAGGTGGTGCCGACGGGCTCGATGAGGACGGGCGGGCAGACGCCGGTCTGGACCTCGAGGGTGGTGACGGCCTCCACGGGGCAGCCGTTGGCGTCGACGAGGGCACTCTGTCCGTCGTTGTCCTGCGGGTTGCCGGAGATGTCGCCCGCTCCGGTGATCTGGGCCACCCCGGTCAGGGTGCCGTCGCATTGGAGCAGGAGGCAATCGTCGGTCAGCTGGACCTGGAAACGGAAGGCCACGCTGTCGACCCCGAGCGGATCATTCTCGAGCAGTCCGCCTTGTCCCGCATTGGCTCCCACGCCGGCCCGGACGCGGACGGTTTCCTCGTCGGCCAGGAATTCCCCCTCATCGTCGCCCTCTGCGTCGGTCATGGTCCCGGAAAGGGGGCCGGCCAGCCAGAACATCGTACCGGGGATGTAGGTCGTCCGCAGGTCGAGGGTTTTTGATAGCTCCACGTCGACGGCGGCGTCCGAGCCGAGGTTCTTGCCCACGACCGTGTACTGGAGGATGTCGCCGGGTTCGGCTACCCCGCCGTTCAGGTCCTCGATGAAGACCGAAGCCCGGAGGTCGGGTTCGTACACATCAATGGAGGAGGTGATGGCGTGCAGCGTGATGGACTCTCCTCCGGTCGTCACCCGGATGGTGGCGTCGGTGGCGTTGTTGGGGAGGAAGTCGTAGCCGTTGTTGTCGGGAATGAAGACGTTGGCGTCGTGTCCGAGGGTGTTGTTGGGCGCCGGAATCCGGAAGGGATTCATGGTGCCCCCCGTGCTGTGGGTGCTGTTGAACGCGTTGTTGATGGGGTGGGTGGCATCGGAGATGTATTCGAAACCGCCGGTGCCATTGAACCCGAGTTGATCGCCGTCCGAGCCCCGGTCTCCGTCATAGGCCACCACGCCGAGTTGGAAGTCCACCGGTCCCAGTGGCGGCGTGAGGAACCCGGAGATGTCGACGTCGACGGTGCTATTGTCGCCGCCACCGCCCCAGCTCGAGGTGATCATCGCGAGTCCGTCAAAGACGGTGAGGTTGCGCATGGGCTCCAGCGCATCGTCGTAAACGAGGATGAGGACCCATCCGCCCCAGGAGGAATTGTCTTCGTCGGCAATGACGTTGGCCACGGTCACCCGGGCGTTGACCGGCTGCTGCTGCATCCAGTCGGTGATGTCCGCGAAGCAGCAGTAGTTGTCGACGTTGGACGCATCGAACTCGATTTCCTCATCGGCCTCGATGTCGAGGTACGCCTGATCATCGGCTGACCGGATCTTGACCTGGTCCCGCAGGGATTCATTGGGCACAAACCCGTTGCCGAGCCGTCCGGCCCAATAGAGTCCGGCGAAGCTGATGTCGGCGCAGAGCCCTAGGGCAAGGCTGTCGGAGGAGGAGCACCACGTGTCGGGGTCGTTGTCCCCGTCGTAATAGACCATGTTGTGGTCATTGTTGTTGTCCTGGGACCAATTGCTCGACGGCATGGCCTGCTGCGTCTGGGTGCAGTTGTTGCCGCCACCGCAGTACATCGTGCTGTTGGCCAGGAAAACGATGCCACCGTTTTGCTGGGTCTGGTAGCGGATGTCGAACGGCTCCACGACCTGGGCCTGTCCCATTTCCGCGAAGAGCATCACGCCGAGCGCGAGGGCCCACGCTGACCGCGTATTCCCCAGATCTGGTCTGGATCCGAGCTTGGCAAGGTCAAGGCGGCGCATGGCCATAAAACTCGGGCACAATGCCCAACGTTGCGTTTCCCGGGATCCGGTCAATCCTCGGGGACGCCGATGATGTCGATCTCGCTGGCACGGATGAGGGCGTTCAGGGCCGGGACGTCAGTGTCGCGCAGCGCGTACCACAGGGCGAGCTGGGCATCGATCTGCGCGGTGATGTCGTCCCGCACGCCGAACATCTGTTCAGTGGGGCGGTAGAGGCCCATGCTGGCCAACGAGCCGACGTGGGCCAGCTTGTTGTTGAGCCGGATGGGGTAGTTCAACATGTCCTGGTTGCTCTTCAGCTTCGTCTGGTAGAGCACCTCTTCGATGGCCACCATCGCGGAGTCGAGCCGCTTTCCGGTGGCGATGACCTCGGCGTGGGCCTCTTCGTCGAGGCGGGCGGTCAGAGCGCCGATCTGGCTGCGGGTGTCCCGCATGTGGCGGATGGCGTCGTGTGTCTCGTCCACCTTGTCGCGCACCGATTGTAGGAAGTCGAAGCGCGCCTGCAGGTCCTCCACGGAGGCGTCCGTTCGAGGGTCGGACAGGATCTCGAACGAGGTGGTGGCCGTGTCGCCGTCCACGACGAGTTGGGCTGTGTAGGTGCCCGGTGGGCTGACCGGTCCATTCAGGGTGCCCCACCACATGAGCAGGCCGTCGAAGTCGTCGGCCTTTTCGTGGCGCAAGTCCCAGTCGAAGTGCTGTAGACCGTCCCCGAGTTCAAGCTGGTCGGCCTTGTCTCCAGCGTCGGTGGCGAAGGTGCGGATGGTCTTTCCCTCGGCGTCCAGGAAGGTGAGCTCCCCCCGCTCGGCGCCCTCCGGCACCTGGAAATGCAGGCGCACGCCTGCCGGATGGTTGGTCCCTTGGGTGAAGGAGCTCTGCCCGCGGCCGCCGCCGAACCCGACGGTGGGGTGGGGCTGGAAGAGGTGAAGGCCGCCTCTGGGCGCGGCTTCCATGGATTGCCAGAGGACGTCGAGGTCGTCGAGGACCCAGAAGCTCCGGCCCTGCGTGGCGACGATGAGGTCGTTGTCCTTGAGGGCGAGGTCGGTGATGGGCACCAGCGGCAGGTTGTGCTGCAGGGACTGCCAATTCTCACCGTCGTCGGTGCTGACGTAGAGGCCGAATTCGGTGCCGGCGTACAGCAGGCCTGGCACGGTGCGGTCCGCCCGGATGACGCGGGTGAAGTGCCCGTCGTCGATGCCCTTGGTGATGGCCGTCCACGAGGCGCCATAGTCGGTGGTGTGGTAGAGGTAGGGCTGGTAATCGCCCGACTTGTAGCGGGTGGCGGCGAGGTAGAGCCCGCCGGTCCGGTGGGGGTCAATGTCGATGCAGTTGACCATGGCGTCGGCTGGCATGCCCTTTGGTGTCACGTCGGTCCAATCTCCGCCGCCGTTGCGGGACACGTGCACGAGGCCGTCGTCGGAACCGCACCACAGGAGGCCGGCCTCGAGGTGCGATTCGGCCGCGGCAAAAATGGTCGCGTAGTACTCGACGCCCGTGTTGTCCTGGGTGATCGGGCCGCCGGAGGAGACCAGCTTCTCGGCCTCGTTGCGGGTGAGGTCGGGGCTGATGATGTCCCAGCTGCCGCCCCCGTCGGTCGAAACGTGAAGGTGCTGCGAACAGGTGTACAGTTTCTCGGGATCGTGGGGGGAGAAGAAGACCGGAAAGTTCCATTGGAACCGGTACTTCATGCCCTCAGCGCCGGAACCCATGGGGTTGTCGGGCCACACGTTGATGGCGCGGTTCAAGTCGCGGTCGTGGTCGAAACGGGTGAGGAATCCGCCGTAGCTGCCGCCGTAGACGATGTCGTTGTCGACCGGGTCGGGTGCCAGATGGGCGCTCTCGCCGCCGGCGGTGGACTCCCAGTCCCCCTCACCGATGAAGCGGCCAGAAGAGCGGACGTCGATGCGGATGGCCGAATTGTCCTGCTGGGCGCCATAAACGCGGTAGGGGAAATGGTCGTCCGTGGTGACGCGATAGAACTGCGACGTCGGCTGGTTCATATACGTCGACCAGCTCCCGCCGGCATCGTAGCTGACCTGGGCGCCGCCGTCGTCGCCGATGATGAGCCGGCTCGCGTCCTCCGGCGCGATCCAGAGGTCGTGGTGGTCGCCGTGCGGCGCGTACTTCGCCTCGAAGGTGCGCCCGCCGTCGGTGGAGACGTGGTAGGCCACGTTCATGACGTACACCCGGTTGACGTCCTCGGTGTCGGCGTAGATGCGGGTGTAGTACCAAGCGCGCTGGCGCAGGCTGCGGTCGGAATTGGTCCGCTCCCAGGTCTTGCCGGCATCGTCGGATCGGTAGACACCGCCTTCGTCGTTCTCGAGGATGGCCCAGACGCGGTCCGGATCGACCGGCGAAACGGTCACACCGATGATGCCAAAGGGTCCTTCCGGCATGCCCTCCATTTCCATGAGGCAGGTCCAGTTGGCGCCACCGTCCTCGGATTTCCAAAGGGCCGATCCTGGCCCGCCCGAGGAGAAGTCGTACGGCGTGCGCCGCACGTTCCAGGTGCTGGCGTAGAGGACTTCCGGGTTGACCGGATCGAAGACGAGGTCCACAGCGCCGGCCCGCTCGTTGGCAAACAGCACGCGCTCCCATTTCTCTCCGCCGTCGGTGGATTTGTAGACGCCCCGCTCATCGCTGTCGGCGAAGAGGTCGCCGAGCACAGCCGCGTAAACGATGTCGGGGTTGTCGGGGTGAATGCGGATGCGCGGGATGTGGCGGGATGCCTCGAGGCCGATGGCCGTCCAGCTCCGTCCGCCGTCGATGCTCTTGTATAGGCCGGTGCCGGGGGACACGTTGCCCCGAACGGTCACCTCGCCGCCTCCGACATAGAGCACGTTGGGGTGGGAGGGGCTCACCGCCACGGCCCCGATGGAGCCGCCAAAGAATCCGTCGGAGATGTTCTCCCACGTCGATCCGCCATTGGTCGTCTTCCAGACGCCGCCGCCGGTGGCGCCCATGTAGAAGGTCATGGGGTCACCCGGCACGCCGGTCACGGCCGCACTGCGACCTCCTCGGAAGGGACCGATGCAGCGGAACTGCAAGGCCTCCTCGAGGGTGCTGACATCGAGGTCAGCCGATTGAGAACGGCCCGTTTCCGGCATCAGGAGCAGGGACATCAGGGCGATGGGCAACAGGGAGAAGCGCAGGGATGGAGCGCGGTGCTTGGCGTGCGGCATGGGGTCAAATTAAGGCGGTGACCGGCGCACCCCGTCCGATTCGGTCCACGGTTCACGAACTTGGCGCGGAGATTGCATTCAATAAGGGCAGAAACCCATTTTCATGTTCAAGATCCAATCGGTTCTCCTCGCCCTCCTCTGCGGATTCACGATTCAATCTGCAGCTCAGGACGGCCCCATCGTCCGGACCAACCTCACCGACCTCGTCGTCGGTCGATACTCTCTCGGTGCTGAATTCATGCTCCAACCCAATATCTCGGTTGGATTGGATGTCGACTACATCGCCAGGAATGTGTTCGTGGGGTCGGATCACCCGTGGTACCCCGGTGGCGATACGAAGAAGCGGGGTGTCATTCTCGAACCGCAGGTGCGGTGGTATCCCGGCGCCGAGGCCGGTCGCGGCACATACACCGCCCTGTCTGGATTCTTCGGGTATGCCCGGTACCACCGGTTGGATGAGGCCTCTTGGGGTGTGAGGGCTCCGGAGTGGATGGTCGGCGGAGCGTCACTGCACGTGGGTCATCAGTTGACCCTTGGCCGGCTCCTGCTCGACGGATACCTCGGCGGAACGTGGACGTCGGAGGACGACATGGGCATCTTCTACGAGGATCTTCCGTTGTTCCCTCAGGCGTCCGGACTTCGTGTTTCCGGTGGTCTTCGTTTGGGCATCAGGACAGGCGACCGGCCATGAAGCCAGTGGTCCAGGCGGCCTGAAAATTGAAGCCGCCGGTGATGCCGTCCACATCGAGGACCTCGCCGGCGAAGTGCAGGCCGGGCACGACCCGGCTCTCCATCGTGTGGAAGTCGACCTCGCCGAGGGTCACACCTCCGCAGGTCACGAACTCCTCCTTGAAGGTGGTCTTACCGGCGATCGTGTAGGTGTCGTTGAGCAGGCCGTTGATCAGCCGGTTGCGCGGCTTCTTGCCGAGCTCTGCCCACGGTGAATCCGGGTCGATGCTGGCCTTTTCCAACGCGTGGATCCAGAAATTCTTGGGCAGGTCAAAGGGGCAGGCGTTGGCCATTTTCTTCTTCAGCATGCCCGGCAGGGCTTCTTCCAATTTGGCGGTGACGTCGGCCTCGTTGGTCACGCCGATCCAGTTGACCTGGATGGTGAATTCGTAATCGCGCTCGGCGAGTTCGCGGGCGCCCCACGCGGAGAGCTTGAGAACGGCCGGCCCGCTCATGCCCCAGTGGGTGATGAGCACCGGGCCCTGGTGGGACAGCTTGGTGCCCTGGATGCGGACGATGGCGTCTTGGACGACGAGGCCCATGCGCTCGGTGATGGTTTCGCCCGGCATGTTGAAGGTGAAGAGCGACGGCACCGGTGCGCTGATGGTGTGGCCAAGGGCAACCAGCCAGTCGAAGCCGGTGGCCTTGGGGCTGCCGCCGGTGGCGACGATGACCCGGTCGAACTGCTCGCCGTGGAGGTCGAAGCCGCCACCGTCCTGCGGTTGGATGGACTGAATGGGGGCCTTCATCCGGATGTCGATGCCGGCCGAGCGGGCCTCGCCGAGGAGGCAATCGATGACGGCCTGGGAGGTGTTGGCGACGGGGAACATGCGGCCGTCGTCCTCGGTCTTGAGCGGGACGCCGCGTTGTGTGAACCAAGCAATCGTGTCTTGGGCGCTGAAGTTGCTGAATGCCTTCTTCAATTGACGTCCTCCGCGGGGGTAATGCTTGGCGAAGGCGCTGGGCGAGAAGCACGCGTGGGTGACATTGCAACGGCCACCGCCGGAGACCTTGACCTTGGACAGGAGTTTGCCGGTCTTCTCAAAGAGCACGACGCGGGATTCGGGGTGGTGATGGGCAGCCGAAAGGGCAGCAAAGAAGCCGGCCGCTCCGCCTCCGATCACCGCTACACTGTGCACGCCGTCCATGCCGGAAAGGTAGGTGCAGGCCTTGTTTGGGTCAGGACGGTCAGCGCCGCATCGGTTGCGCTTTCCAGTAGGTGGCCGAGCGCCAGAGCCACTCGAAGGGACCGAAGTGGAAGCGCTCCATCCACCAGGAGGACCACGCGATTTGCAGCCCCCAGATGGGCAGGATGAGGAGCCACAATTCGGCCCGGCCCATCGTGTGGTACCATCCCAGGCCGTGCCCGTACATGATGGTTGTGGCGAGGATGGTCTGGGTGAGGTAGTTGGTCATCGCCATGCGGCCGACCGGGGCGAGGCGCCGCTCGAGCCAGGCTCCGAGCTGTCCTTCGCAGAGCCACAGGATGCCGCCGATGTAGCCGAGCACGAGGGGGACCATCCCCAAGGTGCGCAGGACGCTGCCTGTGAAGAAGCTGTATTCCATGCTCCACGCGACGGCCTCATTCTGCCAGACCCCGAAGCCGCTGATGAGTGTGCCGAGCCCGAGGCCGATCAGGGCGAGGCGACCGTTCCACTGGCGGTCCCGCCCGCCAGTGAGCACGCCGGCCTTGTAGAGGGCCATGCCCAGCAGCATCATGCCTGTGGCCCGGGGGGCGACGAACGGGAGGAGGGCCGTCTGGATGGCGAGGGCACCGGGGATGCGCTGGGCCATCTGGTCGAGCCAGGACCCTCGGTAGGCGTCGACTTCCTGAGCCACGCTGGCGGCATCCGGAGACCAGAACGCGCGGAGGCCATCCAGTTCCTCCGGGGTCCAGTAGGGCATGGACCATCCGAAGAAGAGGTTGGCGAGCATCAGTCCCCCGAGGAAAACACCCGCCGCGAGGAGCAGGCCGCGAACGGACCAGCCGCGGAAGAAGAAAAGCCAGACGGAACAGATGGCGTAGGTCACGAGGATGTCGCCGTTCCACAGGAGGTAGGCATGGGCCAGGCCGAACAGAAGCAGCCAGCCGTTTCGGCGGTAATGCCAGGCGGCTTCGGATTTTCCCTTGCTCCGGATGCGGTCGGTGAAGAGCACGACACCCGCCCCGAACAGGACGGAGAAGAGGCCCATGAATTTTTCGTTGGCGAAGACCTCGGAGAACAAGAAGGCGACACGGTCCAGCCCCTCGAGCGGCCCAAGGGCGACCGGGTTGAAGTAGAGAGCCCCCGGCAGACCGAAGGAAATCATGTTCATCACGAGGATGCCCAGGAGAGCGACTCCTCGGAGGACATCGAGTTGATGGATGCGGTCTGCTCCGGCAATCGGCGTCTGCGCGCTCATTGGAAGACGCGGACGTAGTCGACGGCCATGAACTGCGGGAATTCGGTGGTGGCGTCGGGATAGCCCGGCCACTGGCCGCCCACGGCGATGTTCATGATGAAGAAGAAGGGGTTATCGAATGGGTAGGGCTGGCTGCCCGTCACAGCGTTGTCGATGGTATAGAACGGCTGGTCGTCGAGGAGCCAGGTGATGCCGTTTTCGTCCCAATCGATCGAGAAGACATGGAATTCGTCCGAGAAGGTCTCGGTCCATGGAATGCTGGTCCCGCTCCCAGTGTAGTTGTGCTGGGTCCAATCCGTTCCGTAATGGATGGTGCCGTGGACGGTGTTCGGTGAGCTGCCGATGAGCTCCATGATGTCGATCTCACCGCAGGCCGGCCAGCCCACGGTGGGGTAGTTGGCGCCGAGCATCCAGATGGCCGGCCAGATGCCCTGGCCCTTGGGCAGGATGGCGCGGACGTCGATGCGGCCATATTGGAATTCCTGCAGTCCGATGGACTTCATGCGGGCCGAGGTGAAGTGGATGCCGTTTTCCCGCGCCACAATGAACAGGTTGCCGTCGTTCACGTAGCTGTTCTCGCTGTTGCTGGTGTAGTTCTGCAGTTCCTGGTTGCCCCAGCCGCTGGCGCCGAGGTCGTAGGTCCAATGGGAGAGGTCGATGGATTCCCCGTCGAATTCATCGGACCACACCAAGGTCTTGCCGGGGTAGCTCGAGGCGGACAGATGGCCCTCGTTGCTCACTGGGAACAGGCTGTCGTCGTTGCGGATGGTGCCAATGGCCTCCTGGATTCCGCCGGCGAGGATGGCGTTGGTGGATCCGGTCAACACCACGCGGAACTGTTCGTCCTCCTCCAGGTAGTCGTCGACGACGATGTCCACGAAAATCGACGCCGATGCGGTCCCTGCGGGGATGATGAGCGAGTCCTCGACGGGAACGTAGTCTTCTCCCTCGATGGCCGTCAGGTCCCGGGTCTCATAGCGCACGGTGATGTCCCGCGTGGTGCTTTGGTTGAGCACCAGGGGAAACTCGAAGGTGCTGTTGGCCTCGGTTTCATCGGCACTGATGTTGATGGGAAACCGGATCTCGGGAACGAAGGGTGCCGTGTCTTCCGGCCGGCATTGGATGAACACGGCGAGGACACCGAGCAGAAGGAGAGCAGGCTGGATTTTCATGGCGAGGCAGGCGTGTTTCAAAGGTACACTTCCCGACAGGCGTTGGTGACAGCCAATGGGCAGGTCCATTCCCTTGTCCGGGGTTTCTGAACTGCAGGGAATCACCCAACCGGACCAAGTTCAACAGAACCGGGGAGGGGGTGCGTATTTTGCACACCATGACCAAGTCTGTTCAAGGCGTTTTTCGTCTCTCACTCGTCCTTCTTCTTTGGAGCAGCCAGTTGATTCCGGCGAAGGCTCACCTTGTGACCTTCCGCGTCCACATGCCGGACCCGGCCATGGAGGCTGTGGTGGAGGTCAATGGAGAGGTCCACCCCATGGACAATGGACGATGGGGCTCCAAAGTCGCCACGGTGTGGGTCGAGGAGGCCACGGCCAATTTCCGGTATGGCACCCCGGCTGGGCCGCTCGGAACGGCTTGGGAAAGTGCCACCAGCGAGTGCTTTGACAATGGCCTTCGCACCATCGAGGTCGATGACAACATGGCCTTGGGCGCGGTCTGCTTCGATGCTTGCGCCCGGTGTGCTGGGTGCGCTGACCCCTTGTCTCCGAACTACGACCCTCTGGCCGACCCCGCATCGCCCTCGGTTTTGTGTGCGGAGGCATCCGGTGCAGGCTGCACGTATCCTGAAGCGGTGAACTTCAGTCCCGGCGCGCGGTGGGAAGATGGAAGCTGTGCCTTTGACTTGGTCGAGGTGAGCTGCCCGGACCACGATGGGGATGGCCTCGTCGGGGTGGGCGACATGCTCCTGCAGTTGGCCGCCTTTGGTCAGGCGTGCCCACCACCACCGCCTTTCGCCAATGGTCCGCGCCTGTCCACGAGCGGCGGGAGCATTGTCAACGAGAGTGGGGAGAACGTGTTGCTGCGCGGCATGGGCCTCGGTGGATGGATGGTCCAGGAGGGCTACATGCTTCAGACGGCCGGCTTTGCCAACCCCCAGCACGAGATCCGCGCCATCATCGAGCAGCTCATCGGTGAGGAGGCGACACAGGACTTCTACGATGCCTGGTTGCAGAACCACTGCACCAAGGCCGACATCGATGCGATGAAGGCGTGGGGCTTCAACTCCGTTCGTCTGCCGATGCACTACAACCTGTTTACTCTGCCCATCGAGGAGGAGCCCGTGCCGGGCGAGAACACGTGGCTGGAGATCGGATTCGAGCTGACCGACAGCGTGGTGTCCTGGTGCAAGCAGAACGAGATGTACGTGATCCTCGACCTGCACGCTGCGCCGGGCGGTCAGGGCTACGATGCGGCCATTTCTGATTACGACCCCTCCAAGCCCTCGCTCTGGGAGAGCGTCGAGAACCGCAACAAGATGGCCTCGCTGTGGAAGCGACTGGCCGAGATCTATGTCGACGAGGACTGGGTGGCCGGCTATGACCTGCTCAACGAGCCCAACTGGGATCTGCCCAACGGGACCGCCCTCCGGAACCTCTACGAACAGTGCACCGACAGCATCCGTTCGGTCGACCCAGACCACATCATCTTCATCGAGGGCAACTGGTGGGCCAACGATTTCACGGGTTTGACTCCGCCGTGGGATGATCAATTGGTCTATTCTCCCCACAAGTACTGGAGCCACAACGACGTCGGTTCCATGAACTTCGCCACGGGCATCCGCGACGCGTACGACGTGCCCCTGTACCTCGGCGAGAGTGGAGAGAACTCCAACGTCTGGTTCCGCGATGCCATCCACCTGCTCGAGGACCTCAACATCGGGTGGGCCTGGTGGCCGCTGAAGAAGGTGGCCAGCATCTCCGGATGCCTCGCCATTGAGAAGACCGACGGGTACCAGGACCTGCTTAATTATTGGAGTGGCAATGCCGCTGCGCCCTCCGCGGAAGAGGCCACGGCCATCCTGATGGATCTGACGGAGAAGCTCAAATTCGAGAACTGCCGGTTCCAGCCGGATGTGGCCGACGCCATGTTCCGTCAGGTGCAGACCGACGAGACCATTCCCTACGGTGGGGAGATGCGCACGGTGCCGGGGGTCGTCCACGCCACGGACTTCGACATGGGCGTCGTCGGATCCGCTTACGGGGACGTGCAGGTGGCCAATTACCACGTGTCCACCGGCAACTACACCGAGTGGAATTCCGGGTGGCAGTATCGCAACGACGGGGTGGACATCACCTTCTCCAACGACCCCGTCCACGACAACGGTTACAAGGTCAGCTGGCTGGCCACCGACGAGTGGATGAAGTACACCGTGGACGTGACTTCCGGAGGACTCTACGACATTCAGATGCGGGTGTCCGTGGGGGAGACGCCGGGTTTGGTTCACTTCGAAGTGGAGGGTCAGGACGTCAGTTCCTACGTCGAGTTCGTCCCGTTCGGCGTGGCCGGCGGCTGGCAGACAGTGACCATTGAGGACGTGTTCCTTGAGGAAGGGCCGGCCGGTGTCGTCTTCTACGCGGACCAGGGGGGATTCGAAATCAGCCACTTGAATTTCGTGGCGACGGGAACGCCCGCCTCGGCGGTGGGCATGGCCTTCGTCAATGCGAAGACGGAGGATGCCAACCACATCCGATTGACCTTGAACAAGCCCATCCAGCTCCCCTTCGTGGAGGGGCCGGAGGTGTTCACGCTTCAGGACGATGGCGAGGTGCTGACCTTGGTGTCCGCGTCCACGGACCCCCAGAATGACCGGGTGCTCCTGTTCGAAGTTGAAGAGAATATGGACGCGACCATGAACCTCACGCTGTCCTACTCGGGCAACCAGATCGAGGCACCCGACGGAGGCGCTCTGGCGACCTTCACCATGGAGGACGTCTACAACGACCTGGACTTCCGCTACGCCATTCCCGGGTGGATTGAGGCCGAGGGCTTCAGCAACCAGTCCGGGGTCGAAGTCGAGTCCACATCCGACAATGGGGGAGGCCAGAACCTGGGCTTCCTCGATCCAGGCGACTACATGGAGTACGAGGTCAACGTCCAGTATTCGGGTGACTACACGGTGAACTTTCGGACCGCGTCCGAGCAGGACGGAGCGGTGGCCCTCGAGCTGGTCGACCTCAACGGTCAGGTGACCGGGCTGGGCACGGTGTCCTTTGCCGCCACGGGCGGCTGGCAGACGTGGGCGACCACGAGCCGGGAGCTGGTCATCGACGAGGGCCTGTATACGCTGCGCGTCGTGGTGACGGAGGCGCCCTTCAACTTCAACTGGATGGAGTTCCAATACGACGAGGAGATCGTCGATGCTGGCCCGACCTCGTATCAGTCCGTTATGGCGTTTCCGAATCCCGTTCAGACCGGTGAGGTCAACATCGCCTTTTCGGTGTTCTTCCCGCAGAATCTGACACTGTCAATCTACGATGCCACTGGCCGTCCGGTCTTCGGCAAGACCTACTACGATACGGCGTCCATTGCGGAACGGCTGACGCTCGACGGCCTCGCTGCCGGGGTCTACGAGGTGTTCGTCACGCGTGAAGACGGTACGGTGAATTCGGGCCGATTCCTGAAGCCCATCCGTTGATTCAAATTCGGCTGGTTTCGGGCGGGGCCTGAATGGAAAAGGGGAACCGGCGCGATGCCGATTCCCCTTTTTTGGTTTCAGTGAGAAGGGTGGGCTTACTGCGCGATGAGGCGCATGTGCCAGTAGGCCTCTCCGGGGTTGGCTCCGTAGTCTACCGAGATGGTGAGGCGCTCGACGCCGTCGACATTGGTGTACTGGAAGACTTCATACGTGATGGAGCTGGCCGGGGTGCCGGAGCCATCGCCGGGATGCTCGCCACCGTTGTAGGCTTTGTTGAATCCGATGAAGGCGCCCACACCGTCGACGGTGATCTCCGCGTCGGAGGCGCTGAAGGTGTGCGTGCCGGCTGCGTATACATCCATCGGCGCGACGAGCTCGGTCTCGTCGATGCACTCGTTGTTGAACCCAAGGTAGTCTTCGGCCCAGATGACGCCGTCGGTGATGTACTCCATGGTGCCGTCATCGTAGAAGACCCACTGGTCGTCCAGCTGGCAGGCGCGCTCGATGACGCCGTTGGCGTCGATGCCGCCCCACCAGTCGTTGCAGCCTTGGCACGGACCGACGTAATAGCTCGCTTCGCCGTCGAGCATCCAGGTCTTGCCGGTAGCGCTGGACAGGGTGGAGGCCATGAAGGAGGCGGAGCTGATGGTCACCGTCTGCGTGGCATTGTCGCTCTCACCGGCATCGTCGTATGCCGTGAGGGACACCTCGTAGTTGCCGTCCATGGCGTAGGTGTGGACCGGGTCCTCCTGGGAGCTGACCGCACCGTCACCGAATTCCCAGACGTAGGAGGTGGCGTTGGACGTGCTGTTGGTGAAGGTCACCGTGTTGCCGTCGATGGCGTAGGAGAAGTTGGCCACCGGGGAGGAAGCCGGGATCGGCGGCAGATCAGCCTCGTCGTGGTAGTGTACGAGGTAGAAGTTCCATGCGCTGCCGTCTCCGCGGACGAGGGCCAGGCTTAGGCGGTCTTCCGTGTCGCCCTCAACCATGTCGATGATGGTGTACATCTTGCTTGCAGCGGGGATGTAACTGTCGCCGTTCTCCGTCTTGACGCAGAGGCCGATGTAGGCGCCAAAGCCATCGATGGTCACCGTGTTGGTGTTCACGTTGAAGTCATAGGTGTAGTTGCCACCGTCGGCGAAGGCGCTCAGGTCCTCTCCGTTGGGGCCAGTCCACAAGCCCGGCTCGCTTTCGTCGAGGCAGGTTTCGTCGATGCCGAGCCATCCGCCGTTGCCGTCGGAGTCCATAAACAGCGTGCCATTGGTGTTCTTCTCCCAGGTGCCGTCGGGGTTGAACGTGTAGCTGTCGTCGAGGATGCACGGACGCTCACCGAGCGGCGTCATGCCACCGAAGGACCACCAGCTGTTGTCGTTGATGGCCGGACCGATGCCGAGCGCGACTTCCTCACGGTCGAGGTACCAGGTCTTTCCGCCCGCTCCGGACAAGAAGATGGCGGCGTTGTTCGGGTCCACGATGGCGATGGTCTCCGTCTTGGAGGCGGAGCCGTCCAGTCCGGTGGCCGTCAAGGTGACCTCATACTCCCCACCTTCGGCGAAGGTGTGGGTCGGGTTGGTCTCCGTGCTCGTGTTGCCGTCGCCGAAGTCCCACGCATGGGAGGTGGCGTTGACCGAGTAATTGGTGAAGGTCACCTCGGCCCAGTTGGTCTCGCTCACTTCATACTGGAAGCTGGCGATCACCGCGGCGGTCGGTTCCGGTTCGGGGTCCTTGCGGCAGCTGGTGATGACCAAGCTGGCAACGAGGAGCAGGCTCAGAGCCTGGATCGTCTTGTTCATGTTGATTGGATTGGGTTGTGTGGTTGAATTCTCAAAGGGAGTCCCGGCCTCAATTGAAGAGGGAGGCGTCGGGGTAGGTCGTGAGGGTGGGGGCGATTTGCGTCTCTTCGAGGGCAATCGGCAGCCACAGGTGGGTCTCGCTGAAGTTGGCTGCCTTGTCCCCGTCGTCGAGGAAGAGGTCGGCATTGGCGCGTCCGCTGCGGACGAGGTCGAACCAGCGGTCGCCCTCGCAGGCGAGCTCGGCCCGGCGCTCGTACCAGATGAGGTCGAGCAGGCTCCAGCCCTCGTCGGCCATCACCATGGAGGCCGTGCGGTAGGTGCTGCTGTTGTCCCCGGGGCCGGCGGCGCGCTCGCGGACCTGATCGATGTAGGCCATGGCGAGTCCGTCGTCTCCAGAGCCGCGGTGGAGGGCCTCGGCGAGCATGAGCAGGACGTCGGCGTAGCGGAAAACCGGGGTGTTCTGGGCCTTGGTCAGGTGCTCGTTGCCACCGTTGATGTTGGTGCCGGCGTAGGCCTTCAGGTTGGGGAACTTCACCTGCCAGTATCCGGTGAAATCCACCGGGTTGTTCTGGGTCATGTCGATGATCGGATCGCAGCTCAGGCCGGCATCGGCGAGGTCTTGGGCGAGCCCGTCCTCGGAGATGATGGCCACATCGCGGCGGTAAGTGTCGTCGTCGAGGAAGTGGTTCCACAGGCTCGGCGTCACGCTCATGAAGCCCCAGCCAGCTTCATAGTCCGGGTGGGCGGCACACAGTCCGCGGATGCCGCAGAGCTGGATCATGCCGTTGCCGTCGACGCCCTCGAACCAGCCCCAGTCGCTTTGGTAGAGCGGCGTGCGCTGGATCTCAAAGACGGACTCGACTGTGTTGCGGTTCTCGAATTTGTAGAGGTCCTCCATGTCGTCGACCAGTTGGTAGACACCGAGGTCCACCACATTCTGGAAGGCGGCGGCGGCACTTTGGAAGAGCTGCGGATCGTCGTTCTTGAGGTCGGCCCAGTAGAGGTAGGCCTTGCCCATGAGGGCGTATGCGGCTCCCTTGGTCACCCGGCCTTCCTGCCCGGTCGGGGCGATGAGCGGGAGGTGGGGGATGGCCTCTTCGCAGTCGGTCACGATCTGCTGCATGATGGCCGACAGCGTGCTGCGCTCGAGGTTCACGTCCTCCGGCGTCAGGCTCGTGGTGATGAGCGGAATCGGGCCGAAGTGGCGGAACAGGTCGAAGTGGTAGTAGGCGCGCAGGAACTTGGCCTGGGCCTTGTACTCGGTCACGGCGTCGGACTCGATTTGCGCCAGATCGAGCAGGGCATTGGCCCGGCTGATGCCGACGTATCCCCGGCGGTAGATCGGGTGGGTGACGACGTTGGTGTTCGTGTTGGTGAAGTCGTCGAACTCCTGCCAGCCGGGCTGGTCGTTGTTGGACGGGTCACCCCCGGCGTTGGCGTTGTCCGAACGGATGTCTCCGTACATGACGTGTCCGACCCATTGCCCGTAGGCCATGCCCCATCCCAGGGGGTCGTAGACGGCAATCAGTGCCGAGCCGATCTGGCCTTCGGTCTGGTAATAGTTGCTCGAGAGGAACTCGTTGACGGGTTCGACTTCGAGGCGGTCCTTGCTGCAGGCGGCCAGCACGAGCGCGATTCCGGCGAGGACGGTGAGGTTGCGTTGAAGCTTGTTCATGATGGTCGAATCAGAAGGTGACGTTGAGGCCGGCGCCGAAGGAGCGGTTATTGGGGTAGAAGCCCTTGTCGATGCCCGTGTCCAGGATCCATCCGCTGGTGCCGATGTCCGGGTCGAATCCGCGGTAGTTTGTGACGGTGAAGAGGTTGTTTCCGGTCAGGTAGACCTTGACGTCCTTCATTTTGGCGCGGTGCGTCCACTCCGCCGGCAGGTTCCAACCAATCTGCAGATTGCGCAGGCGGAGGAAGTTGCCGTTCTCCACGTAGAAGCTGGAGGGGCGCTGGTTGTTGTTGGGGTCGGTCGAGGTCAGTCGCGGCAGTTCGGTGCTCGGTGCCTCCGGGGTCCAACGGTCCAGCCAGAAGGTCTGCATGTTGGAGAAGGTCACGTCGCTCCGCTCATAGGTGCGGTAGATCTCGTGGCCCAGTTGGGCGTTGAAGATGGCGTTGACGTAGAAGTCTTTGTAGGTCAGGTTGGCGCTGAGGCCCAGGATGTGCTTTGGCCACGGCGTGCCGATGTCGCCGATGTCGTCGGAGTTGATCACGCCGTCCCCGTTGGTGTCCAGGAACCGGATGTCCCCGGGCTGGGCGTTGGGCTGTAGCGGATCGCCCTCGAGGTTGATGTGGCTGTAGATGTCGGCCTGCGTCTGGAAGATGCCATCGGCCTGATAGCCGACAAAGTGGCCGACCGCATAGCCCTCGGTCATCCGGGTGATGGCGGTGTTGCGCACCGGCCAGCCCCAACCGTTCAGGTAGCCCGTTTCCCCAGCCACGCTGATGACTTCGTTGCGGAAGTGGGTGTAGTTGAGGGTGGTGTTGAGCTTGAGGTCGCCCTGTCCCATGCGGTATCCGAGGGAGAACTCCACGCCTTCGTTGAGGATCTCACCGAGGTTGGAGGTTGGGCTGTTGGTGGCGCCCACGTAGCCGGGAATCTGCTGGGTCATGAGCAGGTCCTTGGTCTGCTTGCGGTAGACGTCGGCCTCGAAGGAGACCTTGTCGTCAAAGAGGCCGAGTTCGACACCGAGGTCCAGCTGGACGCTCTCTTCCCAGCGGACATTGGGGTTGGGTGGCGCGGCCAGGGCCGTGCCCGTGTTCAGGGTCTGCACTTCCGAACCGAAGGGGTAGGTGAACACGTTTTGGATCCGGGCCACGTAGCTCAGCGGGGAGATGCGGTCGGAGCCATTGACCCCCCAAGAGGCGCGCACCTTGAGGAAGCTGATCTTGTCCGAATCCTTGAGGAAATCTTCCTTGGAGGCGACCCAGCCGAAGGAGGCGGAGGGGAAGACGCCGTAGCGGTTGTTCTCTCCAAAGTTGGAGGAACCGTCGCGGCGGATGGTCGCGGAGAAGAGGTACTTCTCATCGTAGTTGTAGAGCATCCGGCCGAACGTGCTGATGATGGCGTAGTCCACGGAAGCCCCGCCGAAGGCGAGCTCGAGGGTGTCCTGACCGGCGTCGATGTAGTGGAAGTTCGGGTTGAATTCCGCGTCCATCGGGATGTTTTGCGAGGAGCCCCCAACCTGGCGGAATGCCGTGGTCCGGAACGACGTTCCGACGAGGAAGTCGAGGTTGTGCTTCTCCTGCAGCTTGGTCGTGTAGTTGGCGGTGTTCTCCCACTGGAAGCCCTGGAAATTGCCGGAGCCCTGTCCCACGTCGTTGCTCAGGTTCTGGGCCGCCGGGTGGAAGTAGTAGGTGGGGGTGAAATAGCGGTAGTCGTACCAGTTGAGGTCGAATCCACCGTCGGTCTTGAGGCGCAGTCCCTCGACCGGCTCGTATTCGATGTAGACGTTGCCGATGATCTGGTCGGACTTGTTGTCGCCCCCGGCGAGGTAGAGCCGGCTTAGCGGGTTGATGTACTCCTTCTGGACCCAAGGGGATTGGGCGAAGCCGAAGTCGGCCTCATCATCGTAGATCGGGGTCAGCGGATCGTAGGCGAAGGCGTCGGACTGGACGCCGCCGAAGGCGCTGTTGGTGCCGATGTTGTTGTTCTGAGTCCGGTTCAGGTAGAGGTTCTGGCCCACGGTCAGGAAGTTCTTGATCTTCTTGGACGAGTTGTAGCGCATGGCGTAGCGCTTGTAGTTGGACTTCTCCCCACCGATGACGCCGTTCTGGTCCCAGTAGTCAAAGGAGATGTAGCTGTTGTCCCCGGAGGCAGTGATGCGGTGGTTGATGACCTGCGCTGGGTTGAAGATCTCCTCCATCCAGTTGGTGCTGGCGGTGAGCGGGTCGCCGAAGTTGGGGAAGCCCAACACGTCCAGCGCGGAGGTTTGGTTGCTGTTGGCGAATTTCTCGCGCATCAGGATCACGTAGTCCTCGGCCCCGAGCATGGTTGGAAGCTTCCATGGCTGGGAGTTCAGGTAGCTCGCAGAGTAGGTGATGCTCGCGTCGCCCTTGCTGCCATTCTTGGTGGTGATGATGACCACGCCGTTGGCGGCACGGGCTCCGTAGATGGCGCTCGATGCGGCGTCCTTCAGGACGTCCACCGACTCGATGTCGCTCGGGTTGATGTTGTCGATGTTGCCGAGCTGCACGCCGTCCACGATGTAGAGCGGGGAGTTGTCTCCGTTGGTGCTGATGCCGCGGATGAGGATGCTTTTTCCGGATCCCGGCTGGCCACTGGATTCGTTGACGATCAGACCGGAGGTGAGGCCCTCGAGCGTGGAAGTCACGTCTGGAACGGCGATGCCTTCGATGTCCTTGGCGGTGACCTTGGAGATGGATCCGGTGGAGACCTTCTTCTTCTGCCGGCCGTATCCCACCACGACGACCTCGTCGACGAGTTGGGCGTCGATGTCGAGGGACACCCGGATGGGGGAGGCGGACTCCACCGTCAGGGTCTGAGCCACATAGCCGATGAAACTCACCTTGAGGGCGGCGGGCAGTCCGTTGACCTTCAAGGTGAAAGAGCCGTCGGCTCCAGCGCTCGTGGCGTTGGTGGTGCCGCTCTCCAGAATGGTGGCCCCGATGAGCGGGTCTCCGGATTCACCGTCGAGGACGGTTCCGGTGAGGGAAATCGATTGGGCGGACAGGGGACCGGTGCTCCAGGCGAGCAGCCCCAATGTCAGCAGCGCAGCCCATCGGGCTCGGCGCGAGGTGTGGTTGGTCATCGTTCTGATTTACAGCTGTTTGGTCGATTGTATTTGCGAATTGGCAAGGCAAATACACTCCGCACTTCCGGCTTGGTGTACAATGTACACTACCCGCTCGAAGTCCAAGCCACGAATTGGATTGAAAGTGAAAAAATCAGGCCCCAAAGCGCCGTTCAGGCCCTTGGGTGTAGTGTACCACGAAAGGGGAAGAGAGTTGCCAAATCAGAACATCCAACGGTGCCCAACCGTGATCATGCCGTAGGAGTAGAAGCCATATTCTTCCCATTCATCATAGTTGGGGTGCTCCTTCAATTTGGGCAAGACGGTTTCGCCCAATCCGACGAGGGACAGTTCGAAAGACAAGATCCACTCGGAGCACTTCAAGTCGGCGGTGGTTTTGCCACGGCGCTCCAGCCTCCGTTGTTTGGATGCACTGATGTCCCGGTTGCACCGCTGGGTGGGGATGCCGGTGGCCGCATAGAAATGCAGTGGCCAGATTCGGATGCCCGTGGAATGGCTCCAACCGGAATCCCATTTCCAGCCTCCCCCCACCTTGGCGGTCACGAGGGAAGGAAAGGCCAGGCCGAATTGTCCTTCAAGGAAGGTGGTGTTTCCGATGAACATGCGTCTTCCGACGAGAAGAGAGGTGCCCGGGAAGAGGGCACCGGAAGACAACCCATCGATGGCGGCCAATCCCCAGTTGGACTCGATGTAGCCTTCATTTCGGGCCTCACTTTGTGCCCGACTGACCATGGTGAAGCCGAGAAGGAGGAAGAGGAGGGTGGTGAGGCGGAGGCGCATGGAGAGTGGACTGTCCAGAAAAGATAGGAGAGGAAGGGTGGGCGCTGTGGTTCTGTCTGTGGGCGTCAGCGGTCCGTTTGCGGACGAAGGGAGGCGACGGCCGTGGTGTGGGCCTCGATGTCGGCGCGGTCCATGCGCATCTTCCGGAACTGGCCGGCGTGATAGAGCGGCGCTTGGTTGTCGTAGAACGGGCTGAAGACGTTGCCGGACTGGCCGGTGGGCAGGATGCTCTCGGCGCCATCCACATCGGCGAAGTCGATGCCGATCCGCTTGGATGGCCCGGAGAAGATGGAATAGTCGACGTCCCGCTTCAGCTTGAACTCGTATTTGCACAAGGCGTCCTTGGCGGCCGGCAGTCCGTAGGGCCCCACGTTGAGCCAATCGCCGAGGATGGGCACATCGGTCATGGCGTGCCGGTGGGTGGCGGTGTGGAGCCGGTCGTAGCGCCAGGCGTCCACGTCCGGTCCGAGGGCGACTTCGAGGTCCTCGTAGGCTTTGAGCAGAGCGAGACCGAGCACCAGCGCTGGTGTCTCCTTGAGGTCCGTCCGCACGTCGTCCCACCAAGGCGAGTCCGCATTGGCGAGCAGGCGGGGGAAGGTGTTCTCGCTGACGATGGTTCGGTGCCAGATCTTGAATTTCTCCGGGGCGGTTTCCATACCGGCGGCCTGCTCGAACTCGTCGTAGTAGGCTCCTTCAATCGCCCGGTACATCCAGCGGTAGTAGAGGGTGGGGGCAATGTCGCCGGCGAGGTGGGCGCCGTCCCAATTGCGCAGGTGTGCCACGGCGGCTTCGACGTCCTCGTCGAGGGTGCCGGAGGCAATGTGGTCGAGCATCATCGCGCAGTTCTTCCGGTACACGGGCGAATGGTGGTCGAGCTGTAAGGCTTGGGCTTCGGCGAGCGTCCAGTCGTCCTTGGCTTCGATGGCCTGGATAATGCCCGCCCCACGCGTGTTGCCGGAGTAGTAATGGCCCGGGTGGTACACGCCTTTCACGCTGTCGGGTGCGTTGTTGGCCGAATAGACATAGCCGGCGGGCGGATTGACCGATTGCGGGTTCATGGCGAAGGGGTGCCAGCCCTGAACTTCATTGGTGGGGTCGGTGCCGTCAATGGCGGTCTTGGTGTCCACATGGTCCGGACGAATGGGAAGCTTGGCACTGGCCCACCACGCGATGTTGCCTTCGTTATCGCCATACATGAGGTTGATGCCGGGGGCATGGATGAGGGCGGCGGAGCGCTCCATGTCCGCGATGTCATTGGCTCGGGAAAACCCAAAGAAGGCCTCGTGGATGCGGTTTTCCGGATACTGGGTGAAGGTCCACCACATGGCGACGGAGTCCTCGATGAGCGGCCCGTGGTGCGTTTTGCGGAGGGTGAATGTCACAGGCTCTCCACCGGCCACGTTGATGGTCTCTTCCTGCAGCTCTAAGTCGCGCCACTCGCCGTCATGCAGGTACCGATCGCCCTCGATGGTCTCGCGGTAGAGGTCGATGTCGTCGTTGACGAACATGGTGATTCCCCAGGAATGGTGGCGCGTGTGGCCGATGGCGGGGAAGGGGAGTCCGGCGAGGTGGTTGCCGTAGTACTCGACCTCCGGGCAGACGATGTGGGCCTCGTACCACACCGAGGGTTGGGCGTAGCCCATGTGCGCGTCATTGCAGAAGATGACCTCGCCGCTGGCGGTCCGGTCTCCTCCGATCACCCAAGCGTTGGATCCCAGCCATTGGGGCACGGGGCGCAGCGCATCCATCTCGTGGACCAGCGCGGAGATGCCCGAGATGTCCGTCATGGACCCGCCGGGAGAGGGGACATCAGCAGAAACGGTCACGGGCATCGGGGTCATCAATGAATCCCCGCGCCCGCGGGAGGGAGACCCAGTGTCTGGGATTCGGGTGAATCCGTCCGATCCAAGCGCTAAGTCGGCCATGTAGGCCGAATCGAAATTCTGCTTCATCCAGTCCAGGATGGGCTCGGTTTTCAGGTGGATGGCGAAGCTGTATGCCATGAAGCCCGAAGCGCAGTAGATGTCGTGGGTGTCAAACGGCTC
>JAYYEI010000074.1:0-9627 GCA_036159995.1 Bacteroidota bacterium
GAGGCAGAGAAAGAGGCGCAGAGGGCTAGGCAAGAAAGCAAGCGTTTCATGGTCCCTATAAGTTCGCTCAGGCAGTAGGCGGTCACCAAAAAGACTTTGTAGGCGCACAACATCGCCGGTGTCCATCGCGCACGATCACGATGAGTTTGTTGGCGCTCCACTCACAATGTGGGGTGGGTTACTCTGAAACGATGTGGTAGCGCTCCTCTTCTTCGCACTCGGGATCGGCTTCGCACGTGTGGTCTTCAGGGAGTGCGGAAGGGCAACCTTTGAGGCAGGTAATTGTGGTGCCAAAGAGGTTGGCGTTGGTCAACACGGCATTCTCGAGGTTGGCCGCAGTGAGGTTGGCCGTGTAGAGGTCAGCGGCGAAGAGGTCGGCATTGGACAGGTCCGCACTGCTGAGGTTCGCGTCGATGAGTTGGGCAAAAGAGAGGATGGCGCCCGAGAGGTTGACGCTGCTCACATTGGCACCCAAGAGGTTGGCTTCGACGAGCTGGGCTCCTGACAGGTTGGCCCCCGTCAGTTCGGCGCTGGTGAAGTCGGCCCCCTCGAGGTTGGCCCCACTGAAGTTGGCGTTACGGAGGGTGGCATTGGACAAATTGGCCTTGAACAGGTTGCAATGAGAACAATCCAGTCCATCGAGGTCGAGGCCGCTTAAGTCCGCGCCTTGGAGGTCAGCGTGTGGGGTGATGGTGTAGGTCTTGGTCAGGATATGCTGCGCCCCAGCTGAGGAGCAAAGCAGGACGAGTACCGCGGGAAGCAATCGGGTCATGCTCCCAAGGTCGTGAATCTCAAGACAGTTGGGGCCAGTCTGCCGGCGGGGGCTACTTCCGCTTGCGGCGGTTGATGAGGACCAGGATGGGAAGGGCGAGCGCCATGACGGCGAAAATCATCATCGAGTTCATGGGCCCAAGATGTAGGACAGGTTTGTTGGGCTGTCCTCATTCGTGCGAAGTTATTCGTCCTCGCTGGTGTGGAAGAGGCCGATGAGGCGGCGGCCCAGGTGGCTGAGGAGGGTGCCGACGGCCTTGAGGATGAGCCAGAGCGCCCATAGGGGAAAGAAGAGGTACTTCAGAAAGCCAGTTGGTCACCATTCGTCATCGTCGTGGTCGTGCATGGCTCCGGGTAAAGGGTCAAGATAAGTTGGGGTGCCGCGCAACCCTTCGGGCCCTGCGGTGTTCATTCTCCGTACATTGCGTTGCCTTGGATTTGTACCGAAACCTGCTCCCTTTCCTGGCCCTTCTGTGGCTGTTCGTGTTGCCCCTGCGTGCGCAGGTCGTGATCAACGAATTTTCGTGTGCCAACTACTCGCTCAACATTGCGGGCAACAACGAGGACTTCGTTGAGCTCTACAATGAGACGGCGGGGCCCATTGACATCGGCGGTTGGTACCTGTCCGACAACGTGGACAACCCCACCAAGTTTGAGATTCCGGCCGGCACCGTCGTGCCGCCGAACGGGTTTCTGATGATCATCTGCAGCGGGGAGGCACAGGCCGGCAATCTTTACGGAGGAGGCTATCTGAACACCAACTTCCGCATTCACCAGTGCAAGCAGGAGTCCGTGGTGCTGTCCGATGCCACGGGCACCATCATTGAGAGCTACACCTACGGGACGGACATCAGCACGAATCAGGAGGACCACAGTTGGGCCCGGGACGAGGATGGCACCGGAGACTGGAAGGTCTGCCTTCAGCCCTCGCCCAACGCGACGAATGCGGGATCGGCGGGATTCTTCTACAACGGATATGCCCCGATGCCGATTCTCGGCGAGGCGCCCGGGTACAGTTCGGCGGCCCTCTCGCTGGACATTTCCGGCCCGGCGGGCATGGACATCTACTACACGCTCGACGGCTACAAGCCGACGGACACCTCCCTCCCCTACGTCGCGCCCATCGGATTGATGGAGACCACAGTGGTCCGGGCCGTCGTGGTGGACCCCACGGGTGTCCTGGCTCCGAGCTTCATTGAGACCAACACTTACTTCTTCGGGGATGACAGCCACACCATCCGTGTGGTGAGCGTGAGCGGCCCTGGGCTCGAGGACGGTGCCTGGTTCGGGGACGAGCCGATGCACATCGAGTTCTTCCATGAGGACGGTACGTTCTGGGTGGAAGCCGAAGGCGATTCCAATGAGCACGGAAACGACTCTAACGCTTACCCGCAGAAGGGATTCGACTACATCACTCGGGACCAGATGGGCTACGACGATGTGGTCGACGCCGAGCTGTTCCACATCTCCGAGCGCGGGAAGTTCCAGCGCCTGATCTTCAAGGCGGCGGCCAACGACAACTACCCCTACTCCGGTGGTGCGCACGTCCGGGACGCCTACTGCCAGACCCTGAGTGCCCTCGCGGACCTGCACCTCGACGAGCGGACCAGCGAGAGCTGCATTCTCTACATCAATGGCCAGTACTGGGGGGTCTATGAATATCGTGAGAAGGTGGACGACAGCGACTTCACCCGCCGCTACTACGACCAGTCGCGCTACGACATTGACTTCCTCAAGACGTGGGGAGGCACCTGGGAGGAGTATGGAGATGGAGACGATTGGTACGACCTCGTGGACTTCATTACCACCAACGACATGACGGTGGAGGCCAATTACACACAAGCCACGTCGGAGTTGAATGAGATGTCGCTCATCGACTACTTCATCTTGAACAGCTACGTGGTCTGTGCCGACTGGCTGAACTGGAACACGGCCTGGTGGCGGGGGCGGAACCCCGATGGGGACGGTCGCCGTTGGCGCTATGCCCTCTGGGATCTGGACAACACATTCGGACACGGCGCCAACTACACCGGCATTCCGAATACTGGAGCGGAGGCGGACCCCTGCAACCCGGAAAACATGGGCGATGTGGGTGGTCAAGGGCACATCCCCGTGCTCAACGCTCTGATGGACAACGACGACTTCTGGGCCACCTACATCAACCGCTGGGCGGACCTCGGCAATACGCACTTCACCTGCGACAACATGCATGCCGTTCTCGACAGCATGATTGGTGTGATCGAGCCGGAGATGCCGCGTCAGATCGAACGCTGGGATGGCAACCTCGCCGCGTGGGAGGAGGCCGTTCAGGAAGTGCACGACTTCATCGACGAGCGTTGCAACGAGACCGTGCTGAGTGGCATGGAGGACTGCTATGATGTGGAGCCGGTCGACCTGACCGTCCTGATCGACGGGTGTGGTGAGGTGGAATTGAATTCCTTTGACATCGACCCGTCCATGGTGCCCTTCACCGGATGGTATTTCGCTGGCGTGCCCATTTCACTCGAAGCGGAGGAAGAGTGCGTGGGCGCTGAGTTCCTGTATTGGGAAGTCGTCTCAGGCGACGTGGTCATCGGCGACATCCAGGACCCGTTCCTGGAGATTGAATTGACGGGCGATGCCGCGATCATGGCCCACTTCGGTGAGCCGGTGCCGCCCGAGGTGGTGGTCTTCGAGGTGGAGCCCGCCGGCGTGGGCGACATCCTGTTGAATGGCCTCGTCATCGGCCCCTACCCAGATGATCAGGAGCTCTTCGATGGAGAGCATGACATCGCTGCGACCGCCGATACATGGTGGGCATTCACCCACTGGAGCCACACCAACAATGCCATCCTGCCCGACACGGAATCCGATGAGGCGGTCCTGTTGGTGGACACCGGAGGCACGGTCACGGCCCACTTCGAATACGTGGAGCACGTCGACCTGATGGTGGATGTGGTGCCGGCCGGATCCGGAACCGTCGAGGTGGTCGGCCGGGCGATTGTGTCCGACCACTGGGAAGACAGCTTTGTGGTGGATGGCCCACAAGGATTCATCGCCAAGCCGGCTGCTGACTGGAAGTTCGATCGCTGGGAGGTGGTCGGCGCCGAGGACGTGGTGGGCATGCAGACCCAGGAATTGGGTGTGGTGCTGCCGTCCGATGGGGCTGTGCAGGTTGTGGCGCACTTCACCGAGTTGGACCTCCGCCTCTATGTGCCCAACGCCTTCTCCCCCAACAACGATGGGGTCAACGACGGATTCCGTCCGCTTGGCCAGGCCTTCGGTGCCACGGATTACCTCTTCCAGATCTTCAATCGCTGGGGTGAGGTCGTCTTCTCGAGCACCGATCCGGACGAATACTGGATTGGCCAAGACCAGAGTGGCTCCGGTGAGCATTTTGTTCGGGACGGCCAATACGCTTGGCATGTCCAAGTGCGCTGGACGCACGGCAAATACCCGGAGGACTTCACCGGCATGCTGACGGTGGTCCGCTGATCAGCCGAGGGCGATGTCCTTCCAAGCGTGGCCTCGAGCCTTGGCGAAGGCCACGAACAGAAACACGCCCACCGGCCCGAGCATGAAGCAGCCCAACTGACAGGGCAGCATGGCCAGTCGCGGAATCTCCAGTTCCATCCCCTTTCGGGTCACGATGATGCCGGCCAGAAGGTCAAAGGCGAGGTAATGCACCCATCCCGCCGTCATGGCCCAGGGGTCGTTCAGCAAGGCCATGACGCCCTTCAAGGACAGGAAATCGGCCCCTTCGAAGTTGAAGTGGGTGGCGACGATCAGGGCATAGACCGCAGCGAGGATGGCCACAAAGGCCCCGCTGAGGACGATGCGCTGTGCCCACTTGGACTGGGGAGCGGCGATCAAGACAATCCACGCCACGGGGGCGGCTCCGTTGACGATCTGGAAGGCGGTCTCGGGGGTCATCCCTTCTTCTCGCCCACGAACCAATCCTCCTTGCGGTCGAAGAGGACGTTGAATGTGGTCAGCGAGCCGTAGCAACGGGTGATGTATTGCTGGAGGTTGACCTTGTCCTCGTCGGAGAGCTTGCCGTTGCTGTTGATGTTCTGTTCGAGCACGCGCAGGCGATCGCGGAGCATCACGATCTTGTGGAAGAAGGTCTCGATGGGAATCTCCTTGGACTTGAGGCCCTCGTCTCCTGGGCGCAATTCCATGGTGCCCCCCTCCCACTTGTCGCCGAGGGCGATCGGCTCGGGTGATTCCATGTACTGGTCGAAGACATTCTCCACGGCGGTGATGACGTCTTCCAGCTCAATGCCGGTGCCACCTCCTTCCGGGCAGGGCTCCACGACCTCATAGGCTTCGTACGTCTTGGCCAATTCCTTCTCGCCGTGTTCCTGGAAGAAGATGCGCCAAGCGGCGCCGGACTCCCCGAAAATCGCGCCCTCTCCGTACTTGGGGTGGGCGATGCGTGCTCCGATTCCAATCATGTCCGCCAAGTTGGAGACCGGGGTGCCTCTTCCGAATCCGGTGTGGCTCGGAAATGAACAGGGCACGGTCGAAGTCTACCTTTGTCCCTCATGACCGACGACGCCCTTCGCGCCCTGCCCAAGGTGGAATTGCATTGCCACCTCGAGCTGACTGCCCGTCCCGCACTGCTCAAGGAGCTGCTGGCGGCGAAAGGGCGCTCGGTGTCTGAGGCTGAATTCTGTCGGGACTATCTGATCACGGAACCGGTGGGAGACCTCCCGACCCTGCTCAACATCTTCCTCGGCCACCGGGATCTGCTGGATTCCGCCGAGGTCGTGGAGCGGATGACCTACGAGTGCTGTGAGGACATGTTCCGCAATGGTGTGCGTCTCCTCGAACTCCGCTACGCCCCGAGCTTCCTTTGCGATGCCCACGATGGGCTGAAGCCGGACGCCATGCACGCGGCCATCCTGAAGGGAGTCGAGCGGGCGGAACAGGATTTCCCCATGGCCGTGGGCCTGATCTGCCTCTTGCAGCGCATCAAAACCGTGGAGGAGAACCGGTACTGGCTCGACTTCGCCGTGGAGAAAAAGGCGGATTTCCTGGCCATGGACTTGGCCGATAATGAGCTCGCCGTTGGTCCCGCCCCCTTCATTCCGCTGTTTGAGAAAGCCAAGTCGGAAGGGTTCGCCGTGACCATCCATGCCGGTGAAGCCGAAGGCCCTCAAGCGGCCCGCAACATCCGGGACTCGATTGAATTGCTCCACGCCGACCGCATTGGCCATGGCGTTCGCATCCTGGAGGACCCCTCCGTTCTAGATTTTGTGCGCGAACGCGGTACGGTGCTCGAGCTCTGTCCCACGTCGAACTGGCTGAGCGGGGTTTGCGCCACCAAGGAGTCCCACCCCTTTCGGACCATCATGGAGGCGGGCATTCGTACGACGCTCAACACGGATGATCCGGGCATCATGAACATCGACCTGCTCGATGAGTACCGCTTGCTGCGGGATGGCATGGGATTCACCGAGCCTGAGTTCGTGCAGATCAACCAATGGGCACGGGACGCGTCCTTCATTCCGGAAGCGCGCAAGGCGGACGTCTGGCCTTGATTAACCGGGAAACAGGTCCGGCCTCTGCCACCGGAGTATGGGTTTCCACAGCCCTTGGATGCGCACGAGTTTCCATTTGGGCACCCGTTCGGCCCCGAACTCCGAGTAAAAGCGGTCGACCCCTGCATCCCGACTTCCTCCGAAATCGAATGGGCTCGCCCCCAGTGTTGCTGCATGGCGCATGGCGGTGGCGATGAGCAGGACGGAAGCCCTGCTGCTCTCCCCGGGCTCCTCTGTTCGGAATTGGCCTCCGAAACCGTACACGCACCGGCCGTCTCCAGTTCCGTGGAAGACACCGCCGGCCAAGACGTGGCCGGACGCATTGCGGACGGCCCACGCGTGGGTATCGGGCTCTTTGAGCAGCTGCTCCAGCAACGCGCGCAGGCCCCGGGCATCACTCTTGAGCCCCTTGCGGTCACGGGCCGCCTGATGAAGATGGACCAGCAAATCGAGGTCATCAGTCTGGTCGGTCGCCATCCCTTCCCGTTCTGCCCGACGAAGCTGCTTGCGTCGGGTGGAGGGCCAGGCGTCCACGGGGTCTTCGTTGGGGTGCAGCGCGCTTTGGCGGGTGTGGTGTTCCACGGCCCAGCTTCCAGACGGCAATTCCGGCGGTGTCATGGTGGCTGGCAAATCGAGGACGATGAAGGGCTCGGCGGCGGTCTGGAGTAGCGTGGTGATGGCCTCCGGGTCTGGGGCGTGGCCGATGTCCTGCGCCCAGGGAAGCGTGGTCAAGGCCGTCAGTCCGAAGCGCATGCGCTGGGGTGTGCGGCGTCCTGCTGCATCGTGCGTGCAGTCTGGAAAGGCCCGATCCCAAGCAGCGTTCATGTGGTAAAGATGGGGTGTGCGACCTTCACGGCATGCCCGCCGTCGACGACCGGATCCGGCTTGAGCCCGGACACTATGCCAGCATTTTCATTTCCGAGCGGCCATTGGACCCGCCCGGCTACGCTGAAGCGATGACCGAGGTGATGGCCTTGGCGGAATCCATGGAGGGCTACCTCGGCTTCGAGTCGCTCCGGGACGGGCGGGACGGCATCTTCATCAGCTATTGGCGGGATGCCGAGGCGGTGAAAGGGTGGGCGGAGCAAGCAAACCACCGCCGTGCCAAGGTCCGGGGCGTCTCTGAATGGTATGATGCCTTCCGGTCCGTGACCTGCCGAGTCGAAAAGACGCGGTGGTTCCGTCGGGAGGTCAGTCCACAATGAGGGTGACCTCACCCACTTCGAGCAAGTCCTCGTCCAGGCAGCTGTGGTCGGCCTCGAGGATGTAGTAATAGGTTCCCGGAGCGGCTGGTGAGCCACCTACGCGGCCATCCCACCCGGCGCCGACCCCTTCGGATTCGTGCACGAGCACGCCCCACCGGTCATAGACCTGCAGTTTGAATCGGGCGAAGGAAGACGCATTGGCCAGATCCACCGACCCGTCTACACGGCGGGTGCCCACACGGAACCGGTCGTTCTTCCCGTCGGCATTGGGCGTGAGTACGTTGGGGATGACCAACTCGACTTCCGCCACCAATTCCGGCACAAAGACCTCGAACTCGGCCGTTTGGACCGTGCCGCATGTGTCGTTCTCGATGGTCAGGGTCACCGGGTAGAGGCCGGATTCGCCGAAGTCGTATTGGACCGTATCCCCCGAGGCAGAACCGGCCGCCCCGAAGTCCCAGGTCACGGCATCGGCGTAGTCCCCGTAGAAGAAGAAGTCCACGTCGGTCTCGAGGGAACACGCGAGGGGCTCGATGGCGCCAAAGGCCATGACCAACGGGTCTTGGGGCAACACTGCGACCTCTTGCAGGAGCGTGTCGGAACAGGCCTCTTCAGGTTGGGCGATGAGCTGGGCGACGAAGGTGCCGAACCCGTCATAGGTCCAAGTGGGGTTGGACTGTCCGCTTTCTTCTACCCCTCCGGTCCACGGCGCGGCCAAATCGAAGACCCAGGCGAAGTCATCGGCGTCGGCCGAGAGGTTGGTGAACTCGATGTCCAGTCCGTTGCAGGGTGGCTCCGACATGACAAAGGCCGCTTCGGGCAAGTCCGGATAGGCGGTGGGCTGTTCTTCGCCGGACACGCAGCCGAATTCGTTGGTCAGGGCGGTGGCCACATCGTGGTTGCCTGGCGGGATGATGAAGGCGCCCGGATTGAGCCCCTCTCCCACTTGCGCTCCGTCCACGGTCCACACGAGGGTGCCGGTCCCGGGGTCATCTCCAGCAAAGGTGACCGGTTGGCTCCAGGCATCGGCGGTGCAGGTGATGGGGCCGAGGGCAAAGTCCGCGGAGAAGGGCGGTGAGACGGCTAGGTCGATGGACAGACTGTCTGCGCATCCGCCAAGGTCATAGACCAAGGAGACCGGGTAGATGCCGGGTTCCGTGAAGCTGTGGGAGGGCGCCTGTGCCGAGCTTGTGTCTTCAGCGAGGTCCGTTCCGAAATTCCAGGAGAAGGCCCCCTCGTCTGCGTCCACGTCGAAGCTCAAGTCCAACCCGGAGCAGGGGTCGGGCCAGAGCACTTCAGGAAGCAGGACCTCGCAAGGCACCACATCGATGGTGAAGTCCCGGATGATTTTGCCCAGGGGAATCCAGTTGCCATTGTCGTCCTGTCTGAACTCGGTCACGATGATGCCGACGACATACTTGCCGACGGTGGTCGGAGTCGCCGTAAGGGTTCCGGTGGCGGGGTCAATGGTCAAGGCGTCGTCGTCGCCGAGACCAAGCGGTGCGTAGGGACCATACCCGGTGGCCCACGTCACGTTGGTGAAGGGTGGCGGCGTCGGAGGGTTGGGGGTCGGTGCGGTGAAGGTGCCGCCGATGAACACGTCGCCGATGGCAAAAAGCAAGCTGTCTGCATCGGGGTCGGTGGCGAGATGGTCGAGGGAAAAGGGTTGGCCTTGGCAGACGTAGGCCTGGGGCAGCTCAACGAAGCGGGCCGAGGAATTGGACTCCGTGTCGATTTCCGGGGCCGAATTGACCGGAGGAACTTCGGCGAACATGGTGAAGCCCGTGTTCATGGCCTCCTGTAGGTTGATGACTTGCGGGTTCCGGCAGCAGCGCTGGTACACGAGGGTGTAGGTCTGGTCGCTCGCCGGCAGCGTGAGCGTTGAAACGTATTCAGCCCGCTCGATGCAGACCCCTGGCGGCAACACGGCACAGGGGTTTCCACTCTGCAGATCGATGTTGGTGACCTGATTGAAGTCGAGGTCCATGGTGCCCGTCGCGTAGAGGCTTTGCCCCTCATACACACCGAGTGTGGCCGACAGGTCGAACCCTGTGCCATTGGTGTTGGTCGGTCCGCAGTCCCGATAGATGATCAGGTGGACTTCATAATTGTCCCCGCTAAGGTGG
>JAYYEI010000075.1:0-6218 GCA_036159995.1 Bacteroidota bacterium
TCGAAAGCCAGCTTCAGGGTTGTGGTTCCATTGAATCTTGTGGGTGTGTGGGGTCGATTGGTGACCACCCACTTCAACGCGTCGGCATAGGCCGTGATGCTGGCGCGCTTGCTCGGCCAATCGGGATGAACGAGGACAAACTGGGGTCGACCATATTCTTGCTTCGAGGCCCTGACCGACTTGCGGAAGCGCAGCTCCTTGCCGATGCGCTCCAGCAAGGGCATGCGTTCCGGGTAGTCGTTGGAGAAGAAGGCCATCGGGCGCGTTACTTCAGCTTGGCGATTTCCGACTTGCGGCCAATGGTGCGGGTGATGAAGTCGCGGTCGCGCTTGGGGCTGCGGGCCGGAGAGTACTCCCGACCGTAGAAGATGATCTGCAGGTGCAGCTTGTTCCAGCGGTCTTCTGGGAACAAGCGCTTGGCGTCGCGCTCGGTCTGCTCGACATTCTTGCCGTTAGTGAAATTCCAGCGGTACATCAGGCGGTGAATGTGGGTGTCCACCGGGAACGCCGGGACACCATACGCCTGGGACATGACCACCGATGCCGTTTTGTGGCCCACGCCGGGAAGGCGCTCCAAGGCTTCCATGTCCTGCGGAACCAAGCCGTCATGTTCATCCATCAGGATTTCGCTCAGGCGCACAATGGCCTTGGACTTTTGAGGGCTCAGGCCACACGGGCGGATGATCTCCCGCACCTCGTCCACGGGCACGGTGCGCATGTGCTTTGGATTGTCCGCCCGGGCAAACAAAGCCGGCGTCACTGTATTGACTCGTTCGTCTGTGCATTGGGCACTGAGCAACACCGCCACCAGCAACGTGTACGGGTCGGTGTGGTCCAACGGAACCGGCACGACCGGGTAGAGCCGCTCGAGTTCATCCATCACCCATTGCACACGGGCCGACTTTGTCGACAAATCGGGGAGGGGAAGCGGGGACGCGATGACGGTTTCGGACATGGCCGCAAGGTATCTTCGCTTCACATGACTGCACCGCAATCCGTCCATAGCATGGTGGACGTTTCCGATCTGGTCGAATTCCAGCGTCACCTTGACGGGGCCCACCACATCGCCATCACCAGCCACCGGTCGCCCGACGCCGACGCCGTCGGCACGTCGCTCGCCCTGGCCCGCTACCTGCGTTCCACCGGAAAGGAGGTGACCTGCCTGCTGCCCGACGCGCCGGACGAGGCCCTCGATTGGATGGAGGGCGTGGAGGACATCTTGATTTTCGACCGGGATCCGGGCAAGGCGCAAGAAACCCTGCACCGGGCAGACGTCCTGTTCGCCTTGGACTACAATGGACTCAAGCGCCTGGGGCCGATGAAGGATGCCGCGGAGTCCGCCACGGGTACCTGGCTCATGGTGGACCACCACATGGGACCCGAAGACTTCCCGACGGCCAAGGTCCACGACGCTCGGTGCAGCTCTACCGCAGAATTGCTCTGGGGCGTCATCGCCGGCCTGGGAGGCAAGGAGGTCGTCGACGCCACGATGGCCGGACTGCTGTACGCCGGCATGATGACCGACACAGGAAGCTTTCGCTTCAACTCTGTCTCGGCCGAGACCCACCGCGTGGTGGCTGCCATGATGGACCAGGGACTGAACCACACCACTGTTCATGAGGCCATTTTTGGCGAGCAGCCAATGGACCGCATGCAACTGCACGCTTTTGCCGTTGTAGAACGTATGGAGGTCTATCCCGAATTCCAGACCGCGTTCGTCCACCTCACTGCAGAGGACATGGAGCGGTTCCACTACCGCCCTGGCTACACGGAAGGGTTGGTCAACAAGGCCCTTGGCATCGCCGGGGTCAAGGTGGCTGTCTTCGCCAAGCAATCCTCGGACCGCGTCAAGATGAGCTTCCGGTCAGTGGGCCAATTCAGCGTGCGCGATTTCGCCGAAAAGCACTTCGATGGTGGGGGCCACCACAATGCCGCTGGCGGCGCCTCGAACGAATCGATTGGTGTGGTCATGGCTCGGCTCCGGGGCCTGCTTCCGGAAATCGCAGCCGGCATCGCAGCCGCAGAAGAACCGGGCGCCTGATGATGCGGCCGGTCCCGATCGGCATCGCATTGTCCGCCGCCATCCTGTTCGCGGGTTGCATCGGATGTGGCCATGACCAACCCCTGCCGGACAGGACCACCAAAGACACTCCGTCCAAACAGGACCTGCTCGAATTCCATCGCCTGCGGGCCCTCACCCTGGACAGTCTGATTGACCGGGAAACCGCGGAGTGGGGGAGTGTTTTCCGTTCTGGCACCGGCATCCGCTCAGAGCGGTTGGATTCCATTCCGGGCTCCCCGGCCGTGTCCGAATTGGCAGAAGGCACCGTCCTCGAGTTGCACCATCGGTTGTCCCTCCTTGACGGAACCGACATCACCACTTGGCAACAGGACGGCCCGATGGCCTTTGAGCCAGGAAGCACCGACCTGCCTTCCGGGTTCCATGAACTCATCGGCAACGCCTACATCGGCGACAGCGTGCGCGCCCTGATTCCCCCGGTTCGGGCCTGGGGCATGTCCGGTCTCCCTCCCGACATCCCACAGGAAGCCGTGATTTCCGTCCACCTCCGGATCGGCCTCTATCAGCGGCCTGCATGAGACCGACCCCGCCCATCACCGGGTGGCTCATCGCCCTCCTTTTCCTGTGGGGCTGTCGCCCGTCGACACCTCCACCGTGGACGCTCATTGAATTGGGCAATGGCTCCGTTGCAGAGGCCATGATCAATGGGTGGATTGCGGCAGAAGTAGACCAAGAGATCCACTGGCTTCGACGGGATGAGGACAACAATCTCGCCACCTTGGCCCGTGATCTCCATTCCCTCCCCGATATCGCCTGCGGAGACCTCATTCGATTGTCCCCGGCAGACCTTCCGCTGTCCATCCAAGATGCCTTTGGCTGGCGAGGGAGAGTCGACAGCATGACAGTCCGCTGGCATTGCCATGACCAGAACAGCCTCTCCCGATTCTTCCAGGAAGAGATGGGCCGGGATTCCGCCTTTCCCAGTGTGCTCGAGCAGGAGTGGATTCATCTGCTCCGGATGCAACTTCCCGACGAGCGTTCCCATGGGGGACAAGACATTCGAGCCGGAGAGGAGGTGACCCTGTCCATTTCCACCACCCGGGCCGATGGTCGCCCCCTGAAACCGCAGACCGTCTCCGTTACGTTCAACATGGGAGACGCCGATCAGGTGGTGCCCGCCATCGAGAGGGAACTGAGCCGCACTCGATCCAACAGCCAATGGACCGTGTGGGCCAATTCAGCGGACGCCTTTGGAGAGGAAGCGCATCCCGAACTCGGGTTGCCACCGCACATGCCACTCCGGTTCACGGTCCGGGTGGAGTAAATGCTCAAGAAGGGAAATCAGAGGCCAACTGGGCTTCCGCCGCTTCCCGGACCTGCTCTCGCACCAGCGCAAAACCGTCCTCGCCTCCATAGTAGGGATCGGGCACTTCGGCTCCTGACGGGTCGAACAAGGCCACCTTTTCGCGCTCTTCTTCGGAACGCGCCAGGGACAGGACATCGGCCAGGTTGGCGCGGTCCATCACGAGGATGCGGTCGAACTTCTGAAAGTCAGCCCGAACGAACTTCCGGGAGCGCTGGCCCGAAATGTCAATGTCAACAGTCCGCATGGTCGCCACACTGCGGCGGTCTGGCGGGTCGCCGGCATGATAGCCTGAGGTGCCGGCGCTGTCCACCTTGACCCGAAGGCCCCGCACCATGGCGGCATGCCGAATCCAGCCCTCACCAATGGGCGAGCGACAGATGTTGCCTAGGCAAACGACGAGATAACGGGTCACGACAGGAGGGAGGTCAGCTGACGTTCAGCTTCTTCTCCAGATCCTCGAGGTACTTGCGGAAGTGCTTGTCCGTCTCGCTCAGATTGTTGACCGTTCGACAAGCGTGGAGCACAGTGGCGTGGTCCTTTCCGCCGCAGTGCAAACCGATGTTGGCCAGCGAACTCTTGGTCATCTTCTTGGCGAAGTACATCGCGATCTGACGGGCCTGGACGATTTCGCGCTTCCGGGTCTTGGACTTGAGGAGCTCGATCGGCAGGTCGAAGTAATCGCACACCACCTTTTGGATGTAATCAATGCTGACCTCGCGGGCGGTATTCTTGACGAACTTGTCAATCATCTGCTTCGCCAGCTCGAGCGTGACCGCCTTGCGGTTCAGGCTACTCTGGGCGATGAGGCTGATAAGGGCACCCTCCAGCTCGCGGATGTTCGTGTTGATCGAGTAAGCCAGGTACTCCATGACCTCGCGCGGCAACTCGATGCCATCGGCGTACATCTTCTTTTCGAGGATGGCCATCCGCGTCTCGAGGCTAGGCACTTGCACATCTGCGCTGAGGCCCCACTTGAAGCGGGAGAGGAGGCGCTGCTCCATGCCCTGCATTTCCACCGGCGGCTTGTCGCTGGTCAGGACAATCTGCTTGCCCGTCTGGTGGAGGTGGTTGAAGATGTGGAAGAACACGTCCTGCGTCTTCTCCTTGCCACTGAAGAACTGCACGTCGTCCACGATGAGGACGTCCATGAGCTGGTAGAAGTGGGAGAAGTCGTTGACACTGTTGTTCCGCACCGCGTCGATGAACTGGTGCGTGAACTTTTCCGAGTTGACGTAGAGGACCGTCTTCTCCGGGAAGCGGTTCTTGATTTCAATTCCGATCGCGTGGGCAAGGTGGGTCTTTCCGAGGCCAACCGGGCTGTAGATGAGCAGCGGGTTAAACGCCGTGCCACCGGGCTTCTGGGCCACAGCAAATCCAGCACTGCGCGCCAAACGGTTGCTCTCTCCCTCAATGAAGTTCTCGAAGCTGTACTTCGGATTGAGGTTGGAGTCGATGTTGAGCTTCTTGAGGCCCGGAATCACAAAGGGATTCTTGATGGGGGCTTCAGCGCCGTCCATCGGCATCTGGACCGACCGATTGCGCACCGCAGCATTGTGCGACGTCGGCAATTTGACAGTGTAGGGAGAGGTGCCAGCCG
This sequence comes from Bacteroidota bacterium, assembly GCA_036159995.1. Taxonomy (GTDB): domain Bacteria; phylum Bacteroidota; class Bacteroidia; order Flavobacteriales_D; family Sanyastnellaceae; genus UBA8752. Next base: position 4,984 of record JAYYEI010000075.1, read on the forward strand.
CCGGCTGCTCCATGATGATGGAGTATTCCAACCGGGCCTCCTTTCCCAGCTCCTTTCCGATGGACTTGCGCAGCAGGTCCACATAGTGCTCTTCGAGCCACTCGTAAAAGAATTGGGAAGGGACCTGGATGGTCAGGACGGCATCCTCCAGCTTGACCGCTTTGATCGGAATGAACCACGTCTTGAAAGCCTGGGCGCTGACATTGTCTTCGATGAAGGAGAGGCAGTTTGCCCAGACACTTTCGTGATTCAGGTTCATTCTGGTGAGGTATAAAGGTTGCGTCGTTTCCGCCGAGTCTTCACCCGACGATTTCCCGAGAGGGAGAAGGCAAATATTCCCGCTACTCTCGATAAAAAAAAGTGATTTGCCCCTTGACTTTTTGGAAAGTGCATTTCTGACTTTCTCGAACAGCGCGACCCCAAAAACATCGCCTGCCATTCCACCCCACTCGACGACGAAAAAGACCCGCTCGTCCCATTTTCAACCATCATGTGGTCTGTCGGAGAATTCTGACAAAATCACAACTCTCGAGGACCAATCCTACACATCAGCCACGAGACAGGTTGGCACACCGTCAATTCCATACCTGATTCAACGAATTCCATGCCCGTGAAGCCACCGAAGGCCACCGATATGTGAACACGTTGAATCCTGCAGGCTCTGAATGGTCCGTTGACAATGCATCAAGGAAAGCCTCCACCAAACCTTCCCGCGGATGCAACTGCGCCGATCCGAAGTGCTCCGGGTACGCCAGCTCATCCGGCGCCACAATCCGCAATCCGGCTGCGGCGCATTCGAGGACACTGATTCCGAAGAAATCATGATGGGCGGTGACGAGTGCCACATCCGAGGATTGGAGACAACGGACATAGTCCTCTCTCGACTCCACCATGCCCCACTGGACGATGTCCTGATCAAACGCTTCCCTCATTTGGGCGAACGCCTCTGGGGCAGCCTCGAATTGCTCGCCCATGACCGCCAGACGGAATTGAGCGCCACGCCGTTTGGCCTCGATCAGAAGGTGCAGAAACGCCTCCGGCCCCTTGTCGTATTCCCATCGGTGATTCCACACCACCACAGGCGCACCCTCACCAAAAATCCGAGGGCGCTCCTCTCCGTCGAGAAAGACGTCATCACGAAGGCCGATGGGCACCACAGAGGAGGCGGCTTCGATTCTCTCCAGGGCATCGTAGGGCCGAGGCGAAGGCAACCCCTTCAGAAATCCCGGAATCGC
>JAYYEI010000076.1:0-15729 GCA_036159995.1 Bacteroidota bacterium
CGTTGGCGCCTACGATGACTGTGGCATCTGCAACGGGCCTGGTGCCATCTACGAGTGTGGCTGTGCCGACATCCCGGCCGGCGATTGCGACTGCGACGGAAATCAGCCCGATGCCCTCGGTGAATGCGGTGGGCCTTGTGCCTCCGACATCGACGGGGATGGCATCTGTGACACCGAGGAAGTGCTCGGCTGTTCCGATGCTGATGCCATCAACTTCGACCCCTTGGCGACAGAAGAGGATGGCTCTTGTCAATATGCTGGATGCACGGATCCGGAGGCCGACAATTACAGCGCCATCGCCTCTTTGGACGACGGTTCCTGCGAATACCTGTGCATCGGCATCGCCGGCTGTACCTATCCCGGAGCAGACAATTATGACGAAGCCGCCAACTGCGAGGACGGTTCCTGCACCTTCTCCCCCTCCAACAGCGAAGGCTGCATTCTCGACATCGATGGAAACGGCTTCATCGGAGCCGCCGATCTCATCTTCTTCCTCGGGTTCTACGAGCTCAATTGCGGGGATCTGTTTCCCGAGTAATTCTCCCATTCCCATCCACCACACTCCTTGTGCAACACGAAGAGTTGGGAGGATGGGGAAAGACGCTATCTTTGCCGGCCCATACGGTGGCTATAGCTCAGTTGGTTAGAGCGCTTGATTGTGGTTCAAGAGGTCGTCGGTTCGAACCCGATTAGCCACCCACCCAGACGCCTGGTCCCCCGCGGACCGGGCGTTTTGCTTTTCCAGCGGGGCCCTCGGACAGGGCTCAACGGGGGTCAGAGAAGGTGGGCGAGGTCGTCCAAACCGAGGGGTGTCTGGGACTCGAAGCCCTCGCCGGACGCCACGCCGATGTAGCGGCCCATCGTGATGTCGCGGCCGCGGACCACCGCCATGAAGTCGGGGGTCGAAATCGGGGTCGCGAGGTCGGAGGCGGTGGGGATGTCCACCTGCCCCTCGGCGGCGCCGGGCACATGGAATTGGGAACTGTAGCACCCGATGGCGGCATACTTCGCCTCCTCCGTGCCGGTGATGTCCACCACGATACTGGGCTCGCGGAAGCGGTCTTGGATGTAGTGCAGGACGTGCTTGGGGCGGTGGGCCTCCTGCGAGGTGCCGTCCGCCTCCTGCGTCTCGATGCGGGCGAGGCCGGCGAGGAAGCAGGCACGGTGCACGAATTCGGCGGCGCGGCCATGGTCCGTGTGGCGGTCGTGTAGCGCGTTGGCGAGGACCGTGCGGGGGCGGTGACGCCGGATGGCGCCGATGAGCGCCAAGATGATGCGCTCCTCATCGTCGGGAAGGCCGTCCTTGAGGCCGAGGTTTTCCCGGACCGTCAGGCCGAGGGCCTTGGCGGCGGCCGCAGCTTCCTGATCGCGCAGCTCCGCCGAACCGCGTGTTCCGAGCTCTCCACGCGTCAGGTCCACGATGCCCGTGCGCTGGCCTTGGCGGGCCGCCTTGATCAGCGTGCCGCCGGCACTCAGCTCGACATCGTCCGGATGCGCCCCGAAGGCGAGGACGTCCAAAGAAGGGGAGTTCGGCATAGACCGAAGTTCGGAAAGGCGCGCTTAGCGACCGGCAGCGAAACCAGCAATCTCATCACCGAGGGGATCAGCGCCAGACTTGAGGGACGCCACCAGGCGACCTTCGCCGTTCACGAGGAACTTGTGGAAGTTCCAGCCCACGTTGTGGTCCCCCACCCCGTTTTTGCTCGCGTCACAAAGCCAGCTGTAGACGGGGTGCTGATCGTTGCCCCTGACCTCCACCTTGGACATCATCTGGAACGTCACGCCGTAGTTTTTGGAGCAGAATTCCCCGATTTCACTGGCGGATCCCGGCTCCTGACGCCCGAATTGATTGCAGGGGAAGCCGAGAATCACAAACTCCTCTCCGCCGTGCTGCTCGTGCAGGGCTTGGAGCTTCTTGTATTGAGGCGTGTAACCGCAGCGGCTGGCGGTGTTCACGATGAGTACCCGCTTGCCCTTGAGTTGGGTGAAATCGAACGTCTCGCCATCGAGGGTCGTGGCGGTGAGGGAATGAAAGTCGGACATGGCGACAGCGAGGGGATAACGGGCTTCGGTGCCGCCCAGGATGGCTCCTTTGTAGGTGCCGAACGCAGCGAGGCTCACAAGGGCAATGGCGGCGAGGGCAATGGACATGACGGTGCGCTTCATGAGACCGGAACAAGGAAACGGCGCGCAAGTTCTGAAAACCGCCGGTCGCGAAAGAGAAACGCCCCGACAGGGCGGGGCGCTTCATGGCAATTGGAAGAAACCCCATCATGCAGTTTCACACTTGCAGGAAGTCGGTTTCACCCCTTCAACGCCAAAAGCGAGCCTGAGGTTTCACTCTAGGGTGAATTGTCATGCCTTCATAATGGGATTTCACGCCGGATTAACCCTACCTTATTCCCGAATCAAACCCGAGAACACCAACCGACCTGAGCCTGTTTGTTCTCTAGGCCATGACCCAAAACCCCGCCTCCTCCCTCGATGTCGCCGTCATCGGATCCGGTTTTGCCGGCCTGGCTGCAGCGACGACCCTCGCCAGCCGAGGCTTAAACGTGACCGTTTTCGAGCGCCACGGACAGGCCGGGGGACGCGCCCGCCGTTTCGACGCCGAGGGATTCCGATTCGACATGGGCCCGAGCTGGTATTGGATGCCCGATGTCTTCGACCGCTACTTCGCCCAGTTCGGACGGACGGTGGACGAGCTGTACGACCTCGTGCGCCTCGACCCCTCCTACCGGGTGGAATTCGCCCAAGGCCCCTTCGATGTGCCGGCGGGAACCGAGGCCCTCGCCGAGGCCTTTGAAGCCATCGAGCCCGGTGCGGGAAAGAAGCTGCACGACTTCCTCGCCGAGGCCAAGGTCAAGTATGACATCGGCATGGGGCGCTTCGTCAACAAACCCGCCCACAACGCCCTCGAATTCGCCCGCCTCGACATCCTTCGCGATGCTCCCCGCCTCCAGTTGCTCCGCAGTTTCAGCGACCACGTCCGGCGCCATTTCAAGGATCCTCGGCTAGTCCAACTGATGGAGTTCCCCGTCCTCTTCCTGGGCTCCAAGCCCCAGAACACACCGGCCCTCTACAGCCTCATGAACTATGCGGACACCGCCCTCGGGACGTGGTACCCCATGGGCGGCATGCACGGCATCGTGGAGGGCATGGTCAAGGTGGCCGAGGAACAGGGCGTCCGGTTCGAGTACAACTGCGAAGTCGAGGCCATTCTCGAAGAGGGCGGCAAGACGCGCGGCCTCCGGGTCGGGGGGCAGCACATCCGCTGTCCGCACGTCATCGCCGCCTGCGATTACCACCACGCCGAGCAACATCTGATGCCCGCCGCCTACCGCCGGTACGATGAAGCCTATTGGGACAAACGGGCCATGTCCCCCAGCTCCCTCCTCTTCTACCTCGGTGTCAACCGCCGAATCCCCGGACTCAAGCACCACACCCTCTTCTTCGACACCCCTTTCGACGCCCACGCCGAGGAGATCTACGACCGGCCCGCCTGGCCCGAAGACCCTCTCTTCTATGTCTGCGCACCCAGCGTGACCGATCCGAGCGTGGCCCCGGAAGGGTGCGAAAACCTGTTCCTGCTCGTGCCCACGGCACCCGGCATGGCCGAGGACCAGACGGCCTGCGACCGCATCTATGGACAGATCATGGACCGGCTGGAGGCCAGGACCGGTGTGCCCGTCCGCGACCATGTCACATACAAGCGACAGTACGCCCACCGTCAATTCATCGCCGACTACAGCGCCTACAAGGGCAACGCCTATGGCCTCGCCAACACGCTGCGCCAGACGGCCTTCCTGAAGCCCAAGTTGAAATCCAAGCTCGCCGGCACCTGGTTTGCCGGTCAGCTCACGACGCCGGGTCCCGGTGTCCCGCCCAGCATCATCAGCGGGCAAGTCGCCGCGGGCGAGGTGCTCAAGTCCCAGGGCCTTCCGGGACTGGCCGAAACGGTCGCCATCGAACAACCTCACGCCTTGCGGGTTTAATCCCATACCTCCCAGATGAACGCCCGTCCTCCCATCGCACAAGTCCATGCTCCGAAAGCCGCCCCCAGCCGGGCCGCCAAGGTGCAGGATGTCACGGTGCCCGAGGAGCTGCTCATCACGGGAAAGCCTCTCTTCGATTCCGTCTCCCGACAGTGCAGCGCCCTCACGACGAAGGCGTACAGCACCTCTTTCAGCCTGGGCATCCGGATGCTCCACCGCGACCTCCGCGAGCCCATCCAGGCCATCTATGGCTTCGTCCGCTTCGCCGACGAGATCGTGGACACCTTCCACCACTTCGACAAAGTGGAGCTGCTCGACCGGTTCAAGCGGGACACTCACCTCGCCATTGAGGAGCGTATCTCCCTGAATCCCATCCTGAACAGCTTCCAATGGGCCTTCTGGAAGTACGACATGGACCTCGCCCACGTCGACAAGTTCCTCGAGTCGATGGAGCGCGACCTTGACCAGACCGCCTACGACCGGGACGGCTATGACGACTACATCGTGGGCAGTGCCGAGGTGGTGGGCCTGATGTGCCTCTCCGTCTTCGTGGCCGGCGACCGCGGCCAATACGAGGCCCTGCTCCCCCACGCCCGCAGCCTCGGAGCCGCCTTCCAGAAAATCAACTTCCTCCGCGACCTCCAGGCCGACTGGGAGGGATTGGGCCGGACCTATTTCCCGGGCCTCGACCTGACCGACTTCGACCACGAGGCGAAAAAAACCATCGAAGCGGAAATCGAGGCGGATTTCGCTCACGCCTACCAAGGCATCCTCCGCCTGCCGCACTCCTCCCGACTCGGAGTCTACATGGCGTACATCTACTACATGCGTCTGTTCCGGAAGATTCGCCGGCTCCCGCACCACCGCGTGCTCGAAGAGCGCATCCGGATCCCGAACCGCCAAAAGGCCGCGCTCCTGATGGGCTCGTACCTCCGTCACCAGTTCAATCTGCTCTGACCATGCGCCCACCGCGGTGTGCCGCCCTGTGGTTGTGGGCGGGAATCCTGTTTTCCCACCCCCTCTTTGGTCAGGCCGACTGTCCTCCCCTCACTGAATTGCGGACCGCCTTCCTCGGACACGGCACCCTCCAACAAGCGCTGGACTCCCGGGTCCTCGCCGAGCGTCACCTGGAAGGCCGGACCGGGCCCTGTGCAACCGTCATCGAGGCCCACCGCTGGGTGTCCCACGCCCGAAGTGCCGACTTCGAATGGAACCCGGCCACGAAGCTGAGCCGGCTCAACACCGGCCTCGACAGCCTCGATGCCCTCGTCGCCCTCCACCCCGACCTCGACATCCTCAAGGCCCTGCGGCTGACCATCACCGGCACCGCCCCGCGGTTCTTGGGGGTCAACGGAGACTGGCCGGAGGACCGGGCCGCCACCCAGCGGTTGCTGGATGTGGACCATTGGGCAGAAAGCCCGAAATTTTCGGTCTGGATGGCCGATTTGTTGGAACAGACTGATTGAAACCGAACATGAGCGAAACAATGGAAGAGCAGGTGGTGCTGGTCAACACCCTCGACGAGGCGCAAGGCACCATGGAGAAGATGGCCGCCCACCGGAAGGGGGTGCTGCACCGCGCGTTCAGCGTGTTCATCCTGAACAGCAAGGGGCAACTGCTCCTGCAACAACGCGCCCACCACAAGTACCACAGCGGGGGGCTCTGGACCAACACCTGCTGCAGCCATCCCCGCGACGGAGAAACCGTGATTGAGGCGGGCATCCGTCGCCTTCAGGAGGAGATGGGCATGCAATGCCAATTGGCCAAGGGCTTCGACTTCATTTACCGATCCGAACTCGACGGCGGACTTGTGGAGCACGAATTTGACCACGTCCTCTTCGGGCGGAGCGATGTGGCCCCGGTACCGAATCCCGAAGAGGTGGCGGACACGAAGTATGTCGACTTCGCCACGGTCCGGGCGGACATGGCGGCCCATCCAGACCAGTACACGACCTGGTTCCGCATCTGTTTCGAACGCGCCGCCGAGCATCTGGGCAAGTGAGCTCCGTCGCGGTCATCGGTGCCGGCATTGGAGGCCTCTCCACCGCCATTCGCGCAGCGGCGGAAGGCCGGTCCGTGACCCTGTTCGAGGCTGCCCCCGAGGTCGGCGGCAAACTCCGCCAGCTCCACCTCGGTGATTACCGGTTTGACCTCGGTCCCAGCCTCTTCACTTGGCCCGACCTGCTCCTGGAGACCCTCGCGGTCGCGGGAGACCAAGCTGCCCCCTTCGACCACATTCAACTCGACCGGTCCTGCCACTATTTCTGGGAGGACGGAACCCGCCTCATCGGGTGGACCGATCGACAGCGGCTCAAGGCCGAAATCGAGGAGGCCCTCCACGTTCCGGCGGACGCCGTGCTGCACCATCTCGACCTGAGCCGAAAAGGGTTCCACGCCACACGGGGCCTGTTCCTGGAGCAAAGCCTGCATGAAGCCTCGAGCTGGACCCCGATCCGTACCGCCCGCCACCTCGGCCGGGCCCTGCGGACGTGGCGGTCTCTGCCCCTCGCCCATCGGCTCAATACGTGGAACGCCCGAACCGGACACCCCCACCTTCAGCAGCTCTTCAACCGGTTTGCCACCTACAACGGCAGCGATCCCTACCGGGCGCCGGCCATGCTTCACGTCATCCCCCAACTCGAATTCGGAATGGGCACATTTGCCCCGGTCGGCGGCATGCACGCCATCGTGGATGCCCTGCACCGGACGGCTTTGGCCGTGGGGGTCGACATCTGTCTCAATGCCCCGGCGGACCGCATCGAGGTCGAAGCGAACCGCGTCCGCGGTGTGCGGCTTCGGGACGGCCATCAACATGAAACTGACGTGGTCGTCTCCGGCGTGGATGTCACCCCGACCTACCGGATGCTCCTGCCGGACCACCCCGCTCCGAAGCGCATCCTCAACGCAGAGCAATCGACCAGCGGCGTCATCTTCTACTGGGGCATCCGGCACGACGCCCCGGACCTCCACTTGCACAACATCCTTTGGGCCGAGGATTACCGCGAGGAATTCCGCTGCCTGTTCGAAGAAAAACGCATCGCGGACGACCCGACCGTCTACATCAACATCGGGAGCAAGACGTCGCCGGCAGACGCTCCGGATGGAGCGGGCAACTGGTTCGTCATGGTCAATGCCCCCGCCGGATGGGATGACAAAGGGATCGACCAGTTGCGAACCCGGGTCGAGCAGAAAATCCTGCGCATCACGGGAATCGATGTCGCAGCCCACCGCGAATGCGAGCACATTCTGACCCCAAATGACATTGCCTATCGCACAGGCAGCCACCTCGGCGCCCTCTATGGTCCGGCCAGCAACAAAGCCACCAGCGCCTTCCTCCGCCACCGGAATCGGGACCGCCGCATCCGGGGACTGTACTTTGCCGGCGGAAGCGTTCACCCCGGAGGCGGAATTCCCCTGTGCCTCCTCAGCGGACGGATCACCCACGAACTCATGAAGCGCCATGACCCCCAGCACTGAGCGCGGCCTCTTCGGCTTCAGCGGATGGTGGATGTCCCTGCCCGCCTGGATGGGGCTTATCGCCTTCCTCCACGCCGTGGGCCTGGCCGGCGTTGTGCTCTATGACGCCTCCCTCGTGTTGAACCTGACCGTCTTCAACCTGCTCCTGTCCACCGTCGTGGTCCTCGGATTCGGTGACCCGAAAAACGGAGGGCGATGGACCATGACCGGCTACATCACCTATGCCGTCGAGGTGCTCGGGGTGCAAACCGGATTCCCTTTCGGCGACTACGAATATGGATCCCGCCTCGGCCCCCACATCTACGACACCCCCCCGATGATTGGCGTGCTGTGGCTCATCACCCTCAGTGGAGCCGTTTACTGGGCCGAGCGCCTGCTCTCCACCGGCGGGACCGCCCTCCACCGGATGGGCCGGGCCGCCATTGCCGCGACCATCATGCTCGCCTTCGACCTCATCATGGAGCCCGTCGCCATGATGGCCGACTTCTGGAACTGGGCCGGCGACACCATTCCCTTCAGGAACTACGCCGCCTGGTGGGTCATCGCCTTCCTCCTCGCCTGGCTCTGGGGCGGATCGCGCAGTCGCTCCTTCAGAACCAACCGCGCCGGGGGCCTGTTGCTCTTGGTGCAGACCGCCTTCTTCATCGGACTCCTCCTGTTGCCATGGACATCCTGATCGCCTCCCTCATCGTGCTCGCCACCTTCATCACCATGGAAGGCGTGGCTTGGGCTGCTCACAAATACCTGATGCACGGCGCCATGTGGTACTTCCACCGCGACCACCACCAGCACGAGCCGGGGTTCTTCGAAAAGAACGACGCCTTCTTCCTGATTTTCGCCGTCCCCAGCGCCTGGTGCATCATCACCGGCATTCCCAACGCAGACTTCAGGCTTTGGGTTGGCGCCGGCATTGCCGCGTATGGTTTGTGCTACTTCCTCGTCCACGACGTGTTCATCCACCGTCGGTTCAGTTGGTTCCGCAACGCCAAGCACCCCTACTTCGCCGCCATCCGCAAGGCCCACAAGGTCCACCACAAGCACCTCGGCAAGGAGGATGGTGAATGCTTCGGCATGCTGTGGGTGCCGCTCCGCTACTTCCGGGAAGCCCGCAAAGCCCACGAGGCCCGTACCTTGAGCCAGGGATGAATCCGCACTACCTCTATCTCACGGTCGACCTGGCGGTGCTGGCCATTCCACTGCTCTGCAGCTTTGACCGCAAGGTGAGGTTCGTCCGCTTCTGGCCGGCGCTCTTCCCGGCCATCGCCGTGATGATGGCCCTCTTCATCCCCTGGGACATCGCCTTCACCGAACGGGGCATCTGGGGGTTCAACCCCGACTACCTCAGTGGCCTCTGGATCGCGGGCATTCCGCTGGAGGAGTGGCTCTTCTTCCTCTGCATCCCCTACGCCTGCCTGTTCACCTATGAGTCGCTGAAACACTACATCCCGCATCCCATCGGAGGGGCCATGGCCATCCCGGCTAGCACCCTGCTCGCCATCCTCAGCGCCAGCCTGTGTGTGGCCAACCTCGACCGGTGGTACATCGCCGTCACCTGTGCCCTGACCGCCCTGCTGTCGGCCGGCCTGGCCCTTTCGGCCTCGCGCTGGGCCTCCGTCCGGGAATGGAACCACCGCCTGTGGTTCGCCTACCTCCCCTTGCTCGTGCCGTTCATCCTCTCCAACGGGGTCCTGACCGGGCTTCGGTTCTGGCAGTACGCCCCGCTCAATCGAGAGGTCCAAGACATCGCCGACCAAATCGTGTGGTACAACAACGACCACAACCTCCAGCTCCGCATCTTCTCCATGCCGGTCGACGACCTCTTCTACGGTTTCCTCATGATCGCGATGACCGTGGTGGCCTACGAGCTCATCGCCCGCCGCCTAGGCCTCGTCACGGGGTCGGCGCCTGCACAACGGCCGTGACATAGCGGTGGTCGCTCAGGCCATCGCCCCCATTCCCATAGTCCAGGACAGGCCAAACCGGATCCACGAGGATGTGGTCAATGCGCACGCCGGGCACCGCACCCTGCCACGTCCCATCCATTCGGAGTCCACGCAGGTCATGGGTGTCCCGGAGTTGACCGCGGGCCGCCTGGAGTGCCCAACTGACCGGCACGTCATTGAAATCCCCACACAGGACCACCGGGTGGGGGCTGCGTGCTACCGCCTCCATGACCCGCGTCACCTGGGTGACCCGCTCGGAATAGGCCTCCCGCATCCGCGACCAGATCCGTTGCCGGCCTTCCGCATCGGGCACCCCCTCCTCGAGCGCGGCGTACTCCTCCGACCCGAAGTGCAAACTCGCAAAATGGGCGTTGAAGACCCTCACCGTGTCTCCGTTCCACGCGATGTCGGTGACGGCACAGGCGTTGTTGCTCCGCGTGCCGAAGGCGATGTCCTCGCGGCCCACGATGGGATACCGGGACCACGTCGCCACCCCGAACCGCCGGCCAGCCTTGCCCCGCGCCCAGACCTCGTGGACCTGGACCGGCGCCTTCTCCACGCCCCCCACAGCGCGGCGCACCGGGCCCTCCACCGGAAAGGCCGCCGAATCCGGATCCCGGTAGTGCTCCTGAAGACACAGCACGTCCGGGCGCTCATCGGCAATCGCCTCGGTAATGCCCTTCTTGGTGTCCTCGCCCAGCCATCCGTACCGGTCGTAGAGCCGAACGTTCCAACCCATGACCTTCAGAGCCGGGGCGTCGTTCGTTAGGGCCTCCGGCACACCCACACCAAATCCGCCCCATACGCTCCGGTACAAATCGCCAGAAAGCAGAATCAACAGGGCAAAGCCGAGGAACCACCTCCAGCGGCGGCGGCGGAACATCACGGCCATCGCCACGATCAGAAGCACACCGAACACGGGGAACGCCAGACCGGCCAGGGCCGGGATCGCCCAGCGGGCCGGAGACAGAAAGACGGCGAGGTGGGCCCACAGGACGCCAAAAGCGGCAAGCAGGCCGAACACCATCCAGAGGTGGCCCCTCCGTCGTTGGGATGGGCGCCGCGGCATGCTCAAACGTTGCTGCCGTGGCGGAAGAGGAAGTCCTTCTCCTCCTTGGTCAGCTGGTCGTAGCCCACCTTGGAGATCTTGTCGAGGATGCGGTCAATCCGCTCCTGCCGGGCCTTCTTCTCGGCATTGAATTCCTCATCGGTCTGGGCCCGGTGGGTCCTGCCCTCCACGTCCACGCTGCGGTGAACCGAACGCAGTCCCTTGCCCCGCTTCGGACGCTTCCGGCGCGTCGGACGGGCGGTGCCGGAAGACCGGCCGAAGGTGGTCACGAGCCAATCGATCAGCTTCTCCATCGGAACCCCGAGATCACGGTTGGACTGCATGCCCCGCATATAGAAGAACCCGTAGGCCGCCCCTCCGATGTGGCCCAGATGGCCGCCGACATTGCTTCCATTGGACAGGGCCACATAATCGAGGACCACATAGGCCACTGCAACCCACTTGAGCTTGACCGGTCCAATCAAAAACAGGCGGATGACGGTGTCCGGCAGGTAGGTCGCCGTGGCCACCATGAGGGCCATCACCGCCGAGGAGGCCCCAAGGGCATAGCCACCTTGCGGGAAAGACGGCACGAGGTTGGTCGCCAGCACATACAGCACAAAACCGGACAGCCCGCCCATCAGGTAGGTGCTCAGGGTGCGCCGATCCCCGAAATAGCCACGGAACATGCCGCCCATCCACCAGAGGATGAGCATGTTCATGGCCAGGTGCCACACTTCGGTGTGGGCAAACATGTGCGTCACTGCGCTCCAAGGCCGGGTGGCCAGCACGGAGAGGTCGGCCGAGGTCGCCAGCCCGAAGGCCCCCGGCAACGTCGGCAAGGGCAGCCCCAAACCAATCAGCAAGCGGAGCGTCGTCAGGAGGAGGAAGACCAGGATGTTGAACATGACAAGCCGAACCGCCATGCCCCCGGTGGCCCACCGCATTCTCAAATCGTCCTTCAAGCTGCTCATCTCAGGGAATCAACGCGGGAAACCTCAATAGAATACATCCCGGTCCCGTTGCCACCGCTTGAGCAAGAGGTAACCGAAGATCATGCCGCCGAGGTGGGCGAAGTGTGCCACGTTGTCCCCGGGGTTGTTGTCCAGCGCGAGGATCAATTCCAAAGCACCGTAACCCAGGACGAAGTAGCGCGCCTTGATCGGCACGGGCGGAAACAACAATTGCAAGCGGGTGTTGGGAAACAACATGCCGAAACCGAGAAGCAGGCCGAACACTGCACCGGAAGCCCCCACGACCGGCACGAAGACCCGGACGGCCGCCCGCTCCGCCGCACTGTACCCGAGGTTGGGGAACAGCGCTTCCGCCGTCGGGAACCACGTCCCATAGTCCATCAAGTAGCCGTAACCGACCACCACCTCGTGCAGGAAAAAGGCACCCAGTCCGCAGGCGAGGTAGTAATTCAGGAACCGCTTCGGACCCCACACGCGCTCCAGCTGGGAGCCAAACATGAACAGGGCGAACATGTTGAAGAAGATGTGCCCCAGACTGGCGTGCATGAACATGTGTGTGACCACCTGCCAGGGTTGGAACTGCGGCGCACTCGGATAGTATCCCGCCAGCATCGGGCGGAGCTCCGGAGCCAGGAAATGCGTCACCACATAGAAAATGATGTTGATGATCAACAGGTTGCGGACGACAGGCGTGGCTTGTTGGAACATGCGGGGTGCGACTCAGCGAAAGCGTGCTTCCACGGCTTCCTGGTCAAAGGTAGCGAGGGTCGGGCGTCCCCACGGGTCCCGGTCCGGTTCCTGACAGGCAAACAGGCCATCCACCAGATCCAGCATTTCGGCCCTGGTCAGGGTACGGCCGGAGGGGATGGCTGCCCCGCGGGCCACACCGGCAATCGCCCGGCTTTTCCGGAGCTCGAGGTCGACCTCCCCGGCCTCCCGCAATTCCTCCAGCACCGCATCGAGCAAGGCCGAAGGCTCCCCCTCTGCCGCCTCCTGGGGAAGGCCCGCCACACGGACCACGCCCTCCTCAGGGAAGGCCAAGTCAAACCCGAGGGTCATGAGGGAATCCCGCGCGTCCTGAAGCAGTGCCACATCGGCTGGCCCGACCTGCAAGTCGGCGGGAAAGAGGAGCTGCTGCGCCCCGGCCGCCGCCGAGTCCGGCCGCGACGAAAGGCGTTCGTAAAGAATCCGCGTGTGCGCCCGGTGCTGGTCCACGAGGACGAGTCCGCTTCGCGTGGCCGTCACAATCCAGCCACCGAACAATTGGAACAGCGGCCGTTGCTGATCGAACCCGAGGTCCGCCGTCTCCGACGACGGGGTCGTCTTGGATTCGGAGAAAACCAAGCGAGCGGGCCCCTCCTCCCCCGTGTCTTCCGCGTTGGTCTCCGCGGCACCGGAAGACTCAAAGAAGCGCCGTGTCGCCTCGATGCGGGACGCCTTGAACGGGTCCTTTTCCGTCCGGTATCCTCCTCCCGATCCGGAGGCGCCCGCAGAACCAGCCGAGGACGAACCTGAATGGAAGGGATTGTAGTCCGGGTTGAGTTGGATGCGCGGTTCCTCCACCTCCTGGCCTGGTCGGGGCGGCGCAATGTCAAAGGCAGATTCGGTGTCAAAATCCAACGACGGCGCCACGTGGAAGCGGCCGAGGGCCCGCTTCACGGCCGCCTGCAGAATGGCCACAATGGGGCGCTCCTCCTGAAACTTGGCCTCCACCTTGGTCGGGTGGATGTTCACGTCCACGCGGGAAGCATCCACCGTCAGAAACAGCGCATACAGGGGAAACTGTCCGGGCGCAAGCAAACCATCCATGGCCCGCATCACGGCCCCATGAAAGGCGGGGTGCTTGATGAAGCGTCCGTTGACGAAGAGGAACTGCTCTCCCCGGGTGCGGCGGGCGAATTCCGGCTTGCCCACGAAGCCCGTGAGCTGGACCACATCGGTCTGCTCCTCCACCGGCACAAGGCGCTCATCGTATTTCGACCCGAAGACCCGAACGAGTCGCTGGCGCAGGCTGCCGGCGGGCAAATCGAAGAGCTCCCCTCCGTTGTGGCTGAGGCGGAAGGCACATTCGGGATGGGCCAAGGCAATGCGCTGGAATTCATCAATCGCATGCCGCAATTCGACCTGGTCGCTCTTCAGGAAGTTGCGGCGGGCCGGCACGTTGAAGAACAGATGCTTGACCACCATCCGTGTCCCGACCTCGCAGGCCACGGCCTCGGACGGTTGGGCCTCGCCTCCTTCGATCACGTGCAAAACGCCGAGCTCATCTTCGGCCCGGCGGGTCCGCAGCTCGACCCGGGCAATGCTCGCGATGCTGGCCAGGGCCTCTCCCCGGAAGCCCATCGTGGCGAGGGCGAGCAGGTCGTCGGCCGAGCGCAGCTTGGAGGTGGCGTGCCGCTCAAAGCAGAGCGCCGCATCCTCTGGTCCCATGCCCATCCCATTGTCCTCCACGGCGATGCGGTTCCGGCCCGCATCCTTGAGTTCCACGGTGATCCGGGAAGCCCCGGCATCGAGCGCATTCTCCATGAGCTCCTTCACCACGGAAGCGGGCCGTTGCACGACCTCGCCGGCGGCAATCTGGTTGGCCACATGTTCGGGCAACCGCTGGATCCGGATCTCGGTTACGGTGCCCATCACGGTTGCGGAATCAGGAATTCACGGGCGAAATCGGTGGTCTCGACCCACAGCAGGCCGCGCCAAGCGGCGTACAATAAAACACACAGAATGGCGACGCTTCTGAGCATCGCCCGCTGGCGGGAACGCCGCAGCGAAGCCAGGCGCCCCTCGCGCTCTCCTCCAACAGCCCCTGCCTGGCGAAAGCGCAATTTCTTCGGAGCCCCGCTCGTCGTCCCATTGACCTCGGCCTCGATGGCCTCCTTCCGTTCCTTCCACCGCATGGCCCGCGCGTCCACATGGGACGAGCGGAAGGTGAAATTCCGCGGCGTCGATCGGACGTTGCGGAAAGGACTGGGCAGACGGGGCGGCTTCATGAGGCCCCCAAATTTGCCTGCTCCTGCTCGAATTGGTTCAACACGTCATCCACAGCGCGTCCACCACCGGCCCGTTCAAGAATTTTCTGCAGGACCCGATCCACCGCGCTGTCCGGGCAGGAAGCCCCGCTGGTCAGCAGCACGGTGGTCACCCCCTCGGCCTTGGTCTGCTCCGGCCACCACGACCCGGTTTCCTTTCGGATGGCGTCGTGCAGGTCGAAATGACCCAGCGATCCGTCTTCGGAAAATTCGTCGGCCCCACGCACAAACCAGGTGGGCATCACCTCCTCGCACAGTTCGACGAGGTGGCTCGTGTTGCTGGAGTTGTAGCCCCCGACCACCACGGCGAGATCAGCCTGTTCCCCCGCCGCCTCGATCGCCCCGGTGGTGGCCGTCTGGTTGTCCAGCGTGGCATAGCAGAGGGTGTCGCGGGTGTTGGCGAACCGGTCCGCGGAGCCTCCGTCGCGCTGCTCGAGGGCCTGTTTGAGGTGATCGGCAATGGCCTGGGTGTCGCTGGCCAACATGGTCGTCTGGTTGACCACACCGAACCGTTCCAAGTCGCGGGGAGCCTCGAATCCATCGCTGGTCCGCCCGGCAAAGTGGACATCGAATTCCGACCAGTCCCGGTCTCCACGGATGAACCCCGCCAGCACCTCGGCCTCCTCCATGTTCTTCACCACGAGCGACTTCGCGTGCGCGCTGCTATGGCTGAACGTGGCCCGAGTCTCCTCGTGCTTGGGCTTGCCATGGATGATCACGGTGTAATCCTTGTCGCCCAGCTGGGCAGCCCGTTTCCAGACCTTCTCGACAAACGGACAGGTCGTGTTGTACCGTTGGATGTCGACGCCGATGGCCTCCAGCTTGGACTCGAGCTCGAGCGTCGTGCCGAAGGCCGGCACGATGACCACATCGTCCGGAGACAGGGCCTCGAACGGCGTGATGATGCCGCCCTCGGTGTCCATCAGGAAGCCGATGCCCTGGGACTCGAGGTCCGCATTGACTTCCGGGTTGTGGATCATCTGGCTGAGGAGCCACAGCCGCTTGCCGGGGTTTTCCGCCACGGCCTTGTAGGCGATCTCGATGGCGTTTTCCACCCCAAAGCAGAATCCGAAATGGCGGGGAAGGACGAAGCGCACCGTTCCGAAATCCAGTACCGTCGGGGACAAATCCCGCTTCCTCGGGTCCGCCACCTTGCGCAAGGCCTTGACCTTCCCGATGACGGGCGAACGGTAGGCTTCCGGGATGTCGAACGTGCGCATGAAGCGAAGGTAAAGGCCACCGCAGGCCCACGGCGGATTTGCC
>JAYYEI010000077.1:0-3542 GCA_036159995.1 Bacteroidota bacterium
CCCGTGATGCGGGAGGAGAAAGCACCAAGTTTCACGGGCGGTCCAGCGCGAATTGCACATCGCGCACCAACCGGTTGACCTCGTCGAGGTCCGTCCCGTCATAGAAGCCCCGCAGGCGGCCCAGCGTATCCACCAGCACGATGTTCTCGGTGTGGACGAAGTCCTGGAAGCCGCCATCGCCCTCATCCAACGCCGCGAAGTAGCTCTTCCGGGCCAGCTTGTAGACCTCCGGCTTCGGGCCGGTCAGGAGCCACCACTGGTCGGGGTCGACCCCATTGGCCTCCCCGTACGCCGACAGCACCGCCACCGAATCCGCCACGGGCGTCACCGAATGGCTCAGCAGCCTCACTCCCTCCTCCGCGAAGAACACGTCCTGCACCTTCTTCATGTTGGAGGTGAGCATGGGACAGATGGTCGCGCATCGGGTAAAGAAGAAGTCGACCACGAGCCATTGTCCAGCCACCTCCTTTTCGGTGATCGTATCGCCCAGCTGATTGACGAGGACGAACGGCAGGATGCGGTGGTCTTCGTGACCCAAGGCCGATGGATCCACCAGCGCCGGATTGAGGTCGGACGGCTGGTAGACGGGCAGATCCTTCTCCGGGGTCAGCAGCACGGTACCGATGCCGATGGCGATGACGGCCACAGCGAGATAGGCGATGAGGGCCCAACGTCCTCGTGTGTTGGTCTGGCTCATGGTTGGGGAACCGATGAACGGGGCCGACGTTCAAAGACCGACTGGCCGCCGATCCAGGTTTGGAGCACGCGGGTCTCGATGAGATCCTCCTCGGAGACGGTGAGCAGGTTGCGGTCAAGGACCGTGAAGTCCGCACGGTGGCCCGGTGTCACCTGACCGAGGTCGTGTTCCCGGAAGCAGGCCAAAGCGGCCCACCCGGTCATGCCCCGCAGGGCGGATTCCCGCGAAAGAGCCTCTTCCCTCTGCCAACCGTCTTCCGGCCAGCCCTCGACATCCTTGCGGACGACGGCGGCATAGTAGGTCCGAAGCGGGGCAATCCCTTCCACCGGAAAATCCGTGCCGAGGGGAAGCCATCCCAGCTGCTTTTGCAGGGACCTATATATGTAGGCACGTCGCACGCGGTTGCGGCCGAGGCGTTGGCCCGCCCAATACATGTCGCTTGTGGCGTGGGTCGGCTGGATGGAGGGAATGATGGTGAAGTCCGAGAACGTGTCGACATCCTCGCGGTGCACGACCTGGGCGTGTTCGATGCGCCACCGCAAGTCATTGACCCCGCCCAGCAGCTCTCCATAGTTGTGGAGGACCCTTCGGACGGCGGCATCTCCGATGCAATGGGTGGCCACCTGGAATCCGGCGTCCTTGGTGCGTTCAATCTTGGCCCGGTAGTGCGCCTCGTCCTGCAGGAAGAGCCCGCTCGATTCCGGACGATCGCTGTAGGGCTCGAGCAGGGCCGCCCCCCGGGAACCGAGGGCACCGTCCATGTAGAACTTGACCGCGCGCACGTCGAGAAGGCCGGCGGTGTCAATCCGCGGGCCCTGCGGCAGGAAATGGTCGAGGGCTTCGGGGCTGTCGCTCACCATCACCGACAGACGGACCGGCATCTCCCCCGACGCCTGGACCGCTTCGATGGCGGCCACGTCCTCCGGGCCGAGGCCCGCATCCGTGACGTGGGTCAGGCCGGCGGCCACGAGCCGATGTCCCGCTTCGACAAGGAGGGCGGCCAGGCGGGTGCTGTCCGGCTCGGGGATCAGCGACTGCAGGCTGTCGGCCGCGCGGTCGACGAGGACCCCGGTCAGTTCGCCGTCCGGGTGGCGAAGGAGCTCGCCACCGAAGACCTCGGACTCGGAAGTGAACCCGGCCACCTCGAGGGCCATGGCATTGGCCCAGACCGCATGGCCGTCCACCCGCTCCAGCACGACCGGCCGGTCGGGAAACATCGCATCCAAGGCCTTCCGCCGGTCGGGGAATGTCTCATCCGACCAATCGTTCTGGTCCCATCCGCGACCGAGCACCCATCCCGTGGGCACGCGCTCCGCCTGATCCTGGGCCCGGGCCAGGACCTCCTCCACGGATTCCGTCCCCACAAGGTCGGCGGTGGCGAGGCTTTTGGCGTAGCCCACAAAATGGGCATGGGCATCCATGAGGCCCGGCACGAGCACCGCCCCCTTCAGGTCCACCTGACGGTCGGCGGCATATCGGTTGAGGATGGCGCGCTCCGCCCCCACCTCCAACACGCGGCCATCCCGAACGGCAACGGCTTGGGCTTCCGTGCCCGATTCGTCGAGCGTCAGGATGAGGCCGTTGTGCAGGACGAGGTCGGCCTGCTCGCCCTTGAACCCACACCCAAACAACAGCAGGGGCACGGACAGGACCGGAAGAAGTCGGAACGGGAATCGCGTCATGGGCGCAAGTTCGCCCAGCGGGTTCACTCAGCGCCGGCGTCGTCTTTCGGCTTCTGGATCCGGGGACGGCGGAAGCGGACGGTCTCCCCTTCCGGCTCCTGAGCGACTGGCACCGGCTCAGCAACGGGCTCTTCGGCCCCCTCTCCCGAAAGGTGGTCAGCCCGCTTGCCCTTGAACAGATCGTAAATGGCCCACGTACAGGCGAGCGGCCCGTTCATCACGGTGTGCTTCGAAGACGGCTTGAGCCCGATGCGGTATTGGGCCTCGAGGTCTTTCGGAAACAAGATGGCCGCACGCCATCCCGTCCAGCGGTGCTTGAGCGCGCCGCCAATGCCGCCGTAGAGGTTGTCGAGATCGGCCGCCTGAACCCGCTGTCCATAAGGGGGGTTGAGGACCACCAGACCGGGCTCCACCCCACGGGGCGGTTTCAGGTCGAGGAAGTCGGCCACCTCCACGCGGACCAAGTGCTCCAGACCGGCGGTGCGGACGCTCTCCCGGGCATCGCCCACGGGGTGCTTGTTCCAATCCGAAGCCAAGATCGGCGCCCGATCAATGCGCTCTTGCCGAGCCGATTCGGAAACGGAACGCCAGAGCCGGCTGTCGAACGTGGGCATCCCGAAGAGGGTCCACGACGTCCGCCCGGCATGGATGGGCACGCCGGCCGTCCAAAGGGCCGCCTCAATGGAGAACGTGCCGGACCCGCACATCGGATCCACCAAGGTCTCCCCCGGCTTCCATCCGGCCAGCGCGAGCAGGCCGGCCGTCAACACCTCGTTGAGCGGGGCGCGGGCCCGGGGCGCACGATAGCCGCGCTTGAACAGGGCGTCCTTGCCCACGAGGTCCAGGGAGATGGTCACCTCCTCCCCGGCAATGTGCAGGTGAATGAGCTGATCCGGCGCCGTCCGGTTGATGTTCAGATGGCCGCTGCCCTGGCCCTTCATCCGGTCTCGGAAATGGTCGCTCATGGCGTCCTTCATCCGGAACATGGCAAATTGGTCGTGAGGGAAATGGTCGCTGTGGACGGTCACGTCGAGGGCCATCGACTTGCGCGCGTCGACCCATCGGCTCCAATTGAGCTTCACCGCCTTGGCGTGCAGGTCATCGGGGCCCTTGGCCTGGAAACGGAACACGGGACGCAGCACGCGCACCCCAAACCGCGTCGT
>JAYYEI010000078.1:0-3629 GCA_036159995.1 Bacteroidota bacterium
CCTCACCTACCTCGAGTGGGATCTCAAAAACGACCGCAACGTCCCCATCGCTGGTGGCGTCCACATCATCCATGTCGATGCCCCGGGCGTCGGCGAGAAAATCGTCAAGTGGTTCGCTGTCATGCGGCCCGTTGACCTCGAAAACTTCTGATCATGCAACGGATCCTTACCTCCACCCTCGCCCTGCTCCTGGCAGTCGCCATCGCGGCCCCGGCCCATGCGGGCAATCCCGACCGCTCCGGTTCCGCCGGTGCCGGACAGCTGCTGATCCTGCCGTGGGCCCTGAGCTCTGGTGTCGCGGGCGCCAACACGGCCCTGGTGACGGGAGTCGAAGCCAGCTTCTCCAACGTGGCCGGCATGGCCTTCGTCAACCGGACCGAGCTCGCCGTTTGCAACCAGCAGTACCTCGTGGGCACGGACATCCAGCTCAACTCCGCCGGCTTCGTGCAGGCGGTGGGCGGCGGACACCTCGGCCTGACGGTGACCAGCATGACCTTCGGTGAAATCGAGATCACGACCGAGGACCTGCCGGAAGGCGGCATCGGTGCGTACCGTCCGACGTTCTCCAACATCGGCATCAGCTACGCCAAGGCGTTCTCCAACAGCATCTACGGTGGCCTCACCGTCCGGATGATCAGCGAGAGCATCAGCAACGTGCGGGCCAACGGTGTCGCCTTCGATGCCGGCATCCGCTACCTCGCCGGAGACGACGGCCGCCTCAAATTCGGCATCTCCCTGCGCAACGTGGGCGCCCCGATGCGCTACGGCGGAGACGGCCTGACGCTCACGGCCACACCGCAAGGCGCCGCTGAAGGCCTGACCATCATGCAGCGGAGCGAGCGCTTCGAGCTGCCCTCCCTCGTCAACATCGGCTTCGGCTACGAGATGATGCGCCGCGAGGGCATGACCCTGACCGGCATGGGCCAGTTCACCTCCAACAGCTTCACCCGCGACCAGGTGAGCGGTGGACTCGAGCTGAACCTCCGCGACCGCTTCATGCTGCGCGCCGGCTACCTCTATGAGGACGGCATCGGCGACGAGGCCGTGACCCGCACGGCCATCACCGGACCCTCCGCCGGACTGTCCGTCCTGTTCCCGACGAACGACGACGGCGCCATCGGCCTGCACTACGGATACCGCACGACGAACCCGTTTGACGGCATCCACAGCATCGGCCTGAACATCACGATGTAACGGCCATGCGCGCATCGCTCCTCGCCCTGCTCCTCGCGGGCGGATGCCTTGCCGCCACCGGCCAGGACGCCGCCCCCGGCACTCCGATTCTCGACAAGGGCCGCTCGGTCCAAACCGAGGGACCCCAAGCCCCGACCGTGACCCCGCAATTGCGCGGTGTTGCGGCCGCGTGCGCGCCGGCCACGGCGCTGCGCAACCTCGAATGGAACAACGTCCGGGCCCTGCTCGAGAACGGCGGTTCTCTCTGGTACAACCGCTCCATCGACAAGGGTGCCTACATCGTGCCCAAGGAGTCCGGCGTGAGCGTCGTCTACGGCGGCGCCCTGTGGCTCGCCGGCATCTCCCCGGACCAGCAGCTCAAGCTCGCCGCCGCGCGCTACCGCAACAACGGCAACGACTTCTGGCCCGGACCGCTGACCAACGAGGGCGCAGCCGAGATTGACGAGGCCACCTGCGCGGCCTACGACCGGTTCACCATCACCGAGCGGCAGGACGCCATGCGCCACCGCCAGTACTTCGACTGCGCGGCCGACCCTACCTGCAACCTCGAGGTCGAGTTCCCCGACGGATACGCCATCCCGGGCTACTTCTTCGAGTACCCCGCCCACGGCAACGTGGCGCTCAGCCAGGATTACTACCTCGCCCCGTTCTATGACTACGACGGCGACGGCAACTACGACCCGTCCCTTGGCGATTACCCCTGGTACGATTTCCTCCAGGAGATCGACTGCGGCAACCGCCGGCGCGAGGACCAGGTCCCGCTCTACGGCGACCAGACCTACTACTGGATCTTCAACGACAAGGGCAACGTGCACACGGAGTCCCTCGGCGAGCCCATCGGCATGGAGATCCGCGCGCAGAGCTTCGCCTTCTCGACCAACGACGAGATCAACAACATGACGTTCTGCAACTACGTGCTCATCAACCAGGGCACGCAGACGTTGACCAACACCTACTTCTCCCAGTGGGTGGACTGCGACCTCGGTGGCCACGTCGACGACTATGTCGGCTGCGACGTCCAGCGCGGACTCGGATACAGCTACAACGGCGATGCCTTTGACGAGGCGACGAGCTACTCCATCGGCTACGGCGAGCAGCCGCCGGCGATGGGCATCGACTTCTTCGAGGGTCCCTACCAAGACGCGGATGGGGTGGACAATCCGCTCACCTCTGTCTTCACCGACGCCATCGACTCCCTCGGCATTCCCTACCGCGGCATTGGCATCGGCTATGGCGACGGGGTGGTGGACAACGAGCGCTACGGCATGCGCAAGTTCCTCTACTACAACTGGTCCAGCGGCATCGACGGCCAGCCGAGCCAGAGCGTGCACTACTACAACTACATGCGCGGCTTCTGGAAGAACGGGCAGCGCATGGCCTATGGCGGAAACGGCATCACCGAATCCTCCGGCGCCAACCTCGACATCGCCGCCGACTACATGTACCCCGGCGACACCGACCCCTTCCAGTGGGGCACCGTCGGTCAGGAGGTCGAGCCGTGGACCGAGCAAACCGCCGGCAACCCGCCGGGCGACCGTCTCTTCCTGCAGTCCGCCGGACCGTTCACGCTGGAACCGGGCGACTACAACAACATCACGGTGGGCATGGTCTACGCCCGCGCCGACGCCGGCGATCCCTTCGCCTCTGTGGAGCTTCTCCGCATTGCCGACGACAAGGCACAGGCCCTGTTCGACAATTGCTTCGAGATCGTCTCTGGCCCCGACGCTCCGGACATCACCATCCAGGAGCTGGACAAGGAGGTCATCCTGATGCTGACCAATGACAACCCGCTCTCCAACAACTTCCAAGAGGGCTACAGCGTCTTTGATCCCGGCACCCCGAGCCTCCGCACGGATGGCACCCCGTTGGACACCGCGGCCCGGAGCTACGTCTTCGAGGGCTACCAACTGTACCAGGTGCTCGACGAGACCGTCGGCCCCGACGAGCTCGAGAACCCCGACCGCGCCCGCCTCATCGCCCAGGTCGACGTCGACAACGACATCGACATGATTGTCAACTACCGCTTCGACGCGATGATGCAGCAGTCGGTGCCCGAGTTGAAGGTCAATGGCGAGAATGAAGGCATCCGCCACAGCTTCCAGATCACGCAGGACGCCTTCGCGCAGGGGGACAATCGCCTGATCAACTACAAGCGGTATTACTTCATGGCCATCGCTTACGGCCACAACGAGTACGAGCCGTACAACGCCAATTCCGGCGCCGGTCAGGACGTGCCCTACCTCGCCTCCCGGAAGAGCGCGACGGGCTCCATCCGCATTTACGAGGCCGAGCCACACCCGCCGGTGACCGAAGCCGGAGGCACCATCGAGTCCTCCGCCTACGGTGACGGGGTCTCCCTGACCCGGATTTCCGGCAAGGGTAATGGCACGCACATCATCGACATCACGCCCGAGAGCGAGGCCAAGATCCTCGCC
>JAYYEI010000079.1:0-4350 GCA_036159995.1 Bacteroidota bacterium
GAAATCCCCCTCGCGAGGGCGGATGAGCACCCGAAAGCCGAGTCCGTTCTGTTTGGCTGTGGCCAAGGCCTGCTCGATGAGGGAGCGCCCTGGCGTCAGCCCGCCAGAAACGAGGTGCGTGCAGAACTCCACGCGGTCGGCGCCTCCGGCCGCAGCGGCCAGGACATCCTCCACGGTGGACGCAACCACCTCGACCCGGCAAGCGGCCATCAGGCCGTGACTGCCTCGGCGAACAGCGGAAGCTGGGACATGCGGGCCGTGACGGCGTCGCCGACCTTGTTGATCACGGCTTCGTCCTCGGCATTCATGATCACCTCATCCATCCACGCGACGAGCTGCTCCATGTCCGACTCGACCATGCCACGGGTGGTCACGGCCGGCGTTCCGACGCGGATGCCGGAGGTGACGAACGGGCTGCGGGTGTCGAACGGCACCATGTTCTTGTTGACGGTGATGTGCGCCGCACCGAGGGCTGCATCAGCCGCCTTTCCGGTGATGTCCTTGTTGCGCAGGTCGATCAACATGAGGTGGTTGTCCGTGCCTCCGCTGATCAGATGGTAACCGCGGTCAGTGAAGGCCTTGGCCATCGCCTGGGAATTGCGGACCACTTGCTCAGTGTAGGCCTTGTAGCCCGGCTCGAGGGCCTCGCCGAACGCGACCGCCTTGCCGGCGATGACGTGCTCGAGCGGTCCGCCCTGCATGCCCGGGAACACCGCGCTGTCAAGCAGCGAGGACAGCTTGCGGACCACCCCTTTCGGCGTGGTCAAGCCCCACGGGTTGTCCATATCGCGGCCGACCATGATGATGCCACCACGCGGCCCACGCAGGGTCTTGTGCGTGGTGGACGTCACGATGTGGCAATGCGGCATCGGGTCATTGAGCAGACCTGTGGCGATGAGCCCGGACGGGTGGCTGATGTCGGCCAAAAGCAGGGCCCCCACGCTGTCGGCGATCTCCCTGAAGCGCTTGTAGTCCCAATCGCGGCTGTAGGCCGAGGCGCCGCAGATGAGCAGCTTGGGCTTTTCGCGTTCGGCCGTCTCGGCCACCTTGTCCATGTCAATCGTGCCGGTCTCTTCTTCCACACCGTAGAACACCGGGTCGTAAAGCTTGCCGCTGTAGTTCACCGGCGAACCGTGGGTAAGGTGACCCCCGTGGGCGAGGTCGAAGCCCATGATCTTGTCGCCCGGCTTCAGGCAAGCGAGCATCACGGCGCTGTTGGCGCTGGCCCCGCTGTGCGGCTGCACATTGGCCCACTCGGCGCCAAACAGTTCGCACAGCCGCTGGCGGGCGATGTCCTCCACCTGATCGACCACGCCACAACCGCCATAGTACCGCTTGCCGGGGAGCCCCTCGGCGTACTTGTTGGTCAGGACGGAACCCTGAGCGGCCATGACCTGGTCGCTCGCATAGTTCTCGGAGGCAATGAGCTCGACGCCATGGGTCTGGCGTTCATGTTCCTTCTGGATGAGCTCGGAAATGACGGTGTCGCGCATGATGCTGGAGTGAAGCCATCAAAATTAGCTTCCCCCCTTTCCCTTTGGGTGCTTTCGTTGACAAAACGACCAACGGCGTGCATCAATCGCAACGGACTGCGGCAAAGCACCCAAAAAGGGGAATCCCCCACCCCTCGGAAGAGCACCGAAGAGCAGGGGATTCTGAAAAAGTCAGTCAGGAAGGTCGAGACTCACTCCACTTCGAGGTGGAATCCAGTATGCATGTCGACACCGGCTCCGTCCACGGCCTCCATTTCGAAGTGGTATTCTCCTTCGGCAGCGTCTGCTGGGACCACCACGTCGATGGAAAAGTCAATGGCACTCTCGCCAGCTGCCGGAATTTCGGCGGACCAGACCACGGCCTCATCGCTTTCGCGAATCAGAAGCAACTCAGCCTCGGCCACGCCATCCGAATCGGACACGCTACCGGTCACATTGACGGTTGCGCCGGGGGCCCAGACTTGCTCTTCTCCTTCCCACTCCGCGGGGTTTACACCGCCTACCGTCGACAACTCAAACAGTGGCAAATGGTCGTTTTCGATGTGCAATTGAAGCAGGACGTCGTCCGCAGCATTGCCCTCGGCATCGACGATGGAGACGAGTAAGTCCCAAAGGCCGCGGGTAGTCAAGGGCAAGTCAACCGTGAATTGCTCCTCCGTCTTGGTGCCCTCAACGGCCCGGACCTCCAGCTTTTCAAAGTCGCTTCCGCTCCACAGGATGAACTCTTCCTCATGCTCCTCTCCTTCATGCTCTTCACCTTCTTCCTCCTCTTCGTGGGCATGGCCCTCTGCCGTATGCAGATCCCAGCGGATCTCCGCCAATCCATCATTATCGCAGAAAGCGTCGTGAATGGTCACGGTTGTACCAGCTTCGACTTCCAATTCTCCAGCCAGAATACTGGGAAGCCCGGTGAGATTGTCCGAATCGCAAACCGTGGGAGGCTCCGTGTCGGTGGTGCCGCAGGATGCAAGGGCTGCCGCAACGGCAAATGCGGCGAAATGCTGATTAATTTTCATGGTATTGTGTTGTTGAATGTGATGTTTCAATAGGATGGTCATACTCGGTCATCCGGCTGCACCACGTTTATTGTGAGGCGCAGGGATGCCCACCGACCCTGGGTGACCAGCCCCAAGGTGCGGTATGCACTGACGTGGTCGAGCCACGCCTTATTCAGTAAGTTGTCTATGTCCAGGGCGAGTGTCATTCGCTCTCCTTCGAGCTCGATTTCAAAACCCCACAGGCTCGCGCCGGGGGTGGTGTCTTCGTTGCGCGCCGTCAGATTGGCCTCGGCAATCCAGCGGTGACGGGGGCGGACGAACGCCTTCTCCCCGAGTGGCCACCAAACGGCACTTCGGATTTCGGTCGGCGAGGTAAATGGCAATCCAAGTCCCGTCTCAAGCGCCCACTGGCCCAGCAGGGCAACGGAAGTAGACAGCCTGCCACGGTCAATCCGGACATCGGCCTCGACTTCACCCCCCATCCGGAAGGCGTCCAGCGCCAGAAAAGCATAGACCTGACCCGCATGGACAATGGGCGCAAACGAAGCCGTGGGCGTCAAGTGGATGAAGCCGTCGTGCAGGGCCGCAAATCCGCGGGCAGACCAACGGAATTGCTGGTCCTCAGCGGGATCGCGGGAACCAAGAGTCGTGCGGATTTCCACCGTCTTCTCCGGCGCGAGATCCGGATTGCCTTGCTCATACCGGAACGTGCCGTGGTGGATGCCGTTGGCCGACAGCGAGTAGCTGTCCGGCACTCGAGAATACACCGTGGCGGTCAATTGGCCTCTCAGACGCTGACCGAGGTGGAGAGGCTGGTTGACCATTAAAGCCCATCCACTCATAACTCGATCGAGGGCGGTCGCCCGCACATCATCCCCGACCACGGTACCATCGGCCGCGTAAAGCGGCTCGGTGTAGTCCACATTAGACACGCTTACGCCATCAAGCCGAAGTCCAATCCGACCGGCCTTCCACTTGCAGTCCGCGATGGCAGACACCCGAGTGCGCAAATGGGTGGGAAGAAGGAACTCCCATCCGGAAGTTCGGCCGTCGAGGTGTTCTACCTGGAATCCGAAGGCGCCATGGATGCCCTCCCATCGACTCTCCACAAACACATGCCGCTCGTCTAATTGCAAACTGAGATCGCTGTCCGGTTCGGGGCCGTAGCCGTGAGCATGGGGCGGTGCGGATTCGATGCGGAGGTTCCGCGAGAGGGAGACGCGCACCGAGCGGTCGAGGATCCCTGTACGGATCCATTTGCCCGCCAACTGTATTCGACGCGCTTGCTGATTGGGAATATCAACGGACAACCGGTCCCCATCGCCACGAATCTCCGATTGAATCGGCACTCCGATGATGCCGGGGAACAGACCCTGTAGCACATCGGACACCCGGAGATCAAAGGACAATAGTCCCCTCTCCGCGGTTTCCCATCGGGCACCGAGGACAGCATGGCCGCCTCGCCCCGCTGTATTCGCCAGTCGCCCCTCCTCAATGTCTAAAACGCGCGTATTGTAAATGAAACTTTCCTGCGGCACGTTCCGGTCACCAAATTTGGATACTGAAGCACCGACATGCCAGTGCCAATGACCGCGACGCTGACGGTGCAACACATAAAGCCGGCTTCGGGCATCCCCTATCCGATAGCTCATGCCCAGTGTGGTTCGGCTTCCCGGTTGACCCAACATGCCCAATGGCTTGAGCCGGATAGCGCCCCCCATTGCCTCCGGACTGAGCCAGACCTGACCGCCTCCCGGCACCCATTCGGTTCCGCCGTACAATGCTGGGTCGAGTAGAACCCCGTGGTCCGCGCCCCAACGACCGCCCACCTGAGGTATCCCATCTTCCAACACGGCCAC
>JAYYEI010000080.1:0-5460 GCA_036159995.1 Bacteroidota bacterium
CCTCCGGCGTGGCGACGCGCAGGTGGTGTCCGTAGTTGTGCTCGATGAAGAAGTGCATGTACAGGCAGGGCATGTAGAGCAGCTTGCTCATCAGGCGCTCCGCAAGTGGCTTCCGGTGGCCAAGTTCGTGGGCAACGTTGATGCCGTTGGTGGCGAGCAGGATGCCGCCGGATAAGGCGAGCCCTATCATTTCGTAGCGCTCATAGCTCCCCGTTTGCACCTGATGCAGGCCAAACGCGAGAATTCCGAAGACAATGGGCACATTGAGGTAGAGCATCGCGTCGAAGATCCACTTGGTTTTCTTGTACGAGGCGTCGTCGTCCTCCAGGTTGTCCGTCGTCTCGCCGGTGAGGACATCGAGGATGGGGATGACCAGGAAGGCATAGAACACGGTGGTGTATGTCCAGAGGCCGTGGGAGGCGAAGGACAGGTATACCGACAGGGGCACCGTGTAGGCAAAGAGGTATTTGAGGTCTTTCAAAATCAGAGCATTGAGATTTTGGGTAAACACCCAAGTCGTGCAAAGTAGCCCGTTTTTGGGTAATCACCCAAATCGGCATTTGCTCCGTTCCAAAAAAAGTGCGCCCCGGATTTCCGAGGCGCACTGGGTTTCAGATGGAATGGGGAGCGATCAGAAGCCGTACCCCACAGAGAGCTGCAGGTTGGGCAGGACGCGACCGTAACCGAGGGTGTTCGGGATCTCTTCCATGACCGTGGCGTTTGCGGTCGTTCCGGTGGACGTGATGACAGCACCCGAAGTGTGCAGGCCACCAATGTCAAATCCGACGGTCACGCCCTCCACAGGACGGGAACCGAATCCAATGCCAACGTATCCCACGGGGTTGTCTCCATAACGCACATCATAGCTGTGGTTGGGGTCGTTGACGTCAGTCAGCGTGCCTTCAATTCCTCCAATGCCGATGCCCACATTGAATCGAATCCAGTCGTAGTCTTCGAAGGGCCGGTGGTTGAGGAAGATGCCCATCCAGCTGGTTTCTCCGGTACCGGAGAAGGTGGCTCCGCCGATTTCCTGATCGGCCGGGTTGTCTCCAGAGAAGGCTCCGATGCCGACCTGGACCGTGGTCTTTTCGGACAGGTTGTGGGAGAAACCGAGGGAGGGGCCGAACGGGCTGATGCCGACACTGACGCCGTAAGTGGCGGTTTCCTTGGCGTCGTCCTCCTGCGCTTGGCAGTCGACGCTGAATGAAGCCGCAATGAGGAGGGCGGCAGCGAATTGCAGAATTCTGGTCATGGTGTTTGAATTGTGTGCCGGCAAGATCTCCGCGATTTCTTCATTGTAGGAAATGTCTTACGGATGTTTCCAACACGAACCCTGTGATTCAATGAGTTGAAGGCTGATTTGATGGGGTGGCATCGTGACCCCTGGGACCGCATCGCCATCCAGAGCCGAATCCGCACGGCCATCGATTCGCAGTTCCGGACCCACGGTGTTGAGATTCCCTTCCCGCAGCGCACCCTCCATGTGATGGGCGACGCCGGTTCCCTCGATTGACGCCCCCAATTCGGGTCCTGTAGCTTTGCGGGCCATGCTCCGCATCCTCATGATCACCGACGGCCGCTACGCCGACCGGATTCGCGTCTCCAACGAGGCGCGGGCCCTGGCCGAGGTGGGCTGTGCGGTGGAGGTCCACGCGCTGGAAGCCGGTGTCGAGACCCGGACCTTTGAGGCGCAGGGGGTGACCGTGCACGAGCATGGATTGCCGAAGTGGTGCCATTGGGCCAGGGCGCTCAATGCGGAGTGGCCCTTCTATGCCCGCGCCGTGGCCCGGGTGCTCGGTCCGGTCTTCGCCGCTTCAGAAGCCGATGTGGTCCACGTCCACAACCTCTTCACCTGGACCGGCGCCCGCCGGTTGAAGGCCGCCCTGCCCGAGGCGCGCTGGGTCCTCGACATCGCGGAGAACCTGCCGGAGATCATGAAGGAGTACGATCACGTTAAGCGTGGCCTCGGAAGCCTCCTCATCCGGACGGAAGCGTGGTCCCGGCTCCAGCAACAGGCCCTGCAGGACGCCGACCATGTCGTGCTGGTCACGGAATCCGCTGTGGAGGATTATGCGGCCCGGCTCGGGCTGGACCCGGCCAAGGCCATCGTGTGCGACAACGTGCCGTGGCACGACGAGATCGGGGAGGAAGGGACCGAGGAACTGGCCCGACGTTTCGAAGGGAAACACGTCCTCTTCTACTTCGGGGACACATCGCGCCGCCGGGGCACGGACTTGGCCATGATGGCCCTCCCCCAGGTGGTGGAGGCCGTGCCGGAGGCCCACCTCGTCATCGTTGGCCGCAACAAGCGGGAGGACGCCTTCCTCGCCGCGCTCCGCGAGGAGTCGCCCGCGCGGGATCGCATCCACCTCGAGGGCTTCCAGCCCATGTCGCGGCTGGGGGCCTATCTGGCCGTGGCGGATGTCGGACTCTCCCCCCTGGTCCGCAACGTGCACCACGACACGACCCACGCCAACAAGCTCTTCCAGTTCATGCACGGCCGTCTACCTCTTGTGGTGAGCGACTGCACCGCCCAGGCCCGCCTCGTCGAGGCCACCAGGACAGGACTCGTCCACCGGGCGGGCGATGTGGAGGCCCTCGCTGATGCCATCATCCGGTTGGCGCAGGATCCTGAAGAGGCGGGTGCCATGGGGCGTCGGGGACGGGAGCTGGTCGACACGGAAATCCGATGGGACGTCGCCATTCGGCCGTACCTGAGGGCCGTGGCCGGCTGATTCAGCGCGCGTACCCGAGCGCCTCGAAGTCGTCGGGATACAATTCCTGCAGGAGGGCCTTGGTTTTCGGGGAGAGCCTCGACGCGATGCGCTCCGAATTCTGACGGCCCACCACCACGCGGGGCAGCTTGGCCTCGGCGGACACCCCCATCACGGCGGCGATTTCCGGCCAACGATCGTGGAGCTCCTCGTACTTGAACACATGCTCGCATCCGGCGACATAGTCGGCCTGGGGCAGCTTGTGGTCCATGTCCTTCAAGGCGAGTTGGCGACGGATCCACCGCCGGAAGAGGGGCTCGATGAAGACGCGGACCTTGCGGAAGATGCGGGTTCGCTTGTGGCCGATGTCCTTGCGCAGGAAATAGTATTCGCTGACCGCCTTGGCATAGGGGTGCCGAGTGAAGCAGAACGTGGTGTACTGGTCCCAATCGGGCACGAGGTCGGCGAGCAGTGCCGGAGTCAGGTGCTGGGGAGCATAGGTGACCCCGTCAACCGTGTAGGCGGTGTAATTGACCTCGAAGAAATGGTCCCGGGTGGTCATGCCCAGCAACCGGGTGATGCTCGATCCAGCCGTCTTGGGGATGTGCACGAAGGCCAATTTGCGCTCGGAACAGATCGGCATCGCTCAGGGGGTCAGGTGGGGGATGTCGTGGGTGCGCATGGCGGCGCGAAGCTCGGTCCAGCGGGGCAGATCCTCTGCGACGCGGCGGGCGGCGGCCCGCTCTCCTTTCCACATGGTGCCCATCAGGGAATCGGCCCAGCGGCTCCGGTGCAGGGCCCGCCCGATGGCCCGTCCCGTGGCCGCTTTGCGCCAGGCTTCTGCGGTGTCGTTCCCTTCAAAGAACCGGGTCACTTCGTCGGCGTAAGCCATGCGTTCGAGGATGGTCGCCTTGGGCCACGGCTTCAGCTTCTCGTCGTGGTAGAGGGAGGCGTCAGGGTGAATCCAGAAGGACCCGCCCGCCCGGCGGAGGCGGTGTGCCCATTCGTTGTCCTCGCCATACATGAAGAAGGCGGGGTTGAAGCCGCCGACGGTGCGGACGGTGTCGAGGGTCATGAGCCAGGCGGCTGCATTGATGAAGCGGACCTCGAACGGAGCCTCCTGCTCCCGCCAGCCCTTGGCGTAGAGGTGGTCGAAGTGCCAATAGGGGTCGGCACCGGTCCAATCCCAATGGATGGGCGAACTCACCTCGAGGCGGTGTCCGCGGTCGGCCCGGTCGAGCAACCATTCCACCTGCGTGGCCATGCCGGCCGGATCCACCTTGGCGTCCTGGTTCAGGATGTGCACGGCGTCGACGTTGCGCCGGAGGGCCTCCTCGAGGCCGCGGTTGTTGCCTTCTCCGAATCCGGCATTGGGCCCTTGGACCCGGTTGGCTTCGGGCAAATGGTCCCGCAGCCATTCCCACGACCCATCACTCGATCCGTGGTCGATGGCCCAGACCTCTCCGGTCCCCGAGGCCCGCACGGAGTCCACGACGTCCGGAAGCCAATTCAGGCCGTTGTAGACGACCACGATGTGCAGGACTTCCATCGAGCGGGACATGCCCCGCAAGGTACGATGGCGGCTCACCCGCACAGGGCCCGGACCGGGAGGGTACCTTTGGCGCGATGCGGGATTTTGTCTTGTTCTTCGAGGAGAAGGAGGGCACCAGTGCCATGATGCGCTGGGCAGACCGGCTGGAAGGGGTCGATGTTCTGCACCACACCAACGGACGGGGGTGGGAGCCCCTCGAGCCCTTCCTGCTCGGGTACGACCTCAAGCAACACGAGATCGAGCGTCTGCTGACCTTGGTTTTCGCCAAGCCACGGGACGAAGAAACCCTCCGGCAGGCCTATGCGGAGAAGCGATCGGACCGGGAGTTGGTGCCCCTCGGGGAACGCCGTTCGGTGGGCTTCAAAATGCGTTGGAAGCCGCCTAGGGTGTTGCATGTCGGCGCCAACCTCATCGATCTGCCAGTCAACCGCCTCTTCAAGTCCCGCCGCCGGCAGCGTTACCTGGAGGCCATGGTCCGCATCCTGCAGGAACACGATGTGCAGCCCATGCTGGCCGTCCGCCAGAATGTGTTTGCCTGGGCCCTGTCCAAGTACCACGGCGACGGGCAAGGCGGGAAAGGACATCTGCAATTCAAACTCGCTTCGGGTGAATTGGACCGGGAAGACATTCCCAAGGTCCGGGTGGACTTGAAGCGCTTCGGCCGGTTGGTGGAGCAATGCCGGCGGAAGCACGACGCCAAACGGGCCTTCGTCCAGACGCTCAACGTCCATGGCCTGTCGGTCAAACCCCTGTTGTACGAGGATTTCCTCGAGGACAAGGCCGGATTCTTCGAAGGCTTCCTGACCTGTCTCGGTCACACGGTCGACCGGTCCGCCCTCGAGCGCGCCTTTGAGGGCGATATCGACCTCAAGCGGGTGCACAAGGGACCGCTCAGCGAGTACGTGGAGAACCATGCTGCCCTTGAGCGCGAATTCGGCTCTGCCTTTGAGCCTTGGTCCTCCGCCGTGCTCACGCCCTGATCCCTCTCGATGGACTGGGGGTCTGGGGCCAGTTCCTTGATTTCGGGAGTAGCTTGCCCGCATGCAGAAGACAGTCATGCTGCTCGGCTCCGGCGAGCTGGGCAAGGAGGTGGTCATCGCCCTGCAGCGGCTCGGCCAGCACGTCATCGCGGTGGACGCCTACCCGGGCGCTCCGGCCATGCAGGTGGCGGATGCGTTCGAGGTCATCTCCATG
>JAYYEI010000081.1:0-5694 GCA_036159995.1 Bacteroidota bacterium
GACAAATCCCGCTTCCTCGGGTCCGCCACCTTGCGCAAGGCCTTGACCTTCCCGATGACGGGCGAACGGTAGGCTTCCGGGATGTCGAACGTGCGCATGAAGCGAAGGTAAAGGCCACCGCAGGCCCACGGCGGATTTGCCCCGTGTGAAATTCTGTGAGAGAACGCAACCCTCCCCCACTTCGCCCCGTACACCGAGGCAACACCACACCGTCGGCCCATCAAGCAGGCCCAATGTGGACGACATCGGATCCCGCCCGTCGGGGTCCACTGCCACCTAAAGGTGGTGCCGCGTGCGGCACCCGTGAGGTAGATGTGGTGAGAAGGGGCTGCCGAGGGGTGGCCCCTTCACTTTTTGAGCCCGCCCCAGCGCTCTCCAGTCCGGCGGACGAAATCCTCCCGCTTGGCCTGACTCGTCCGGTCATCCGGATGCCGTCCCCATGAACGGGGAAACCAGCGACGCCGGCCCTTGCATTCCGCCAGGGCCTCCGCCTTGATGCGCAGCAGGAACGCCCCTTCCGTCCGCATCAGCCATTCGGTCTCGGTGCCATTCAGGTCAATGTGGATCTCGGGATGGGCCTGAAGCCAACGGACCAGGAGAATGTCCACCACCTCCTGGACCTCATCACAGGTCCGTCCCCGGTAATCGCGACGCAGGGCCCGAATGGCCCAACGGTCCATCTGCATGGCCGCCTCAGCCGAGGTCACCTCCACCAGCGGATCATAGGGCGGTGCGTCGCACGGCCCTCCTGCCCTGGCACCGTCCACAGAGAGGAACGCCACCCACAACAGAAGACCCAACCGTGCCACCGCCTTCTGCATCAGGCCGGCAATTCAGTTTCGGTGAAGACAATGCCTTCCAGGGCCAACCCCTTCAGCAAGGGCGCATACAGGTCGGCCGCCGTTGGAAGGAGAACACCCGTTCCGCTCCAATCGCCCCGCACCCACATCCGGGCGGCAAGGGCCAACGGCAAGCCCACGGTCAAGGACATGGCCGTGTGGGTCTCGTCCTCTCCGATGTGCACGAGATGAGACGTCCGGACCCGGTTGCGTCCATCCGCATCCCGGTAACGGAAGCGGTGCCACATCACGATCATGTCGAGGTCCCCCGGCTGCAACGCCCAACGCTCCTCCAACAGGGCCTGCAGAATGTCTGCCGGACTGCCCGATCCCCTCGGCAGGGGGCCATCCCCGAACAATCCGAGGTTGTCCAGCAAGCCCAAGGCGCGGTCGTCGGCTCCGGTCGCCTGGGCCACCGCCGCGCGAACCGCTGCGGCATCCGCTCCTTGAGGCACCCCGCCGGAGAATCCAGCCGTGAACTCCCGCCACGTGGTGCCTTCCGGATAGGCCACCTGCGCATCGTCCCGGTTCATGCCCAATTGGAACACCGCGTCCCATCCACCGCAGAACCCATCTCCGCGAAGGGTTCCCCGCACGAGGGTGTCGATGCCCTGAATGCCATAGATCTCCTCATAGGCGAGGGAGTCCCGGTTGGCATACCCCTCAAACCGACCCGCGCCCGGCACATCCACCGCCGTGATCTCCTGGAACAGCCGGTGAGGCGGCAGGACCCGGATGCGGCCATTCTCCTTGAACGTGGCCGAACCGCCTTGGCCCGCCAACACGACGTTGCGCGGATTCCACGTGAATTTGTAATGCCAGGGGTTGTCATCGCTTTCCGGAGCGACCAGCCCGCCGGTGTAGCTCTCAAATCCGGTCAGGGTTTTGCCCTCCGCGCGAAGGCCATCAATGACCTCCATCGCACTGAGGTGGTCGATGCCGGGGTCCAGACCGAGCTCGTTCAGGATGGGAATGCCCGCCGCTTTGGCTTCGGCGTCCATGGCCGCAATCTCCGGAGAGAGATAGCTCGGGGTAATGAGCGGGGTTCGGGTGGCAATCGCATCGCGGGCCACCTCCGGGTGCAGAAAAGCAGGCAGCATGCTGATGACGAGATCCGCCGCCTCGATTTCGTTCCGACGGGCCTCAGGGTTGCCCGCGTCCAGCGCGAACGTCGAAGCGGCCGGGTGGCCCTCCGCCTTCCTCGCCGCGAGGTCAGGATCGAGGTCGCCGATGCGCACGGTGAACCCTTCGTCGCCCGCATGCTGCAGGAGGTGACGGATCAGCGAGGAGCTCGAACGGCCCGCTCCGAGGATGACAATGCGCTTGGACATGCCCCGAAGTTCGGAGGCACGAAGGGCGGGGCCAAGGAATGGGTCGGAATACTTGGCACGAGACTTGTCTGAACGAGGGGGCCGCTGGACTAATTTCAACGCTCACCCCAATCGTTTGCCCATGACCCGCACCCGATTCTTTCTGCCTCTCGTCGGACTGGCCCTGGCCTTGGCGTCCTGCAATGGACCGAAGTCGCTGAGCAAGCGGGCAGGCGAACTCCACGCGGTCGGATTCAACCAGCAGGCCGCTGACCTCTACGCCATGGCCCTGCGCAAGCGCCCCGGCTATGTCGACGCCATGATCGGTCTGAAGATGACTGGCCAAGGGGTGGTGGACGCCCACATCGGAGAATTCCAGCGGGCTGCAATGGACGGACGTCGGGCAGACGCCATCGCCGAGTACGACAGGATGTCGGCCTTCAAAACTCGCGTCTCCAGTTTGGGTGTTGAGCTCGTGGTGCCGGCCTCGGTCGAATCCGACCACGACGACCTCGTGGATGAGCACCTCATCGAGCTCGACGACCTCGGCCACGCCCAGCTGGAGGAAGAAGCCTTTGCGGAGGCGGAAGCCACCTTCCGGGAAATCCTGCGCCTCGATCCGCAGTATGGCGATGCCGCGGAGCTGCTGACTGTCGCCCGCGCCGAGCCGAAATACCGCGCCGGCAAGAGCGCTTTGGAGACGGGGCGGTTCAGGGAAGCCCACAGCGAACTGGGGCTGGTGATCGCCCTCGATGCCGACTACAAGGACGCTGCGGACCTGCATGCCGAGGCGCTGGAGACGGGCCGATTCAACGTGGCCATCTCCGATTTCGACTCCCGGGACCGCGACAAGGACGTCGCCCTGGAGCTCCGCAGCGGAGTCCAACGCGGCCTGCTGGACTCCTCGGACCCGTTCGTCGGCGTGGTGGACCGCACCCTCCGCGAGGACATCATCGCCGAGCAGGAACTCTCCCTGTCGGGCATCTCCGATGAGAGTGTGGAGGTCGGTGAGCTTGCCGGCGCCCGCGCCATCCTGACCGGCTCCATCCTCACTTATTCCGCCGAAACCGGATCGCCGCTGAGCACCAAGCGCAATGGGTTCCGGAAGTATTTCCGCGAAGTCAAGGATGACGAGGGCAACATCAAGAAGGTCGCCGCCTTCGCCTCTGCACGGTACACCCTGCACTCCCGTCGGCGCAGTGTCCTGCTCAAGTTCGAAATCAAGCTCATTAGCACCGAGACGGGTGAAGTCATGCTCTCGGAAGTGGAGCAGGTCCATGCGCAGGACGCCGTGGAATACGCTGTGAGCCAGGTCCCCGCCGGCAACCTCTACCCCGCCAGAGCCAACGGCGAGGTGGACCGCGGCGGCAAGTCCCGCATGAATGCCCTGCTCGGTGCGCGACGCGAGCTGGCGACGGAAGCCTCCTTGCGCGCCCAGGTCATCCAGGAAGCCACCGCCCGCGGCACGCGCGACATTGAACAGTTCCTCACCCGCCACATCGAATGAGTCTCCGCACGTCCATATCGATCCTGGCCTTGATCCTGCTGG
Organism: Bacteroidota bacterium; assembly: GCA_036159995.1. Lineage (GTDB taxonomy): Bacteria > Bacteroidota > Bacteroidia > Flavobacteriales_D > Sanyastnellaceae > UBA8752. Next base: position 3,699 of record JAYYEI010000081.1, read on the forward strand.
GCACCGGCTGCACCGGGCGCCGGGGCATCGAGCAGACCCCGCCCCCTTCGTGGGTGGGGGAACGCCCCGTGTCCAGCCTGCACTACATCGGCATCGGCAGTGCCACCCCGAATCCCATTCCGGGTGAAGCCCTGCGGACCGCCAAGGAGCGCGCCGCCGCCGACCTTGTCGGTGAGATCGCCCTGCGTGTGGAAAGCACATCCCTGCTTGAAAGCGAGGAGCGGAATGGTCAGGTCCGAGAAGATTTCACGAACACCATCTCCAGCCGGGCCGAGGAACGCATCGCCGGATTCCAGGTCGTGGACGTGTGGGAAGGGCCGCAGGGCACCTATGTCTATTACCGTCTGGACAAGGCCCGGTATGCCGCCGAGCGGCAGGCCCGCCGACAGGAAGCCATTGACCTCGCCCTGCTCGAACACGAGGCCGGCAAACAGGACCTCGCAAGCGGTAACATTCAAGGTGCTTTGGACCATTGGGGGGCCGGCGTCCTCGGTCTGGAAGAGTTCTGGAATGAGGTCAACCGGGCCACCATCGATGGTGTGGAGGTCAGTGTTGAACCCCACTTGCTGCGCACGATGCGCGAAGCCGTTCGGAACATCGAATTGAATGCCGCGATGAACGTGGTCACCCTCAGTGCCCAGGGAGACTTCCGCTTTCCGTTGGGCCTGCATGCCACCCTTGACGGCGGCAACGTCCGTGGCCTGCCCCTTCTGTACCGATACCACAACGGCACCTACATGAAAAAGGCCACCGAATTCACCGATGATGAGGGCACCGTGGTCGCCCTGATCAGCGACGTGGATCCCGCACGGCCCGACCGGAACCTGACGTGCACCATCGACGTGGACCGCTTGACCCGCGCAGCCGGCCTGTCCTCTGTGCTCGTGGAGCTGCTCGGAGACCTGGTCGTGGACGGCATCACCCTCCCCGTGGAGGTCGAGATGCCCTCGGTCCAGATTGTGCCCGCCTCGAACTCTCAACTCGACGTAGAAGCCCATGCCGGCCCCATCGCGGCCCTGCGCTCGTTGCTGCTCGATGCAGGGTACATCGTCGTGGATGCCGGAGCCGACAGTGATTTCAATCTCGCCGTGGACCTGCGCGCCGAACGTCGTACACCCAGCGGTGACCTCGGCAACTTCCACACGGCCTATGTCCAGGGGGGGCTCGTTTTGCGCAATGCATCGGGCAACATCGTCCACCAAGCAGTCCTCGACCGAGTCAAAGGCGTCCAGCTGGATCCCGCCACCGCGTTGACCCTCGCCTTGTCCAACGCGGCCGAAGCCCTGCGCGAAAAACACGGAAACGACCTCATCCGGGCCCTGCGCTGACCACTTTGGCACGATATTGGCCCCTACCCTTCACAAACCCACTAACACAAACGCTATGACCCGTACTGCACTCCTCACCACGACGGGCCTGGTCCTCGGCCTGGCCGTCTTCACGACCGGCTGCAAGAAGAACAAAGAAGTCGCCAAGCCGAAAGGCGAAGTCGAAATCGTCGAATTCTGCACCGGTTCCGAATACAACAGCGACAGCAAGCACTTCCGCTCCACCGCCACCGGCGAAAGCCAGGACCGCGAGATCGCCAAGAAGAAGGCGCGCTCCACCGCCGAAAGCCGAATCGCCCGGACCGTCAGCGCCACCATCAAAGCCGTGACCGACAACTACGTGTCGAGCACCGAGTTCAACAACCGCGAAGAGGCCACTGAGTCCTTCAACGAATTGGCCCGGACCGTGGTCGACCAGGAGCTGCGTGGCGCCATCGTCATCTGCGAGAAGCTCACCCAGCGCGAGAACGGCATCTATGTCGCCTACGTCGCCCTCGAGCTCAGCGGCGAGAAGTTTGCCTCGAAGTACAACGAGAAGATCTCCGAGGACGAGCGCATCATGGCCGAATACAACTACGAGCGTTTCAAGGAGACGTTCCAAGAGGAGATGAACAAGCTCGGCAACTGATCTCCCCTCTACCCCAGCACTTGGAAAAGGCGCCTTCGGG